>DMYW01000067.1:0-10690 GCA_003482455.1 Rheinheimera sp. | reverse complement strand
GGCGCCTTTTTTATTGGTCTTGCAGTTACTGTGCTTTTTTCTCGGCAATGTAGCGATTAACTACGCGCTCTAAAATGGCGATCGGCATAGAACCGTTTTTCAACACCACTTCATGGTAATCCTGCAGATTAAACTTATCGCCTAATTCAGCTTTGGCTTTTTCACGCAGTTCTAACAGCTTGAGCATACCAATTTTGTACGCACAGGCTTGGCCTGGCATCACGATGTAACGCTCGATCTCGGCTTGCACGTCGCTTGCAGCAATACCTGAGTTATTCGACATATAGGCAATAGCTTCTTCGCGAGTCCAGCGTTTGTAGTGCAGCCCCGTATCGACCACCAACCGAATGGCACGGAACAATTCGTCTTGCAAGCGCCCTAAATCTCCGTACGGGTCATCTTTGTACAAGCCAAGTTCCGCCATCAAACGCTCGGTGTACAGTGCCCAGCCTTCGGCGTAGACGGTAAAGGGCAACAATTTACGGAACGTCGGCACGCCTTGCAGTTCTTGTTGAATGGCGATTTGGAAATGGTGTCCTGGGATCCCTTCATGCACCGCCAGCGTTTTCATACTGAATTTTGGCGTGGCTTTGATATCGTACAAATTGGCATAGAATACACCTGGACGTGAGCCGTCCATCGCCGGGGCTTCATAGTAGGCGCCTGGAGACGTTTTTTCGGCAAATTCTGGCACCCGACGCACTTCCATCGGCGCTTTCGGGCGCAAACGAAACGCAGGGTCTAACCGCGCTGTGATGTCTTTTAAGATGCTGTCGTAATCTTTCAGGATTTGCTCACGCGCTTCTTTGGTATCTGGATACAAGAAACGATTGTCATCACCAAGCTGTTTCATCATGGTGGCGACATCATCCCCTTGCACGCCTTGCGCATGCAGGATGTCTTTCATTTGCGCCTGAATACGCGCAACTTCAGACAACCCTAGTTGATGGATTTGCTCTGGCGTTAAGTCAGTCGTGGTGTGCTGACGCAGCATGTAGGCATAATACGCATCGCCGTCAGGCAGTTTCCACACACCATCGTCGGTGGTGGCGCGGCTGATGTTATCGGCCAAGTAACCACTTAATTGCTGATAACCAGGATTGACCGATTGTTCCATCGCTTGTTTCGCGCTGGCCGCGAGCTGCGTTTTTTTGTCGGCCGGAATACTGTCAATTTTGCCAATGCTGTCGACAAAATGCTTGTACAGCAACTGCTCTTCAACCGGACCTTTGACCAAGCCGTCGACTTGCTCTTTGACTTTCTCCAGCACAAAACGTGGTGGCACTACGCCTTTTTGCGCTCGAATATTCATGTCAGTGACCACTTCACCGAGCACACGTTTGAACTCGTTTAAGCGCTGCACATACATTTCTGCGTCTTGTTGGTCATTCAGTTGATGGTTGTTGACCATAAACTTTGGCAATTCGCCTTGCACGCCAAACAGTTGGTTGACCGGGTAACTGTGATAACGGAATTTGTCGGCACCCGCGACCTGCTCGGTTAAGAACCAATCCAGCATGTCATAACTGAGCTTTTCATCTTCGGTCATGCTGCTAGTGTCGTAACTGTGCAGCATATCGAGGTTTTGTTTGAGTTGCGCCAACTGTGCATCGGCCGCTTGTTGTGAGCGATCATCCAGTTTTGCGTTGTGCCCACGAATGCCGAGGCCTTCGAGCAAATGCAAACTGGTTAACAGTTCCGGACTTTCCAGAGCGAACTCCAGAAACACTCGTTCGTAAAATACGCGGATTGAAAAAGGTTTAAACCACACGCCGTTGACGATTAACACCGTCAAGGCGACCACTGCGGCGAGCAATAACCGCTTGAGCCACTTCCACATTGCTGTTTCTCCTTGTTTTATTTTTATAAACAATCAGTTACCACTGTAGCGGTTACCAGCCGCAAAAAAAAGCGAAGTTGCAGCGATAAAAGGCGAAATTGCCTACTTTTGTGAATGAGTAAATTCAATTACACTGCGCAGCTTCCCCTTGTCTAGAAGTCGTGAGGAGCCTGTGATGGCCAAAGCCTGCGCCTGCCATATTTTGGTAAAAACTCAACAAGAAGCGGAACGTCTGAAAGAACAAATTGCCAAGGGGGCGAATTTCCAAGAACTGGCACGCAAACATTCATTGTGCCCTTCTGGAAAAAAAGGCGGTGATTTGGGCGAGTTTCGCCCAGGTCAGATGGTTAAAGCCTTTGATGACGTGGTGTTTCGCAAAGCTGTGCTCGAAGTACACGGCCCGGTGAAAACCCAGTTTGGGTTTCATTTAATCAAAACGCTTTATCGTACCTAACGGAGTTTGTATGGACGATATTCGTCTCGTTAACCTGACGTATGACCAAGATGCCGAGTCGATGCTCGGCATTTTTAACTATGCCATTTTGCAGACCACGGCGCTGTATGAATACAAACCGAGAACCATGGCCGTGATGCAAACCTGGTTTGCCAACAAAGCTGCCGGCAACTTTCCGGTGATCGGCTTAAAAAACACCGCGGGTGAGCTGCTGGCCTTTGCCAGTTACGGCACCTTTCGGGCCTTTCCGGCATTTAAATACACGGTCGAGCATTCGGTTTACGTGCACCCAGACCATCATGGCAAAGGCTTGGGTCGCTTGATGCTTGCCGCCATTATCGACGCAGCCAAGCAGCAACAAGTGCATGTACTGGTCGGCGGTATTGATGCAGCAAACGCCGCCAGCATCGCCTTGCATGAAAAGTTGGGCTTTACCCACAGCGGCACTATCAGTCAAGCCGGGTTTAAGTTTGGTCGCTGGCTCGATTTGGCGTTTTATCAGTTGACACTACAAACGCCGGAACAACCGATGGATGACCCGCAGGTCTAACCGTGCATGGCCAATAGTTACAGATAAAAAAACGCCGTCTCAGACGGCGTTTTTTTATGGGTTGCGCGGGCGTTTTTTGCCGAGTAACTCGGCGCGCAAACGCGCTTTTTCTTGCGATAACTTCCTGCTGTTACTGACTTTTTTCTTCGGTTTGACATCATCCCAGCCATCGTCCACTGGATTGGCTTTATGGGTGCCTTTTGACGAGTGGTTAAACCTTGGATCATGCTCGTAACCGGGCAACACCTGTTGCTGGATCACTTGATGCGTCAGCTTTTCAATGGCTTGCAACATCGGCAAATCATCGGGTGTTACCAGACTCAATGCATGGCCCTCTTTCCCGGCGCGACCGGTGCGGCCAATGCGATGCACGTAATCTTCGGCTTGATGCGGCATGTCGTAGTTGATCACAATCGGCAAGTCATCGATGTCTAAACCACGGGCTGCGATGTCGGTGGCAATCAGCACACGCAACTGATTGTCTTTAAATTCTTGCAGCACTTTCAGTCGATGGCCTTGGCTTTTATCGCCATGGATTGGCTGCGCTTCGATGCCATCCAGCGCCAACTGTTTACACAGCCGGTCCGCCCCCGTTTTGGTACGCACGAAGATCAGCACTTGTTGCCAGTTCTTTTTGCCAATCAGCTCCGATACGAATTCACGTTTGCGCTGCGAATCCACTCGATAGGCGATTTGGGTAACCGAGCTAGCCGTCGAATTGGCTCGAGCCACTTCCACCAGCACAGGTTGCTTTAACAGCGAATCCGCCAACTCTTTAATTTCTTTGGAAAAGGTGGCAGAAAACAACAAGGTTTGCCGTGTTTCCGGCAGTTTCGCCATGATGCGTTTGATGTCGTGAATAAAGCCCATATCCAGCATCCGGTCAGCTTCATCCAGCACCAAGATCTCCAGTTGGAACAAATCTAAACTGCGTTGATGCAAGTGGTCTAACAAACGCCCGGGCGTGGCAATCAAGATATCGATGCCTTGCTCTGCGGCATCTAATTGCGGATTAATCGAGACACCGCCGTAAAATACCGCATAACGCAGCGGCAAATGCTGACCGTAACTTTGCACGTTATCGGCGACTTGCTGCGCCAGCTCGCGCGTTGGCGTTAAGATCAGGCAACGCACTTGCCGAGGTTGCAGGGATTTGGGCTGCTCTAGTAACCGCTGCAACATAGGTAAGGTAAAGGCGGCTGTTTTGCCTGTGCCCGTTTGAGCGCCACCCAAGACATCACTGCCTTGCAAAATCAACGGGATGGTTTGACTTTGAATTGGCGTCGGGCTTTGGTAGCCTTTTGCGTCCAACGCCGCTAAGATGGCCGGATGCAATGCTAAATCAGTAAATTGCATATTCATATTCGTCGGTGTTGCAAAGGGCCGGCAGTATACCAGAAACCTGTGGTGGACCAAGCATGAGCACCTGGTACCTTTATCTTCTGCAAAATCAACCTGGTTTGCTGTATGCAGGCATTAGCACAGATCCGGCTCGTCGCTTGCGCCAACACAATGGCGAGTTGCAAGGTGGCGCAAAAGCTTTGCGTGGAAAAGGCCCGTTTGTGGTGCTGCACCAGATCGCCTGCGCTGATAAATCGATGGCGCTGCGCCTCGAATATCAGCTGAAACAGCAAGCTCGCGCGAAGAAAATTCAATGGTTTGATCAACTTAAGCGACAACAAGAGCTTACAACCCTGCCGTCAGCGGAGCATGCTGACGCTGTTGAACCCAACGAATAAACTCCGCCGGCGGCAGCGGTTTGGCATAAAAATACCCTTGCACTAGGTCGCATTTCAGCTGTTTCAGCAGCACTTCTGTCGCCGCGTCTTCAACCCCTTCGGCGATCACTATCTGCCCCATCGCATGAGCTAACTCGATGGTGGTGCGGACTATTAATTGGTCCTTTTGGTCTTGACAGAGGTTAGTAATGAAGTGTCGGTCAATTTTTAGCTGTTGCAGCGGCAACGTTTTCAAGAAGGCAAGAGATGACTGACCTTTGCCGAAATTATCGAGCGTTAGCAAGCTGCCCTGTTGATGCAGCTGTTTTAAGGTTTGCATCGACCGATCAGGCATGTGCATCACCACATCTTCGCGCACTTCCAACACCAATTGCTCAGGATCCACTTGATGGTGCACTAAGGCCGTCGCCAGACGCTCGGGTAAATCACTGTCGAGCACATCGTGCACGGATAAATTCACTCCGACCTTGAGCGACAACCCTTGGCGTTGCCAGCGTGAAAGATCTGACGCCACCGTATTGACCAGCCACTGCGTGATCACATGAATACACCCGGCATATTCGGCGATCGGAATAAATTCGACGGGGGACACCACCCCCAGACGCGGATGCTGCCAACGGATCAGCGCTTCTGCCCCTAAACATTTGCCATCACGCAAGCGCACCACCGGTTGATACAACACAAAAAACTCATCGGTGTTGGATGTAACGGGTAAATCCCGGATCAACGACAATTGCCGGTTATGCGCTTCATCCAACGCCTCGTGGTATCGCACCAAGCTGACACCGTCGCGTTGGGCTTGTTGTGTAGCAATGCTCAATTGACGTAAGCCGTGCGTGATATCAGCGCCCATCGGCAAGTCGATACAACCGGCACCTAAGCGCAGCTGCAATTTACTTTGTACCAGCGTGTAGTTTTGCGACAAGCTTTGCAGGATTTGTAGTAATTGCTCATCATTGACTTGCTGTTGAAACGCCAACAGAAATTCCACGCTGTCAAAACGCGCCGCCAACAACGGCTGTGGCTGCATTTCTTTCATGCGTCTGGCGAGTTGGTGCAAGATCTCATCGCCGCTGGCAAAACCGAGACTGTCGTTGATCTCCTTAAAACTTTGGACGCGGAACTGCAATAGACACAACGACTGCGACAACAGGCTAGTTTCTAATTGTTGTCCAGCGGCAAATCGATTCACCAAGCCGGTTAAGCCATCGTGCGTCGCTTGATAATGTAAATGATGATGCCGCTCGGTTAGCGCATGCTTCATCGCAAACATCTGTTGATACAGTTGCCCAACTTCATCATTGCGAAACTTGTCATGCAACTTAATGGATTCACCGCGACCGACCGCTTTGGCAAACCTTTGTAGCGCTTGCAGAGGTTTGATTAAGCCGCGACTGTGCGAAATCACTAGTAATACGCTAACCATTAGCACTAACAAGAATATCGTCATGATTTTATTAACTAACTGGGCTGCTTGCTCCTGCAGCGGCGCACCATCCAATTGACCATGCCAATAGACTGCCGCACCTTCTCCTAATAACGATACCTGTTGCCACAGTTGCTGATTAAAACTTGCATCAACCTGTGGCTGTTGCAACACTGCCGCTTCTTGCGTCTGGCTGCTATCTTGCAGTTGTTGCAGCAGGTCACCTTGCAACCACCAAACGCTTTGGTGCACCTGCAATTGGCCTGGATCTAGCTGGCTATTCACGTCTATACGTTGGCATGCAATGACTCCAAGCGGGTTATAAGCGCAATTCAGTAGATTGTCGTCAAGGTGTATGACGCCGATCCCCACCTTCGCTAAATCGGTAAACATGCTGGCCGCATGCAAGCGAAGTTGCTGCTGTTCCGGCCAGATCGTTATGGTGCTATCTGATTGTTTTATAAGTACATTTGATAACTTAAAACCAGAAAGAAATTTAGTTAGGCTGGTCGTATCCGATTGCTCGAGAATGTTCGGAGCTTGTTGCTCGATGATCAGTTGTAGTTCTTGCTGTTGCAATCGCACCCGTTTAGCCCAGTCGTCGGCAGCTCGTTGCAGTTGCTCAGCCTGTTGCTGTTGTATCACTTTTAGGTAGGTCGAGCGTGCCACCCAAGTTGCGGCAAAACTCATCAGCAATAAGATCAATACCACGAGGGCCAACATGCGCCAACGTAATGAAATAAAACGGCTTGTTGCCATACATGCAGCTCCAAACATCTGTATTAATTCAGCCTAGCTGATGACAGCGACAGATGCGACTTTTGCCTAAAAATCGGCAAGTTTGCGACTTCGACGCAAGTCCAATAGGCAAAACAGCGAAGTCGCGTTAAAGTCCTATCGCTGCAAGTTGGGGGTTTTGTGGAAAATTTTCTGTTTATTTTGATTTATCTAGGTATTGGCTTGGCGTTACGCAGCGTGTCGAAATTCAGCGCTGACACCCCCGTTGTGCTCAACAACTTGGTGTTGTACGTCGCGCTACCTGCACTCATTATTGAGAAGTTACCTCAGCTGCACTTCAGCTGGGCTTTGCTGATCCCCGCCCTGACACCATGGCTGTTATTGGCCATTGTGGTGGTGCTGATTGTCATGCTTAGCCGCTTACTGCATTGGGATCGAGCCACTACCGCCGCCATGCTGATTGTACTACCGCTGGGCAATACCTCTTTTTTAGGGTTTCCGATGATCCAAGCGCTGTTTGGCGAAGCTTGGATGCCCTATGCCATGATCTATGACCAAGTAGGATCGTTTGTCGCACTTGCCACCTACTCGTCGATTTTGGCTGCATATTATGGTGAAAATCAGCCCCAAGTTACCTGGCGTAGCATGCTGCTGCGCGTTGCGACCTTTCCACCGTTTTTAGCCTTGTGTATTGGTTTGGTGCTCAAGCAATGGCCTTATCCGCCAATGTTCGCCAGCTTATTGCATTCGTTGTCCGCCACACTGGTGCCTTTGATCATGATTGCGGTGGGTTATCAACTGCAGTTTAAATGGCACGGCGAACGCGTATCGCCTCTGCTAACCGGCTTGAGTATTAAGTTAGTGGTGATGCCGCTACTGGCGCTCATCGGCTGTCTATTGCTTGGGTTTAGTGGCAAAGCGGTGGACGTTGCGGTGTTTGAAGCCGCCATGCCACCGATGATTTCTGCAGGCGCCATTGCGATGATGGCAGGGCTTGCCCCGCGTTTAGTGGCAGGGCTGGTCGGTTACGGTTTGTTGTTGAGCTTCTTGACCTTGCCGTTGTGGCATTGGCTTTTGAGCATTTACAACCGTTGATCTAATTCCCGTAACGCGCTAAGCACAGCTTCCGTTGCCGCGATGTAAAAATCACGGTCGGCTTTGTCGGCGCTATCGGTCGGTTGATGGTAGTCAGCATGATCCGGTACGCCGAAGTACCAATTGGCAATGCCCTGTTCAGCAAATACGCCATGGTCACTGTCATCCCGCCAATCGGGCGTGCGCCCTGCGATGTACCAAGGCCGGTCATTGCCTTGGATCAGATGAATAGGCGTAGTTTGCTGCACAGTGGTCAAGATGTCGGCAAATTCCGGATATGCCCAACTGCCTACCACAAACAATTGGTTGTCGGTATTGCGGCTGAGCATGTCGAGGTTGATGTTAAACGCCAGGTGCAGCGGCTTCGCAGCGGTATTGACCAGCTGCTGCGCGGTAAACAAGGCGCGTGTGCCAAGCAGTCCACGTTCTTCTTCATCCACCAAGGCGACAATCAAGGTGTGGCGCAGCGGCTGCTTTTTGACGTAGTCGGCAATCGCCAGCACAGCCGCAACACCGGATGCATTGTCGTCAGCGCCTAAATAGGTTTTATCACCCACCACACCCAAGTGATCATAATGAGCGGTCAGCACAATCGCTGTGGCCGCGTTGTCGGTGCCATCGATTTTCGCCAGTAGGTTAGTCCCTGTCGAATACGGCGCCAGAAACAGCTGCTTGGCATCGCTGGTTGCTTGCAGCGGCGATAAACCAAGCGCCGCCAGACGCTGTTGCAGATAAGCGATCGCTTGCTGATGCCCGCTTTGCCCTGGGCCGCGGCCGGCCATCTGTGTACTTGCCAAAGTTTGAAAATCGGCAAGCTGCGCCGTGGCATTAATCCGCGCCTGCAATTGAACGTTCGTGCTATGCGGCTGCGCTTGTTGCCGCAGCTGTTCTTGCACGGTCAAATAGTCTTGCCAGCGGTCAAACCCCAACTGAGCGCATGCGCCCAGCGCTATCAATGCTGCGACAACTACAACCCACTGTTTACGACTCACCTTTGACTCCCTTGGTCGCTGCGCCCCATGGTTTCCTGAACAACAAAGGCGGATAAATCCGCCTTTTGTGCAGCGCCGAGCGCTTTCTTAATGCGCCAAAATATCTTTAGCTAAATTCAGTAACTTCGGCAAAAACTCTTTATCACGCTTGGCCAGTTCCACTTGCTCATCCAGCACATCATGCAGAATTTGGTCGGTGGTCAGCGGGTTTGCCAACACCACTCGAAACACCGCTGTTTCATGGCGCAAATAACGCTCTGGTGTTAACCGCGTGCGCGATACAAACGAGCGCCCCTCTTCACGTTGCCGTTTTTGGATAAATTTGGTCAAGCCTGACAACAAGTCATTGAGTTTTTTCAGCAATTCCGCATCACCCGCAGCACGCAGCTTGTGTAGCGCTTGTTGCACTTGTGCTGGCACGTAGCGGTACGTCAGCAGACACAACTCAGGCGCAGTGACTAACTCAAAATCCGGATGCAAATCGATTAAACCGGCAAAATAGCGGGCTTTTTCCAGTGAGCGATTGATCAGAATTTCATAGCCTTTGCGACCAATCACCTGCAAGCAACCGTGCACCAAAAATGCCATACCAGGGCGCGAGCCTTCCAGCGTCTGGCTACCTAAGTCTTTGGAACCTTTGCGCAAAATGTATTCGGCGTGGTGTTCAATCGCGTGCGCGCTGGATGGGTGCTTAAACACCACCATGCCGGCGCCCATCGGCACATACATTTGTTTGTGCGCATCAATGGTCACCGAATCCGCCAGCTCAATGCCGTTTAATAAATAACGATATTTATCCGACAATAAGGTGGCGCCGCCCCACGCCGCATCGACGTGGAAATGACATTGCAATTCACTGGCAAGCGCAGCAAGTTCTGGCAAAGGGTCAACACTGCCAGTCTCTGTGGTGCCAGCAACCCCAACAATCGCCATTACTCGCACCTTGCGGCGATGCAGTTCATGCGCGATATCACGCATCTTTTGCACATTGACTTTGTTGTCGTCATTGGTTGGCACTGGGATCAGCATATCGCGGCCAATCCCCAGCAAATCTGCGGCTTTTTTCAACGAATAATGGCCGCGTTCAGACACTAAAATGGCTAAATCTTCATAGCCATAATGTTTCATGGCGCGAAACAAGCCTTCTTTGGCCACGCCTTTGAAATCACCATCCGCTTTGAGCAAACGGTTCCGCGCGATCCAAAGCGCCGTCATGTTGGCAACGGTACCGCCTGAACAAAAAGCACCAAGCGAATGATTAGCGCTGTGCAACCACTTTTTATAAAAGCCTTCGGCTTCGCCATAAACCAAGTGGTGCATCATGCCAAGCACTTGGCGCTCCAGTGGCGTAAAGGCTTTGGAGGTTTCGATTTTCACCAAGTTTTGGTTCAAGCCGACCATCATTTTCGACAGCGGCAGCACAAAATACGGCAAGGCCGACGTCATATGACCGATAAAACTTGGCGCGGCAGTATGCACCGAATGCGCCACCAGTTTATCCATCATTTCTTGTGCATAATCCGAGACAAAACTTGGCTCTGCAGGAATTTGATGTGCTTGGAAATCACGTTCGATTTGCCACAGTGGTTTTTCTACCGCGACAATACTTTCACGCAAAAAGCCGGCAAGGTTTTGGGAGATGTTCTGTTCAATGATCGTCAGCGTCGAATCCGGCGCTTCGGGTACCGTGAAGATGCGCCAAATCGCTTCTTCAGACGCTGTGGCCTGCCGTTTAGGTTCAGTCATGCATTCGTGCCCTTGTCCACGCGAAAGGCTCTATGGCCGCTAAGTACATTGCTTAGTTAAACGCGCGTTTGATGCTGTAAGACAAAAGGAGTCCAATTTACTAAAAGCCT
>DMYW01000006.1:82244-107529 GCA_003482455.1 Rheinheimera sp. | reverse complement strand
TGCAGGTATTTGCCGTCGATGGTGCACTGTTCAGAACGCAGGATAATCCTGAGCTCAGAGAGCATTTTGGTTCAGGCAACACCAGCACAAACCGTCAAACGCCATATCCGATGCTGCGCCTAGTGGCGCTGATGAATGTACGCTCGCATGTGGTGGTCAACGCCGCGATAAGCCCCTATCGCAAAGGCGAAATCCCGTTGGCCCGCGATTTCATTCAATCGTTGCCGGCTCACTCTGTGACCTTACTGGATAAAGGTTTCTTCAGTGCGGACTTGCTGCTGGGCATTACCGATGAAGAAACCAACCGGCATTGGCTAATCCCCGAGCGTAAAGGGCTGGTGTATACGGAAATCGAGCATTATGGTGATGGTGACCGCTTGTTGCAGATGAAAGTCTCGCCGCAGGCTCGTAAAAAGAACCCGGCATTGCCGGAGTTCTGGCAAGTCAGGGCCGTGACCTATGAAGTCACAGGTGGCGAGAAAACCGTCTTTACCTCATTACCTGCCACAGAGTTCACGGCACACCAAGTGGCCACGCTCTACCATGAGCGCTGGGAAATCGAACTGGGCTTTCGGGATATTAAAAGCTCGATGCAACACAATGCCATCACGCTTCGCAGTAAAAAAGTCGCGCTGGTATATCAGGAATTATGGGGGCTGTTGCTGGGATACAATCTGGTCCGGCGGGAAGCCAGTCAAGCCGCAGTCGCGCACAAACGAGCACCTTACGAAGTCAGCTTTAAGTTTGCTTGTCAGTTTATAGCCAGCAAGCTGGCGATGATGGCGGGAGCTATCTCGCCGTCACACACCGCTAGAAGGCTGTCGGAGCTGCGCGGTTGTGTCGGCAATCTGTTTATAGAAAAACGCCCTAGGCCAGCAAGACCCAGGGCGGTGAAAATATCCAAAACCCGTTATCCGGTAAACCGCAATGCCGCTCCGCTTAAGTGAAGAGCATTGCCGCATCGCGGGCTTTTGAATCGAAAGGTTAATTTACGCGGCTTGCTCAGCACGTTCTTGCGGATACGGGGCGAGCGATTTGTCTGCCATCAATTCCAGCGGATCGAAATCATCCACGTTGATAGTTTTCAGGCGACCTTCTTCTGCAACGCGCAGTTTGTCCGCTTCGGCTTGACTTAATACACCGAGGCTTAAACCCAGCTCCGCCACTTGATCCAGCTTGAAGAACGGCAGCTTTTTATTGGCTGCATGACAGACTTTGTCAAACAGCGGTTCTGCAGCCAGAATGTCGGCAAACGCTTTTTCCAACATACCGATCAAGTTGTTTGGCTCTTGTGTCAGGTACAAGTGACTGCCTAAACGACTGCGTGCTTCGCACGGTGTCATCATGATACGAGCCACTTGATGCTCGACGATGTCGCTTGGCTTTTTCAAGCTACGACCGGTTGGGAACAACACGGCGCGCATCAAACTGCCTACCCACGCGTTCGGGAAGTTTGCCAACATTTCGTCCAGTGCGACTTGCGCACGGTACAGGTTGTCTTCACAAGCCCATTGCACTAATGGTAAGTCTTGCGCTTGACGACCTTCGTCGTTAAAACGTTTCAAGGTCGCAGATGTCAGGTACAGCATACTCAGAATGTCACCTAAACGTGCAGAGATCCGCTCACGACGTTTTAAATCGCCGCCAAGCGTTGCCATGGCGATGTCTGACATCAAGGCTAATGATGCGCTGTAACGGTTCATCTGTTTGAAGTACTTCGCCGTCGCGTCTTGTACTGGCGCTGCACTGAAGGCGCCATTGGTTAAACTTAACCAGAAGCTACGGAAGAAGTTACTGATGCTAAAACCGATATGACCAAACAGCGCACGGTCAAAGGCTGTAACTGCCGCGCGTTCATCGCTTAAACCGGCCGCTTGCAATTCGGCTAACACGTAAGGATGGCACCGAATGGCACCTTGACCGTAAATAATCATGTTACGGGTCAGAATGTTAGCGCCTTCCACAGTGATGGCTACTGGTGCACCTTGATAACCACGAGCTAAGTAGTTATTCGGGCCCATACAAATACCTTTACCGCCATGCACGTCCATCGCATCAATGATGGCTTGGCGCATACGCTCAGTCATATGGTATTTGGTGATGGCAGAAATCACTGATGGTTTTTCGCCAAGGTCGATTGAACCCACAGACATAGTCGTTGAGGCGTCAGCCATGTAGGCATAACCACCAATACGCGCCATGACTTCTTCGACACCTTCCATTTTACCGATAGGCAGTTTGAACTGACGACGAATTCGGGCGTAAGCACCTGTTGCCAAAGCCACGGCTTTGATGCCGCCTGTGCTGTTTGAAGGTAGCGTGATAGCGCGGCCAACCGACAAACATTCCACCAGCATACGCCAGCCTTGGCCTGCCATGGATGGACCACCGATGATGTAATCCAGCGGTACAAACACATCTTGGCCTTGAGTCGGACCGTTTTGGAACGGTACGTTCAGCGGGAAGTGGCGACGACCGATCTTCACACCTGGCGTAGTGACCGGGATCAGCGCACAGGTGATACCCAGATCTTCGGTGTCGCCTAATAATTTCTCAGGATCTTGCAGTTTAAACGCTAAGCCCAAAACCGTCGCGATTGGCGCCAACGTAATATAACGCTTGTTCCACGTCAGGCGCATACCGACAATTTCTTGACCTTGCCACATGCCTTTGCAGACGACACCAGTATCAGGAATAGAGCCGGCATCAGAACCTGCCTCTGGGCTAGTCAGTGCAAAGCAAGGTACTTCTAAGCCTTTGGCCAAGCGCGGTAGGTAATAATCCTGTTGCTCTGGTGTGCCGTAGTGTTGCAGCAATTCGCCAGGGCCTAACGAGTTAGGTACACCTACGATGCTTGATAACACCATAGATTTACTGGTTAATTTTTGCAGAACACAGGATTGGGCGTACGCAGAGAATTCCAAACCGCCGTATTTCTTCTTGATGATCATCGCAAAGAAACCGTGGTCTTTTAGGTATTGATAGACTTCAGGAGATAAGTCGGCGCGGTCGTGGGTGACATGAAAGTCATCGACCATTTTCAGCACAGTTTCAACCGGGCCATCTAAAAACGCTTGCTCTTCCGCACTCAGTCGAGGTTTTGGAAAATTATGCATTTTGTGCCAGTCCGGATTACCGCGGAACAAATCGCCTTCCCACCAGGTGGTGCCTGCGTCAATTGCTTCTTTTTCCGTGCTGGACATTTCCGGCATGATCTTGCGATATAACTTCAGCAGCGGCTTGGTGATATGTTGTTGGCGAATCGATGCCACATTCAGCGGGATGGCAACGGCGGCGAATAACAACCAACCAATGAGCGATACAGGGCCAAATAGACTACCCAGTACAAACAGGCCCGCCAGGGCCGCAGTAAACAGTGTTAAACCGGCTCGATGATAAGCCAAGATGCCGACTGTCAGCAGCATCACTAGTAAAAATATAAGAACATCCATCGTTAACTCCTGATAAGAGGTCTGACCACTAAACGGCGATAGAGTATAAAGCTTCTGTCGAAGTTGCAAGTGCTTCTGTTTCCAGTGTAGCTAACATGCGATGAATTGCTTTATAAACAACCGGCTTACCAATAGCTTACAAACGCCCGCTGCGACGAGTTGACGATTGTCGACACGGGCGCTTGCCCTTTCTACGATGCAGCAGGTATGCTCGGTTCAGTGATTGTGAGAGCTGAGTATGTGTGAATTATTGGGCATGTCTGCTAACGTGCCGACCGATTTATGTTTTAGTTTTAAAGGATTACGCGAGCGAGGCGGTAATACCGGGCCGCACAAAGATGGCTGGGGGATCGCGTTTTATCAAGGAAAAGGCGTCACCACCTTCAAAGATGCGATGCCGAGTTACCAAAGTGAAATCGCCGCGCTGGTTAGCCATTACCCTATCAAGAGCACGTCGGTGGTTGGGCATGTCCGTCAAGCCAATCGTGGCCATGTCGCATTGGAAAATACCCATCCTTTTACGCGGGAACTTTGGGGGCGTTACTGGACGTATGCCCATAACGGGCAGTTGACAGGTTACGAAGATTTGCCTTGTGACAGGTTTCACCCCGTGGGCACTACCGATAGTGAACGTGCTTTTTGTTTTATTTTATCGGAACTTGCAAAGAAGTATCCCCACGGACCACGCAGTAGAAAACAGATGTTTTCGGTCGTTAAAAAACTATCTGATAGGCTGCGTAAACTCGGTGTGTTTAATCTGTTGTTGTCCGACGGTGATTTCCTGTTTTGTTATTGCAGCACCAAACTTCACTACATCACGCGTCGAGCGCCGTTTAGTGTGGCTCGGTTATCCGATATTGACGTCGATATTGATTTTGCGAAAGAAACGACCCCAAACGATGTTGTCACTGTAGTCGCCACCATGCCCTTAACATGCAACGAGCAATGGCAAGGCTTGTTGACAGGGCAGGCGTGCTTGTTTCAAGCAGGTGAATGTATCAAACAATGGTGAAATGAATTCGGCTGGTGATGAAGCGTGCACCAACATTCGTGCACGCTACACAAAATACTACTGCATTTGATAGCTTTTCATCTGCACGTCAAACAGTTCTACATTGTCTTCGGCTTGCCATAAACGCACCAGCATGTAATTCAGCTCAGGCGCGACCCACGCATGGACTTGCCGATCGGCAGTTTGGCCATATCGTTCAATCCGAATGGCTTTGACTTGACCAAACGGCAGTGACAATAACTCTTCCCCGGCGACTTTGTACTTATATTCGCGCGGATTGCCATCGCGATTGAGCACTTGATAGACAAAATCTGTTTTTCCAGCTTGCAAATCAAGCACGAGTTGCGCGTGGAAACTATTGGTGTCTAGCCAATCCTTATTCCACTCCAGTGCTTTTAATTCCTGTTTTTTGCCGACTCGGATCTGTTGTTTTTCGCGGTCAAAACTGACTTTATAAAACTTGTCTGGACCTGTCCGTTCAACATTCATTTGATAAATCCAAGGGCGAACATGCCCGTCCTCAACCGAGAATTGGCTGGTTTCAATGCGCTTGTCTTGATAGATGAGGTAGGTAATATCGCTGGTAAATCCCAGTTCATACCCATTGGGTAATTGCTTTAAATGGCGTTCAGCTTCGCCATGTTTGTCACCGGAGCGAAAAACTTCGTACTGAGCGGTATAAGGTTTGAGCACGCTGGCAGGCGCTGCAGCTTCAGTGGGTGCAGTCGGCGAGGGGCTCGTGGTTTGTTGCGCAATTGCAAAAGGGGAAATAAGGCAAAAAAATGACGCCATCAGGCGCCATTGTCTACTTCTCGTCGCGATCATCAGCATATCCGTACTCAGAGAGAACAAGGCCGTCTAACAATGCCTTATCTCCTTGTTGTTGTAAACGGTCCTGACAGAACCAGCGCACAACTAACGGATAAATTTGATGTTCTTGCTCGTGGACACGTGCTGCGACGTCTTCGGCAGTGTCACCCGCGAAAATTGGCACACGTGCTTGCAGCACCACAGGACCACCATCGAGTTCTGCCGTGACAAAATGTACCGAACAACCATGTTCATCATCGCCGGCGTCAATCGCACGTTGATGCGTGTTCAAGCCTTGGTATTTAGGTAACAAGGATGGATGGATGTTCAGTAAACGGCCGTGGTAATGCGCAACAAATTCAGGCGTTAAAATACGCATGAAGCCGGCAAGCACCACCAGATCTGGCTGATAGCTATCAATCAGCTGACACATGGCAGCATCATAAGCAGCTCGGTCCGCAAACGCTTTGTGATCAAGTACCGCGGTGGCGACACCCGCGTCTGATGCGCGGGTCAGGCCATAAGCCGACGCTTTATTAGAAATCACGGCGCTGACGCGACCGGCAATAAAGCCGGCCGCACAGGCGTCCAGAATGGCTTGCAGGTTGGACCCGCTACCCGAAATCAGGACAACAATCGATTTCATTAAGCGTTTACGCCTGGGATCACCACTTGGGCTTCACCACCAACTGCCGTTTGAATTTCGCCCAAGTGCCAGGCTTTTTCGCCGGCTTGTTGCAATAAATTCAATGCGTTTTGCAGGTTGTCTGGCGAAACCACGACGATCATACCGACGCCACAGTTAAAGGTGCGGTACATTTCGTAGCGGCTGACGTTACCTTGGGTTTGCAGCCAATCAAAGATCGCTGGCCATTGGTAGCTGCCTTCGTTCACAACGGCTTTGGTGTGCGCAGGTAATACACGTGGGATGTTTTCCCAGAAGCCGCCGCCAGTGATGTGACACAGTGCATGTACTGGTACTTGTTTGATCAATTGCAGCAAGTTTTTCACGTAGATACGAGTTGGTGCTAACAAATGATCGGCCAGTGATTTGCCTTCAAGCAGGGTGTCTGGGCTTTGACCTGACACTTCTAAAATCTTGCGAACCAACGAGAAACCGTTCGAGTGTGGGCCGCTAGACGCAAGTGCAATCAGCTGGTCACCCGGTTTGACTAAGCTGCCGTCGATGATGTCAGCTTTTTCAACGACACCGACAGAAAAACCTGCGATATCGTAGTCGTCACCGTGGTACATGCCTGGCATTTCAGCCGTTTCACCACCAACCAGCGCGCAACCAGCCAGTTCACAACCACGGGCAATGCCTTCAACGACTGTCGCTGCGGTATCCACGTTCAGTTTACCGGTGGCGTAATAGTCTAAGAAAAACAGCGGTTCTGCGCCTTGCACCACGATGTCGTTGACGCACATAGCGACCAAGTCGATGCCGACTGAGTCATGGCGTTTTAAATCCATCGCTAAACGTAATTTGGTTCCGACACCATCAGTGCCTGACACCAGAACTGGCTCTTTGTAACCGGCTGGAATTTGGCACATGGCGCCAAAGCCACCGAGACCACCAATCACCTCTTTGCGGGTCGTGCGTTTAACGGCACCTTTGATACGATCGACCAGTTCTTCACCGGCATCAATATCGACCCCTGCGTCTTTGTAACTTAATGAAGGTTTTTGCTCGCTCACGGCTATCCTCGATGGCTGAAGTTAAAAAGGATGAAAAAAAACGGCGGCATTTTACCCTGTTTGGCGCAAAGACAAAAGGATTAAGCGCAGAGTCAGCAACAAGACCGAGCAGTTTTAGCCTTTGCCGTGGACGGCGAGGATCTTTTGCATTAAGGCTCGGCTACCCGGACCGAGCTTGTCTTCTTTAGGCATGATCAGCGAAAGCGGCACTTGGCGCTCAGAAGATTGTAGCAAGGGCAGGCGTTTTAACTCGCCGCGCTCGATGGCCGGGACGGCTAAAAAATCCGGCATCCAGCAAAAACCTTGCCCCGATTGCAAAATGGCCAAGGCTTCATGGAAATTTGACACTGTCCAGCGTTGTTCCGCTTTGAGCCAACCGCCGCGTTCTTGCGGATTTTGTGCTGTGTCGCGAATGACAATTTGTAAAAACTGGCTTAATTCATGACTATCAATGGGCGCGGAATTCGCCAGTGGATGACATGCTGCGACGACAGGCAACAAGGTGGTGACGCATAGCGGTTCGCCTAAATGCCCCTTTGGGATGGCGCCGGCAGCGGCAATCACCAAATCCGCTTTGGCATGTTCGATCATTTCCGCGGTGCCTGTGATCACAGTTTCAATAATCTGCACGCGGCTTCCACGACTTATCGGATGAAACTCCGCCAAGGCTTTATATAGATGTTGTTTGGGATAAATGATCTCGACGGCGATGCGGATCTCTGGCTCCCAACCCATATCGATATTGGCAGCCAGTAACTCCAAATCTTCAATTTGCTGCGTCAACACTCGAGAGCGGCGCAACATGACTTCACCGGCAGGAGTTAAATGCGCTTTACGACCGATCACTTCCAGCAGCTCTACGCCCAGCTGGTTTTGTAGCTTAGAGACAGCGTGGTTTAGACTGGATTGGCTTTTGTTGAGTTTTTCAGCGGCCTGCGCGTAACCTCCAGCGTCCACTACAGCTTGCAGAATACGCCATTGCTCTAATGTGGACTTGGGACGGTAAGGCATCAGGCCTCCAAAATCTAATCAAATCATGCGGTTGCAATGACCACGGCGCGAAGTGGTGCCGGGTAACCTTCAATGGTCTTACTATGGTCATTCGGATCGAGAAAATCAATGAGGCTCTCGTTGTCCATCCATGCGGTTTTCCGTTGTTCTTCCAGACTGGTCACGTTTAAATCCACCACTTGGATGTCTTTAAATCCGACCCGTTGTAACCATAAGGTCAACGCATCGCAACTTGGAATAAACCACACATTACGCATTTTGGCGTATCTGTCTGTAGGCACCAACGCTGTATGCACATCACCTTCCACCACTAAGGTTTCAAGCACCAACTGACCGCCTGGGCGAAGTTGTGCTTTGAGTTGACTTAAAAAGTCGATCGGCGAGCGTCTGTGATACAACACCCCCATGGAAAAAACGGTGTCGAAGGCTTTTAGTTCTGGCATGTCGTCGATGCCGATTGGCAACAAATGTACATGCGGATCAGGATTAAAATGTTTAATCGCTTCAAACTGGCAATAAAACAGTTGGCTTGGGTCGATACCAACGACCAGCTCGGCGCCTTCGCCGCGCATGCGCCACAAGTGATAACCGCTGCCACAGCCGACATCCAGCACAGTGCGATGTGCCAGCGGCTCTATATGCGGCAGCACGCGGTCCCATTTCCAATCGGAGCGCCATTCCGTATCGATATGTAAGCCATGCAGCTGGAATGGGCCTTTGCGCCAGGGTTTTAGTTGACCAAGTAGCACTTGCAACCGCTCCAAGGCGCCGGGACTGAGCGTTCCTGCTTGCCCAATTCTCACCTGGTGTTTGAGGTCGATGTCATCGCTACTTACCAGCGGCAGATGATCAATCACTTTTTGCCATTGTTTAAAGTCGCCATGCAGCGCTTCTTTTTGCCAAGCCGTCAGTTGCGCCGGCAGGGTGTCGAGCCAATGGCTTAATGAGCTTTGCGCGATGCGAGCATAAAAAGAGTTAAATCGAGACATTTATTCCGCCTTAAATGCAATCATCGAACAGAAATTAAAGCATTGATACCACACGGTGCTGCTGACAAAGCCTGCGTCCGCAAAACGCCGTTGGTGCTCATCAAGCGTGTCCGGTCGCATGACGTTTTCCAGCGCGGTCCGCTTTTGACTGATCTCTAGCTCTGAATAGCCATTGGCCCGCTTAAAATCGTGGTGCAAATCAATCAGCACTTGATGGGTGCGTTCATCAGTTTGGATAAATTTTTCCGATAAAATAAAGATGCCTCCGGGCTTTAAACCTTCAAAAATTCGTTTGACCAAGGTATCTCGGTCCGGTTTGGGAATAAACTGCAGCGTGAAATTACTGACCACAATCGCTGCATTTTCAATTTCAATGGCGCGAATATCCGCCAGTTGCACCTCAAGCGGAACGTCCGAACGAAATGCTTGCACATGCATGCGACAACGTTCAACCATCGCTTCGCTGTTATCCACCGCGATCACTGTGCTGTGGCTATCGGTCAGCTTTCGGCGAATCGCCAAACTGGCAGCCCCTAAAGAACAACCTAGATCGTAGTAGTTGCTGGCAGGCTGCGCAAAACGGCTAGTGAGTTCGCCGATGGTATGGATCATCGTGTGATAGCCTGGCACGCTGCGCTGGATCATGTCCGGAAATACTTCGGCGACCGTGGCGTCAAAGCGAAAATCAGCCACAGAATCTTGTGGTGTGGCGTAAATAGAATCTTTTTGCATGGAAATCACCTGCAGCAACGCCTAAGGCGTCGGAACAAAAAAAGGGCGCAAGTGTAGCAAATTCGCTCGCCGCTTGCCTATTCGCTGGTGGCAGAAATCCCTAGAACAAGCTGGTTTGTTGCGGTTGTTGCTCACAGGGCCACAGCTCTAAACAAGGATGGGGCACTTGCGCCTGTAGCCACAAATCCAACGCGAATTGCCGAGCCAACAAAGGGGCGAATTGATTATCCGGCGTATGAAAATACAGGGCGGGGCGCAAGCCTTGCTCAAGCCAAGTTGCCACTTTTATAAGCCATGGCGCATAAAAGTGGCGATTAGTTTCTAAATCATCGACACCAATAAAGCGCACCACCGGTTTCTCAGTCAGCGCCACCACATGCACCGGCAATCGCGGCTTTTTCGCTTGGGCATCGAGCAAGGCAGGGGTGGTTGCGGCAACAGAAAACAGCGCTCTAGAGTCAAAACATAGACGTTCGCAGCTAAACCCCCGCAGTACTTGATGCAGCGCTTGTTCTGCCGCACCTTTTTCGAAAAACTCCGGGTGGCGAACTTCGACGACGCAGGCGAATTGAGCGCGGATGATCTCAAGCATAGTCGCAAGTTCAGGCAAGGCGCGTGGGCCAAATCGGGCGGGTAATTGCAGTTGTATGGCACCCACATTGGCTTTAAGCGGTGTCATTAACTCAAGCCAACGCTGGAGTTCCTCTGGCCACCCGTCCATCATGTCGTGACTGGTGCGTTTAGGCACCTTGAGCATAAACCGAAAGTCCGCCGGGACTTGCGAGCACCAACGCGCGATAGTTTCGGCGGATGGGTCCGCATAAAAGGTGGTGTTTCCTTCAACGGAATTGAAATACCGCGCATACTGCGCTAAAAATTCAGATGAACGACAGTCGTCGCGAAACAGGGATCCTTTCCACTTGTCGTTCGCCCACATAGGGCAGCCCAAATCATACATAGAATAAGCGGCCATAAGCCGCAGGCGCGGCACAGGAAAAAAATTGAATCATATCATATCTGTTTGTTTCAGCTTATTGTTGCTGTGTGCCTGTACCACAGCAAACGCACAATCGACAACGTCCACCAAGCCTCTCATTGTGGCAATGAATGAAGAGGTTTACCCATACGTGTATCGCGACAGCCAGGGGTTTCCTGCCGGCTTGATGGTTGATTTTTGGCAGTTGATGCAAGCGCAGGGATTAAATCTAGAAGTCCGCTTAATCCCACGTGAAAAGCTCAACGACACTGTGTTGTCCGGTGAAGCCGATATCTTTGGTGCGCTTGGCAAACTACCAGAGCGCGAAAAGGATTATCTACTCGGCGAAGCTGTAGTTGATGTTTACAGCCACGTGTTTGTGCATCGCGATTTGATGCAAACCAACACGCTCGAGCAACTCAAACCGATTATTGTGGGTGTTCCTGCGGTTTCTAGCCATGTCAGTGTGCTAAAGGCGCAAGCGCCTGAGGTGGTACAGCGCGAGTTTGCTGATATTGATTCCATGTATGACGCCGCGGTTGCTGGCGAAATAAAAGCGTTTGTCGCATTAGATCGCTTAAATCCACGTTATAAAAACTTCAAGTCTCTCAATGCCTTGTATCCACTTTATAAAAAAATATTGCTGCAAAAAGTACCTATGACGTGGGCCGTGCGCAAAGACAATCAGGCGCTGCAACAACGTCTGCTGCAAGCGTTTGCGGCGATCCCGCCAGAACAAATCGAAAAGTTGCAACGCCGTTGGTTAAGCGGTGTGAGCGATGACAACACACTGTTGCTCGGGTTATCCGTGGGTAATCAACCCTTTATGACCATGACCCCAAGTGGTCAGCCGCAAGGATTGTTTGTTGATTTATGGCAATTGTGGTCAGAACAAACCGGCATTCCGATAGCGTTTGTGCCTGACTCGACGCCAGCTGGGCTAAAGGCGCTGCAACAAGGACGCATCGACGTGCATATGGGATATCCCGTGGCAACCAATCCTCCGACGGACACGCGGATGGCGGGGCGTATCTATCAAGTGACGTCGTCTTTTTATTATCCAAAAAGTCGCCATTACAGCAACTTAGCGGAAGTGCGCTTACCAATTGGCGTGTTTGTCAGTGCGGCTTATGTCGAAAAGCTGCGCCAAGAGTACCCAAGTGTACAGATCAAAGCATTTGAGAAACTGGATGACATGGTCCAAGCGGTGGAACGTCAACAAATCAGTGGGTTTTACATCTCGGATATCGTGATGCAACAACGAGTGTTGCAACAACAAAAGGATAGTTATGTTCGTCTTGATGTCCCTAGGTTCCAAACAGATTTGTTTCCGTTAGTTCAGCAAAGCCGCAGCAATTTGGCCAAACAAGTTGATGCGGGGTTCGCCGCTTTAACGCAAGACCAGTTGGAACAGATTGAAGATCGGTGGCTCGTTGATATTGAAATGGGATTTTTTCAAAGCTTTCGCCATCGTATACCGCTGAGTGACCAACAGCGCGACTATCTGAGCAAACGTCAAGCGGTGCGGATCGGTGTGATGGATAATTGGGCACCGATTGAATTTGTTGACGAATTTGGTCAGGTCCAAGGTCTAACCCGTGATGTAGTGGATCGGATCAGTCAGCGCTTAGGCATTCAACTGGTGCTGGTCCCTTACGGCAATTTCGCACAAATGTTGGAAGACCTGCGCAGTCGAAAAATTGATGTGGTCTCAAACATGGCGGACTTGCCTGAGCGACACGAGTATGCCAGCTACACCATGAATTTCTGGCCCCTGCAATGGGCGCTGTTGGGCCGCCCCGCCCAGCAAGTGCTGCGAATGGAACAAATTCGTGATAGCAAAATCGCAGTGCCAGCCGACTATCGAATTATTGATACCTTGATCAAACAATTCGGCGAGGCCCAGATCGTCAAAGTTAATAATGCTGATGAAGCACTGGAAATGGTGTTGCAAGGTAAAGCGGATTACCAAATCGACACCGCATTGTTGGCTGCACGTCTGCTGCGTCGGACCGAAGCAGCGAGTCTACGTTTACATCTGCCCGCCGATTTGCCGACAGTGCCCATGTTGTATGGCGTTCGCAATGATGACGCTATGTTGTTGGACATCCTCAATCTCGGGTTGAAGTCATTAACTGAGCAAGATAAAGCCGAAATCAAAAATACCTGGTCAAGTGCAGAGATCCGTCCGCAAGGCACCGATGATCGGGTGATCACTATTGCGTTTCAAATTGTCGGCGCTGCACTTATTTCGTTTGCTGTGGTGTTTTTCTGGAACTTGTCATTGCGTCGTGAAGTGTCTGCGCGCCGTGATATTGAACACAAAATGCGTTTTATGGCCACGCACGACGATTTAACTAAGCTGGCCAATCGCAGCCTGTTGATGGAGCGCCTCAGCCAAGCCATTTTGCAACATGCCCGCCACCAAGAAAAATTAGCACTGTTGTTTGTCGATTTGGATGGCTTTAAAGCGGTGAACGACCAATATGGTCATGATGTTGGCGATGAGCTATTGGTAAGGATCGCTGGCATTTTGCAGCACTGCGTCCGTAAAAGTGACACCGCAGCGCGCTTTGGTGGCGATGAATTTGTGATTTTACTCACCGGTTTGATGGACAAAGATGACGCGGCGATTGTCGCCGAAAAGGTGCTGATGCATTTGCAAGAGCCGCTGCAATTGTCGGTTTGTCAGGCGCAAGTCGGCGCCAGTATTGGCATTGCTATTTACCCAGATAACGGCGCCGATGCCGCGGCCATGCTCAAAGCGGCGGACGGTTTAATGTATGTTGCCAAGCAAGCGGGCAAAGGTCGTTATTGTTTTAGCGAGCAAGGACAGTGACAACACCGGCTATTTCCGTATAATTGGCGCTTTTCCGTTAAAAGCATAAGACCGGTTATTAAGGATCTAAGCATGCGTAGCCATTATTGTGGTTTGCTGAACGCACAACACGTCGGCCAAACAGTTTCTTTATGTGGGTGGGTAAACCGCCGTCGTGATTTAGGCGGCCTGATTTTCGTGGATCTGCGCGACCGTGAAGGGTTGGTGCAAGTGTTCTTTGATCCAGACCGGACTGATTTATTCGCGCAAGCCGCCGAGCTGCGCAGTGAATTCTGCGTGCACATCGAAGGTGTGGTGCGGGCGCGTCCAGAGTCGCAAGTCAACAAAGATATGGCGACCGGTGAAATTGAATTGTACGCATCATCGCTGACCATTTTGAACAAATCACCAGCGCTGCCGCTGGACTTTAACCAAAACAACAGCGAAGAACAGCGTTTAAAATACCGCTACTTGGACTTGCGTCGTCCTGTGATGAGCGACAAGTTAAAGTTCCGCGCTAAAGTCACTAGCTTTGTGCGTAACTTCATGGACGCGAACGGCTTTTTAGATATCGAAACGCCAATTCTGACCAAAGCAACGCCTGAAGGTGCCCGCGATTATTTGGTGCCAAGCCGCACCCACAAAGGGCAATTCTTCGCGCTGCCACAATCGCCACAGCTGTTTAAACAGCTGCTGATGATGGCCGGTATGGACCGGTACTACCAGATCGTCAAATGTTTCCGTGACGAAGACTTACGTGCCGACCGTCAGCCAGAATTCACCCAGATCGATATCGAAACCAGCTTCATGACTGCGCCACAAGTGCGTGAAGTCACTGAAAAAATGGTGCGCCAGTTGTTCCAACAAATGCTGGATGTCGATTTAGGCGACTTCCCGCAAATGACCTACAACGAAGCGATGCGCCTGTACGGTTCAGACAAACCTGATCTGCGTAACCCAATGCAATTCGTCGACGTGGCTGATTTGCTCAAAGACGTTGAATTTAAAGTGTTCTCAGCACCTGCCAATGACCCGAAAGGCCGTGTCGTTGCACTGAAAGTTCCAGGCGCTGCCGAAAAAGTGTCGCGTAAAGACATCGACGGCTACACCGCCTTTGTTGGCATCTACGGCGCCAAAGGCTTAGCCTGGATGAAAGTCAACGACATCAACGCCGGTGTGGATGGCGTGCAATCGCCCGTGGCGAAATTCTTAAGCGCTGAGATCATTGCCGAAATTCTGCGACGCACTGACGCGCAAAACGGCGATTTAATTTTCTTCGGTGCCGATCGCTACAAAGTCGTGTGTGAAGCGATGGGCGCCTTGCGCTTAAAACTGGGCGAAGAGCTTGGTTTAACGGTCAAAGAATGGCGTCCACTGTGGGTCATCGACTTCCCAATGTTTGAAGAAAACGATGATGGCAGCTTCTCTGCCGTGCATCATCCATTTACTTCGCCATTGGATACAGCCGCATTTTTGAATACGCCCATGGAGCAATTAGACCTCGGTAACTTGTTGTCAAACGCTTACGACATGGTGTTAAACGGCACTGAGTTGGGTGGTGGTTCGGTGCGTATTCACGCGTCTGACGTGCAAGCCAAGGTATTCAAGCTGCTCGGCATTAGCGATGAAGAAGCGGCTGAAAAATTCGGCTTCTTACTGGAAGCGCTGCGTTACGGTGCGCCACCACATGCTGGTTTAGCCTTTGGTTTAGACCGTTTGTTGATGCTGATGACAGGGTCCAGCTCGATTCGTGACGTGATGGCATTCCCGAAAACAGCGACTGCTGCGTGCCCACTGACCGATGCACCAGGTTTTGCCAACCCGCAACAACTGGCGGAATTAAGCGTACAAGTTGTCCTTGCCAAAGACGACAAAGCGCAAGCTTAAAAACACTAACCCTGCCGCAAGCACCCCTTGCGGCGTAGTTAAAAATGGCGACTTTGGTCGCCCTTTTTGTTGATGGAGTACACGATGGCCGGACACAGTAAATGGGCAAACATGAAACACCGCAAAATGCGTCAAGACGCCAAGCGGGTGAAGATTTTTACCAAACTGATCCGTGAGTTAACGGTCGCCGCCAAGTTCGGTGCCGATCCAGCAGGCAATCCGCGCCTGCGCACAGCCATCGCCAAAGCCATGCTGAATAACTTATCCCGCGATGTGATGGAGCGGGCGATTAAGCGTGGTGCTGGCGAAAACGGTGGTGAGAATTTCGAAGAGCTGGTCTACGAAGGGTATGGGCCGTGCGGCGTTGCGGTGATTGTTGAAACGCTGACGGACAACCACAAACGCACGGTGCAAGATGTGCGAAGCGCCTTTACCAAATACGAGGGTAACTTAGGCACCAACGGTTCGGTATCCTATTTGTTTAAAAAACTCGGCACCTTGCATTTTGCCGCAGGCGTTAGCGAAGACCAACTGATGGAGTTGGCGCTAGAAGCTGGTGCCGATGATGTCGTCGGTCACGAAGACGGCTCGTTTGAAGTGGTCACCAGCCCAGAAGCCTTTGTTGATGTCAAAGAAGCACTTGAAAAGGCAGGCTTACATGCCGAGCACGCTGAAGTCGCGCTGGTGCCATCAACCAAAGCTGAAGTTGACGCTGCGCATGTAGTGAAGTTCTTTAAATTCATCGACATGCTGGAAGATTTTGATGACGTGCAAAACGTCTATCACAATGCTGAGATCAGTGATGACGTGCTTGCGCTGGTGGATGCGTGATTATCTTAGGTATTGACCCAGGCAGTCGCTTAACCGGGTACGGCGTCATTCGTCAAACCGGCAGTAAGTTTGAATACTTAGCCAGCGGCTGCATTCGGATGACGCTGGATGATATCCCCGAGCGCCTCAAGCAAATTTTTGATGGCGTCAGTCAAATCATTGAGCAAACGCAGCCACAAGTCTTTGCGATCGAGCAGGTGTTTATGGCGCGCAACCCTGACTCGGCTTTAAAGCTTGGCCAAGCGCGTGGTGCAGCAATTGTCGCTGCCAAAGTGGCGGGCCTCGAGGTCTACGAGTACTCGGCGCGGCAGGTTAAACAGTCGGTGGTCGGCACCGGAGCTGCGGCCAAAGAACAAGTGCAGCACATGGTGCGCAGCTTGCTGAAATTACCAGCAAACCCGCAGGCCGATGCAGCCGACGCCCTTGCTGTGGCGCTGTGTCACGGGCATACTCAGCAGAGTTTGATTCACCTCGCAGGCCAAGCCACTAAAACGGTGCGCCGCCGCTTACGTTAAATAAAAAAGCCGCCTGTAGTGCGGCTTTGCACATCAGTGTGAGATAAAAGCGTCATGATTGGACGGTTACGCGGCATTGTTATAGAAAAACAAGCGCCAGAAATTCTGCTGGAAGTGGGTGGCGTAGGCTATGAAGTGCAGTTGCCACTGACCAGCTTCTACCAATTGCCGGCGACCGGCCAAGAAGCCATTGTCTATACCCATTTTGTCGTGCGGGAAGACGCGCATTTGCTGTTTGGCTTTTCATCGCCGACTGAACGCGGTTTGTTTCGCTTATTACTAAAAGCCAATGGTGTCGGCCCGAAGCTGGCGTTAACGATTTTATCGGGTTTAACGGCCAGTCAGTTCGTGCGCTGTGTGCAAAGCGACGACATTTCAACGTTAGTTAAACTGCCGGGTGTTGGCAAAAAAACCGCCGAGCGCTTGCTGATTGAAATGCGTGACCGCTTAAAAGACTGGGGCTTGAACATTGAAACGCCGATCACGGATCACTTGGTGCTGGGCGATGACGGTGTCGAATCGTTTGAACTTAAAGAAAGTCCAGAACAAGACGCTATTGGTGCGTTGGTTGCATTAGGTTACAGCCAAAGCGTGGCAGCAAGCGCGGTGAAAAAAGTGTTTAAAGCTGAATTGACCAGCGAACAGCTGATTAAAGCGGCACTAAAATCAATGATTTAACGGATGAAGTATGATTGAAGCGGACCGCCTAGTCGCCCCTACAGCGCGTATTGAAGAAGAAGTCCTTGATCGTGCGATCCGCCCCAAATCCTTGGCGGATTACACGGGGCAAGATCATGTCCGTGGGCAGATGGCAATTTTTATCGAAGCCGCGAAAGGGCGCGGTGAGCCGCTCGACCACTTATTAATCTTCGGCCCACCCGGCCTTGGTAAAACCACGCTGGCAATGATTGTCGCCAATGAAATGGGCGTCAATATCAAACAAACTTCAGGTCCTGTGCTGGAGAAAGCTGGCGATTTAGCCGCGCTTTTGACCAATCTTGAGCCGAATGACGTGCTCTTTATCGACGAAATTCACCGCTTAAGCCCGGTAGTCGAAGAAATTCTGTATCCAGCGATGGAAGATTATCAACTGGATATCATGATTGGTGAAGGCCCCGCAGCCCGTTCGATCAAACTCGATTTGCCGCCATTTACGTTAATTGGCGCGACGACAAGGGCAGGGGCGCTCACCTCACCGCTGCGTGATCGCTTTGGCATAGTGCAGCGTTTGGAATTTTACAAAACCGAAGAGCTGGCCCAAATCGTTCAGCGATCGGCACATTACCTGAACTTAGAGTTGGATTTAGCCTCCGCCACGGAAGTTGCTCGTCGTTCGCGCGGTACGCCACGCATCGCCAACCGTTTATTGCGCCGAGTGCGTGATTATGCACAAGTGAAATCCAATGGGCTGGTGAATGTCGACGTAGCAAATCAAGCGTTGTTGATGGTTGATGTCGATAGCCAAGGCTTTGACTACATGGATCGAAAGCTAATTCTGGCGATTATCGAGAAGTTTTCCGGTGGCCCGGTTGGCCTTGAAAACCTAGCGGCGGCCATTGGCGAAGAGAAAGAAACCATTGAAGATGTGATTGAGCCGTTTTTAATCCAACAAGGTTTTGTGCAGCGTACGCCGCGTGGACGTATTGCCACTCAGCATGCGTATAAACACTTTGGGTTTGATTACGGCGCAGAGTGACGACTTTAGGTTTGTCCCTGCCAACGTATAAAGTGCAGACTGGCATTCATTAATGGGCTGCAAAATTCAGCCTGCAGAGCTTAAGTTTACGTATTTTGTACCAACTGATTGAAATTCAGGCAAAAAAAAGCCCGCTAAAGAAGCGGGCGAATGCAACAAGTTGAAGATAGAACTTCAAAATCCAGGGAACATGTTGAGCAACCCGGTGTCGTATGCGAACACACCCAGTCACCATGTGAACTTCACTACAATCTAACACCCTCGTATCAGACCGTTGCGCTAGTGGAGAACACGCTGCGCATTCTAGAGATTTAGAATATTTACTTCAAACGAGAAAAATTAGATTTTCGAATTAGTTTAACTAATGAGAATCTCTATTCGTTAAAAGTGCATAATTGATTGATTGGCTGCTAAAGGCCCGCATTTTATGGGTTTTAATATTCATTTTCTATTCATTTTTAAAATCAACCATAAAAATTTGTACAGTGAATTGTTCGGCTAATTCCCGTGTTCACAACAAGGGTAATTTAAGAAGTTTTTTTATCTATCGAACTAATTTCCACAATCAATGGTCAAATCGACCAGTTATCGGGCGCTAAGCGGCGATTTTGTTGGAAATATTTTTTTTCATCTACTCGCTGTTGTGTTGAGTTTGGCCGGCTAAACCCCTATCATAGGTGCCCAAATTTCCGGCTTTATTTGTTTTTTGAGGACTACTTGGTGGCAGGCCAACTTTCAATTATCGATCTGATCCTTCATGCAAGCTTTATCGTGCAATGCGTCATGCTGATTTTGCTGTCCGCGTCCGTAGTGTCGTGGGCTATGATCATCCAACGCAACAAAGCCTTGAGCGAAGCATTAGATGAAAGCCGTAAATTCGAAGACCGTTTCTGGTCAGGAATTGATCTATCAAAACTATTTAATGAAGTAAGTGCTCGTCCGGACGCTTCTGGCTTGGAGAACTTGTTCAAGGCTGGATTCAAAGAGTTCGCTCGCTTGCACAAAACCTCTCGTTCACCGAGCGCAGTAATGGAAGGCACTACTCGGGCGATGCGTGTGGGTTTGTCGCGTGAAGTTGAGCGTTTAGAAACGCACTTGGCTTTTTTAGCGACCGTTGGCTCGATCAGTCCGTATATCGGTTTGTTTGGCACCGTGTGGGGGATCATGAATTCCTTTATCGCGTTAGGTGCCGTGCAACAAGCTACGTTGGCAATGGTTGCCCCAGGCATCGCAGAAGCATTGATCGCGACAGCGATTGGTTTGTTTGCGGCAATCCCTGCAGTTATTGCTTACAACCGTTTTTCACACCGTGTCGAGCAGTTAGAGAACTCATACGCTAACTTCGTCGAAGAATTCTCGAACATCCTGCATCGCCAAGCGGTTAGCAGCGGAGATTCACATTAATGATCGTGCGTAAAAAACGTCGAATGGTTGCCGAAATCAACGTCGTTCCGTACATCGACGTGATGTTGGTGTTGTTGATTATCTTCATGGTAACAACTCCGATCATTACACAGGGTGTGAAGGTTGAATTACCGAAGGCGAAAGCCGAGCCGATCGAGCAAATGAAAGACAACAAGACGCCAATTCTTGCGACTGTTGATGAATCAGGCCTTTATTATTTCGAGAAAGATGGTGTGCAAAAAGGTCCATTTAACGCCCAAGCGTTACAGACTGAAGTGATGGACACACTAAAGATAGAGCCTGGTACACAAGTCATTATTAAAGCGGATGGTCGTGTCGATTATAAGTCGGTTATTCAACTGTTGAACATGATGAAAGAAGCCGGTGCTCCCGCAGTGGGTTTAATGACTGACGACCCGGAGCAAAAATAACATGGACACGGGATTAAAAAGGGCGCTGCAAGTTTCAGCGTCCGCCCATCTCTTGTTAGTTGTTCTGTTGTGTTTGAATTTAAATCTATTCGACAAAAACGAAGTGATTATCGTCCCACTGTATTCTTCTACGGATGCGCCGCTTCAAGCAACGATGATCGAAAACCCGAAGATTAAAGAAGCCGAAAAGCCACAAAAGCGGAAAGAACAGCCGAAAAAGGAGCCTCCGAAAGAGGAACCAAAGAAAGAAGAACCTAAAAAAGAAGAGCCGAAAAAAGAAGAGCCTAAAGAGGACCTGATTAAAAAGCAGCAAGAGCAAAAAGAAATCGAAGTAAAGAAGAAGCTCGAAGCTGACAAGAAAAAACGCGAAGAAGCAGATATCGCGCTGAAGAAGAAAAAAGAACAAGATAAAAAGAAAAAAGAAGAAGAAGAGAAAAAGAAAAAGGACGAAGAGCTGAAGAAAAAAGCTGCTGAAGCCAAAAAGAAAAAAGAGCAGCAGAAAAAACTGCAAAAAGAGCTAAACAATGAGCTCAATGAACTTGATATAAAAGATGAGTTAGCTGACGAAGCGGATGAGCCTACGAGAGCCGCAAAACAAGGCCAGCAATTAACCGAAAAGCAACGCTTTATTGCGATGATCATGGAGCGCGTTACACAGAATTGGTTCACTGATGACACCATGATTGGTAAACAATGTCGAATAAGGCTGCGACTTGCAAGTAATGGCTTTGTGACTTCGGCGTCGGTAGAAGGCGGCGATCCAGCGGTATGCCAGGCTGCAATAGTCGCTATTAACAGGGTCGGCAATTTTCCAATGCCTGAAGATCCCGAGTTAAATGAACTATTTAGAGATAGTGTTTTCACGTTTAATAAAACGTCGAAAAACTAAAGAATTGAGTGTATTGACGCTGAATGCTGTCGAAGATGGCATTGAACGACAAAAAAGTGTAGGTCCTTAAGATTCTGTTCATCTTGAGTACCGTAGTTTCGAATTTATTGGATATCTGAGACTCTTAACATGCTGAAAAAATGGATGAAAACGACCTTGTGGGCTGCGTCACTGCTGTTGGCTCAACAGGCCCATGCGTCCCTGGAAATTGTGATCACTGATGGTGTTGATACTGCACGGCCTATTGCCGTAGTGCCGTTTACATTCGTCGGGACAAATGCACCAAGCCAAAATGTCAGCGAAATTGTTGCTGCAGATTTAATGCGCTCAGGCAAATTCAATCCAATCAACGTTATGCGGATGCCTGAACAGCCGCAAAGCAGCGCTCAATTTACCCCTTCAAAATGGGACAAGTCAGGCGTTGAAGCCGTTGTGATGGGGACTGTGCGTGAAATTGGTATCGGTCGTTATGCGGTGACCTATGAATTGGTTGATGTCGTCAAAGCCAAAATGGGCGCAGGTCAACCGATGATGAATTCACAGAATCGAATCGTTGCCTCTAGTAATTTCATTTTGGCCAACAGTGAACGTCCAGTTCAAGTTGAAGGCACGCGCATGCGCGCATTTGCGCACCGCTTATCAGATATCATTTACGAAAAACTGACAGGCGAACGTGGCGCTTTCTCTACCAAAATTGCATATGTTTTAGTTCGTGATAAGCAACAACCTCGTTATAGTTTGGTGGTGTCTGACTACGATGGTGAGAACGAGCAAACTTTGTTGCGTTCAAAAGAACCTTTGATGTCTCCAAACTGGTCTCCAGATGGTACTAAGCTGGCTTATGTAACGTTTGAAAAGAAACAATCGCAAATCTATATCCAAGACGTGTTTACTGGCCGTCGTTCAATGTTGACTTCGTTTAAAGGCATTAACGGTTCACCAATTTGGTCACCAGATGGTCGTCGTATGGCAATGACGTTATCAAAAGATGGTAACTCTGAAATTTATGTAATGGACATAGCCACCAAACAATTACGCCGCTTAGCGTCTCATCGTGCAATAGATGTAGAACCAAGCTGGAGTCCTGACGGCACACAAATTATTTTCTCTTCAGAACGTGGTGGTCGTCCGCAGTTATATACTGTCGACGTCGCAACAGATCAGGTTACACGGGTAACTTTCCAAGGTGAAATGAACTTATCTGGTAAATTTACCCCAAATGGCCAATCAATAGTTATGGTAAATCGTACCGATGGTCAGTATAATATTGCGCGCATGGATAAGACTACGCGTTATATGCAGGTGCTGACTCGCACCTACCTGGACGAGTCACCAAGCATTGCGCCGAACGGCTCGATGATTATCTATAGCACATTGTATGGTAGTAATACCCAGGTGCTGGCACTGGTTTCCATGGATGGGCGTTTCAAAGCAAGGTTGCCGGCGGTCAACGGACGTGTTAAATCACCAGCGTGGTCGCCGTTTTTATAAAATTGATAAATCAAGTTAATTTGTTACTACTAAGGACAATATTATGAACTTAAATAAAGTTTTAAAAGGTTTGTTAGTCGCTGTGCCAGTGCTGACTTTGGCCGCATGTAGCGCAGACGACGCAGCAGAACAAACACAAGCTGCAACTAACACACAAGCTGTTGACCAAGGCAACTCAGCTGCTGACGCTCTGCGCGCTCAGTTAGAAGCTCTGCGTCAACAAAACACTATCTACTTCGATTTCGACAAGTCAGATATCCGTGAAGAGTTCAAATCAGTTCTGGAAGCTCACGCTGCATTCCTGCGTGCTCAAACAACTGTTTCTGTAACTATCGAAGGTCACACTGACGCTCGCGGTACTCCAGAGTACAACGTAGCACTGGGTGAGCGTCGTGCTCAATCAGTTCAAAAATACCTGGAAAACCTGGGTGTTGCTACTGGCCAACTGAGCGTAGTTAGCTACGGTGAAGAAAAACCAGTTGACGCTGGCAACACCGAAGAAGCTTTCGCTAAAAACCGTCGCGCTGTTCTGAACTACTAATAGCTGCGGTAGTGAGATTGCATGAACACTAAGTTGTCACTTGTTTCTGCGTTATCTCTGGTAGCCCTGACTGTAGCGGCCGATCCAGCGCCAGTTGCTGATCTAAGCCGCTCCAGCGGAGTTCAGAGTGCGGCTCGGACCGGTTCAGTCACTGAACGGTTGTCTGAGTTAGAAAGAGTAGTTGATGCTCGAGCACAAGCTCAGCTGCAAATGCAGCAGCAGCTTGAATCACTAATGACAGAAGTCAGTGAGCTCCGGGGAACAACTGATGAGCAATCTTACAAGCTTGAGCAGATATTACAGCAACAACGTGATATCTATCAGGAAATTGACCGTCGGTTAGGTGGTGGTGCGGCGAGTGCGTCAAGCACACCTGCACAATCGTCTCAAGTGCCGGCGGGCAATCCTGCGGCCGTTGTAGCAGCTGATCAAGTTGCTACGGCGGAAACCGTTGCTGAGCAGCAGGGTTCTGCGCCAGCCATGTCAGAAGACGATGCATTTAAACAAGTGCAGACGTTGATCAACGAGAAGAAGTATGTTCAAGCGATTAAAGCGCTGAACACATTCAATAAAGATTTCCCTGAGTCGGCTAATTTGCCGCGCTCTTATTACATGCTCGGTTTGTTGCACCAACAAAACGGTGCGCCGAAAAAAGCTAAAGCTAGCTTTGATGTCGTGTACAAAAAATTCCCAAACAGTGATAAAGCTCCTTTAGCGCTGTTTAAGCTTGGCGTGATTGCTGGTGAGCAGAATGATGCGGAAGGCCAGAAAAAGTACTTTAATACGCTGATTAAAGCTTATCCAAAGAGCAAGCAGGCTGCAGACGCCCGCAAGGCGCTCGACAAAAAATAAAGAAAAGCCGCTGTGATGCGGCTTTTTCGTTTATTGCAATTCTGATGCGTATGCGGTCGATACGTTTATTCCCAAAAAATAGCAGCGAGTTTTAGCTAACAATCTTGTTAGGGCCGTTGCAGACATCATCTATTGACAATGCCAGTTGCTAGGAATGGTCGCCATTTGTTGAGTCATTGGTACTTGGCTCATGCTGTAGCGCCTGGTCTCCGTAGTATATAAGGCATGAACTGCCGCACTGTGCCTGGTGGTGGATTTATTGTCGCATTGGCATGCAACACGCCCAGCCTCTAAGTTTTTTGGATTCGTTGAGGCGCTTCATAGGTGCAATAGCCGAATTTGCCATTATCGTTTGATAACCGTATAGCAATGATTGTTGACCCAAGCAGGTTGACTGCTACGCCAGCCGTATTGTTGTTTTGGGGCTGCCACAGGCGGCTTGTGAAGCTTTTTTGACGGATAAAGCGCTGAACAACGCATTGGATGAATTCAGAAGCTTAACAGTCATTAGAGTGGCGGCATTTGTTTAGCTTTTTAAAAAGTGCTTGTCCTCTTCTGATGTCTTAAATCAAACGAGACATGCAATAGCGTTTGTGGTTTCTTTATTTCAGATGGAGTTTCTATATTGAATGCTCCCAAGCGCGACGGCTGGGCAGATGTTTTGCTCACTTCAATTTATAGAAGTCTAGAAGCTAAGCTGTGTGTGAGTCACCTTTGTTAATGCTAGGAGCTGCAGCGAAATAAGCGATGTCATCAGCGGGGTGCAGAGAGAGTTCTGTTTATTTCCTAGTTGCTTTTGTAAGGCTGACGTTCCGATGTTTTGTTTGCGCCCTGGCGATTTTTTCAGTTGCAGATGCGCACCGATACTGATGAGACTCAAAATTATTGTCAGAGTGGGGATAGACGCAACTTACATTGGTTGTTAGCGCGTCAAGTCGGTTAATATTTGCGGTTGTGTATAGTGAATAACTCAGTTATTAAACTTTGACAATAACCAGCAGCCATTGGCATGGACTCGCTGTAATTTGCAGCGTTATGCGTGCAAATTAAGCAGTCAGTTCGCTTAAATGCTGTTTTCAGAAGATTTTGGTTGCACTCATCGCGTAAATAAGTAAGATATGCGTCCGCGACGGGGGTCATTAGCTCAGCTGGTAGAGCAGCGGACTTTTAATCCGTTGGTCGATGGTTCGAATCCATCATGACCCACCACCTGTCGCAAAATGTTTGAATTGGGTCATTAGCTCAGCTGG
>DMYW01000006.1:41127-81961 GCA_003482455.1 Rheinheimera sp. | reverse complement strand
GAATCCATCATGACCCACCAATCTGACACTCCTCTTTGAGGGTCATTAGCTCAGCTGGTAGAGCAGCGGACTTTTAATCCGTTGGTCGATGGTTCGAATCCATCATGACCCACCACTTACCTTATGTTCTCCTTGTTAGTTCCCGTATGCACAGTGGCTATCTAGCCGTCCAAGCTTTTACACTGTTAAAACCTGTGTATAATACGCGTCTTTTTTATTGCCCGGAATTGTTACCATGAGCCAAGCTATTGCCTTTAATGAACTTGATTTTGTGTTTCCAGCAAAGCCTGCGCCGCTAAGCGTCTCGGAGAAACAAGCGTACAAGGACAGGATCAAAGCGCTGCTCAAGGCCAAGGACGCGGTGCTGGTCGCCCATTATTATACTGACCCTGAAATCCAAGCGCTGGCCGAAGAGACCGGTGGTTGTGTGTCGGATAGTTTGGAGATGGCGAGATTTGGTAACCAACACTCGGCCAAAACGCTAATCGTGGCAGGCGTTAAGTTCATGGGCGAGACTGCCAAAATCTTAAATCCAGAAAAAACGGTGTTGATGCCAACGCTTGAAGCCACGTGTTCGTTGGATCTAGGTTGTCCAGCAGACGAGTTTTCAGCGTTTTGTGATGCGCACCCGGATCGTGTTGTGGTTGTGTACGCCAATACGTCGGCCGCGGTAAAAGCTCGTGCTGATTGGGTGGTGACCTCGTCAATCGCACTGGACGTGGTGGAGCACCTCGATAGCGAAGGCAAAAAGATTCTTTGGGGCCCAGACCGTCATTTAGGTGCCTACGTCCAAAAGCAAACCGGCGCCGATATGGTGTTGTGGCAAGGGGCCTGTATCGTTCACGACGAATTTAAAGCAAAGGCGTTGGTGGAGTTGAAAAAACAATACCCGAACGCAGCTGTACTGGTTCACCCGGAATCACCAGCTAGCGTGGTCGAACTTGCCGATGCTGTGGGTTCAACCAGCCAGCTGATCAAAGCCAGCCAAACCTTGCCCAACGACATGTTTATCGTCGCGACCGACCGCGGTATCTTTTATAAGATGCAACAAGCGATGCCGAACAAGACCTTTGTAGAAGCACCAACTGGTGGTAACGGAGCAACGTGTCGTAGCTGTGCGCATTGCCCTTGGATGGCGATGAATGGTTTACAGGCCATCGAACAAGCGCTCACCGATACGCAAGGCCATGAAATCTTTGTCGATGCTGCATTACGCGAACAAGCATTGGTGCCATTAAACCGCATGTTGGGTTTTGCCAAAACGAATCGCATGGCGGTGAAAGGCAACGCTTAATCGCCATGGAACGTCGCGAACTGTTGAAATTTCCAGCGAACAACAGAGCCGCACCAATTTGTAGTTGCCAATGAGTGGTAATTTCCATAGTATGACGGCGCTTGCTTCGGCAAGTTCTGGAGAGATGGCTGAGCGGCTGAAGGCGCACGCCTGGAAAGTGTGTTTAGGTTAACCCCTAACGAGGGTTCGAATCCCTCTCTCTCCGCCAGAATTCTAAAAGGCCTGCTGATGCAGGCCTTTTTTGTTACAGCGCCCCCAATATAAAGTTCACCAAGTGCATTCAAGGTACCCACTAGGCAGTGTGGCTGAGCACCTGCGTGGAGGTTGCGGTTGGCGCTGCTGGTATTGTCTTGTAAGCTGATGTTCGCTGTTACGTCGAAAGTGCATCCACTTGAGGAAAGTCCATGCAGTTAGCCATTCATTGCCAATCGTATCTTGATGGCTTGTGTCGATCCTGCTCGCAGCTAACCCAGCCATATCCGCAACAGCTAACCACCAAACAACAAACGATGTCACAGCTACCTATTGACGCTGCTTGCTGGTTGGCTCCCGTGGCCAGTGCTACTGGCGGATTTAGAAATAAAGCGAAAATGGTGGTGATGGGGAGTGCCCAAAACCCAATTCTGGGGATCTTGAACGAACACGGCAGTGTCGATCTTTCACAGTGCCCACTTTACCCGGTCGCTTTTCAGCAAGCATTTTCCTTCATCCGGCAGTTTATAACTCAAGTCGGGATTGATCCCTACGACGTGGCCACTCGGCGCGGTGAGCTCAAATATGTGTTGCTGAGCCAGCCTGATGCAGCGACCGGCCAATGGATGCTGCGGTTTGTCTTGCGCTCGCAACACCATGTCGCTGCGATGCGCAAACATCTACCGAGCTTGCTGCAGCGCTGGCCAGAATTGGCCGTATGCAGTGCCAACATTCAGCCAGAACATAAAGCCGTACTGGAAGGTGAGCTGGAGATTATGTTGACTGCGCAAGACAAGCTACGGGCGTTAGTCAATGATGTGCCTCTATACTTGTCAGTACAAAGTTTTTTTCAAACCAATACCGATGTTGCGGCCGCGCTCTATCAAACCGCGCGTCAGTGGACGGAATCACTACCAGTACAACGTGTCTGGGATTTGTTCTGTGGGGTAGGTGGCTTTGCGCTGCATGTTGCCAGTGCGCAGCGGCAGGTCACAGGCATTGAGATTTCGGAACAAGCTATTCAATCCGCCAAGCGCAGTGCCGAAGAATTGGCGGTGTCCATCGACTTCCGAGCGTTGGATGCAACGGCGTTTAGCTTAAGGCAACAAGAAAGCCCTGAGTTGCTGATCGTAAACCCGCCCAGACGTGGGCTTGGCGACGCACTGTGTCAACAAATCAGCAAGTTAAACCCAGAGTTTTTGTTGTACTCCAGCTGTAACCCAGTGACGTTGGCCAAAGACCTGGCGCAATTACCGCAATATCAAGCACTCAAAGCCCAATTGTTTGATATGTTTCCGCATACTGAACACGCTGAAGTGCTAGTGCTGCTGCGGTTGCTGCGCTGATGTGCAAATCTTTGGTAGACGCGGCAACGGTTGTTGCTGCAGTTGCCAATGGTTGTTCTGCCACTGCAATCGATACAGCATGCCAAATTCAGTCTCGGCAATAGTTACTGTCTCGCCACTGAGCGCCTTAATTAACTCTGGGATGGTATTGCTATGCCCAACCACCAATTGCACGCCGGTTTGCTCTAGCAATGTCTGTTTGAAGGTCTCTGCTGGTGTTTTAGCGTCGTAGGTTTGGTAGTTCGTGCGATTTGCAGTAACTAAACGAGCTGTCTGAGCCGTGCGTTGGTACTGACTATGCCAGGCGGTATCGATCGTCAAATTTGCGAGCTGTTGCTGCAACACATTGGCTTGAGCGAGCCCACAAGGCGATAACGACGGGTTTTCCCCGGTGTTTTTGTGCAAGTGCCGCAGCAGAATAAGCTCAGTTGGTTGAGCCACTGTCGTCGCACTGAAGAGTCCTACCATAGCCCCCAAAAAAATTTTCAGCATTTTTTAACCCCTTTATCTGAGCTGTTACGTCCAATGCATGAAATCAATAAGGAGTGCATTATGACAGCGTCTACAGTTCACAATCCCATGTATCGGCCATTCGGGCAACTTCCTCGGCACTTTACTATTGTCACAAGTGCAGCCACAGTGTCCCTTTTATTGTTTTACGGCATGTCAAAACTGGTAGCGCCTGCTGAAAGCGTGCTGGTGATCCGCGATGACATGCCTGTGATAGAGATTGCTCAACTGCCACCGGAGAAGCCGCCAGTTCAAAAACAAGTGCTACCCGAGAAACCACAGCCGCCGGCGCCACCGCCAGCACGTGAGCCTCTAACGGCTGTCGGGCCTGATACGGTTGGCGGGTTGCCTGTGGATATCGTGATGCCACCTATTCAGGTCAACAATGGTGGGATAGATAGTGCGCCGGTTCCTGAACAAGATGCCGCGCCTGTAGTGCGGATGGAACCAAAATATCCGGTCGACGCTGCGCGAAATGGCATCCAAGGCTGGGTCGAGTTAAGTTTTTCAATCGATGCATTAGGTCAGGTACAAGACGTCAAAGTCACCAATTCAGAACCTAGGCGGGTATTTGACCAAGCAGCAATGCAAGCCTTGAAACGCTGGAAATACCGCCCTAAAGTGGTCGAAGGTAAAGCCATAGTGCAAACCGGCTTGGCTGTGCGCTTAGATTTTAATTTGGAACAGCAATAATAGGGATTCTTATGGGATGGAGTTGGCTACGCCCTAAAGTCGATTGGCAGGCTTGTTCAAGCCAGCAGCTGTTGTCAATCTACCTTGAAAAACGCGAGCCTGCAGTACTCACAGTATTGTTTGACCGGTACGGCGATGCGTTGTACCGGTATTTACTGCGAAGTGCGGATGCAGCGCTGGCCGCGGATATCAGTCAACAATGTTGGCTGCGGGTGATGGAGCTCGGCGAGCAATTCGCGGGCAACAGCCAATTCAAAACCTGGTTGTTTTGTATTGCGCGAAATCTATTTATTGATGAATGTCGGCGGCAACAACGTATTGAGTGGTTGGACAATGTCGATGAACTGCTTGATGTAGCGCCACAAGCGGAGCAGATCATCACCTTGCAGCTGCAAGGGCATGCGGTGGATGCGGCGATCGCCCGATTGCCGCTGCTGCAGCGCGAAGCTATCTTGTTGCAGCTTGAGGGGTTTTCCTTGGCTGAAATCGCCCAAATCTGTCGAGTCGGGGAAGAAACCGCCAAATCGCGACTGCGTTACGCGCGCGATTTTTTGAAAGTCCAATTAGGAGAGTGGCATGACCAAGCCGGTAGATAAACAGCTCGATGATGCGCTAGCCACTTGGCATCAGCAACAACCAGGGATGCCAACGACACTGCGACAACAGATCCATCGTAAACTTGAGCGGCCGTCATCGACTTGGCAACGGCGTTGGCGTGAAGGCGTCGCGCTGGTTAGCTGTTCTGTGGTGGCTGCAATTTGGTGGCAATTGGCGCAAACGTCAGAATTGATGTACCAAGTGGTGCGGACTGAGCAAGCAGGGCGTGTGATTGAAATCCATCAGTTAACCGATCGTGCATTTTCTGAGACGCAGCTGGCCTCCCAATCGCCAGACGCGCAGGTTCCAGATACAAACTCACGTCAATTGGCATTTCAACAACAATATCAAGGTTATTTGCAGCAACAACAAGCGACAGCGAGCCAACATCGCTTAATGCGAGCCTCGATGCAAGGGGAGGATCTTCTGCTGACTGATTGCCAAGAACAGCAAATTTTAGTCAGCAAGCAGCTTTGGCAAGCCTGGGCAAAGGAGCAAGATCTGACTCCTGCTCAATTTGAATATTTGGACGTTGCGCAGGGCGCGCAGGGACAAATCATCGCACTCAAATTTGCGCCGCAAGGCCGAAATTGCACAGCACCTTAGATTGTATGTCGGGGCAAAGGCCAGTATGCTGGCCTTTTTTTCAGACCTAAATCCAAATGTCACCGCTTCGTTTTATCCAGCATTATCCCGCTTCGTTGCAACAGCAAGTGCAAGTTCTGATTGAACAGAATCGCTTAGAACTTAGCTTAAAGTCACGTTATCCAGATTGGTCACACTCGGTACAAACCGATGCGCAGCTGTATGATTACACTCAGATCTTGCGCCAACGTTATATGAAAAACGCGCCGCCGCTTGCCAAAGTGCAGTACGATGCCAAAATTCAAGTAATCGACAATGCGCTTGGCCAGCATCGGCAGATCAGTCGAGTGCACGGTCAGCGCTTGAAAAGTAAAAACGAAATTCGTGTTTCAAGTTTGTTAAAAAACTTGCCGGAACCCTTGCTGCGCATGGTTGTCGTGCATGAACTGGCGCATTTTAAGGAAAAAGATCACAACAAAGCGTTTTATCAATTGTGCCAACACATGGAACCCCAGTATCATCAATTGGAGTTCGATTTACGACTGTGTTTGGTGTTGCATGCATTGACGGAGGAAACACCGGATGTCTGAATCTCGCCATTTGTTTGTCTACGGGTTATTAACTTTCCCCGAAATTGTGCAAGCGGTTACTGGCAAGCAGTATCAAACACAGCCAGCGTTGTTGCGTGAGCATCGACGTTACGGATTGAGTCAAAGTCCATTGTCTGCCGCCGTACCGATCCTCGTTGAAGAAACCGCAGCGGTGACAGAAGGTGTGTTATTGCTGGATGTTAGCGACGCCGATTTTGTCAAACTCGATCATTTTGAAGAAATAGATTCTGGACATTACCTGCGCAAAAACGTGCGGGTAGAGAGTGGCGGCCAATGGTACAGCGCGGATGTGTATGTGGCCGGTCCAATACTGCGACCTTACGCTTGCGGGGAATGGTTACCTGGGCAAGTCAGCGCAGAACAACGACAGCATTTTGTGACAACAGTGATCCCGGAAATGCTAAAAACTATCTGAGCACCCAGTGTGTCCGTAGTGCATTTTGCTGGCCTTTGCAGCACCTTTACCATGTCCGGGGTAAGGCTTATGAATGAAAAAACTCCGCTGGTTGGCAGCCCTTCTGTTATACGCTGCCCCTGTTTTGGCGGCGCCGCCGCTTGAGCAGTATTTAGAACAATTTGACCAAGATTTTCGTCGATCGCTGGCGAAAAGTAAGATCCCCGGCGGCGTCTATGTCGTGGTGAAAGGCGATCAAATAGTCCGCATTGGCACCTACGGCGTGCGCGAGTGGGGGACGAAAGCTAAGGTCGACGAAAACACTATCTTCCGCTTGGCGTCCGTCTCCAAGACGTTTGCGGCAGGCCTTGCCACGCAAATCGAACACGAAGGCAAATTCAACTGGCAAGACAAAGCCACTCAGTATGTCCCCGGATTTAGCTTTCGCAGCTCCGCAATGACCAACCAGCTGAAAGTTGAGCATATGTTGGCGCAAAATAGTGGTTTGGCAGCGAACGCGTTTGACGATCTGATCGAAAACAACATGACGCCGGAACAGATATTGCCGCGGTTTGCCAAAATTAACCCGCGTTGTGCTCCCGGCAAGTGTTACGGCTATCAAAATGTGCTGTTTAGCATGATTAGCACAGTGCTGAAAAAAACTACCGGCGTTAGTTACGAACAGTTGTTGGAACAGCGGATCTTCAAGCCGCTACAGATGACCACAGCGTCAGTTGGTTATAGCGGCTTTCTCGCCAATAAGAATCGTGCCATGCCGCATGTCGGCTCACGCAAAGGCTGGGTTGAAGCCAAAGTGGTGCCAACCTACTACCGCGTCAATCCGGCCGCTGGGGTGAATGCAAGTGCTCGGGATATGGGGCAATGGTTGATTGCGCGTTTAGGACACCGGCCAGATGTGTTGTCGATCGCTGCCATCAATGACATGCATACTCCACGGGTGCAAACTTCAGATAACTTGATGGGCCGTACGTTCGGACCTTATGTCAGTGACGCCTATTACAGTTTGGGTTTACGGATCTACCGCTTTGGTAATCACACTCTTTATCACCATGGTGGCCTGGTCAAAGGCTATCGTACGGACTTGTCATACAGCCTAGATAAGGATCTTGGCATCGTGGTGTTGGTCAACGCGCAAAGCAATGTGGTTGCCGAGCTAGCCAGTGAGTTCTGGGCGACTATGCTTGATGCCAAACCACAAGAGCCTCAGCCAAACAAAGTAAAACCGACGTCATTAAAAGCGTCTGCGAGCGCACCAAACGCTGAATTAGCAGCTTTTGCCGCTGGGACCACAGCCGCTGTGGCTAGCTCTGCCGCAGTTAATTCGACCTCCGCAAAAAAATCGGCGGTCAAGAAAACTGCGGTTAAGAAGCCGGTGGTCAAGAAAAAACCTGTAAAAGCTGCCCCGAAAAAATCAGCAAAAAAAGTGACTAAAACTACCAAAGCGACGTCGAAAAAAACTACGACGCTCAAAGGTAAAAAGCCCAAGAAGAAGGTCGTGAAGAAAAAGAAACCGACGCCATAACGTCGGTTTTTTTGCGTCGAATGCGCCGCTGTGCGTCTTATGAAGCTGGCTTTTGATACAAATCTAAGTAGAAATCCAGCTGGATCGCCGGAAGTTCTTCAGCTAGCGCTTGCCGCGCAGGTTCATCAAATTTGTAGGCCAGTGGGATCATCTCAAGTAGCGCCAACAGATCTGTCGCGGCAATGGGCTGCCACAACCAAGACAACCGTTGCCGCTGCCGATGTTCAAACCCTGCAATTGCTGTAATCTCATCACTGTGCAAGCGCACGTCTTGATAGACCCGTTGTTTAAATTGCAGCAAGTGCTCAGGTGCTGGCGTGACTGTCAGCAAGTAGCCATCCGGTTTTAATACGCGCAGCAATTCACTATCCAATGACGGCGCATAGACCCGTAGCATGGCGTCAACGGAGCAATCAGCTAACGGCAATTGATAGGCACTCGCCACAGCCCAATGATGGGTTGGCGATTGCTTCGCCGCCGCTTTGATGGCTGCTTTTGAAATATCAATGCCGAGCAGTCGAAGTCCAGTCATTTGCTGGGCGATATATTGACTGTAATAACCCTCGCCACAACCAATATCAAGTAATTGATCCGATGCCACCAGCGGCAGCAAACGACGGATCGCCTCAGCCAATGGTTGATAGTGTCCCGCATGCAAAAAGCGGCGACGAGCTTCGATCATCGCGGGGTTATCACCAGGATTTTTGGATTTTTTTTGTTGCACGGGCAGTAAATTTACATATCCCTCGCGTGCTCGGTCGAACTGATGACGCGCGGCACATGCCAAGCCGTGGGGGACTGGTGACAGCGGTTGTTGGCAGATAGGGCAAATCCACATAAGGTTCTCAAGCAACAAAAAAGCCGCATTATAGCGGCTTTTCAGTAGAGCTGTCGCGTTAGACCAAGCCGCTGATCTGTGCCTTTGATGATGAGATTTGCGGTTGGGGGCTGCTGGAATCGTCAAGTTCTAGCGCCATACGCGCAAATAGTTGCGTCCAGTTTTCAATCAAGCGAGGGCGCTCGGCGGAAAAACGCGCCGATAATTGATGCGTTAAATGCAATTCACAACCAAATGGACACCGTTCAAATTTGATTTGAATAAGGTCGGGTTCCATTTGATCTGGGTAGGGGCTGACGCTAAACAGGATTTGTTGCGGGCGTTGCAACACGTGAAATTGCCCTTGATGCACAATCGGTTTGGCGCCACTGCGGCCGCTGGCAAAAAAGCGGCCACCGACGCGCGCGTCGATGCGAATGACATCGGTATATTGATCGGGCCCACCGAATAACCAACTGGCCGCGTGGTGCTCATCGACCCATAAATCAAACACTTGCTCGGGTTGATGATAAAAAACGTGACTGAGTTTTAAGAGCATACTGGGGTAGGACATCACTTCACTCCCTGAAACTGGCCTGTAGATGCGAACTTCGGCAAGTGTAGACACGCCGCCGCAGAGCTGCCAGTTTCAGGTTAACAATGTCACCAAAACATCAACAAACTTTGCGCTGCATCAAGTCCCAACGATTACCGTACAAATCCTCAAACACTGCGACGCTGCCATAACTTTCATGGCGAGGTTGCTCGAGAAATTTCACGCCTGCGCTTAACAAACGTTGATAGTCTGTTTCAAAATCATCCGTGTACAAAAACAGCCAGACTTTGCCGGCTCCTTGGCCGCCAACCAGACTTTGTTGCAGCGGGCTTTGAGCTTTGACCAGCTGCAGTGCGGCGCCTTGACCGGTTGGATTGGGCGTGACCACCACCCAACGCTTTTCGCCAACGGCTTCATCGCTTCGCAAATGAAACCCCAGCACATCACAATAATAGCGGATGGCTGTATCGTAATCGTCAACCAACAAGCTGATTTGGCCTAAATGCAAACTCACGGAGTGTTCCTTCTGTACTCGAAAAGATTAAGTTAACAGCCCCAAATCGATGGCTTTTAATACGGCTTTGGTGCGGTCGCGCACGTCTAGCTTGGTTAAAATGGCAGAGACTTGATTTTTAACGGTGCCTTCAGATTTAAACACCGCCTGCGCAATTTCACGATTGCTAAAGCCCGAAGCCATCAGGCGCAGCACTTCCAGCTCCTTTTCACTGAGCGCCTCGTGCAAGCGTTGCACCGGAGCTGCGTTGCTGTGTTGCAAAATACGTTGGGTGATCGCTGGCTGCCATAGATTACCGCCCTGGACTATGTCGCGGATGGCCGTTTCAAGTTGTTCTAAACCGACGTCTTTGAGCAAATAACCGCGAGCGCCAAGCAACATGGCGTTGAGCACTCGTTCATGGTCATCAAAGGTCGTTAGGACTAGCACCGGCAATGCGAGTTGCTTTTCGCGCAATGTTTTTAATGTTGCGAGGCCGTCGTGCACCGGCATTTGCAAATCTAATAACAAGATATCGGGGCTATGCTGTGCAACTAATTGCTCAATCGTACTACCGTCGCCAGCCTGTGCCACCACTGAAAAATCATCGACTAACTGCAGCAAACTGATAATTCCCTGACGCACCAAGGTTTGGTCGTCAATCACCGCGATCCGAATACTCATACGCTAGCTCCTTGCTCGTCCGGCAGTTCAACGTCGATTTGCAAATGATCGACTCCGTTAGCGTCTGGCTGGTTGGATAATAACAATTGACCACCAGCCTCCAACACTCGTTCACGCATCCCAGTTAACCCATTGCCTTCAGGTAGCGGCCATTGGCTTAGTTGACCGTTGTCTAGGTAGCGCAAAAACACCTGTTGTTGATGTTGCCACACTTCAATCTGCACACTAGTTGCTTTGCCATGACGACGGCTATTGGTGAGTGCTTCTTGGCAGACGCGGAACAACACGGCATTTGCCAGTGGACTTTGTGGCACACCAGCAGGAATACTGAGCTGCAGCGTCAGATCAGGCATGCTTTGTTGCAGCGCCTTAAGCTGTAACGCCAGTTGCGGTTGTTGCGGTGCACGCAGCTGTGACACCGTATGCCGAATATCGTGTAACAGCTGTTTGGCTTGTTGCTGGCATAGCTCCAGCTGGGCTTTTTGTTCAGGCGCAGCTTGATAGGTAGCGACTTGCAACTGGATCACTAAGCCTGTTAAGTGGTGGCCTAAACTGTCGTGTAAATCGCGGGAAATGCGCAGTCGCTCCGCGTCGGCCGCTTGGCTGGCCAATAACGTTTGCGCTTGCAACAACTGTTCATGCGCCACGGCCAGTGATTGCCTGGCTATGTGTTCTTCGCGCGCTTTGCTCATCGCAAACATGGCGAAAAATTGAAAGGTGCCACAGACCAACAACATCATGGCTTCACCGCTGGTCAAACCGTCCAAACCCATGGCTATTCCTACCGGCAACAAGGATGGGATTAACATGGAATACAGGTAACGCGGTGCAACAAACCAAGGCAATAAGCAGACCCATAACACGCCAAAACCCGGGGCAAAGCCGCTCGGAACCAACAAAGCAGCAATCGACATCAACACCCACATGCTGCTCAGTGCCAGCCACGGTGCTGGCTGCTCTTTCTGCCGTTGGCAGACGAAAAACAGCCCGATAAATCCAACTAAACAGCCGCCAGTGAGTAAAGTTTGCCACGCCATCAGGCCATATGTTGCGTTGGCACTGCTGAGTTGAATGTAGCTGAACACGGCCCAGCTTAGAATGGCCGCGATATTTTCTTTGTAAAACCAACGAGCTGGTGGTGCAGACATGTGTTTCTCAACTGATTGTACTGAGCGAATGTGAAGGGGATAGCGCGCTGATAACCCATACCTGACATGCGGTTGCGGCGGCAAATTTTCAATGCCGGCGCTCACTTAGCGGCTGCGACTTGCCAATCACCGGGCACTCCCCAGCATGCCTTGTTGCCGCTTGCCCTGCAATAGGCCGAAAGTCATAGTGCAGATTGTGACCTTCGGCACTAACGAGGGCGCCGCCGGTTTGCGACACTGACCTTATCGCGACAACGATTTCATTTGACCTCAGCGCGATCCAAGGAGTGCATCATGTTATTACATAAAGTGTTTTTGGTAATTCATATTTTGGCGGGCATGCTGGGTATGGCGTTGTTCTTTGCACCGATGTTGGCGAAAAAAGGCAGTCCGCTGCACAAGAAATCGGGCCGCTGGTTTAGCATCAACATGCATGTGCTGGCATTGTCCGGCATGGTGATGGCGCTGCTTGTGCTGGCGGACCCGCTGGGCATGAAAGGGCATGAAAAGCCGGCCAGTCAATCCACCGAAGAGTATGTTGCGCAAATCAGCATGTTCTGGGATTTTCTGTTGTTGTTATGTTTATTGGCACTGTTTAACGTGCGCCAAGGCAATGCCGTATTGCAGGCGGGTTTAGAGCGCCGTGGCTTAAAAACGCCACTGCATGTGAGTTTGTTTGTCACGACACAAGCCTGGGCTGGTTGGACTTTATGGCAAAGCTTGCAGCAGCATTTTGTGTTAGGGCAGGTGTTTGCGATCGTCACGTTAGTCACTGGTGTTGGCGCTGCGCGCTATCTGTTTAAAGCGCAAGTGACTGCCGCTGAGCGGATGCAACAACATATCGGCAATATGCTGGGTTGTGGTATTGCGATCTACACAGCGTTTTTTGCTCTCGGTGGTCGTCGTTTGTTGGATTTGTCTGCCACTGCGCAACTGGCCAGTTGGATCCTGCCATCGGTAATTGGAGTGGTGGCTATCACTTGGTACAACCGGCAATGGCAACAGAAACTGACCAAGACGCCTCGTTGATCCTGCGATATACTGCGCCGATTGACCAGATGGGGGACATATGTCGGACGCATTAGAACTTTGGACTGAAGATGAATTGTGCAATCACGCCTTCAGTATTTTTGAAGAATTGGCCGAGGAGAATCTGTCCTCGGCTGATTTTTTGTTGTATCAGCAAGAGTGTGAACAAAACGCCTGGGTCGACTTAGCTTTGCCCAATGAGGATTGGGTCGACTTGATCCAGCAAGATTTAGATCCAGAACTGCACATCGAAGCGCATATCGGCTTGTCGACGGCCGCCGGTGATTTAGTGCTTGCACGCATTTTATTATCGCGTGAAAAACATGACACCTTGTGCCATGCCCAATGGCGCGGCCAAGCGTAACGGTAACAAGCGAAGGTACACATGATTGAAATCATTGATGTTTTAGCGCAGCAAGTCACCGAATGGGCCGGTGGTAGTTCGCGGCAGTTGTGTATTTCCCCGGCAGAGAGTTCACTGGCCGCGCGCAATTTCCGCTGGCGGTTTAGTACCGCCGATGTCAATGCCAGTGGTGCCTTCTCTGATTTTTCTGGTTACCAGCGTTACTTAGCCATTCGCTCCGGGCGTGGTTTACGCTTGACGGTCGATGCGCATCAGATGCAGTTAGAAACACCCAACTATGTGGCGATCTTTGGTGGTCACGCAGCGACTAGCGGTGAATTGCTGGATGGTCCGGTGCGTGATATCAATTTAATTGTGCGATTAGATGAAGCTGGAAAAGCGCTCGCTGATACTGAGTTGTTGCCCGTTACGCTGTGTGCCGAGCCGCTGACTGTCACACGGGCACGGCCGCGGTTGTGGCTGGTCTATGCCGATGTGACTCGGCTCAAGTTGCAGGTGGGGGACAATCGCCGGACCCTTGAACAAGGCGCAGTGGCTCGGTTTGTGGCCAGTGAATTTACCCTGGCCGCCGAGCATTCCAGCAGTTGTGTCATCGCCAGTGTTAGTGCGGACACGACCGCTTAATTATTCCGGTACTCGTTGTTCAATCTGATAAAACCCCGTGGCGGATAGCAGCGGGGTGATTTCTGCCAACAACTGCTGCATCTCATCGGCTAGCGTGTAGGGTGGGTTAATCACCAACATGCCGCTGCCTGTCATGCCGAAACCGTCACTGTCAGGGGCGACGCACAGTTCAATCCGCAGTTGATTGCGAATGCCGGTCGCGACCAATGCATCAAGCACCGCTTCGATGCTGGCGCGTTCAATCACCGGATACCAAATCGCATAGGTGGCCTGCGGGAAACGCTGGTAGGCCGACTGCACGCCTTTGAGCAAATCCTGATATTCGGTTTTCAATTCGTACGGCGGGTCAATCAGCACCAAACCGCGCTTGTGCAGCGGCGGCAGCATAGCTTTGAAGCCGGCATAAGCATCCATTTTTTCGATACGCGTATGCCGACGGCCAGCGAATTGTTGTTGCAGCAAAGGGAAATCGGCAGGGTGTAGCTCGGTCGCTTGGATGCTGTCATCGCTGCGCAGCAGCTCGCGGGCAATCACGGGCGAGCCCGGGTAGTAGGTCAACACACCATCGGGGTTTAGTTGCGCAATTAACTGCAAATAGCGTTGCAGTACCGGTGATTGCGGCTGATGCCCCAATAATTTGCCGATACCGCCTTCATATTCACCAGTCTTTTGCGCTGTTTCGCTATCAAGCCGATACAAACCAACGGCGGCGTGGCTGTCGTGATAACAAAAGGGTTTAGGTTTCTTTTTCAGGTATTCCAAGATGGCCACTTCCACCAGATGCTTGAGCACGTCGGCAAAATTGCCGGCATGAAAACTGTGGCGATAACTCAACATGATGAAACTCCTAAAAAACAGCCAATGACCCAGCTGGATAACACCGCAAGTTGGCGTGGACGCCGCACTTGCGCCTGCGCAAAAAAGTCGCAAGCTTAACGGCTTGACCGAAAAACGCAACGGCAAACTTCGATTGTCAGCCGCCTTTTGCTAAAATGGCAAATTCTGTCCGATTTTAAAGCCCGCTAGGAGCTGTTGTGTCTGAGTTTAAACCGAAAAAAAAGCCGCGCCCTGAAACTTCGTCCCGTGAGCGTACGCCAAGCGCCGCGCCAGCACGTGGTCGTCAGATGCGTGAGGATGCACACAACAAACCTGCGGCGAGCGCCTGGGGCGCGTTAAAAGCCCCAGCGAAAAAATCAGCCAGCGACGAGTTATTACAAAAACCTTGGGTCGATAAGCCGCGCGTTCCAAAAGAATACCGGCAAGATGAACCCGCCGCCAAACCGCGCCTGAGCGCCGAGCAGCTGAAAGCGCAAGAACAAGCCGAAGCCAAAGTGTTGGGCGAAAATGCCGTGCGTGTTTGTTTTAACGAACGCGCCGACAGCATTATCAAAATGTATCTGCAAAGTGATGTTGCACCACGTTTTGCCGATGTAATGAAGTTCTTGGCGAAAAACAAACGCGCGTACCATATAGTCGATGCGCAAGAGTTGGAAAAAGTTTCGGGTAGCACGCACCATGGCGGCATAGTTCTGGTGGTGAAAAAGAAACAACCGCTGTGGCTAGATACCTACCTGCAACTGCACAAACGCAAAGCCAAAGACTGCTTGTTAGCATTGGATGGCGTTGGCAACCCACATAATTTGGGGGCAATCGCCCGCACTTGCGCGCATTTTGGCGCCAGTGGCATAGTGATGACAGATCCTGAACTGCTGCAATCCGGTGCGGCGACCCGTACCGCGGAAGGTGGCTTGGAGTACGTGGAAAGCCTACGTTGCGACGGTCTGGCCAGCGCGTTAGAGGCCTGCAAAGCGGCTGGATACACCTTAATCACCACCTCAAGTCATCGAGGTGTGTCGCTTTATCAAAGCAAATTGCCCAGCAAAGTGGTGATTGTGTTTGGGGAAGAAATGCACGGTGTGTCCAAGGAAGTCGCCAGTGCGGCGCAGATCGCCTTGCAAATTCCCGGTACCGGCAAAGTCGAATCGCTAAATGTCAGTGTGGCGGCTAGTTTGATCCTCGGTGAATGGTACCGCCAGCAGCAATAAATGCCACGCTGTGTGGTCGTGACTAAGCCCGCTGTGCGGGCTTTTTTGTACATAGCGCACCCTGTTATCAGCACCTAAACGCCACTTCATCCGCCTGCAGAGCACAGAGCCAGTGCTACCATCAGCGCTGGAGAAGGCGCAGCACTGGTTGCGGTGACTGCGCCTGACAAATCCGCCGCTGCGCGCTATACCTTTGCAGATGCCCCGTTTATTGCTTAAAGGAAGCCGCAATGCTTGATCAAACCGCGTTATTGTTATTGATAAAATCTTATAAAGACGGCGAAGTTACCGAGACAGCGTTTTACCATCAACTGACGGAAGTCATTACCAAACAACTGCATTGCAGCCGCGCTAGTTTGTGGTTGTATTCCAACACCTTGTTAGATGAAATTATTGCCGTTGATCTGTATGACTCGAATTTGAATCAACACTTTAGCGGCGTGGCGCTGCACGAAGATGACTTCGGGCCTTATTTTGAGGCGATGCGCCGCGATGGTGGGATCAATGCTGCGGATGCCCAGCATCACCCGGCGACCGATTGTTTTAACGAATTGTATTTTTTACCGAATGATATTTATTCACTGTTGGATGTCGGTATTCGCTACAACGGCCAGTTAGTTGGGGTGTTTTGTTGTGAGCATGTCGGTGAGATCATGAACTGGAGTGCCAGTCAGATCGCATTTTTGGAGCAAGCGGGCAAGCTGATCACCTTTGCTCTGAAACCGCAGTTGCAAGAGAAGTTCGCCGCGCTGTTTGCTTGAGCCTGCCCATCACACAGCATCTGGGCTGCCTGATGTCGTCGAAAACTAGCCACAAAGCCACTGCAACCACGGTGGCTTTGGCATTTAAAAGCCAGCAAAGGCTTGTTTTAATGCCAGCGCTTGCCGCCGACTGACTTCGACGTGCTGGCCGTTGTGAAGCACTGCCAACAAACTGCCGGTGGCCACGCCTGCTTCGATCCGCTCGATGGCATCAAGGCGAATAATGTCGGCGCGACTGGCTTTAAAAAAATACTGTGGGTCCAACCGCTGCTCAATTTTGGACAAGGAACTTAAAACAAAACTTTTGCCATAGGGGCAATACACGGCAGTGTGATTGCCAATGGATTCAAACCGCGCAATTTCCGAAAGGCGCACAATGCGACTGCTGTCGCCAAACTTCAATAAGATACCGTGGCTGTCGGGTAAATAGTTTTGTGTGGGCTGTATGACATGCGGGGCGGGTTGTGCTTTTTGCTGAGCGCGTTCAATGGTTTTGGCCAACCGCTCGGGATTGACCGGTTTTACCAGATAATCCAAAGCGTTAAGTGAAAACGCATCCAAGGCATAACTATTAAACGCGGTGCAAAACACAAATTGCAGATCTGGGTTTAACTCGGCAGCGAGTTCCAAACCGGTACATTCCGGCATTTGAATATCTAAAAACACCAGATCCGGTTTGAGCGCTTCAATCAGGTCGCGGGCCTGCTCGGCGTCGGCGGCTTCGCCGATCACCTCGATGTGCGTAAAGGCGCTGAGCAAACGTTTCAGCTCGGCGCGCGCCAGCCGTTCATCATCCACGATAAGGGTTCGGATCATACACCAGCTCCAATGTGATACTAAAAGACTCCTTGTCACTGACCCACTGCAGGCGTTGCTGCGGATGCTGCAGTTCTAAGCGACGACGAATATTGGCCAAGCCCGTGCGCGTGCTTTGTTCGCGACTGGGCGCACCGACCGTATTGCTGATGTGCAGTTGCCAACGCTGAGCATCTAGTTTTGCGGCTCGCAACTGAATTTTACCGCCGCGCGCATTTGGGCTGATGCCGTGTTTGATGGCGTTTTCGACCAACGTCAGCAGCGTCAGCGTCGGCAGTTGTTGCGCCAAGCAATCATCGGCCAGTTCACAATGCACTTCGAGGCGCTTCTCAAAGCGAATTTGTTCAATCGCCAAATATTGACTGGCCAGCTGCCATTCTTCTCGCAGGCTCGACAGTGGTTTGAGATGCGCTTGCAGATGATGACGAAATAATTCTGACAGCTGGGTGACGGTGTGTGCGGCTTTGTCTTGATCTTCGTAGATCAAAGCGCGAATGCTATTGAGCGCATTAAATAAAAAATGTGGATTAAGCTGGTTGGTTAGCTGCTGCAACTGTGCTTCATGCATCTGTTTTTGCATGGCTTTTTTCGCGGCCACCGCGTGGCACAACCAATAAGCACCCGCCCAGGTAGCCGCAATGACTAAGTTATTGATCGCGCCTAGCCACAACAGCTGGTGGTCTTTGACCACAAATTGCAGCCCTTTGCCGCTTGCTGTGTCTTTAATCACTTCCATTTGGCTCATATCAATGGCGCCAAACAGTGGTAACTTTGCCAAGGTGACCGACAACCACATCAAGCCGTAGGACAATAGCAAAAACACCAGCGCGATCGGCAGCACCTCAAGGCCAATGCGTGAGCGTGGAATGGCATAGAGTTTTAAATAAGGCCTGAGTAAAAAATGCAGCGGCAAAAACGCAAACACGGCATCGAGCACAATGCGCACATATTGCCCCCAATGCTGCGCATCGTCGTGTTTTACGATCATTTTCATGGCGATGGTCATGGCCGTCCACACGCCAAACCAGAGGATCAAGTTAGTCCACAAATAGGCGCGACTGAGCTTGAAGCTGATCTGCCAATAAGGGTGTAACGCCGACCATAAATTATTCATAACGTAATGCTTCTACCGGTTCTAGCCGTGCTGCTTTGAGGGCAGGGGCCAAGCCAAATACAATACCAATGCAACTAGTAAAACCCAGCGCCAGCGCGCCAGCCCACCATGGCAACAAGGGACTGTCGCCAAGTGCTAGCATGCTGGATAACAGCCACGCGATGCCAGTGCCAAGGGCCAAACCAATCAATCCACCCGCCAGCGATAGCGCCACAGCTTCGAGCAAAAACTGCCACAAAATAAAGGCGGGACTGGCGCCTAGCGCTTTGACGATGCCAATTTCGCGGGTGCGCTCGGTGACTGACACCCACATGATGTTCATTACACCGATGCCACCGACTAACAAACTTACGCCGACTACGGCCGCGGCGACTGTAGTGACAGAATTCAGCACCTTACCAAATTGCTCGCGGGTTTTTTCCGCCGTAATAAATTCAATATGCTCAGGCGCATCGGCGGCCAAATGCGCGCGCTGGCGCAATAGCTGACGGATTTGCTGCTGTAGCATGTTGTCATCGACGCCCGCTTTGGCTTGATACGAAATCTCAACCTGCAATTGATCCGGCCCATTCATCGCTTTGACCGTGCTAAAGGGCGTGATCAAATAGTTGTCTTGGTCTAAGCCAAACAAGCTACCGCGCGTTTCACCGACGCCGATGATCCGAAACCAATCGCCAGACAACAAAATAAATTGCCCGACGGGCTTAGCGGGTAAATTCAATTTTTTAATTAACGATGGGCCGATAAATACCACACGCCGACGCTTTAAGTCATCGTTTTTGTTGATAAAACGTCCTTGCGCTGGGTAAATCCGAATGACTTTTTGATACGCACTATCGGCGCCGATCAGTTGGCTTTGGGTACTTTTTCGGCCATACACCACCGACAGGCCAAAGCTAAAGGCCGGCATAGCCACGGTAAGGTCGGCAATAGCCGGTACCTTGGCGCGCAGCAATTCCACGTCCGCTTCGGTTAATTTGTGCTGGATGCCAAGCATCTGCTGCTCGGGTGTGGTCATGGCGCGGATGGTGGTCATGTCGCTGCCAAGGTCATCCAGTTGCGAGCGAATTCCGGCGGACAGGCCATTCATCATCGCCACGACCGTCACCACGGCGGCAACGCCGATAATAATGCCAAGCATGGTCAAGAGGCTGCGCAAGCCGTGACCACGGATCGACAGCCAAGCGCTGCGCAGCGATTGCCAGCCCAGATTCAGCCATTCTGCTTGTGTCATGCTTGGTTGCTCCCATGCTGGCGGATATCGGAATAAATCTGCCCATCGACTAAGCGCACCACACGCTGGCAATGCTCGGCAATTTCTTGTTCATGGGTGACTAACACTATGGTTTGACCTTGTTGATGCAACTCATCAAACAGTTCCATGACTTGGGCAGTGGTTTTGCTGTCCAGGTTGCCAGTAGGTTCGTCGCCAAGCAGCAGCGCTGGTTCTGTGACCAAAGCACGGGCGATCGCCACCCGTTGCCGCTGGCCACCCGACAGTTGATTGGGCCTGTGCTGGGCTTTGTCGGCAAGGCCAACGCGTGACAACAAATGCATGGCGCGCGCTTCGCGTTCGCGTTGCGGCATCACCCGATAGAGCAGGGGTTGCAGCACATTTTGCAGCACCGTCAGCCGTGGCAGCAGCTGAAAACTTTGAAAAATAAAGCCAATATGTCGATTGCGGACTTGCGCCAGCGCATTGGCATCGAGCTGGTCGACACGTTCGTCACCGATGCGATAGACGCCATGGCTTGGTTGATCCAAGCAACCTAATAGGTTTAACAAGGTCGATTTACCGGAACCACTGGGGCCGATGATCGCCACGTATTCATTGCGTTCTATCGTCAAATCAATTTGTTGCAGCGCTTGGTAGACACCGTCGGCCAGCGGGTAGGTTTTACCAATCTGCTGCATGGCGATCACTGGGTTAGTGCTTGGCATCATCTGACTCCATTGGCTTGTTTTGGTCTGAGGTTGCTGGCGTGCTAGTGCTCACGGCCATCCCTGCTTTCAGTTGATGAAACACGCGGCCAGGCCCTGCGATGATCACGTCGCCTTCGTTTAAGCCGGTCAGCACTTGCACTTGCGTATCGCTGGTGACGCCAGTCGTGACGGCCAAAGGTTCGGCTTTGCCTTGGACGATGCGCCAGACTTGGCTGTTTTGCAGTGCAGATGCCGGAATGAGCAAACTGCGATCCAGTTGCTGATTAGTCAGCTCGGCGCGGCAACTCATGCCGGGGAACAGCCGAGCGTCCTGTTGGTCCAGTTGGACTTTGACGGTGAAGCTTAATGCTTGTGACTGGCCTTGTTGACGGGCCGAACTGGCGATACTGACTACCTTGCCATGAAAGGCCTGTTCTGGAGCCACCGCCGCGTACACAGCCGCAGTTTGTCCTAGCGATATTTGCGCAATGTCGGCTTCATCGACGCGCAGTTCGGCCAGCAAAGCGCGCGTGTCGGCAAGCGTCAGCAGATCAGAACCCGGTAAATTGGTGGTGCCGGGGATCACGGTTTCACCCGGTTCGACGTCGACTGAAATCACCACTCCGTCCATCGGCGCGACAAAGCGGCTTTTACGCAGCAGTTCGGCCGCTTGCGCCTGTGTCGCCTGTGCTTGCGTCAGTGCGGCTTGGGCTGTTTGGACTTGCAGAGCTGCCAAGTCGCGTTCGGTGCGAATAGCGTCCAGAGCGTCTGTGCTTTGTAGCTTGCGCTGGACCAGCTGCTGCTGCCGCAACAATTGTTGCTCGGCACGGCTCAGTTGTTTTTGCGCTTGGGCTAACTGCAGCTGTTGCATTTGCACATTCGCCGCCGCTTTGTCGTGATCCAGTTGATAACTGACCGCGTCCAGTTCCAGCAGTAAATCCCCTTGTTTGACCTGCTGCCCTTCGTGCACGGCGACGTTGACCACTCGGCCAATCAACTCCGACGTCAGTTTAATTTGCCGTTGATACACCAAGTTGCCACTGGCGAGCGTGCTGTCGACCAGCGAACCGCGCGTGACGGATGCTGTATCGACACTGAGCTGTTGGCGGTTGCTACGATAGTGACTGACGCCAATGAGCATGCCGAGCAGCAGCAGACCAACGCCGACTTTCACTGCGTTTTTCATGACAGCTCCTTATAGCGCCCACAAACCAAAGATCAGCACATAAGGCAGCGCCGCCAGTGCATAAGCTTTTTGCTTGGAGAGGTCTAACCAACGTTCTAAACCTGCTGCAGCCAGTATGATTTGCCATACGTAAAACAAGTTTAAGTTTTCCAACAGGTTAAATTTGGCGTCACCGGGTTGCGTCAGGTCAAACAGCTGGTTGATGGACGCATAATTGGCCAGCGTCAGCGGTACGTCTGGGCTTGATGCAAGCAGCACCAACACGACCAACCCCAGCAGGTTAATCAGCATCGGCAATTGGGTCCATACCGCAAATTGGAACCAGTCTCCGAAGCTGTATCGTTTGTCAAAGCGACTAACCAACAAGAAATAAATTGCACACAGGCTGGTCACGATCAGCGACGTCACCACCGCCATCGCCGGCGCTATGTAGGCCATATTGCTGGCCATTTGGCCCAGTACGGCGGTGGCTTGTTCTTTTTCGGCTGGGTTCATCGGGCCAGCTAGCAACAGTTGTTGTTCTACCAAATGCGGCAACGACATGCCTTGATAGAAAAACCACATCACCAGCGCCATCAGCAGCAGCTGCAAGGGGAGCAGTTGCCAGCGCCAACTGGTTTTGGCTTTAAGTTCGTTAAAACCGGCAAGGGGAGAGGTCAGTACTTGGATAACTTGGTTAAAAAGGTGCATGTCGATGTCCTTGTGCGTTGAACTGAAACCAGCTTGCCAAGGGACATCGATGCTCAGCGTAAAATTGTGACCAGCGGCGAATAGACTCCATCAACGGCAGAATTCTCTCGCAGATGGGCTGTTACGGGTTGCACAGCACTATAAAAAAACAAAGCAGCCTGTCGGCTGCTTCGTCGGATGGAGGATACTGACGAATTATTTACGGCTTTGATCCTCATCTTCGTCGGTTTGTACCCGACCGCGGATGTTGGCATACGACAGCTCACCTGAGCCACTTTCATCGACCGTCAGGCTGTCAGCATCGGTGACCGAGATATCGCCGGAACCGTCGTCAATTTTCACCGCGCCGACACGGCTGACTTGCATATCGCCAGAGCCGTCGGAGATCTCGACCGATCCTTTAACGTCTGAAATGTTTAAATCGCCAGAACCATCATCCACGCTCAGTGCGCCTTGCAAACGTTGAATGGCTACATCACCGGAGCCATCGGTGACGCGCACGTCGCTGCCGCCATCAATGCTCAGCTCACCCGAGCCATCTTCAACGCGGACCTTGTTGGCAAGTCCGCTGATCGACACATCGCCAGAGCCGTCATCCAGTGACAGCGCCAAAGCTGCCGGCATCCGCACGGTTAAATCTATGTAGGGACTACTTTTCCAAACGACACCAACACCACTGGTATTCGATTCAGCAACCAAACGCGCCTCGTTGCCTTTGTGTTCCAAGGTGAACGTCAAATCGCTGCGGTTTTCATAATACAGATCGGCATCGACCACGATTTTAGTGGCATTGGCATCGCCAATGATGGTGATGTCGCCAGCGCCAGTGGTCGCCAGCAAGCTGGTTAAACCCGCGGCATCGAGCGTTAATTGTTGATGTTCTTTGGTCAGTTCAGCGGCTTGCGCGTCATTGCCGACGTGCACAACGCAGGCAGTTAAAGTGGATAAACAAAACAATGTAGGGAGAAGACGTTGCATGGGATATTCCTTGTTGTCGATTTTTGCCAAAACTGAAATGTTCGCAAGTTCGGTGCCAGATTAAATTGTTTTTAAAATCAGCCACTTAAATGAATTATTCAAAAAGGTACAAAGCTTGCTGGGCCAAAAGTTAGCTAATTTCGCCAACTTTGTTGCTCTGATATCAGGTCAGTCGGTGCGTTGGCAGCAAAGGTTTAAAGCATCGGAAAAAAATTAACGTGCGAATTATTTAGGCAGGTTGTGCGGAGTTTGTACAGAAAAGTATTAGAAAAACAACAAGTTGCAGCAAATAAAATCGATGTACGGTCAGAGGAATAACCAGCACCTAGTTGGTGCTGGTTTGCTCTAATTGTTCGTAACGCTGGTATAGGGTGGTTAGGCGCTTGAGGTATTCCGTGGTTTCAGCAAACGGCGGTGGGCCATTGTGTTGATCGACGGCGCCTGGGCCTGCGTTGTAGGCTGCCCCAGCTTTTTGCAGATCGCCGTTGTAGCGCTTCAGCAAAGTGGCCATGTACATGCTGCCACCCAAGATATTTTGCGCGTCATCGTAAGGGTCTACACCTAATTCGTCAGCGGTTTTGGGCATCAATTGGGTTAAGCCAATCGCGCCTTTGCTGGACTTAGCGCGGTGATTAAAACCTGATTCAGCGTGGATCATCGCGCGGATCAAGCCAATTGAAATGCCGCTTTGTTCATGCGCGGCAAGGATCTCTTCTTCAAATCTGTCGGTGATCAGCGGTACCGTAAAAAAATCGATTTGATTTTTGTTACCACACGCATAACAGTCGTAAAACAATTCTTTGAATTCAGTATCGACTGGTGGCCGATCCGCAAACGCTAAGTTGCCGTGTGCGTCTTGGTATTTATAAATTTTGACGCTATTGGCAGCGGCACTGCTACTGAGCAACCCTGCTGCGATAGCTGTCGATACGAGTAAAATCAATGGTTTGCTCGTCATCTGACTGCAACTCCTGCATATATTAGAACTTCGAGTATAGGAAAATGACTTAGCCGGAACAAGCACTATCTGCGTGGAAAATACGCAAAGATCACGCTACGCTGAGGCTTTTCTACTACAAGGAATCCGTTATGCGTGCTAATCCAGTCTGTTGGTTTGAGATCTATGTTGATGATATCGCTCGAGCCAAAGCGTTTTACGAAACTGTGCTACATGTTGAATTACAACCACTACCGGTCGATGGCATTGCCATGTATGCGTTTGACATGAGTGAGCAGCAAGTGGGCGCAGGTGGCGCTCTCATTCATGTGCCTGAGGTAAAAGCAGGCAATAACAGTACTGTGGTGTATTTCGCCTGTGAAGATTGTGCGGTCGAGGAAAGCCGAGTCGTTGCCGCAGGTGGGCAAGTTCATCGCCCTAAAATGAGTATCGGACCTTATGGTTTTGTCACGTTAGTTATAGATACCGAAGGCAATCTGATCGGTTTGCATTCGATGCAATAACGCGTCGTTCGTGCGGCTTGTCGCCTTGGATTCAGACAGGTAGCATAAAGTTTTGCCGGAGACTTTATGCTACAGCATTCCCCTCATGCGGTTGGCCCGCATTTTCAACTGATCACGATGCAACAAGCTCAACAATGGGCGTTGCAGTTGCTGGCGGATATTGCCGCCGCCATTCGACCCGGCATGACAGAGCAGGCCGCCAATGCACTGGCACGGCAGCTGCTGGATGCGGGCGGCGCCGAGCAGCATTGGCACCCGCCGATCATTCGCTTTGGCCAAAACACCTGCAAAATCTACAGTGAAGCTTCAGCACCAGACACCATTCTTGGCGACGATGACGTGTTTTTCATCGATATAGGCCCAGTCTGGCAAGGCCATGAAGCGGATGTGGGCGCGACCTATGCCGTCGGCGCTAGCACTGCAGCGCATGCGATAGTGCGGGCCGTTGATTTGGTGTTTGAGCAGGTGGCGGCTAAATGGCGGCAAGGTGTCGCCGGCACCGAACTTTATGCGTTCGCAGAAGAATCGGCGCGGCAACAAGGCTATCAACTGAATCATCAGATCAAAGGTCACCGCGTCGGTGATTTTCCGCATAAGTTGTATGCCAGCGGCACGTTAGGCGACCTTGCAGGCGATGCAATCCCTGGAATTTGGGTGCTGGAGATCCAGCTCAAACATCCAACGTTGCCTATCGGCGCGTTTAAAGAACAAGTGCTGTTTTAATTCAGCGCTATGCCGTGAAAATGCTTAAAGCCGAGTGGCACCAACAAGTCCGTCAGGTCTTGTTGCCGCTCGGTCGGTGTTAAACAGAGATACATCAACTCGGCTGCGCCCCACACATCGGCTTGTTCCACGGCCAAATCGGCCAATGCTTGGATCGGCCGCAAGGCACTTGGGATCAGATGTAAGGTTTGTTGCAACATACACAAACCATGAATTCGCTGACTGCAGTCCACCATGTGATAGGCGCTGCAATGGGCTAGCCACAAAAAACGCACACATAAATTGGGTTGTTTTAACAAGGCGGCAAGCACAGCGGCGTGGCACCAGATTTGTAGCATTAAGGGGGGCGTTTTCTCGGTATCTAGTTGTTGCAACACAGCCAGTGGCTCGGCAATTTTTCCCTGCATGCGCAGCAAATCGGCTTCAATCAACGCAATTTCGAGTTTGAAGATGACTGCACTTTTGTCTTGTTGAGTTTGTTCCAGCAACTGCTGGATCCTTGACTGATCGCAGTTAACCGGTTGCGCACTGAACGCCTGCTGATGCGCCAAAAACAACAATGCGCGCATTTCCATTAAGTTACAGATTAAGTTCGCTTTACCTTTCGGAAACAGTTTGCGTTTTTTCTCCAGTAAACTTTGCGCATCGTCCAAGTGCCCGGTGACCACGGCGATAGTGTGGATCAGGCGCAATAAACGCGGCGTTTGTTGATTGGCGGGGATGCGACTGGCCAGTTGCCAAGCATCTAATGGCTGTCCGAGTACCAGCAATAGATACAACTGGTAACTGACTCGGCGCTCAACAAATTTGCTCAGTGGGCTGGCCGGGCGTTGCAGTAATTCAAGGCAATAGTTCGGGCTTTCTTGCTCGTATTGCATGCGAAATTGCGCCCACAGCGCCCATTCTTTTTGTTGCTGTAGGGCTGGTTTAATCAGCTCTTTGACCTGCTCCAACTGATGGGTATCCAATAAAATTTGGGCATGCAGACGTTGCAAATACAACAGCAACTCAGTGTTATGTTGTTTCTGCTTCTGGAACATTACTAGTTTTAACGCATCACTATGCCGGTGCAACAACGCCAGCGACTGGATGGCTTTGACTGCCGGCTGATAGATACAAAATTGCTTGATTGGCTTTTCGATCAGCGAGTGATTGAGCGGGTGCGGCACAAAAGCGACTTGATGATAGGGATATTCCAACCGGATGTTGAGGTGTGTCGGGTCGTCACTGCAAAGCAGCAATAACTGTTTTGGATTGAGTTGTTGGCCGTACACCAGTTGGTCCACCCAATCGCTGGCCATGCTACCGTCGGCTTGCACCAGATCGAGCAGTACAATATCCACTTGAGCTGCGAGTTGTTGCGTCAGCACATCGTCAACAGACGCGGGCAGCAGCACTTTTTTGATGCCGAGGCTATTTAGCACTTTTTTAAACAGCGCTAGATGGGCTGGACTTTTACTAAACACCAGCGCTTTTAGGTCGGCAGATTTGAGCTGCTCTTGTTGGATCAATGACATAAGGCTTCTACGTTAGCTGCTTGCTCTGAGTTAACAGTAGCTGGTGTTTAGCCGCAGGCAAGACATCAAAAGGCTTCCTCGACGAAATCGCCACTTGAACCTGCGCAAATTTCGCATAAAGGTAGGTGAGAATAACTGCATAAATTGCTTTGAAAACTGCCTTTCAATCAAAAAAATAGATTAGGTCTATTTATTTTATTCGTTAGGCAGCGCCCGGCAGTCGGCATACTATGCCTGCATCGCCGAACGAACCTGCGGGTTGGTTCAGTCAATTCCTGTGATTAGTCCATTAAGGAGCTCGACCTATGTCTATCATCAACAGCAAAGTAAAACCTTTTAAAGCCCAAGCATTCCACCAAGGTAAATTCGTCACTGTGACGGATGCTGACCTGCAAGGTAAATGGTCAGTGGTATGTTTCTACCCAGCAGACTTCACCTTCGTGTGCCCAACTGAATTAGGTGACCTGGCTGACTTCTACCCGAAATTCCAAGAGATCGGCGTGGAAGTGTACTCAGTGTCGACTGACACGCACTTCACTCACAAAGCGTGGCATGACGCGTCTGAAACTATCAAGAAAATCAACTACCCAATGGTGGCTGACCCAACAGGCACTATCAGCCGTAACTTCGACGTGATGATCGAAGAAGAAGGTCTGGCGCTGCGTGGTACGTTCGTGATCAACCCAGAAGGCGTGATCAAAGTGGCTGAGATCCACGACTTAGGCATCGGCCGTAGCGCCGCTGAATTGTTCCGTAAAGTACAAGCGGCACAATACGTTGCGAACCACGACGGCGAAGTGTGCCCAGCGAAATGGACTCCAGGTGAAAAGACTCTGGCGCCATCACTGGACTTGGTTGGTAAGATCTAATCTCCACCTTGCATGGACTGACTCGCAGAGTCAGTCAAGCACCAGAAGAAAGCCGGCATCGCCGGCTTTTTTTTCAGCAGTGTTTTTTCAGCAGCAATGGCTGATGCACTGATGGGACAAAGTCACCACCGGCAATTCAGCGGCTGTGGTGACGCAAAGCCAGCAGGCAGCGTCGCAGCGACGTAGGGTTTCGGAAGGATGGTTTATTGCAGGCAACGCCGTTGCTGGGTGCAGTTAGGTGAGATGGGTAGGTGAGATGAGCCTTGGTCAGCTGGAGCTGCGGTGCTTAACAGCCACCTTAAATCTTATCGAATTAATTGATGAACTAGATTTGTTTTATTCGTTTTATAAGATTTAACGTGTCGCCTACTATAGCCATATCAACGATTACGCAGCCAATACGGCGCAACGAACAACCCGATGCAGGAGAATAACTATGTTAGACAACAACTTAAAAGCTGCCTTACAAGGTTACTTACAGAATTTAAAAACGCCGGTGGAATTGCATGTCGCCAGCGACAGCAGCGAAAAAGGCCAAGAGTTAACCGCGTTGGTCAATGATATCGCTGGTTTGTCGTCAATGATTGTGGTCAAAGCTGCGCAGAACGCGACTCGCGTGCCATCGATGCAAGTGCGTTCAACCGCTAAAAACACCAACATCACCTTTGCTGGCGTACCGATGGGCCATGAATTCACCTCGCTGGTGTTGGCACTGCTGCACTCGGGCGGTCACCCGATCAAAGAAGAAGCGGCAGTGCTTGAACAAATTGCCGCGCTGCCTGGCCCATTGAACTTCGAAGTGTACGTGTCATTAAGCTGCCAAACCTGTCCAGAAGTGGTACAAGCGCTGAACTTGCTGGCGGCGGTTAATCCAAACGTGACCACCACCATGATCGACGGCGCTGTGTTTGGTGCTGAAGTCAGCGAGCGCAACATCATGGCGGTGCCAACCGTGTTTTTAAACGGCGAGCAGTTCTCGCAAGGTGCCATTAGCCTTGGCAACATTTTAAATAAAGTCGATAGCAATGCCGCAGCGCGCCAAGCCGAAGCGCTGGCCAATAAAGACTTATTTGATGTGTTAGTCATTGGCGGTGGCCCGGCCGGTGCATCTGCCGCCATCTATGCGGCGCGGAAAGGCTTAAACACCGGTGTACTGGCAGAGCGGTTTGGTGGCCAAGTCGCCGATACCGTCGGCATCGAGAACTTTATTTCCGTCAAAGAAACCGAAGGGCCAAAACTGGTTGCCAATTTAGAAGCGCATGTTCGCCATTATGAAGTGGACATTATGAACAACCAAAAAGCAGTGAAGTTAAGCCAAGGCGAACAACTGCAAGTGGAACTGGCCAACGGCGCGACGTTAAAAGCCAAAACAGTGATTTTATCCACCGGCGCCCGCTGGAGAGAAATGAATGTGCCGGGCGAAAAAGAATACCGTGGTCGTGGTGTGGCGTATTGCCCGCACTGTGATGGCCCGCTGTTTAAAGGCAAACGCGTGGCGGTGATCGGTGGCGGTAACTCGGGGATTGAAGCGGCTATTGACTTAGCCGGTATTGTGGCGCACGTCACTGTGCTGGAATTTGACAGCAAATTGCGCGCCGATGCGGTGCTGGTGAACAAAGCCAACTCGATGGGCAATATCGACATTATCACCATGGCGCAAACCACCGAAGTACTGGGTAACGGTCAAAAAGTGGTTGGCCTGACCTATAAAGACCGCACGACTGATGAAATCAAACAGCTTGAGCTGGACGGTATTTTTGTGCAAATCGGCTTGGTGCCAAACACCGAATGGTTACGTGGTGCGGTGGAACTAACCAATCGTGGCGAAATCATCATCGACAGCCATGGCGCGACTTCGATGAAAGGCGTTTATGCGGCGGGCGATGCCACCAACACGCCGTTTAAACAAATCATCATCGCGATGGGCTCAGGTGCCACAGCGTCATTAGGGGCCTTTGATCACCTGATCCGCAATAGCTAACAGACTGGGCAGGGTGATGGTTGACAACCATTGCCCTGCATTGCCGCGACGGCAGTCTGACCGATATTTGCTTGACTACTTGATGGGTTCATTGCCATGTCTCTCAGCACAGCTGAGTTCCTGCCGCCGCAGCCGTGCTGCGGCTTTTTTTATCGCAAGATGACCGGGCTTTACGCCTTAAAGCGGCACTAACACCTCATCCTGAGATTGATTTACCGGCATTAAGGCCTGCCACCAACGCTGATTTTTCCCAAGTTCCAGATCCAACGTGGCGAGTTTGAGCGTTTGCCCAAACTGTGGCGTTAGCAACTGCGCTTGATAGGCATCGCTCGCTGTTGCTAAGCGTTGCAGCGGTTCAAACCAGGCATGCATCGCCAAGTCAAAAGTGCTGTTGTGGATCGGCAACAAAAACTTCGCGCCTAAATCCAAATGCGCGCGCAGGCTTTGCTCGGGCTGCATATGAATATCTGGCCAGAGTTCGTCGTAGGCTCCGGTTTCCATCATCGAGAGGTCAAAGCCGCCAAAGGCGCGGCCGATCTCGGCAAAACCAGCAAAATAGCCGCTGTCGCCGCTAAAAAATAGCCGTTGTCCGGCGGCGCTTTCAATGACAAACGACGCCCATAAACTTTGGTTGCGGTCAAACAAACTACGGCCAGAAAAGTGCTGCGCCGGCGTCGCATGAATACGATGCGGGCCCAACTGCGTGTGTTGCCACCAGCTCAGTACAGTGATTTTTTCCGCCGGCACGCCAAAGCGCCGTAGGTGACGGTCGACGCCGGTTGGCACAATAAACATGCTGGTCTTGGCGGCGAGTGCCTGCACACTTGGCTTGTCTAAATGATCGTAGTGATCGTGCGAGATCAACACGGCATCAAGCGCTGGCAGTTGCTCGATACTCAGTGGCATGGCATGAAAGCGTTTTGGCCCAGCAAACGGCAGCGGGGAAGCGCGCTCGCCAAACACCGGGTCGGTCAGTACATACAAACCACTCAAGCGCAGCAGCACAGTGCTGTGGCCCAGTTTGATCAATAGGTCATCGGTGCCGGATAAATCCGGTTGTGCCAGCGGCAGCACGACCGACGGTGTTTTTTCCGCGACGCGTTGTGTTAAATAACGCCACAAAATCGGCAACAGCTTATTGCTGCCATCGTCCACGCGCTGGCTATTTTCAAAGCGTTGTGCGGATTGTGGTTTCGATAATTCCGTAGATTTTTGCCAACAACGCATGGAGGACTCCTAGTGTTCGGTTTGCCATTAAAAGTAAACTGCACAGTGTAGTTTACTTTTGCAGTGTACTGGATTGTCGGTAAAAGTAAACTAGTAAGTGTACTTTTTTCGGCAACTGACGTTACAATGCAGGCCTTACCATCGGCTAGGGTTCGTTATGACAACGCGATCTGAACAAAAACGTGCGGCGGTGCTGGCCGCGGCACAAGCGGAGTTTCAAGAAAAAGGCTTTGCGCTGTCGAGTATGGACGCGATTGCCGCGCGTGCAGCCGTGTCGAAACGCACCGTATATAACCACTTCCCAAGTAAAGAAGCCTTGTTTGATGCAATTGCCGGGGAGTTTTGGCAACAAAGTCGCGCCTTGATGGCTCAGACCTATCAAGCAGACGTCGCCATTGACGTGCAACTGCTGTCGATCGCGCGGCAAGTGCGCAGTTTCTATCGCAATGAGCAAGTGATCGAGCGGGCGCGTTTGCTGCTTGCCGAACTGATTCGTCAACCGGAATTGGCGCAGCAAATCATGCAACAAATGGCTGAAGATTGTGGTCTGCAGCTGTTTTTGCAGCAAGCGGTGTCTGCCGGAGCCCTCGTTATTGCCGATGTGGCGCTGGCGGAGTCGCAATTTTGGGCGCTGTGCAAAGCGGTCGACTTTTGGCCCTTGGTGCTGCGGCTGCCATGCGTGGACGATCTTGACGAGTCAGCGCTTTACAGCAACGTCCAGATGTTTGTGCGTGCTTATCAAGCGGCCTAACAGAACTTCGCTGAAGGGATGGCGAACAACTTAATGCGGGTTATTTGCAGTTGGGTTTGTTTTGTTCCATCGGTTTTGGTGGGGTCATTGATGGCAAAGTCGCCGTCGCTGCTGGCGTGGTTAAACTGGCACGAAACAGCGCGTTGCGGCGCAGTTGTAAACGTCGAAGGTTATGCATAAGGTCAGATCTCTAAATTAATTTGTTTAAGTTTTGTGCGCCAGCCTAGCGTTGCAAGATGACAACAACATGACAGTCGAGCAGGCGTTTGGCTGAGCGCTTAGTCAGACTGCCAGCTCAGCTTGTGTGGCGCAATCACTCTATAGGCAACGAATTGTTGCGAAAAGTTGCAGCAATCAGACTAATAGCGATGAAATCACGGTGGATCGCGCAGCTGTCTTTGGCGATGACTTGTTCTTTTACGCCCGGAATTTGGCGTTGGTTCAAAGATTTGGCTAAATACGCGCTGATGCTGCAGCACCTTGGGCAAGGTAGCTGACGTGCGAGGTGTCAACGTCTTCAGAGATGGCACGCGTCAGTCTGCTACTCATTATCCCTGACCGGCGAAACTATTCTGCGAGGTTCTGTTGCAGCCATTGTCTGCTCCTAAGTAGCATGCAGTGAAGGCTGTGGTGATGGTGTTTGTGGTGATGGCGTTTGTGCTCGCGGCTTTGGTCGACAACAGCCGCGAGCAGTGCGCATAAGTGCGGCTATTTTTTGTGACGTTGTTTTAGAATTTCAATCACATCCGCCAGTTGCAAGTCTTGCGAGCGTAGCAGTACCAGCAAGTGGAAAATCAAATCCGCCGCTTCGTTTTTCAGCTCTTCCCGATCGCCCGCCATGGCCGCCAGTGCTGATTCAACCCCTTCTTCGCCGACTTTTTGCGCGATGCGTTTGACGCCGCGGGCAAATAACTTTGCCGTGTAACTCGATTCTGGGTCGGCGTGCTGACGCGAGGCGATCACCGCTTCTAAATCGGTTAAAAAGCTCAGCGCCGGCGCATTGGTGTTGTCGTCGTGCCAGCAGGTCTCTGTGCCGACATGGCACGTCGGGCCGTCTGGCAACGCCAACGCCAACAAGCTGTCGCTGTCACAATCCACCGCTAACGATTGCAACTTTAAAAAGTGGCCAGAACTTTCGCCTTTGGTCCACAGGCGCTGTTTGCTGCGACTAAAAAACGTCACGTTGCCTTTGCACACCGTTTCGCGAATAGCATCGGCGTTGGCAAAGCCTTGCATCAACACTTTGCCCGACACCGCGTGCTGGACTATGAGCGGCAACAAGCCGTCGTCGGGCCATTTTAAACTATCCAGTTGGCCGTTGAGTTCCGGGCCACAGACTAGCGTAAAGGATGCACTCATGGTCGCACCTCAATGTTGGCAGCACGCAGCTGCGCTTTTAAATCGGAGATGGCAATAATGCCTTTGTGAAATACCGAGGCGGCGAGGGCGCCATCGACATCGGCTTGTTGGAACACATCGATAAAATGCGAGATCGCACCGGCGCCACCCGACGCAATCAGCGGCACCTGACAATATTCACGCACCAAACTTAATTGGGCTAAATCATAGCCTTGGCGCACACCATCTTGGTTCATGCAGTTGAGGACAATTTCACCGGCGCCACGTGCTTGCACTTCTTGCACCCAATCGAGTAACAACCAGCGAGTTTTTTGGCTGCGGCTTTCATCGCCCGTGTATTGATACACTTGGTATTGGCCGGTGGTGACGTCAAAAAAGCTATCGATGCCAATCACCACGCATTGTTGGCCATAGGCCGCATTTAATTCGTTAATTAAATCAGGCCGCGCCAACGCTGGGCTATTGACCGAAATTTTATCGGCGCCGAGCTCTAAAATACGCCCCGCGTCGTCGACACTTTTAATGCCGCCGGCGACACAAAACGGGATGTCAATCACGTCCGCAATGCGGCGCACCCAGCTTTTATCCACCACGCGGCCATCGCTGGATGCCGTAATATCGTAAAACACCAGCTCGTCAGCCCCTTCGTCGGCGTAACGCTTCGCCAGCGGCACTATGTCGCCAATCACTTCGTGATTGCGAAATTGCACGCCTTTAACCACCACACCATCACGCACGTCCAAACAAGGAATTAACCGTTTTGCCAGCATGCGATCGCCTCCTCAATACTGAATTTCCCTTCGAGCAACGCGCGGCCTAAAATCACGCCGGCTACAGGGCTTGCTGCGTTGTTGTCGGTGCGCAGCGCACGAATGTCGTCCAACCGACCGACACCGCCGCTGGCTTGCCAAGCGATTTGCGGGTAGGCCGCGTGCAGCTGTTGATACAGCGCCACATTGGGGCCTTGCAAGGTGCCATCTTTGGAAATATCGGTGCACAGCACATGGCGCGCGCCATAGGGCAGTAGTGTGTCGACGATCTGCTCTAGCACAATATCGCTTTGCTCAATCCAGCCGTGGCTTGGCAGCGTTTTGTCACCACGCTCGTTAATGACGACATCCAGCGCCAGCACAATCCGTTCGCTGCCGTAACGCTGCAGCCACTGCGCGACCAACATCGGCTGGCGAATGGCCAAGGAGCCAATCACCACGCGACTGGCGCCGGCGGTTAAGAAGTCTTCAACATCGCGCTCACTGCGCACGCCGCCGCCGACTTGCACCGGCAGTGGGCTTTGCGCCATCAGCTCTTTCAGTAAACCAAGCTGGCGTTTGGCCGGGTCTTTGGCACCGCTTAAATCGACAATATGCAACACGCCGGCACCGGCAGCTGCGTAGCGATCGCGCAGCGACATCGGCGTGGCGTCGTACTGGGTGGTTTGGTCGTAGCTGCCTTGGTACAGGCGCACCGTGCGACCGTCAATCAAATCAATAGCTGGGATGATCATGCAAAAAATCCAGTTTTGTGGCCACGCGCGGTCAATCGACCCACAACTCGCTGGCGCTTAACGATAAAAAGTTTTTCAGAAGCTGCGCACCAGCTTTGCTTGAGCGCTCGGGGTGAAATTGCATGCCGATAAAATTGCGCGCGCCAATCACTGCGGCAAAGCGGCTGCCGTAGGTGCACGCGGCAAGCATCTGTGCCGACGGCTCGACGGCAAAACTGTGCACAAAATACACATAATCGGTGTCGGCAAAGCCACGCAAAATCGGGTGCGCTGCGCCACCGCGTAACACGGGTTCAAGCGTGTTCCAGCCCATGTGCGGCAGGCGTTCACCGTGGGCTTCTAAACGTGCCACTTGGCCTGGGATCAGCCCTAAACACTCGACATCGCCTTCCGTGGAATGCGAGGTCATCAGCTGCATGCCCAAACAAATGCCCAGCACAGGTTGGGTCAGGCTTTGCAGCACAGGCGCGAGCGCTTTGGCGCTAATGTTGTGCATCGCTTGGCTGGCGGTGCCAACGCCTGGAATGATCACTCGGCTGGCGGCTTTGATCACCTGCGGGTCGGCAGAGACGGTCACGCGGGCGCCAAGGCGCTCGATTGCGCACAGCACCGAGGTGATATTGGCGCAGCCCGTGTCGACGATCACCACATCGGGCAGCGAACTGCCTTCGGTCGTTGGCGCCGTTTCGTTTGACAACTCAGACACTTACAGCACTCCTTTGCTCGATGGCAGCGCATCGCCTGATTTTAAAATCGCTTGGCCAAGTGCACGGCCAAAGGCTTTGAACAACCCTTCCACCATGTGGTGTTTGTTGCCAGGCGTCACCGATAAATGCAAGGTCATCAACATGGCGTCGCACAGGCTGCGAAAGAAATGCTCAACCATTTCTAAGTTCAGCTCGCCTACCTTGCCTTCGCCAAGTGCGGCGTCGAATTTCAGCAAAGGCCGGCCGGATAAATCCAGCACAGCTTCGGCGCGGCATTCGTCCATCGGCAGCACAAAACCAAAACGGTTGATACCGCGTTTGTCGCCAATGGCTTGTTTCAGTGCTTGGCCAAGGGCCAGCGCCGCGTCTTCAACGCTGTGGTGATCGTCGATGTGCAGGTCACCAACTACCGACAACTGCAGCGAAAAACCGCCATGAGTGGCAATTTGGTCCAGCATATGGTCAAAAAAGCCGATGCCGGTGCTGATGCTGTTACCGCCTTTTTGGTCTAAATCTACCTGAACCGAGATGTCGGTCTCGCGGGTGGTGCGACGCACCGCACCGACGCGGCCACGGCTTAACAGCTGCTTGGTGATCTCTGCCCAGCCAAGGCTATCGCGGTTGTAACGAAACGATGGCAAGCCCATGTTTTCCGCCAGTTGTACGTCAGTTTGACGATCGCCAATCACGTACGAGCGGGTAAAATCGATGCGGCCTTGTTGCAAGTAGTCTTTCACCAAGCCCAGTTTGGGTTTGCGGCAACTGCAGTTATCGTGGTCGAAATGCGGGCAAATCAAAATATCGTCAAACCGAATGCCTTGTGACTCCAGCAGCTGCATCATTTTGTTATGTGGTGCATCAAAGGTGTCGCGGGGGAAGCTGTTGGTGCCCAAACCGTCTTGGTTGGTCACCATCACTAAACGAAAGCCGGCGTCTTGCAGCTTTAACAGCGCCGGCACTAAGCCCGGTTCGTACGCCAGTTTTTCTAGCGAATCCAATTGCTTATCTACCGGTGGTTCTTCCACCATGGTGCCATCGCGATCGATAAATAAAATAGGCATTGCGGCCATGACAACAACTACTCCTAACGTTTGAATTTAGTTCAAGGTGCTCGCAAATTCGGCCATCGCCGCTTGCAGCTGCGCCATCTCGTCGGGGCTGCCGATCGACACGCGGATCACCTGTGGACAGCCAAGGCCAGCAAGACCCAATTGGCTGGATTGATTGCGGATCAAAATGCCGACATCCACCAGCGCTTGCACCCAGGCAGCTGCGTCATCAACGCCTAGCAGCACATAGTTGGCATTGGACGAAAACACCCGGTTAATGCCCGCTAAGGTGCTGGCAAAACGCACGAAGGTATCGCGAAGTTCATTGATGGTGGCCACGGTTTGCCACATCTCATCGATGCGCTCACTAGACAGTGCTTGCACCGCGATATCAATCACCGGCGCGGCCAGCGGGTAGGGCGCTATCATTTGTTTAAGCGCGGCAATCACATCGGGTGCCGCCAGCGTAAAACCACAACGTAGCCCCGCCAAACCAAAGGCTTTGGACAGCGTGCGCAGGATCACTAAATTGGGGTATGACGCTAGCAAATCGACGGTCGATGCGCTTTGCACAAACTCAATGTAGGCTTCATCGACCACCACCAGCGCTTGGTTGTCTAGTGCTTGCAATAGCTGGATAATTTGCGTGCGTGGGATCAAATCGCCCGTTGGGTTATTCGGGCTGCAGACAAACACCAGCTTGGCTGGCACCGCCAAAATGGCCTCGACATCAAGCGTTAAATCGGCGCGAAGTGGGATCACCGAGCGCGCCACGCCATTACTTTCCGCGCTGATGGCATACATGCCATACGTCGGTGGGCAAATGACAATCTGGTCCACACCGGGTTCACAGAAGCTTCGGATCAACAATTCGATGCCTTCGTCGGCGCCGCGGCTGACCAGCACTTGGCTGGCATCAACGCCAGCATAATCGGCATAGGCGTTGAGCAAGCGGGCTGGTTGACAATCGGGGTAGCGGTTATACGTGCCGCTTAACTGATAGTCGGGCGCTAAGGCATTTTCATTGGCATTGAGCCACACCGAACCACCGGACATACTGCGCCGCGCCGACGCGTATGGGGTTAAAGCTTGCACCGACGCGCGGGCTAACGAATTGATACGACTCATCTACGGACCTTCTGGAACTAAATCAAATTCTTCTTGTTTCTGCTGCGTTTTATCGAGCGTTTTTAAGCGCAATTTCACCGCGTTGGCGTGTGCAGCTAACCCCTCGGCGTTGGCGAGGGTGACAATGGCAGGGCCTATGCCTTGCAAGCCTTTCGCTGTGACTTTTTGCACTGTGTAACGGCGATAAAAGTCCAATAAACTCAAGGAACTGTGGTTGCGGCTATAGCCATACGTCGGCAGTACATGGTTGGTGCCGCTGGCGTAGTCACCGGCCGATTCCGGCGTCCAAGCTCCAACAAAAATGCTGGCGGCGTTTTTCAGCAGCGGCAACAATTTGTCGTCTTGGTTGGTTTGAATAATCAAATGCTCGGGGGCATAGCGATTCGACACCTCTGCCGCCATTTCTAAACTATCGACTTGTATAAACCGGCTGTGATCTAAGGCTTTTTTGGCAATGATGGCGCGTGGCAGCACTAACAGCTGCGATTCCAGTTCATTTTCCACCACACGCAGCAGTTTTTCGCTGGTAGACACCAACATTACTTGTGAATCCATGCCATGTTCGGCTTGCGACAATAAGTCTGAAGCGACAAACGCTGGGTTAGCATCGCCATCAGCGATCACCAACACTTCCGACGGCCCTGCTGGCATGTCGATAGCCGCGCCGTGTGGGTCGCGAGACACTTGTTGTTTGGCTTCGGTCACATAGCGATTACCTGGGCCATAAATTTTGTCGACTTTGGCGATACTTTGCGTGCCATAAGCGAGTGCTGCAATCGCTTGCGCGCCGCCCACCGTGTAAATCTCGCGAATGCCACACAGCTGCGCGGCATAGACGATTTCCGGTGCAATATCAGACCAAGCGGGTTGACCGGGTGGCGTCACCAAGACCACGCGGGGCACACCGGCCAGTTGCGCCGGCACCCCGAGCATCAACACAGTCGATGGCAATGGCGCACTACCACCTGGCACGTACAAACCAACCGAACTCAGTGGTGCATGTTTAAGTTCGCATACCACGCCTGGCATGGTTTCAATCAGCAAGTCCTTTGGCTCTTGCGCTGCGTGGAACTTGCGAATGTTTTGGTACGCCAGTTCAATGGCTTTTTTGCGATCTTCAGCCAATTTAAAAATGGCTTGTTGCTGGTGTGACAGCGTCAACACCAATTCGTTGGTGTCGATATTGTCAAATTTCTGGGTGTAGAACTTCAGCGCTTTGTCGCCGGTATTACGCACAGCTTTAATCACCGCAGCGACCTGATCAGGTAGCTCTGCGTTATTCTTTGGATTCGGCCGGTTTAATACTTTTTGTTTTGCAGTGTCGTCAAGTTCAAACCAGCGATTGATACGGATCCCGAGCATGAATTACTCCATCATTTTTTCGATCGGCAATACCAGTATAGAACTCGCGCCTAAAGCTTTCAGCTGTTCCATTGTTTCCCAGAATAAGGTTTCGCTGCTAACCACGTGCACCGCGACTTGATCGTCATTGCCAGCTAATGGCAACAGGGTTGGATTTTCTGCGCCAGGTAGCAGTGCAATCACGTCTGCTAAGCGATTGCGCGGCGCGTGCAACATGATGTATTTGCTTTCATTGGCTTGCATGACGCCCTGAATACGTGGCATCAGCTTTTTGATCAGTTTCAGTTGCTTCTCATCGCTTAAGTCACGGCGCTGGATCAGCACAGCTTTCGAGCGATAAATCACTTCGACTTCTTTTAAACCGTTGGCTTCTAACGTGGCGCCGGTGGAGACCAAATCACAAATGGCGTCCGCCAGACCAGCGCGTGGCGCCACTTCGACCGAGCCTTTTAAGTTGACGATGCGGCAGTTCACACCGTTTTGTTTTAAATAACGGTTTAACAGACGAGGGTAGGTGGTCGCGATAGTGCGGCCATCTAAGTCTTTGATCGAGTTGTAAGTTTCTTCTTGCGGTACCGCGATGGACAATCGGCAACCACCAAAATCTAACCGGGTCAGCACAGTGTAATCGTAGGTTTCGTTATCCAACTGACGTTGCAGCGATACTTCTTCCAGCACGTTTTCACCGACGATGCCCAAATCACAGACTCCGTCCATCACCAAGCCAGGGATGTCATCGTCACGCACCCGCAACAGATCGATGTCCATGTTTTCGACGTGGGCGATTAAGCGTTGCTCACGTACATTCAGCTTCAGGCCACAGCTAGTTAACAGTGCTTGTGTGTCTTGGGAGAGGCGACCAGATTTTTGCATCGCGATACGTAATTTTTTGGTTTCGGCAACTGCAGACATAATTTTTCCTTACGTTCAAAAACAACAACCCCGGAAGGCTCCGGGGTTGTCTGATTTGCTGCAATCACCGGAGCCGCTACACCATAGCCCCAGATCCAAAGTCCTTAGGGCTTGGATTTGTGGCGATGATGATGCAGGGTGGTGCGAATAGTCATGTGAATTCTCGTTATACAACCAGCAAACATATCCACTGCTGGCGTTTGGTTGATGTATACAAGTTAACGAGCTTTATGAGGGCTGGCAAGAACTATTTTTGGGGGGATTTAAAAAGTTTATTCGTGATTTATTTGATAAAAAGCATAAAAAACAATGACATGAATTTATATTTGGAATTGTGAAACTGATTTTTCTTTTTGTGCTGCTTGGCTGTAAAATTAAAAATAGATTAAATAATAAGCAAGTTGTATAGTGTTTTGTTCGTAAGTAATAACTCCTGCTCTATTGGTTGGCCTGTCATATAGCATTCGCAATTCTAGTTTTTTGACGTAGCGCCGATACTATAGCTGTCGAGCTCACGCAGAGGTTCATCAGTGGACGCGTTATACCCGTTTTTGCCACGTTTACATCCAGAAGACGCCAAGCAGCAACCGCTGATTGCGCCTGTTGGCCGTTATGTCAGTATCGCCGGATTAGATCCGACGGTGCCGCATCGCGTCGGTTGGCAAGAACCAAAGAAAAAACGTCAGCAAGCAGCGCAGCAACAAACCGCGCATGCCCCTGATGGTGGCCATGAAACGACACCTGAAGCGGAACAACACGTCGACGCCCAAGGTCATCTCGATATTTATGTCTGAGCATAGGTTGATGCTAGGCGGCTGACTGCGCCAGCAACTTCTGCATCGCTAATTTCAATCTGAAACGTCAGCGCGTGCCAACAAAAACATAGTCAGAACCCCACCTAAACGGCATAATGCCGCTTTTTCCGAATTGAACAACACACAGTGACTTTAAGCTCGCAGATTCGCCAAGCCTTCGCCGACGGTGGCCGTTTAAGTAAAGCCATTGCCGGTTTCCGTGCGCGCGACGCCCAAACCCTGATGGCCGATGCGGTCGGACAGGCGATTAGTGACAAACAGACCTTAGTGGTCGAAGCGGGAACGGGCACAGGTAAAACCTATGCGTATCTGGTGCCTGCGTTGTTGTCGGGTAAAAAAGTCATAGTGTCGACCGGCACCAAGAACCTACAAGAGCAGCTGTACTTGCGCGACTTGCCGCGGGTGTTGTCGGCATTGGCGCAACCGGTCGCCACGGCGCTACTCAAAGGCCGTTCCAACTATTTATGTCTATTTCG
>DMYW01000006.1:0-40906 GCA_003482455.1 Rheinheimera sp. | reverse complement strand
AAAAAGTGGGCCTCCGAGACGCAAACCGGTGATATCGGTGAGTTGACTTACATTCCAGAAGATTCCAAAGCGCTGCCGTATGTCACGTCCACCACCGACAATTGTCTGGGGAAAGACTGCCCCGATTTTGACGAATGTTATTTGCTGAAAGCACGTAAAAAAGCCATGAACGCCGATTTGGTGGTGGTCAACCATCATTTGTTTTTCGCCGATATGGCGCTGAAAGACACCGGCTTTGGTGAGTTACTGCCGGCAATGGACGTGGTGGTGTTTGACGAAGCGCATCAAATCCCGGATATCGCGAGCGATTATTTTGGCGAGACCTTTTCCAGTGGCATTTTGCTCGATTTATGTCGCGACATCGATATGGCCTGCAAAACCGAACTGCGTGACCATCCGCAGCTAGCCAAAACCGCTGACAAATTAGCGACCTTAGTCAAAGACTGGCGGCTGTTGTTGCCGGAAGATCCACAAAAAGGCAACTGGCGCGATTTGTATCAAAGGCCAGATCAAAAGCTGGCGCTCAGTCGCATCGGCGACGTAATGCAGATGACGTATCAAATTTTAAAAAGTAGTTTGGGTCGCTCCGATCAGGTCGATCACTGTTATGAGCGAATGGCGCAGCTAAAAAGCCGGCTAGAAAAGCTGCTGGATGTCGAGCGCTCTGGCATTAGTTTTTGGTATGAAACCACCAAACGCCAGATCAGTTTGCATTACACACCGCTGTCGATCGCCGATAAATTTGCCGCCGTGGTGGCCGATGTGCCGCGCAGCTGGGTGTTTACCTCGGCGACCTTGTCAGTCGATGGTGGCTTTGCGCATTTTACCCGTGAAATGGGCCTGCACAGTGCCAAAACCTTGCAACTCGATAGCCCGTTTGACTATGCCACACAATCCTTGTTGTTGGTGCCGCGTTATATTCCAGAGCCAACTGACAAACAATTCGGCGCCGCCTTGTTGCAGTTGGCGCTGCCGCTTATTGAACAAAACCAAGGCCGCTGTTTTTTCCTGTTTACCAGCCATCGCATGCTGCAGTGGATGGCCAACGAATTACCCAATCACACTAATTTGCCGTTACTGGTACAAGGCACCACCAGTAAGCGCTTATTACTAGAACAATTTGTCGAGCTCAAGCATGCGGTGTTGCTGGGTACAGGTTCGTTTTGGGAAGGGGTCGATGTACGCGGCGATACGCTTAGCTGCGTGATCATCGACAAATTACCTTTTGCGTCGCCGGATGAACCGCTGCTGCAAGCGCGCGTGGAAGAAGCCAAACAACAAGGCGTTGATCCTTTTGCAGCCGTACAATTGCCGCAAGCGGTGATCACCTTAAAACAAGGGGTAGGGCGGCTGATTCGTGATGTCACCGACCAAGGCGTGCTAGTGATCGCCGACAATCGTTTGGTGACACGGCCGTATGGCGAAGTGTTTTTAAAGTCGCTGCCGCCGATGCGTCGCACGCGTGATGCCAAGCAAGCGATCGAATTTTTACAACAAATGCATGCCGGGAGTCCGACGTGAAGTTTTTAGCTTTAGATACAGCCACCGAAGCCTGTTCGGTGGCGCTTAGCCTCGATGGTCAGGTGTTGACGCTGGACGAAGTTTGCCCACAACAACACAGCAAACGTATTTTGCCAATGGTGCAACAACTTTTAAGCCAAGCGGGTGTGCAGTTATCCCAGCTCGATGGCTTGGTGTTTGGTCGTGGTCCCGGCAGTTTTACCGGCGTGCGGATTGGTGTTGGTGTGGTACAAGGCTTGGCATTTGGTGCCGATCTGCCGGTGTACGGCGTGTCGACCTTGCTGGCAATGGCACAAGCGGCGGCACGACTGCATCAGGCGCAACAAGTGGTGGCGGCTATCGATGCGCGGATGAGCGAAGTGTATATTGCCCAATTTGCCCAACTGACAGACACTACGTCGCCGTGGCATGGCTTGATGACGGCTGTTTCGCCAGAACAAGCGCTCAAACCAAGCGCCTTGCCAACGCTGCAGCTTAGCGCCGATGCGTGGGCCGTGGGCACGGGCCTTGTCACTTATCGCGATGCCTTTATCGGCTGGCAACCGCGCCTACAGCACAGTGCTCAGGTGTTGTTGCCATCGGCGCAAGATATGCTGCCATTTGCGGCTGTGGCGATGCAGCAAGGTCAGTTTGTCGCGGCCGAGTTGGCTGAACCCGTGTACGTGCGCGATGAAGTGACCTGGCAAAAACTACCAGGGCGTTAATGCGGCTAGTCGCAAATCACCTAAAAAAAGCGGCAAATTTTTGCCGTTTTTTTGTGGCTGCAAGCCTTGTGGCACTAAGTGTTTAGCGGGTTGGCAAATCGAGAAAAATGATTATAATAAAAGCAATGTCTGCGTCAGGCAGACACTGTGTTGGGGCGACACCGTGTTGGTTCAACATGAAAGCCGTGTGTCGTTGAAATGCGCAACATCTGCTAAAGCTTTCAGAGCCAATCGGCTTGCTACGTTATACATTTGCTTAGAAGGGGCCGCGCGTGAGCGTGATCATCAGCCAAGACATTCGCCGAAGTTCGGCGGTCAGTACAACGCCAGAGCGTTCGGCTCGCACCACCAGTGCGACCCAAGCGCCAGCGTTGGTGCAACCGCAAGGGCAAGGTATTGTGGTGTCAGCTGATGTGCTAGCGGAGCTCGACGCCGGTCAATCTCGCCGCACTAATTACGATCAACCGGATCAAAAACAACAAAGAGCTATTTTGGCTTACCAACAAACCGCCCGCCACAGCCAACGTGAGCAGCTACAACAGTTGTTTTCGGTCGACCTTTACGCCTAACAGCTGGATTGCCCTGAATTTGAAGTTCTGTTACCTGCTACCTGCAATAAGTTTCCATTAGTCGCAAGTCGCTCGCATGTGATGCTGCGCTTTGGTATCGCTAGGATATTCGTTTCTGGCGGGGCGCTATGATGTTCAACTTCACTTTTACACCAGCTCGATTCATCACTTGCAGTGGCCTATTTGCTGGTGTCTGCGCTGCACTTGTAAGCGCAACCGCAACCGCAACCGCAACCGCGCAACAAACGCCGTCGATAAACAGCGACGGCTGTTACGAGCATGGCTGGAGCAAAGCGCGTTTGTTGACATTACCTGCCAAGCAATTCCAAGTCACAGCGGCAGAACAAGCCGTGTTGTGGCAGCAGCTGCGCTTTTGTTTGGCGGAATCCGATCCGCAGATCCGTGATGACGTGGCGTTTACTGCGTATAGCCATTGGTTACGCAGCGGTGTCGTTGACCCTACAAGCGCGCTGCAGCTGTTGCAAACGATGCAACAAGACCTTAGCGCAGGTGTTGACGATACCAACCAAGTCTATCGTCCTTTTGCCATGTTGCTACTTTCTGAGTTGGCGCGGCTCGACCGAGTCAAACCCTATTTGACGGCGCGGCAGCGCCAGCAGCTCGTGCAAACAGTGGCTGACTTTTTACGGCAATTGACTGATCTTCGCGGATTTGATGCCAAGGTCGGTTGGCGTCACGGCATTGCCCATGCGGCAGATGCGGTGATGCAATTGGCGTTAAACTCGGCGATAGGCCGTTTAGAGTTACTTAAACTTCGAGATGCGCTGACGATTCATTTGATGCCGCAACACCATGCATACACTGACGGCGAACCTGCGCGGTTAGCCCGAGCTTTGGTTTATCTGCTACAGCGCACGGAAATTACCGAGCAAGAGTGGCAGCTGTGGTTAAGTCAAGCCAGCTTGCCGCCGCAACAGCCGCTTTATCAAAGCAGAAGCGGATTGAATTATCTGCATAACAGTCGTGCGTTATGGCTGGAAACGAGCTGGTTACTCGAACAGCTTGGCGATACAAGGTCACGACAATTCAAGGCGCAGTTGCAGGCGCAGCTGAAGCAATAATCCAGAGATCCAAATCGTCTACGTTGGCGTAATCATCAGTAGTTTTGTGATGTGGAGACCAACGGATGACCGCCGATCGAACGACAGTAACGCTGGTAACCGGTGCCAGCAGCGGGCTGGGCCGAGCGCTGGCGCTGAAACTTGCCGCTGCCGGTCATTGGGTCGTGGCCTGTGCCCGCAATCAAGGTGCTTTATGGCAATTGGCGGAAGAGCCGCAGGCGCAAGGACGCATTCTTCCTGTTGTGTTAGACATTACCGAGTCTGCCCACATTGCTGCCGCGGTCGCTATGGTCCAGCAACGCTTTGCCCGCTTAGATACCTTGGTGCTCAACGCGGGCACTTGCGAGTATGTCGATGCGGCTGCGCCTGACCTTGCGCTGTTTGAGCGGGTGATGCAGCTGAATTTCCATGCCCAAGTGGCGATGGTCGCGGCGTTCCAACCTCTGTTACAGCAATCAGCGCAGCCACAAGTTGCCATCGTCAGTAGCTTGGCGCACCTGTTCCCATTTAGTCGCAATCAGGCCTATGGTGCCAGTAAAGCCGCGTTGAGTTATTACGCCGATAGTTTGCGCGTCGACCTGCCATGGCTCCATGTGTTGCTGATTGAACCCGGCTTTGTCGACACACCTTTGACTGCGCAGAACAACTTCGACATGCCATTTTTATTGACGGCTGACGATGCCGCAGCCCGGATGACCACCGCTATCACACAGCGTCAGCTGCGATGTCGATTTCCGCGACGCTTGGTTGCAAGCCTAAATTTACTGCGACTTTTGCCGTACCGCATTCGGCAAAAAGTGGCGGCCAAACTGGCTGGAGCGAGCCGATGAATGCCCTGTTATCCCAGCCAATGCGTTGGCCGCTATGGACTCGCGCCTTGTTGTTTAAAGCGGGGTGGTTCTCGCTTGTGCTGTGGCAAAACATGGCGGCGCTTCCCGTCGTCTGCGTCATGTTGTGGCTGTGGTGGCGCTTGGTGGCCGCAGGCAAAACCGTGCAACTGCAGGCCATCCTGCTGCTCTCCGTGGTGGGGTTAAGCGCTGATTTTTTATTGTTAGCCGTCGGTTGGTTGTCGTTTCAAGATGCAACACCTTGGTATTACGCCGTCGTTTGGGGCTGGTTTGCCACAGCCTGGCATTGGTGTTTTGTGCATTGGTTTGGCAAGGGCGTGGCGCTGGTGTTGTTTGCGTCGCTGGTGCCGTTTGCCTATGTCGGCGGTGCCGCTCTAGGCAATGATATTGTCGTCAGTGGCTACGCCATCTATGTGCTGGGGCCGCTTTGGTTTTGTTTATTGGCATTTAGCCAGTGGCAGCTTGGCCGCGCGACTGTGCTAAAGGAGGTGTGATGCAAAAAGCATTTTGGCCGATGCCGGCTGCAACAAAGCGAAAACCTCGCTGGTTGTTGGTAGTACTGGCTTGCCATTGTTCGGTGTTTGGGGCTGTCGCCGGTTCTACGAGTGGGCAAACAGAACCCGCCGACATCCTATGGCAGCACAGTACACAATTAAAAACCGTGGGCGAGGGGCATTTTCGATATCTGTTCTGGTCGCTGTATGATGCCCAACTCAAGACGCAGGATGGTTCTTTTCAAAGCGTCGAGCTCAACAAACCGCTCTCGTTGACACTGACTTACCAGCGAGAGATCAGCCGTGATGATTTTGTCGAAGCAACCTTGGATCAATGGCGTCATTTGTTCGGTGAAGTGACACCGAGCCAGGCACTGTGGGGTCAGCAGCTCCGCCAAATTTGGCGAGATGTCAAACAAGGCGATCAACTCAGTTGTATTGTTGATGAACGAGGCCATGCCCATTTCTACTTAAATCGGCAATTGCTTGGTGCTGTGGTGGACCCCTTGTTTTCCGAGCAGTTCTTGGCTATTTGGCTGGATCAGCGCACGTCAGCGCCGACGTTAAGACGGCAACTCCTAGGCCAATAAAAAGCCCCAGCGGGTGGGGCTTTTGGCGATCTGCTTGCGCTTGTTGAGTGCTCGAACAAACTTAACGTTTTTCGATGATTTTCAGCAGTTTTTCGGCGATCTGCGTGTTGTCTTGGAATCCCGCGAATTGTGAGGCTCCAGCGCCGTAGGCCATCACCGGCACATCGATAGCGGTGTGGGCGCCACTGGTCCAGCCGGTTTGTGAGTACTGGTCGACTAACTGTTTGATGTTTTTCGCCAGCGGCTCCAACAGCTCAGCTTGCGCCTCTAACAAGTCTTCTTCTTTGCTCCAGTCTTTGCCGTTAAATGCAGGTTTAATCGCCGCGACGTTGGCGGTTAATGCTGTCCACTCGGCATCGGTCAGTTTTAAGCTGGTTTGTGCTTGCCAGACGCTCGCTAGTTGCTCAGGTGATGCTTGCACCAGCGTTTTGGCAAGCGTCGCGGCGGTTTGTTTGACGCCTTTGATCACATCGCGTTTCCAGGCGTAAACCCCTTTCGAACCCAGTGACAAACCTCCCGTTTCGTGGTCAGCGGTAATCACTAATAAGGTATCTGGATGTTTGTCGACAAAGGCTTTGGCAACACGAATAGCGTTGTCAAAATCTTGCATTTCACCCATGGCACATGCGACGTCATTGGCATGACCACACCAATCGATTTGGCTGCCTTCGATCATGATGGCAAAGCCTTGTTTTTTATTGCCAAGCAGACTCAGCGCCTTGTCGGTCATTTGCGCCAGTGGCTGCGGTACGTTGGTGTCTAAAGCACTAGGGAAACCTACTGGCGACAACAGAGCCATCGCAGGTAATTTATTGATATTTTTGAAATCTTGCCAGTTGTTAGCATACTGGTAACCGGCAGCTTTAAATTCGCTGGCGAGGTTGCGGTCTTTGCGTTCGAAATAGCTAATGCCGCCGCCGAACATTAAATCTGCGACAAATTTGCCGTCAACCTTGTTGTCGACATAGTCGTTGGCAATTTCGTTATAGGCTTTACGCGTTTTATTGTGCGCCATAAACGCAGCAGGCGTCGCGTGGTTAATTTGCGCCGTCGCCACGATACCCGTTGCCATACCTTTGCCCTTGGCAATTTCCATCATGGTGGTCAGTGGTTTGTGGTCATGATCTACTGCAATAGCACCGTTGTAGGTCTTGATGTGTGTCGACAGCGCCGTTGCGGCAGCGGCAGAGTCGGTGACCACTGTGTGGTCGTCTGGATAGGTCGTGGCAACGCCCACCCACAGTTGGTCAAAAATAGTCGGTTCGACCGCTTTAGTGCTGGCGTCGTCTTTGTAATAACGATAAGCCGCTAAATAGGCCGGGCCCATGCCGTCACCGATCATAAAAATGACATTTTTTGGTGCAATGTTTTTACTTGGCGCTGCCGCGTGGGCTGACGTGGTCGCACAGGCGATAGCTACAGTCAGCGCGACGGCGCTGGCAGAATAGAAGGATTTCATACGGAGTCCTAACGACGTTGAAGAAAATTAGCAAAAGCTGCATTGCCGCATTCTAACGCTGCTCGTATGAAAGTGGTATGACAATCCTGCAAAGTGAGTTCAATTGCATCGATTGCTCGACTAAATTGATGATTTGCTTCAAAACACTGGCTTGTAAGAATGCCGCTGAACGCTTATTGTGAATTGATGTAAATAATGGAACTTTGTTGAATTGCCATGCTCTAACCATGGCGGCGCGGTGACCGCGTCTAGGTAAAGTCAGCAAAGAGCTGAAGTTCCAAATTCCAGCGCAGTTTTTGCTTGTTATCACTCAGGTAACTGTGTCTGCGGTGGTTGGCTAGCGTTACGAGGAGTGGACAATACATGTATAAAATGGCCGCGGGTTGTACTCTGGCATTGGCAATCATGCTTGCTGGTTGTGCGACCTATCCTGATGTCGTTCGTGTTTCCGATGAATCTATGTTGGTCAGCTACAGTGCCGTCGCGCAAGGTCAAGTGCAAAAAGGCACTGCGCGTTGGAGTGGCGTGATCGCGAAAGTGCAAAATAACGCGACCAACACCCGTCTTGAAATTGTTTATTTTCCTGCAGCAGCAGGCGGCCGACCGCAAGTATCTGATCAAACGCCAGGTCGCTTCGTTGCTTATGTTAAAGGCTTCGCGGACCCGCTGGTGTATGCGCAAGGCAAACAAATTACTGTGCTTGGTTCATTAGCCACACCTGAAGCTGGCAAAGTTGAACAATATGAGTATCTATTTCCGGTGATCCAAGACGCCGCCGTGTATTTATGGCCGAAAAAACAAGAGCGGGTAGAAGTGGATACATTCCCGATGTGGGATCCGTTCTGGGGTATGCGTGGCGGCATTCATATTCGTACCACAATCCCTGTTAATCAAAGCCAAGATCCCGCGCCAAAAGGCCCAAGTAATGTTCAGGAGTTAAGCAATGACGATCGCCGTTAAGCACTGGTTGCTCGCAGCAGTATTGGGGCTCGGTGCGGCATCAAGCATGGCCGCAGATTTACAACATATCGTCAACAGCGATGTGCGCAGCGCTGAGAACAAAGCGCGAGATCAATACCGCCATCCGGTGGAAACCTTGCAATTTTTTGGTCTACAACCGACGATGCATGTGTTAGAAATTTGGCCGGCGAAGGGGTGGTATACCGAAATTTTGGCACCCTATTTAAAAGAACAAGGTCACTTAACGATCGCCCGCAATCGGCAAAATGATGGCAATTTAGAAGATCCCAAAAAGATTCATTGGGCGCGTCTGGCTGACAAATTAGATCAAACCATCGTCAAAAACCCAAGTCACTTTGGTGTCGTCGAATCTTTAGAGTTTGACCCACCAGCGATGCTGTATCTTGGCGGCATCAACAGATACGACATGATCATCAGTTGCCGCAATTCTCACGTCTGGAATGAACAAGGCTTTTTATTGGATGTGTATCGCAGCTTCTTTGACGCATTAAAACCTGGCGGTATTTTGGCGATGGAAGAACATCGCAGTAGCACTTTATCAAGTATCGCCAGTCGTGCCGGTGAAGGCTATCTTGATGAATACTATGTGATTTCTGTTGCCAAAGAAGCGGGCTTTGAACTGGTATCTCGCTCGGAAATCAATGCCAACCCGAAAGATACCAAAGATTACCCGCGAGGCGTCTATGCCTTGCCACCAACCTTGGCAATGGGCGATCAAGATAAAGCCAAATACTTGGCGATAGGCGAAAGCGATCGGATGACGTTGAAATTCCGTAAACCGATTAAAGATCCGCAATAACCCATTACATGCCAAAGCGCTTTGCGGCCGTACCACACCAATACCAATTAGCCAACGGACTTCAGTTGGCTGGTTGGCGTTTGGGGACTCCGTCCGATGTGTCTCCAACGCTAGCGCTGCATGGCTGGCTCGACAATGCCAATAGTTTTTTGCCGCTGGCGCGGGCATTGCCTGAGCTTGATTGGTTAAGCCTTGATTTTGCCGGCCATGGCCACAGCAGTCACCGTGCAGGTGCTTATCATTTTGTTGATTATGTTTCTGATTTGTATGAGCTTTGTCGGCAACAGCAGTGGCAGGCGCTGACACTGGTCGGTCATTCGATGGGGGCTATGGTGGCGTGTGCGTTTGCTGCTGCGTTTCCTGAGTTGGTGCGACGAGTAGTGCTGATTGATGCGATGGGACTGATGACCGCCGAGGCAACTGATGTTGCAGCACAGCTGCGGCAAGGTATTTTGAGCCGTCTGCACAGTGCTCAAAAACAAATGCCTCGCTATGCTGATGTGATACAAGCGGCACAAGCACGCCAGAAACAAAGTGATTTTGATATCAACACGGCATTGTTATTAGCAGAACGTGGTACGGTCGAAGTGAATGATGGTGTGACTTGGCGCAGTGATGTAAAACTGCGTGAAGTGTCGGCAATCCGCTACACTCCAGAACATGCCCACTTACTGCTTGCACAAATCCAGTGCCCAGTTCTTGCCATAATCGCGACTGATGGCCTGCCGTTGACGCAACAAGCGGTGCAACGTTATGCCAATGATTTTCAAAAGCTTACGTTGGTGAATCTGCCGGGAGGGCATCATTTGCACCTGACTAACACCACTGTAGTTGCTGATGTGATCCAGCGCTTTTTCAGAGAAAACTGAACTGTTTGTCAGGTCAAGACTGCTTGACATCCTGACAAACTGTCGACAAATTGACTGGATTGTACTCTGACCAGTTTTGTGGGATGATGCAAGTTTAGAGTAAAAACTCAGTTGCTGGTGATACCTTAAAAAGTTGCGAAAGCCAGTGAACCTACCTATAAAAATAAAAGACAAGACGACGAGGAGAGGAAGGTGGATAAAGTCTGGTTGAAGCGTTACCCGACCGGTGTGCCGGCAGAGATCGATGCCGATCACTACAGTTCCTTATTAGACATCTTCGAACAATCAATTAAGACCTTCGCGGATCGCACTGCCTACATCAATATGGGCAAAGGCATGACCTACCGCGAACTCGACCAACAAAGCACAGTGTTTGCCGCTTATTTGCAACAGCAACTCAAACTGCAAAAAGGCGATGCTGTGGCTGTGATGATGCCAAACTTACTGCAATACCCTGTGGCTATTCTGGGTATTTTGCGCGCAGGTTGTGTGGTGGTAAACGTCAACCCCCTGTACACGCCACGTGAATTGGAACACCAACTCAACGATTCGAAAGCCAAAGCGATTGTGATCGTGGAAAACTTTGCCACGACATTGCAAGAAGTGCGCAGCAAAGTGGCGGTAGAACACGTGATCGTCACGCAGATGGGCGACATGCTGGGCTTGGTTAAAGGCACCATTGTCAATTTTGTCGTCAAGCACATCAAAAAGATGATCCCTGCCTACAACTTGCCTGGCTCACGTCGTTTCAAAGATGCACTGAGCCAAGGCGATGCAAGCCGCTATGTAAAACCCGATGTCAAAGGCTCTGACTTGGCCTTTTTGCAATACACGGGCGGGACTACTGGCGTGTCGAAAGGCGCAATGCTGACACACCGCAATATGGTGGCGAACCTAGAACAAGTCGCCGGTTGCATCGGGCCTATTTTAAACCCCGGCGCTGAGTTTATTGTCACCGCATTGCCGCTGTATCACATCTTTGCATTGACCGCGAACTGCTTAACGTTCATGAAGTATGGCGGCACCAACTTGCTGATCACCAACCCACGCGATATGCCCAATTTTGTTAAAGAGTTGGCCAAATATCCGTTTACGGCGATCACCGGCGTCAACACGCTGTTTAATGGTTTGTTGAATACGCCTGGCTTTGCGGAGCTGAATTTCTCCAACCTGAAGCTGTCGTTAGGCGGCGGCATGGCGGTGCAACGTCCAGTGGCGGAGCGTTGGCAAAAAGTCACACGCACCCGTCTGGTAGAAGGCTACGGTTTGACGGAATGCGCGCCGCTGGTCACTGTCAGTCCGTTTGACTTAGATGGCTTTAACGGCAGCATCGGCTTACCGGCACCATCCACGTTGATTCGCTTAGTCGATGACAATGGTGTCGATGTCGCAGCGGGTGAATCCGGTGAAATGTTGGTGCAAGGCCCGCAAGTGATGGCGGGTTATTTCAATCGCCAAGAAGAAACCGACAAAGTTCTGAAAGACGGTTGGTTGTACACAGGTGACATTGCTCGCATGGACGAACAAGGTTTCTTCTACATTGTTGACCGCAAAAAAGACATGATTTTGGTGTCAGGCTTTAACGTCTATCCAAATGAAATCGAAGAAGTGGTCGCGATGCATCCAAAAGTGCTGGAAGTCGCCGCTGTTGGTATTCCAAACGAAGCGACTGGCGAAGCGGTGAAAATTTTCGTGGTGAAAAAAGACCAGTCGCTGACCGATCAGGAATTAATTGCGCACTGCAAAGAACGTTTGACGGGCTATAAAGTTCCTAAACTGGTAGAATTCCGCAGTGAACTGCCAAAAACCAACGTCGGTAAAATTTTACGACGTGAACTCAAGGGCAAATAAGCCCTGATAAAAAACCGGCAGTCGCCGGTTTTTTTTTGCCTGAAAGGATGTATCAAACCATGCGTTACCAAATGATTGTCAGCAATGACGAATTGGCTGCTTATTGCCAAGCGGCGGCTGCCGCCCCTGTGCTGGCGATTGATACCGAATTTGTCCGCACCAATAGTCTGGCACCTAAGTTAGGCTTGGTGCAGTTAAATGCCGGCGCCGGCGTTGCTTTGGTGGACCCTTTGAGCATCACCGAGTGGCAACCGCTCAAGCAGTTGATGGCAAATGCGGCGATGATCAAGTTGATTCATTCCTGCACCGAAGATTTAGAAGCGCTTGCATCTGTGGGTATCACCGATATTCAGAGTTTATTTGATACGCAGCTGGCAGTTGAGTTGATGGGGTGGGGCAGTAGCGTCGGTTATGCCAAAATGGTCGAACAGTTCACCGGCAAAGTGCTGGATAAAAGCGAATCACGCACCGATTGGTTAGCGCGCCCCTTATCAGAGACGCAGCTTGAATATGCCGCAAACGACGTTGAATTCTTATTGCCGCTGTACACAGAAATTAAAGCAAAACTACCCAAAGCGGACAGCGAAGCCTTACTGTTGGCCGAAGGCCGCTCCTTGGTTGAGCGGCGGCAACGCCAGCTGCCCGAACAGTTTCGTTATTTGGAATTAAAAAACAGCTGGCAGTTCTCCGGGCGTGATTTAGCCCTGCTGCGTGAATTCTGTGCGTGGCGTCAGTCATACGCGCAGCAAAAAGATTTGGCGCTGTCGCTGGTGATTAAAGATGCGTTGATTTATGAATTAACGCGGCGCAAACCAGTCAGCATTGAAGCTATGCTGCAAATTGACGGCATGTCGCCGCGTGAAGTGCGTCGTCATGGCACTTTGTGGCTGTCGATGATCAAGCAAGCGCGGCAACTGAGTGCCGCTGAAGTTCCGCAAACGTTTTACGAAACGGGCGAGTTCCCAGGCTTTAAGGTGCTGCAACAACAGTTGCAAGATGCCATCAACGCTGCCGCCAAAGCCGCCGACATCCCTGCTGAGTTGTTATCGGTAAAACGCTTGCTGAATGAATATTTGAACTGGTGCTGGCGCGTGACGACCTCGGAGCGCGAGCAATTGCCACTGCCAGAGTTCTTGCGGCCGTGGCGCTGGCAGTATTTGCGTGGCTATTTACCAGTGCCGCAGCACGTCAAAGCTTTGGTTGATGCGGCGACTCAGACGAACTGAGAAGGACTGTACGCTAAATCGCGAAGCATCAAGGATGTACGCGCCATAAAAAAGGAGCCATCAGGCTCCTTTTTCACAGATGATGGCCTTAGCCGCGTTTGTCTTCCGGCAAGGTCACGTTGAGCTCAAGTACAGACAACTCGTCTGAACTTTTCTCTAACGTAACAGACACTTGGTCATCGGCAATATTGACGTACTTGCGGATCACTTCAAGGATGTCACGTTCCAGCTGTGGCAGATAGTCTGGGCTGCTACGGCGACGGCGCTCGTGTGCAACGATGATTTGCAAACGCTCTTTAGCTTGCGACGCCGTGTTTTTCTTGGATGAGCGGAAATAATCAAGCAGTGACATGGTTAGCCTCCGAAGATCCGTTTAAACAGACCTTTTTTCTCAACATTTAAGAAACGGAATGGCACGTCTTCGCCTAATAAGCGTGACACTGTGTCCAAGTATGCTTGGCCCGCGTCAGATTCGGTATCCAGAATTACTGGTTGACCCGAGTTAGACGCGTTTAATACGGCTTGTGATTCTGGGATCACCCCAAGCAATTTAATCGCCAGAATGTCGTTGACGTCATCGACGCTGAGCATTTCGCCTTTAATCACGCGCTCAGGGTTGTAACGAGTCAACAACAGATGTTCTTTGATGCCCGGTAGGCCTTGTTCCGCACGGCGTGATTTGCTCGCCAACATGCCTAAAATACGGTCTGAGTCGCGTACCGACGATACTTCTGGGTTGGTGACGACCACAGCTTCGTCGGCGAAATACAGCGCCATCATGGCGCCTGATTCGATACCGGCCGGTGAGTCACAAATAATAAAATCGAAATCTTCAGCCAACTCGTTTAATACACGTTCTACACCTTCTTTGTGTAATGCGTCTTTATCGCGAGTTTGCGAGGCTGGCAGGATAAACAGGTTTTCTAGGCGTTTATCTTTGATCAGCGCTTGTTTTAAATTGGCTTCACCATTGATGACGTTGACGAAGTCGAAGACAACGCGACGTTCACAGCCCATGATCAAATCTAAGTTACGTAAACCGATGTCGAAGTCGACGATCACGGTTTTGTGGCCTTTTAACGCAAGGCCGGTGCCAATCGCTGCGCTGGTCGTGGTTTTACCGACACCGCCTTTACCGGATGTCACCACAATAATTTTTGCCATACCTAGTTTTCCTTAGAATAATTCTGATAACGCTAGCTGTCCGTCCTGCAGGCCGATGCACACGGCTTTTCCCCAAAAAGGACCTTGCAGGTTATCGCTTAACCAGTAATTTCCCGCAATCGAGATTAATTCAGGTTGCATGTTGTAACAATAGATTTTTTTGCTGGCATCCCCGCCGGCGCCAGCAATGGCTTTGCCGCGTAATGAGCCGTAAATATGAATGTTGCCGTCTGCGATCACTTCAGCGCCGGCACCGACGGTGCCACGGACGATCAAATCCGCGCCTTTGACGTAAATTTGCTGGCCTGAGCGAATATTGCCTTCAATCAGTCGGTTTTCTGCAGTGATGACCTGCGGTGTTGCTGGTGCCGCTGGCGCCGCTTGTGGCTTCGCGGTTTCGGTCGGTTTGTTGTTTTTCGACAACTGCAGCGACGCTAGGCCATGCGCATGCGCCGCCTTTTTCAGCTCGTTGCTGGCTCCACACACGCCAACCAACACCAGTTGTAGCTCAATAAACATTTGTTTAATCGCTGCAAAATCAGGCGCTTGCTCTAACTGTTCAACATTGATGACCACAGGCGCTTGTACAAAAAAGCCCGGCGCTTGCGCCAGTTTTTGCTGCAGCTGTTGACGAAGTGTGTCGACGGATAAGTCCTGACAGAACAACACGGATAAAGGAAATAAACTTCCTTTGAGTTCAAGGCTTTGATCGGACATAGCAACCATGCTTAAAAACTAATGAATAAGTGCGGAACGTCACCGCGTATTTTTTCTACCAGGAAGCAGAATTCGCCTTTCTGTGGCGCTTGTGCGGTGCGAAAACCCAAGGCTTCATGGTATAGTTTGCGCTTCTCTTAAGCAAGCGAGCAACAGCAGAATTTGTCCTATGTTAACTGCGATTTATAAAAGTTCCCGCAAAGACCAAACCTACCTGTATTTAGTCAAACGCGATGATTTCTCGGCCGTGCCTGAGGCACTGCGTAGCATGTTTGGAACCCCACTGCTGGTCACTGTGTTGGATTTGGCGCAACGTGAAAAGCTAGCGGGGGCAGATATTCAAAAAGTAAAAGCCGACTTGCAAGCAAAAGGTTTTTATTTGCAACTACCACCGCCACAAGAAGATTTATTAAAAGAGCACCGCGCTTGGCTTATCGCTAGCGGCGTGCAATTGGATGAGCCATCGGCATGAAGCAATTCTCGGTTAAACCATGGTTGGTCGTAGCTAGTTTGTTGTTGACCACCTCCTGTGCCGCAACGTCCAACACCACAGCAAGCACCGCAGTACCGCCGGCAGCAACGCCGAATAATGAGGTCAAAGACGAAGCCGGTTTTAACGCCTACGTCGCGGCATTAAAACAAGAAGCCTTGCAACGTGGCTATCCAAAAAAACTGGTTAATCAGGTGTTTAGCTCACTGAAGTATCACCCGCATGTGGTGAAAGCAGACAAAGGCCAGCCGGAGTTTGTCGAGACGCTTGATACCTATTTACCCAAACGTGTGAATGAGTGGCGCATCAAACAAGCGCGACTGGCCTATGAAAAGTACCAGCCGGAATTGCAACAACTGTCCAAGCAATATGGGGTGCCAGGCCGGTTTATCATCGCGCTGTGGGGGCTGGAAAGTTCGTTTGGCAAAATCACCGGCAACTATTCAGTGCCTTCATCACTGGCGACGCTGGCCTACGAAGGACGACGAGAAGAGTTTTTCCGCACCGAGTTTTTCTTAGCGCTGGATATTTTGCGCGAAGGCCATATCAGTTTAAAAGACATGAAAGGCTCTTGGGCCGGCGCTATGGGGCATACGCAATTTATGCCAAGCGCCTTTGTCAAATATGCCCAAGATGGTGACGGTGATGGCCACAAAGACATTTGGACCAACCGTCGCGATGCGTTTGCGTCAATTGCCAATTATTTAAAAACCGAAGGTTGGCGCCCGGGCGAAAACTGGGGTCGCCAAGTTAAATTGCCGGAAAACTTCGACTACAGCCTGGTGATCCCCAAAGGCAGTAAGAACCGTGCGCAGTGGTTAGAGTGGTGGCAAGCGCGGGAGAAATCGCTTGCGACATGGAAAACCATGGGCTTAAAAAACATCGACGGCAGCGCGCTGCCAAGTGCTGATATTCCAGCAACTGTGGTGATGCCGGATGACAAAGAAGGCCGTGCCTATTTGGCGTATCGCAATTATCAGACGCTAATGCATTGGAACCGTTCTTATTATTTTGTCAGCAGCGTGGGTTATTTGGCTGACGCCATCATTGCCAAGCCATAAGGGGCGAGTATGTCTTATCAGCATTTGGATGCCACAGGTCAACCGATTGCTTTGCCGGTCGGTAAAGTGGTCTGTATTGGCCAGAATTACCAAGACCATATTGCGGAGATGAACAGTAAAACGGCGCCGGACGCGCTGTTTTTTATCAAGCCAGATACAGCACTAGTGCCGCTAGCGCCCGAGTTTGCCATTCCGCTGCACCACGGTGAGGTGCATAACGAGACTGAGTTAGCGGTGCTGCTGCAAGCCCCATTAACAGCAGCCAGCCCTGAGCAAGTGCTCGCGGCTATCTGGGGCGTCGGTTTAGCTCTGGATTTGACGTTGCGCACAGTGCAAGCGCAGCAAAAACAATTGGGCCGGCCTTGGGAGATTGCCAAAGGTTTTGACGGTGCTTGTCCGATGGGCCCATTGGTGCCTTTGTCGGCTATTGCGGATGTGCAAGCGCTGACTTTTTCGCTTGACGTCAACGGTCAGCGTCGGCAAACCGGCGATGCAGCCTTGATGATCCGTGGTATTTGCCAAATGATCAGCGAAATGTCGCATTGGTTTACCCTCAAAGCAGGGGATTTAGTATTAACAGGTACGCCAGCCGGCGTTGGTCCGCTTTACGCAGGGGATCAACTGACACTGACGTTGGATGGGTTTTATGCACTGACCAGTCGGGTCAGCGCCACGTCGTCATTGACGGCATTGAGGGCATGATGGCTTTAGAAGATAAATTTTGGGAAACCAAACGCTTAGAAGAAATGTCAACCGAAGAGTGGGAAGCGGTCTGCGACGGTTGTGCTAAGTGTTGTTTAAACAAATTGATTGAAGATGACGACGAAGCGCAAGAAGGGCCAACCGACTATGTCGATGAAGGCGAAACCGTCTACTTCACCAACGTGGCGTGTCAGTACTTAAACAGCCACAACTGCAGCTGCGACTGTTATGACATGCGTACCGTGTTGGTGCCAGATTGCGTCAAACTGACCAAAGACAATTTAAAAGACATTTTTTTTATGCCCATTAGCTGCAGCTATCGTCGGTTGATGGAAGGGCGTGGTTTGCCAAGTTGGCACCCGCTGCTGAACAACGGCAAAAAAAGTCTGATGCATAAAAAACAAATGTCGGCGCGTAACAAAACCATTTCAGAATTAGCGGTCAAATTCGAAGATTACGAAGATCACATCGTAACCTGGCCGTTAAACGATTTGGACTAATGGCTGATTATTCAGCCGCTTGCAATAGATAGGAGTCTGTATGCTGGAGGGTTCAGTGCACTGGGTGCAAGAACTTAAAGCCTTAACTGATCACTACAAACCAGAGATAGCCCAGACTATTTTATCGGGCCTGGTATTTTTGTTTTATGCGGTGTTAAGTCGCCGTATAGCGCCCTTTATCTATCGCACTATCGCGGCAAGCATGCTTAAAGAAGAGATGAATCGCCGCGCTATGGTGGTGTTTCATATTCTGCTGTTTATGCTGCTCGTGGTGGTGCTATCGATCATTTGGGGCATTGATATCAAGGGCTTGTTAGTTCTTGCGTCCTCCATGATCGCCGTCGTCGGTGTCGCTTTGTTTGCCGCCTGGAGCCTGCTTAGTAACATCACGGCGTTTTTTATCCTGCTTGGGCAAAATGCCTTTGCGCAGGGCAAAAAGGTCAAAATTGTCGATGGCTCGAACGCGATTGAAGGCCGTATCGAAGAAGTGAATTTGTTTTCTACCGTGCTACGCAAAGATTCCGGCGATTTGGTGGTGTATCCAAATAACTTAATTGTCTCGCGGCCGGTGATAGTGCGGGATTGTCAGCGCAGTGACAAACCCGAACGCTTTGTCGTGCGGATGAAAAAACGCGGCTCCTAGGGTATCGCGCGTTTTGATCATTAAAAACGCAGCCGGTGGCTGCTTTTTTGTTGCTGAAGATCTGCAATGGCGTCAGCAGCAAGACCCGGCGGTTAGCCTTTGTGCTGCGCCCGGCGCAGTCGGTCGTTGACATCGGCCCACGCCGGCAGTTGGGGTGGTTGTTCCAGCCAAATTTCACTGCCGGCGCGTTTGTCGGCTTCAAACAAGCTGCGATACAAGGCGCGGGCATAATCGGCTTTTTGCTCGGGCATTTGTTGCCAGCTAGGTTTCGCCATCGATTGGAACACCGGGCTCAGATACAAGCAGATCACATCCGCGGGCGCATGGCTCAATCGCGAGGCTAATTCTGCGGTGTTAAAAATCGACAGCGGTTTGCTTGGTTGGTAATGCGCTTTGACGTTGCCCGGCACTGCCACGTTGTGTTCGCGCGGCATGCTGACGTCGCAGCCAAGCACCAAACTAATTTCTTCGGCGCTGATCGGGCCGGCGCGCAACACTTGCACTTCAGGGCCTGTTAAGTCGACGATGGTCGATTCAAGGCCCACATCACAATCACCACCATCAATCACGGCAGCGATTTTGCCATCAAGGCCGGCGAGCACTTGTTCAACCGAGGTTGGACTTAATTTTTTGTACAAATTAGCCGACGGCGCGGCAACGGCGAGCTGATGCTCACGCAGCAACTGCTGCATCACGGGGTGAGCAGGCACGCGCAGCCCAACAGTCGTTAAGCCTCCGGTGACTACATCCGAGACGTGCGCCGCTTTGTGCAGCAGCATAGTTAACGGGCCAGGCCAAAATGCGGCGGCCAGTTGCCATGCTTGTGGAGGGATGTCGAGTGCCCAATCCTTGATGTCTGCTGCGTTGCCAACATGCACAATCAACGGGTGATCTGCTGGGCGCCCCTTCGCTCGGAAAATCCCAGCGACAGCTTGTGGGTTGCGTGCATCTGCGGCCAAACCGTATACAGTTTCGGTTGGAACTGCGACTAATTGGCCTTGCTCAAGCAGCGTTGCCGCCGTGGCAATGTCATGAACAGAGGAGAGGATTTGGGTTTTCAACAGCGGCTCCAACGAGCAAAAAAACGGCGCGCATTATACCCAAGTGTGGCGTGAACACCAATCGCTGCATGCGCAGTTCACGGGATTTCCCGAAAAATAACCGACATTGCTGCGCAAGGCACAGCTGCCCGGGTATTTTAGGTTAAAAAGTTCTAAAAAAAACGCCGCGAGGTTGCGGCGTTAGGCAGGAGAAAGCAGCCATTACGGCAAGTGCCTTGCTTTATGACGGTCGACCCACATGGCTGTTGCGCCACACACCGCGACCGGCATCACTAACAAGTTCAAAAATGGCACCATGCTGGCAATCGACACTGTCATGCCAAAGCCAAAGCTGCCAGTCCAATCATCACGCAGCGCTTGGCGCATCGTGGGAAACGGTACTTTGTGGTTATCGTAGGGGTAATCGAGATATTGAATGGCCATCATCCAGCTGGTGAATAAAAACCAAATGATCTGACCGCCGACTGGAATAAATAAGAAAATCAAAAAGAAACCGATTGCACGCGGCATGCAATAGACAAATTTGGTCCACTCTCGACTGAGCATCCGTGGCACGTCGCTTAAAAAACCTCGCAAGCCTTGGTCAGGAAATACATGGCCACTGAGATGTTGTTCAACTTTTTCGGCCAGCAAAGCATTAAACGGCGCCGCAATAAAATTGGCCACCATGGTGAAGGTAAACGCGAGACTTAACACCACCGACAACACCAAAATTGGCCACAACAGATAGGATAAAAAGCTTAACCACTCTGGCACCCAGCCCATTAAATAATCGACCCAGCCATGGACTTGTTGTAGCAAATACAAAAACGCCGTCGCGAATAACACCAAGTTGATCGACAGTGGGATCAGCACAAAACGTCGCAGGCCTTTGGTGTTGATTAAACTCAACCCTTGGAAAAAATAGTGCATGCAATGCTCCTTAACTGGACAAAAGCCAACAGAAGTCGACATGTTCCCTTGGAGTTGCTGCAAACTCAATAGTTTAGCCGTGACAGTAAAAAACTGATTTGTTACAGTCTGTAAGTCTTTCGAACGTCTGGACCTTCATCGCGGCATGCGCCTTAAACAAATCAAACTCGCCGGTTTTAAATCCTTCGTCGATCCGACTTTGGTACCGTTTCCAACCCCAATGACCTGTGTCGTGGGGCCAAATGGTTGCGGCAAATCCAATGTCATTGACGCGGTACGCTGGGTGCTGGGCGAAAGTAGCGCGAAAAACCTGCGTGGCGATGCCATGACAGACGTCATTTTTAACGGCTCGTCGCAGCGCAAACCTGTGTCGCAAGCGTCGGTCGAGCTGGTGTTTGAAAACACCCAAGGCCGCATCAGCGGCAGCATGGCCGATCGCAGCGAGATCTCGATCAAACGCGTGGTGACGCGCGATGCGCAGTCCTTGTATTTCCTCAACGGCAGCAAATGCCGTCGGCGTGACATCACAGATATCTTTTTAGGTACAGGTTTAGGCCCACGCAGTTATTCGATCATCGAACAAGGCATGATTTCGCGGCTGATCGAATCACGTCCGCAAGAATTGCGTGTGTTTATCGAAGAAGCCGCCGGTATTTCTCGTTACAAAGAGCGGCGCAAGGAAACAGAAACTCGCATCACCCATACGCGCGACAACTTAGAGCGGCTGAACGATGTGCGAGAAGAGCTGGGCAAAAATATCGAAAAATTGCGTCGCCAAGCACAAACCGCCGAGCGTTACAAAGAATTAAAAGCCGCAGAGCGACGTTTAAAAGCCGAACTGACAGGCTTGCGCTGGTATCGTTACAACGAGCAGTTGCAACAAGCCGAGCAGCAACTAAAAGCGCACGAAGTAGAGCTGTTACAGTTCGAGCAACAAGACAGCGGTACTTTTGCGCAGTTAACGGCAGCGAAAACTCAGCTGGCTGAGCTGCGTGGGCAACTCAGTGACACTCAACAGCGGTTTTACACCAGCGGCACCCAAATCGCCGCACTGGAGCAGCAGCTGCTGCATCAACGCCGCCGCTCGCAAGAGCTCGCCGATGAAAAACGTTTGCTGGAACTGGATGTGCAACACCAACTGGATAACCAGCAACGCGAGCTTGAACAAATTGCCGAATTTGAGGCGCTGCTGCTCGAACAAGCGCCAACGTTGGAACTGCTGGATGAGCAAGTGGCGGAATTGCAAGAACAGCTGCAACAAGCCGAAGACGCTGCCAGTATGGCGCGCCAGGCGCAGCGCCAATTCGAGCAGCAGTTGTATCAACTGCGCAATCAACATAGCCAGCTGCAATCTGGCCTTGAGCACAAACGGCAATTGCGCCAGCGCTTAACGGCGGATGTGGCGCAGCTTGAATCATCAGATCTACCGGCGCGCCAGCAGCAGCTAGTCAATGCAGCCGCGGAGCTAGAGCAAAGCCTGCAGCTGCAGCAACACCAACTTGCCGCGGCCGAACAAGCCTGCGCCTTCACTGAACAAGAGTTACAGCAGCTGCAAGTGCAGCAGCAACAGGCGCAGTTGACCCTCAAGCAGCACGAATTAGAACTGGCGATGTGTGACAAACAATCACGCCAGCTAGACAGCCAACTGGCGGCGATGGCCAGCGAAAGCCGATTGCTTGATAGCCTGCAGGTGCGGGCGCCCTGGCAAACGGCCGCCTTAGCGGTATTACAGCAATTAAACCAAGCGCTGCGGGTGAGCCAATGGCCGACGACAATCCCGGCGCAAGGGCTGTGGTGTGACGCATCAACTAGCGAAGCGATTTTGCCGAGCAATTCGACACTGCCGCGACCGCCGGCACTGGCCGCATTGCCAACTTTGGCGTCACAGGTTGACGGCGCATGTCCTGACAGTTTTCAGTTTGTGCTGTGCACCGACGATGTGACACTGCGCCAGCAGCTGCAGGCGCCTTGGACGCTGGTGACGCAACAGGGGTATTGGCTTAGCCGCGATAGCGTCATGGTCGCGCCGCAGGATGTGAGCTTGCAGCGCTTGCAACTGCAGCAACAACAAACACAACTGCAAACGCAGCAACAGTCACTACGCACGCAAATCGAACAAGTGCAGCCACAGTTGCAAGCAGTTGAGTTGCAGTTACAAAAGCGCAGCGCGGAATTAACGCAGCAGCGCCAACAGCTGCAAACGTGTGCGCAGCAGTGCCAACACACGCGCACCGAATTACGTTTGCTAACACAACAACAAGAGCAGCTGGCGCAGCAAGCACAACAAACGCAAAGTCGCCTGCAGCAACTGAGCGATGAATTAAATCTATTAACGGCGCAAATTGAGCAAGGCGAGTTGCAGCTCGAATTGCTGGCGGAACAACTGGAAAGCCACAATGAGCGCAGCCAGCAGCAACAAGCGGACGAGCAGCATGCCAGTCAGCTGCTGACGGAGCGCCGCGCACGCGTGCAAAGCCTCAATGCGCAGCTGCAACAAGCGCGGTTAGAGCAAGTATCGCTGGAGCGACAGCTGGATGCCGCGCGCTTGCATGAACAAAAAACGCGGCAAGCGCTGGCACGGCTCGATGAAAAACGCGCACAGCTAGCCTCGCAACAAGAATTGCTCAGTGATATCGACCCCGAGCAGCTGGAAGAAATGCAAGCACTACTGCTAATGCGCGATCAAGCTGAGCTGCAGCGCATTGAGTTGGAGCAACAAATCCAGACGCTCGACGGTCAAATCCGCACTTTAGAACAAGGCCAGCAGGGTTTACTTTCAATGCGTGCGCAAAAGCAAAAACTCTTAGAAAACCTGCGCTTAGACGCTGAAGGGTGCCGCGTTCGCGCCGCTAACATGCTGGAATTGCTGCGGGAAATGCAGGTGAACTTCGCCGAACTGCTGCCAACGCTGGCGCTAGACGCCGACGAAGCTCAGATGCAACAACAAGTGGAAAAGGTCAGTGATGCGCTATCGAAATTAGGCCCGATTAACTTGGCGGCGATAGACGAATTTACCCAACAAAGCGAACGTAAGAGTTATCTTGATGCTCAGCACGATGATTTAACAGCCGCGCTGGATACGTTAGAAACGGCTATTCGAAAAATCGATCGCGAGACTCGGCAGAAGTTTAAAACCACTTTTGATGAGGTCAATCAAGGCTTACAGACGCTGTTTCCGAAAGTGTTTGGCGGTGGCAGTGCTTACCTCGATTTAACCGATGATGACTTGTTAGAGACGGGGGTGACCATCATGGCGCGGCCGCCGGGTAAAAAAAACAGTACGATCCACTTATTATCGGGTGGAGAAAAAGCGCTGACCGCTTTATCATTGGTGTTTTCAATTTTCCGACTCAATCCAGCGCCTTTCTGTATGCTGGATGAGGTTGACGCGCCGTTGGATGATGCCAACGTGGGTCGCTTCTGTAACCTAGTGCGGGAGATGTCTGATAGCGTGCAGTTTATTTATATCAGTCATAACAAAATTGCGATGGAGATGGCGGCTCAGTTGATGGGGGTGACGATGCAGGAACCCGGTGTATCACGAGTCGTTGCAGTAGATGTGGAAGACGCCGTGAAAATGGCGCAAGCCTAAGAAATAAAAGGTAGAAGTAATGGGCGAAGAGTTACGTTATGCATTGATTGTGGCCGGTGTGTTGGCGATCATTGGCTTGGCACTCCATGGCTGGTGGGCCGATCGCAAAGACTCACAACAAGCAGATCACAAATTTTTTAATGATGATGCTTCCAATGACAAAGCCGAAGGCTTTGACGAATACGGCGTCGGTAAAAAACGCAAACTAGCACCAGGTGAAAAACCACAACCTCGGCCGCAGCCGACGGTTGCGCCACGCAGTGCCAAAGTAAAAGTTCCGGCAAAACAAATTTTGGAAGAACGCGAGCGTCCAGCAACACGCCGTGATGAACCAACTCTAAGTTTCTCTGCAGGGAATGACCAAGACGATGTACAAAACAATGAAACGACGTCAGGCGCTGCAGATGCACCGAGCGAAGTGTTAATTCTGTACGTGTTGGTGCCAGAAAACCAAGAGATCGACGGCAATATGTTGTTGCCTTCGTTGCTAACGCTTGGCTTTAAATACGGTGAGATGAACATTTTCCATCGCCATCAAGATGCAGCAGGCTCCGGTGGCGTGTTGTTTAGCTTGGCCAACATGTTCAATCCTGGCACGTTTGACATCGAAGATATGGACAAGCTACAAACCCGCGGTTTGAGTCTGTTTATGACCTTGCCTGGGCCGGGGGAAGCGCTGCAGAACTTCAACTTGATGCACAATGCTGCGAAAAAACTGGCCGATGAATTTGGCGGTCAAGTGTTAGATGCCAGCCGCAGTGTGTTGACGGTGCAAACCACCCGTCACTATGTCGAAAAAATTCGCGAGTTCCAACGCCAATTGCATTTGCGTGGCTGAGGCTGATTGATTTCATAAAAAAACCGGCGAAAGCCGGTTTTTTTATCGCTAATAACTGCTGATCAAGCTGTTCAACGCCAAAGTAATTGCGTTAGCTGCGCAAAAATCGGCGCTGCGCCAAAAATATCAAATTTTTGTCATGTTTCTGTCGAGCAGAAATTTCCCGATCTTTCATGGTTTTAATGCGGCATGACCGCACAACAAAACTACAAGATACAGGAACATGAAGATGAAACCTTTGGTACTCCTTGCCCTCATGGCAAGCCCCGTCATGGCAAAACCCGTTTGGATTAGTATTGAACAAAGCACGTTAAAAGCCTTGCCGTCGTTGCAAGTGCAAGCATTGCAACTACCCGCAGCTGTTGCCGCCAAGTTACCAGCGGGCGTCACCCTGGCACAGCTGGATGACAGTCAGCTAGACGTGATTAACAATTACGTGCATTTGAATAAGCATCGCTGCGGTGGTTATTTTGCCTTCGATACCCAACAAGCGGCATATGCTTATATAGAAAAAGCAGCGGTTGGCAGTCAACAGGCCATGCTTGCAGCCACGTTCGTAGCGCCACCAATCACCCAGCAAACTCTCGTCAATTCGATGTTGCCGCAACTTAACAGTGCCGGTATCACACAAGTCATTACCGACTTAAGTAACTTTACCAACCGTTATTACACCACCACGTCTGGCAAAGCCGGGGCTGATTGGATCTTCGACCGTTGGGCCGCACTTGGTAGCGGTAAAAGCTGGATAAAAGTAACGCGCATTGCCCATGCTGGTTACAACCAACCGTCAATTATGCTGGAAATGACTGGTTCTGAGCGTCCCACTGAGTTGGTGGTACTCGGCGGGCACTTGGATTCGATTAATGGTGCTGGCACCACAGAAACAACGCGTGCGCCTGGTGCGGATGATGATGCGTCTGGTATCGCCACCTTGACTGAAATAATTCGCGTCATTGCCAGCAACAACTTACAACCGAAACGTAGTCTGCGCTTTTACGGTTATGCTGCCGAAGAAGTGGGGCTGCGCGGCAGCAAAGATGTAGCGACTGCCGCCCAGAACGCCGCGAGCAAAGTAGTCGGCGTGATGCAATTGGACATGACCAACTACAAAGGCGGCGCAGAAGATATAGTGCTGATGACGGACTATACCAATGCGACACTCAACGGCTATATCCAAAAACTCATCACCACCTATCAGCCCAACATAGTGCAAAGCACAGATGTTTGTGGCTACGGTTGTTCTGACCATGCGTCTTGGCACAATGCCGGCTTTGCCGCCACCATGCCGTTTGAAGCCAAATTTGCCAAAGACAACAAAAATATTCACACCGTCAATGACACGCTCGCCAATTCAGATAGCACGGGGGCACATGCGCTGAAATTTGCCAAACTCGGCTTAAGTTTTGCGCTGGAGCTGGCCAATGCCGCTACCGCTACTCCGCCGGCCGGTGCAAGTGGCTCATTCACCAGTCTCTCCGGCAGTAAATCGACATGGCAGTATAAAACCATCACAGTACCGGCCGGTATGACGTCGCTGACGGTTAATATGTCCGGCGGCAGTGGGGATGCGGATATGTACCTGAAAGCTGGCAGTAACCCAACCAGCAGCAGCTACACCTGTCGACCCTATAAAACGGGCAATACTGAAAGTTGCACTATCACCAATCCGCAAGCAGGAACCTGGGTGATTGGTTTATATGCCTATGCAGCGTACAGCGGTGTGACCGTGAACTGGCAAGCGAAGTAATAAAGATGCCGAGCCTCTGCCTGCGGTTGGCTCGGCAACTCAAGCGTACACTTGAACCTTTATTAGAAACAATGTACAACCATTGTAGGATTATTCGACAAGGATTGGTTGAAGATGTCATGGAAGTTCCTGTTACCTCTGCTCACATTGTCTGCGCTGCTGTTGTTGGCGTTTTTTGTCCCATGGCAGCCGGTGATTGGCACCGACGATCGAATCGTTCAATTCAGTTTTGTGCCAGAGCCAACAAATGCATCGTGCGCCGAACGTGCCGAAGTGCGCGCCCTCAAACAATTAGGCGATCCGCGGCCACTGCAAAATTTCCACAATGCTTTGCTTGGTTTGTATGACGAGAGCTTGGACCCATTGTGGCAGCCATTGCGTGAAGTGATCAGCCCCAAAACCATCTTCCTTGATCCACAAACGCTTAGTTTGACCGATACGTCCAGCAATGCGATCGCCATCAATCGATTCACGCGCCGGCTAGATTTGTACTTTCCAACGGCCAACCAAGGCACACTAAAACTAAGTTATCGCATCGGTTTACGTGCGGATCATAAAACCAATCAAGCCCAAGTATTTGTCTCGCTTGACCAGCAGCAAGAAGGCCCGAGTGCAGTGCTTGAATTGCAACAACTCAATGATGATATGCATTTGGAGCATCGACATATCAGCAATTGTGCCGCCAGTGCTTTGCTCAACTATTTCCCGCAGCAACGTTGGGTGCAGGGCCAGAGTGTTGAAGCTGGTTACTGTCGTCTGCAAAGCGAAAGTTCGCCGCAATGGCGTTATTATTTTGCCTGCGGCACGGCGAACTCGGCAGCTACCGCGGCGCAATAAAGCAGCAAGCAGCGTTGAAGGACTTGCAAGCCGCCTGACAAATCCCCATGCTATGACCAGATTTTTATAGGGGGTCGCATGGATTTTCAGCAGGCACAACAACGTTGTATCGAACTTCATCAACAACTACACCAACACAATCACCACTATTATGTGCTGGATAATCCGACGATCCCCGATACCGACTATGACGCGCTATTTCAAGAGTTAAAACGCATAGAAAGCGAATTTCCGCAATTGGTTACAGCGGATTCACCAACCCAGCGCGTCGGAGCTGCGCCACTGGATAAATTTGGCCAAGTGGCGCATCAAGTGCCGATGTTGTCGCTGGATAACGCTTTTGATGCCGCAGATTTTCAAGCCTTTTACCAACGGATGGCCGACCGTCTCGACCAGCAAGTTGAATTCGTTTTTTGTGCCGAACCCAAACTCGACGGCTTAGCCGTCAGTATTCGTTATGAACAAGGTGTGCTGGTGCAAGCGGCGACCCGTGGCGATGGCTTTACCGGCGAAGATATCACCGCCAACGTGCGCACCATCCGAGCCATTCCATTACGTTTGCAAGGGGAGGTGCCGCCTGTACTGGAAGTGCGGGGTGAAGTCTTTATGCCAATTGCTGGTTTTGACGCGATGAATGAACAAGCTAGGCAGGCTGGAGAAAAGATTTTTGCCAACCCTCGTAACGCCGCCGCTGGTAGCTTGCGCCAACTCGACCCACGAATGACCGCTAAACGCCCGCTGAGTTTTTACGCCTACGCCGTCGGAGCCGTGGAAGACCCGAATGGCTTACTTGCTGCGCAAAGCCACCACGCGCGTTTACAGCAACTTAAAGCATGGGGCTTGCCGGTATGTCCGGAGATCCGCCTGGCTAAAGGGCTCGATGCGGCGCTGGCTTATCATCAAGATGTGCTGGCTCGTCGTGGCCAACTGCCGTATGAAATCGACGGCGTGGTACTGAAAGTCGATGATTTAGCGCAGCAACAGACGCTCGGTTTTGTATCGCGAGCGCCGCGCTGGGCGATCGCCTTTAAGTTTCCTGCGCAAGAAAAAACTACCCGTTTATTGGATGTTGAATTTCAAGTCGGACGCACAGGCTCCATCACGCCGGTGGCGCGTTTAGAGCCGGTGAGTGTCGGCGGCGTGACAGTATCCAACGCTACTTTGCACAACCAAGATGAAATCGAGCGCTTGGGGCTAAAAATTGGCGACAACGTGATTATTCGCCGCGCCGGTGATGTGATCCCCCAAGTTGTTGCTGTCGTGCTGGCTGACCGTCCAGCTGATGCGCGTGATGTGGTGTTTCCAAGCTGCTGTCCGGTGTGTGGCTCGGCGACTGAGCGGGTTGAAGGTGAAGCTGTGCTGCGCTGCACCGGCGGACTGTTTTGTCGAGCACAGCGTAAAGAAGCACTGAAACATTTTGTTGCTCGTAAAGCCATCGATATTGAAGGTCTTGGCGACAAGCTGATCGACCAGTTGGTCGACGCCGAGCTGGTCAATAGTGCTGTGGATATCTATCGGTTAGATATGCCAGCACTGGTTGGTTTGGAGCGGATGGGCGAGAAGTCAGCGGTGAAGTTATTAGCGGCGATTGCAGCGTCAAAGACAACAACGTTACCGCGGTTTATTTACGCCTTAGGTATTCGTGAAGTCGGCGAGGCTACCGCATTGGCGCTTGCGACACATTTTTGTACCTTGCCGGCTTTACGTGCAGCAAGTCTTGAACAATTGCTCGAGGTGCCTGATGTTGGCGCTGTGGTGGCTGGCCAAATTTTGCATTTCTTTGCCGAACCGCATAACCAAGCCGTGATTGATGGTTTGGTTGAGGTTGGCGTCAATTGGCCGGATATCGCGGCTAAAGTGCAAGGCGAACAGCCGCTACTTGGTCAAACGCTGGTTCTTACTGGTACGTTAACATCGATGGGCCGTGATGATGCCAAAGAAAAACTACAGGCGCTTGGGGCGAAAGTTGCAGGTTCAGTGTCGGCGAAAACCCATGCGGTGATCGCCGGCGAAAATGCCGGTTCAAAACTTAGCAAAGCCGAAGAACTCGGGATTGCGGTGTGGAGTGAGCAGCAGATGCTGGATCTCTTCGCGCAATACGGCGTTTAGTATGGTCGGTGCGGGTGGGCAATGAGCAAGGTGTACCCAGAACTACCGTTGTTGGATCTTGATGGTTTGTATCGAGTACCCACGCGGTTCTATTTGTTGCTTTGCTTGGTGCTGCGGCCTTTTTTGCTGTGGATTGTTGCCTTGTTGATGCCGCAACAGCAGCTCGACGTGATGAGCTTTTTGTATCCGTATCGAGAAGACTTTTTTCGAGCCATTGCGCTCAGTTGGCCGGCGCTATTGGTGATTGCGGCTATTTCGCAACGGGTGCCTTTTGATCCAAAAAAATCCCGTGGCCGAGCGAAACATTGGTGGTTTGGGATCTGGCGTCACAGTCGTACCTTGTTGACGCTGGTGTTACTGGCTGATTTGGCAAACCTGTATTGGTTTGAGTTGCACGACCAATTTATCCGCTTTACTCCCGTCTGCTTAGTGATGTTATTAAGCTGGGCATTGTGGTGGTTGTGGCGCAATCCAATCGTCGGAATGATGGTGCAGGAGTGGCCAGAGGATAAAGCTGCGACTGCTCAAAAGACCGCGCCTTAACTCGTTTTTTGCGCCGGATATTGTTTGCGCAGTTTGGCAACCCGTTGTTGTTGTTCATTTGATAAGGTTGACGATTCAATGACTTGCCAGCAGGCGCGTTCCAGCTCTTTGCGAGGGCGTTGCGTGACCGCATCCGCTGGGGCTGTCACTATGCTTTGCCATAAGTTTAATGCGATGCCGAGGTTTTTGGGCAGCAAGCGAAATGCGTGCTCAAAGGCCGTCAAAGCAAGCTGCCAGTTGCCTTGTTGATAGTGCATAACCGCGATGTTGTTGAGTTCGCGTGGTGCCGTCGTCAGTTCAGCGCGTTCTTTTTGCTCCTGCGCTAAATAGCTGGCTAGATAGGGATCGGTTGGTTGCTCGCCGCAAAACTCGACGATCCTGTCAAACCACTGGCGCGACAGCTGGATCAAGCCCACCTCATGTAACGCTTTGGCACGGTCCAACGCATCTTCCAAGTTATCGATAGTGACCATGCTGTTGGGCAGTTTTTCCAGCACTTGTTTGGCTTTGTCTTTTTGCTCCTGCATGTAATACAGGCGAGCTTGCACGACATTTTGTTGAGTTTTGGTATCGCTGTCTGGAAACGAGGTTTTTAGCTGATTCAACGCGTCATTGGCTTGACGGCCGAGTTTGTTGGTTTGCTGATCTTCATCGACGCTGACTGCATAATCGATACAAGCGCGCGCCAAATTTAAATACAGCGACGGCTGGTCGTACATCGAATTCCTGGCGAATTTCACCAAATCACGGGCTGTTTTGTATTGCTGCTCGTAATCGTGGTTAAGTCGCGACAACTGATACAGTTTTTGCTGGCGATACAAATTACGTGGCGCTAGCTCGCTGGCTTGTTTTAAATCTTCCAGCGCGGCTTCTGGATCGTTAGCAGCAAACGCCAACTCCGCTTGTAAATCCAACGCGGGTAAACGAGTTTCAGGGCGGTTGACCAGAAATTCGAGGCGTTGCTTTACTTCAGCAATTTCGCCAAGCTCGCGCAGTGCACGCAGCAAGCCGAGCTCAGCCCAAGAAAAGTTTTGCACTTGCAATACTTTGCGGAAAAAAGCGGCGGCTTCGACATTGAGTTGCAACAACAGCATTAAATCGCCTTTGAGCTTAAGCAGTGTTGGCGCAAGGCGAGGGGACGGATTGGCGGCCAGCTCAGTATCCACTTGCTGTAACGCTTCGGCCGGCTGTTGTTTATCGAGCCAATCGAAAATACGTTTTAAGGCAAATTTTCGGCGGATTAATCTGTCCAAACGTTGCTGCAGGTCCGCCATGGTGTACGGTTTTACAAGAAAATCATCAGGTTGCAGTTCAAGCACGCTATGCACAAGTGACGGATCTGTGTCTGCAGAAACAAATAGGTACGCGGTATGAGCGGGTTGCAGTCGACGCGTTTTGATCTCTTCATACAGCTGAAAGCCATCTTTGCCTTGTTGTAAATTCAGCGCGATGACGATGACATCAAATTCAATTTCACTGCACAAATGCAGCGCCTGGCTGGCGCGATCAGTGACTTGTACCGTCGGAAAACCCAAACGTTCAAGCGAATGCTTTAAGTAGTTTTGCGCTAGCGCTTGTTCATCGATCACTAAGATCTGGATATCTCTACGAAATTTGGCATCCATCATAGGCAACTGCTCACCACTCCATCGCACAACTATAGCAGGCTGTCCCTATCTCACAACCACTACAAAGCGACATTTGGTTAAGGTTTTCCGCTAGCTTTACGCGAAAGTCTGCAATCTTTTGACAACTTTGCACGAAACTCTTGTCATTTTTGACAGACAGTTCAAACCGACTGGCGATAGCGTGGTTTTGGGTTTGAATAAAGGAGTCTGCAATGAAAAAACTCGGATTAGTAGCCAGTGTAGTCGCTTTGCTGCTTGGTTGTGGTGAAACGGGCAGTCGGCAAGATTATGTGTATGATTTTCGGGATGGTGCGCAGCAGTGGCAAGGAGGCTTTGCTGACTACCCAAGTCAAGATGCCCCTAATTATCAACTTGAGCAGGGTATTCGAGCCATGCCTAGCGGCTTTGTAGGCAGTGGTTATTTACTCAAAGGTAATAACCACAGTGATGACTTGTTTATGTTTGTGCAGCGAAAAATCGATGGTCTGTTGCCCAATACACGTTACGAATTACAAGCGGCAGTGAAACTGGCAAGTAATGCGGGCACAAATTGTGCGGGGATCGGTGGCGCACCTGGAGAGGCTGTCTATGTGAAATTTGGTGTGCATGACAGCGAACCCAAACAAGTTGGATACCACTTTAATGCTGACAAAGGTGAGCAATCACAGGACGGTCAAGCCGGTCGCGTGATCGGCCATTTAGGTATCGATGGCCTTGGCTGTACTGGTCAAAAATATGCGACGAAAACATTGGCAGGCGGTCGCACACCTTTGTTTGTCACCACCAATAGCGCAGGCGAAGTGTGGGTATTTGTTGGTACCGATTCCGGCTATGAAGGACTCACAGCTCTGTATCTGCAATCGATACAATTGGTATTTGTCCTACGTTAATAAGAAACAGCTCGTGCTTGGCATCGACATGACGCAGTACTGCCCACGAGCAATTCTTTATTGCATCGAACTTAATACCAAGGTTGTCTGCGGCAATTGGGGGCCGTTAGACGTATTAAAACGCGTGACCATGTTGTTGGTGTTTAAAGAAACGCTGATAACAAAGCGGACCATCCAGCAGCCCAAAACCCGACAAGGATTCAATCAACGCTTCAAATAACAAAGCAAACAGCTGAATTTGCGTTGCAGAAATACACAGAAGTGATTGCAAGAAAGTTATGGTGGATGGTACTGGGATCGAACCAGTGACCCTCGCCTTGTAAGGGCGATGCTCTGCCAGCTGAGCTAACCATCCGAAGATAGGGCGTTCTCGTAAAAAGAGTGGTGGATGGTACTGGGATCGAACCAGTGACCCTCGCCTTGTAAGGGCGATGCTCTGCCAGCTGAGCTAACCATCCGAGGTCGTGACTAACTGATGTGTATATCGCAGGAGCGATGGTGGATGGTACTGGGTTCGAACCAGTGACCCTCGCCTTGTAAGGGCGATGCTCTGCCAGCTGAGCTAACCATCCTAAGACACAGACGTTTATGGTGGATGGTACTGGGTTCGAACCAGTGACCCTCGCCTTGTAAGGGCGATGCTCTGCCAGCTGAGCTAACCATCCACATCAACGTACGCCGGCCATTATAGGGAGCGAGTTTTTGCTGTCAACATGATTTTTTGCTTTTACATCCGTATGCTGCAAAAGTAGCCGATTCCAAAACTGCACGCTTTGGCTCGACAAAAGGCTGCCAAGCGACCGCAGAGCTTGCTACAATATCGCCCTTTTTCGCCAAATCTGATGGAAGTGTTATGTCGACTGTCACTCGTTTCGCGCCTAGCCCAACTGGCTATTTGCATGTCGGCGGTGCTCGTACCGCGTTATACAGCTGGTTGTACGCCAAAAAAACCGGCGGTACTTTTATCCTGCGTATTGAAGACACGGATTTAGAGCGTTCGACGCAAGCATCCGTAGACGCTATTTTAGATGGTATGAATTGGTTAGGGTTGGATTGGGACGACGGCCCATATTACCAAACCAAACGTTTTGATCTGTATAAAGAAGTCGTCGCCCAGCTGTTGGCTGAAGGCAAAGCCTACAAGTGTTTCTGTACCGCCGAAGAAGTCGATGCGATGCGTGAAGCGCAAATGGCGGCAGGTGAGAAGCCAAAATACAATGGCATGTGGCGCGACCGTACCGACCACCCAACCGACAAGCCTTATTGCATTCGCTTTAAAAACCCGCTGGATGGCGTGGTGGTGATTGATGATTTAATCAAAGGCCGGATTGAAGTTGCCAACGCCGAGCTTGATGACTTGGTGATCGCGCGCAGCGACGGTACACCGACGTACAACTTAACTGTGGTGGTTGATGACTGGAAAATGGGCGTGACGCACGTGATCCGCGGTGACGACCATGTCAATAACACGCCACGTCAAATGAACATCCTAGCCGCGCTTGGCGCGACCTTACCAAAATATGCCCACGTGCCGATGATTTTAGGCGATGACGGCAAACGTTTATCCAAACGCCATGGTGCTGTGGGTGTGATGCAATACCGCGACAACGGTTTCTTGCCACAAGCCCTGTTGAACTACTTGGTGCGTTTGGGCTGGTCACATGGCGATCAAGAGATTTTCAGTTTAGACGAATTAGTTGAAATCTTTGATTTGTCGGATTGCAACCGTGCGCCGTCGGCGTTTAACACCGATAAACTACTGTGGTTAAACCAACATTACATCCGCACGCTGCCAGCGAGCGAAGTCGCCAAACATTTAGAGTGGCATGTAGCCGAGCAAAAATTGGATATCAGTAACGGTCCTTCGCTTGAAGCCGTGATTGCGATCCAAGGCGAGCGTGTCAAGACCTTAAAAGAGCTGGTGGAAGTCAGTCGCTATTTCTTCGAAGACTTTAGCGAGTTCGATGACGCAGCCGCGAAAAAACACCTGCGCCCAGTAGCTGCTGAACCATTAAAAGCCGTGCAACAAAAGCTGGCTGAGTTGACAGAGTGGACGGCCGAAAGCATCCATGCAGCGATCAACGCCGCGGCAGAAAGCTTAGGTCTTGGCATGGGTAAAGTCGGTATGCCACTGCGTGTTGCAGTGACAGGTGGCGGTAATTCACCTTCGCTGGACGTCACGTTAGCGCTGATTAGCAAAGAACGTTGTATCGCGCGCATCGACATGGCGCTGGCTTACATCGCCCAGCGTGGGGAAGCAGCGTAAGCTTGTGTGCTTCTTCGGTGTTTGTTGCAAACCCTGAATGTTCGCATGTGACCAGTTTCTCAATTAACAAAGCCAGCATCTGCTGGCTTTGCTTTTTGGACCTACACTCGACTATTTACAAGCAATACCAACCGGTAATTGCTCAAACCAATCCAAGAATTGCTGCACCGCTTGGCCTCTAAAGATCCGGCCGTGTTGTGGACACATCATCTCAATATCCAGTTGGCGAACATGACGCAACCAGACATGTTTGGCATGTTCGGATGGCATCCAGCGTTGGTGAAAATACTGCATGTGCTTGATATGACTTTGGAAATCATCGACAAACACCGGCGCATCGACCGGCTCTAGTGCGGCGCCAATGTCGCCACTGAATAGAATTTTCGCGACAGGGTCATATAGGTGGAAATTGCCCGACGAATGCAAGTAGTGAGCAGGAACAGCGCGAAGGGATAAGCCGGCGAGGTCAATTGCCATGCCTTCATCGGGGATCGGCACAAATTGTGTGCGTTCCATGCCAAAATGGCGAATGAAGCCCTCCCACAGCCAAGGACTGTATAACTTGGCATTTTGCAGCACTTGGTCCCATAAACCGAGTGACGAGATAATGTCAGGGTCTTGATGCGAGGCAAACATCTGCTGCACTTGTTCTAGCGGTACTATCTTCACCAACGCTTCCAGCATTGGCGCAAACAGTTCAATACCACCTGGATCGAGCAGCAGCGCTTGTTGCTGATTGAGCACTAAATACTGATTGGTGTCGATTATATTGTCGGGTTTACTGGCGTCGCGGCCTAGCATATACCAGCTGTGTTGTTTGTTACGGTAAAGTTCGGTGATTTTAATCATGGTCGTGCAATTCCCTGAGCTCGCGCTGGCAAAAATCCAAATGGCTCATGATGGCGTTGGTGTTGTTGTCGATTGATGCGGAAAGATCTTTTAGTTGCGCTTGGTACGCGCTCAACTGCGCAGCTTCAATCCGTGAATTCACCGCGATCACTTTGATGGTTTGCATAAAACCTGCAAGGTCGGCTAACGACTGATGTAATTGCCGCCGAAACGTTTGGCTGTGTTGGCGCAGCGTAGCCGATTGTAAGAGCGAACGTTGTAAGCATTGGCTAACCAAACCGGTATGTGCTTTAACATCGTCGGTTTGGCTCAACGCGTATTCTAGGCATAACTCGAGTTGATGCTGCCGCCAGGCTTTAACTGAAGACCTGGATATTTCAGCAGAAAGTCGATTGATTTGTTCTGATAGACGGATTGACCGTAGGGCGAATTCATCGTAGAACTCAGACAAGGTACGAAGGCCCGCGGCTTGACCACCAATGCGATGGGCGATGACTGACAAGTTCTTTGCTGCCAGAGATAAGCGATTGGCGTCTTTTTGCGCCTGATTTAGCCGGCCAGCGATGTTGGCCGCTATCACAGTCTCTGCCGAGTGTTGGTGCTGCAAATGGGAATGGCGCATAACAAATCTCAGTAGCTTGATGGGTGCAGTATGGCGCTCGAATTGTGGCGACGATTTGATTTATATCAGTTTTCAGCGTAGTGCTAATTTAGAAAAAGAAAAGCCGGCAACAAGGCCGACTTCAGTTATGGCGAGTTTGCCGCAGGATTAATGCAGAATACGCGCTTTTAACGTGCCTGGAATGGCTTTGAGTTCATTCAGTGCCAGCTCGCTGTCGGTCGAATCGATATCGATCACCACATAACCAATCTCTGCGTTAGTTTGCAGGTATTGGCCGGCAATGTTGATGTTATGACGGGCAAAAGCTTCGTTGATTTTAGTCAGCATACCCGGCTGGTTTTTGTGGATATGCAACAAACGCGAACGGCCTTTGTGCTCTGGCAACGATACTTCTGGGAAGTTTACTGCAGAGAGCGTGGAGCCGTTGTCCGAGTATTTGACCAATTTGCCAGCTACTTCGTAACCGATGTTTTCCTGCGCTTCTTGCGTCGAACCACCGATATGCGGGGTTAAGATCACATTGTCAAAGGCGCGAAGCGGGGAGATAAACTCTTCGTCATTGCTGGTTGGTTCGACTGGGAACACGTCGATGGCTGCACCCGCCAGTTTTTTGCTGGCTAAATTGGCTGCTAGTGCGTCGATGTCCACCACGGTGCCGCGCGATGCGTTGATCAGAATAGAACCCGCTTTCATCAGATCCAATTCAGCTTCGCCAATCATGTTCATGGTTTGTGGGGTTTCTGGCACGTGCAAGGTCACCACGTCGGAGGTTTTCAGCAGAGTTGCCATATCCACTTGCGTGGCGTTACCCAATACCAACTTGTCTTCGATATCGTAGAACTGCACGCGCATGCCGATGTTTTCTGCCATGATCGACAACTGCGTACCGATATGGCCATAACCGATAATGCCGAGCGTCTTGCCGCGAGCTTCGAACGATTGCGTCGCTGTTTTGTGCCATTCGCCGCGATGCGCCGCCGCATTACGCTGTGGAATGCCACGCAACAGCATGATGATTTCACCCAGCACCAGCTCTGCGACAGAACGAGTGTTGGAAAACGGTGCATTAAACACCGGGATCGCACGGGCGAGTGCCGCATCCAAGTCAACTTGGTTGGTGCCGATACAGAAACAACCGATTGCAGCTAGCTTTTGTGCTTCGCTCAGCACACGCTCAGTTAACTGAGTGCGTGAACGGATGCCGATAAAATGCACGTCGCGGATTTTTTCAATCAGCTCGGCTTCATCCAGTGACGTTTTTAGATATTCGATATTGCTGTAACCTTGGTTTTTAAAGGTTTGCACAGCGCTTTGGTGCAAGCCTTCCAGCAGCAAAATCTTGATCTTGTCTTTGGGCAGTGAGTACTTTTCCATCTTCAGGTCTCTTTCAATGTTGCAAAATTCAGTACGGACCCCGGGTGAATATTTTATTTTTTATTGTTTTTATTCGAGGACTTGCGTGCCATCGGCGCTACCGACTAGCACTTTATTGGCGCCGCGCAAGGCAAATATGCCATTGGTGACAACGCCTGGTATTTGATTGATGGTGGTTTCTAGAGCCACCGGATCTGTGATCGATAAGCCGTGCACGTCTAAAATCACGTTGCCATTGTCAGTCACCACGGCCTCGCGCCAGACTGGGTTGCCACCGAGTTTAGTCAGCTCACGCGCGACATAAGCACGTGCCATCGGGATCACTTCTACTGGCAGCGGGAATTTGCCAAGCACGGGTACTAGCTTGGTGCTGTCGACGATACAGATAAACTGCTCTGCGACTGCTGCGACGATTTTTTCCCGCGTCAGCGCAGCACCACCGCCTTTGATCATGTGTTTGTGTGGGTTGATTTCATCAGCGCCATCGACGTACACGCTGTACGTTGCAACGTCGTTTAAATCCAGCACAGGAATGCCAAGCGCTTTCATTTTTTCGGTGCTTTGCACTGAACTTGAAACGGCACCTTGGATTTGATCTTTGATGGTCGCTAATGCATCGATGAAATGATTAACCGTCGAGCCAGTACCAACACCAACAATGGTGTGGCGGGGGATGTAATCCAGCGCTTTCCAAGCGGCGCGTTTTTTCATTTCATCTTGTGTGATTGTCATATCCAAGGTCCAGAGTATTTATACTAATTTTTAGCCATACAGATGGATATTACCCTGAAAAGGGCCGCCGACAAAAGCACTGAAATCGGATTGTCGAAAAAAAGCTGCCTTAACATCGACTGCGCAGAAAAAAGGCCCTTACGGGCCTTTGTTATCTAATTATGCAAGGTCTTGCGGTTGTGCGACTCGTTTTTTCAAGTCGAGCAGCAAAGTGATCAGTACATAAACCGCGACAAATGGCACAAAGCCATACAACAAAGCTTGTTGCAACTGGGCTAAGTAGTTGTGTTGTAAAGCTAATGCGATAAGTAACCAAGTGTAGCCGACGTAGCCGATTAGAAATAACAGGCCTTCAAAACGAGTTAAAGTTGCGCCGACGAAAAACAGTGGCAGACATAACACTGCGACTGCCAACATCACAGGGATGTCCAATGTTGCAAGTTGCGCAGAAGCAGCTAACGGCGTGGGCGAAATCAAGCCGGACAGGCCCAGGACGCACAGAATATTAAAGATATTGCTCCCCACCACGTTACCAACCGCGATATCACGTTCGCCTTTGATTGTTGCAATCACTGAAGTCATCACTTCAGGTAGCGAAGTGCCGGCAGCTACAATGGTCAAGCCAATGACCGCTTCACTAACGCCCCAGGCGGTCGCCAGTTCAACGGCACTACCAACAAGCCAACGAGCACCTAAGACGAGTAGGGCAAGACCACCTACCACCAACAGTATGTTTTGCCACATCGGATGCGACTCTTTTAGCATCGCTTCGACTTCTTCGTCACCCGAGTCAGTGACACCTTGTTTTTTACCTTGGACAAACAAAAACACGGTATAGCTGATTAAGCCTACAAACAGCACTGCGGCCTCGGCGCGTTCTAGTTGTCCATCTTGTGCCATCCAAGCGACCACAATAGAAGCGACGATCATCAATGGCACATCTTGTCGGATCAACTGCTTCGAAATCACCAACGGCATAATTAGCGCGGCAAGGCCCAAGATGAACAGCACGTTAAAAATATTGCTACCCACAACATTGGCTATGGCCAACTCGGCTTGGCCTGTCCATGCTGCTTTGACGCTAACCGCCAATTCTGGCGCACTAGTACCAAATGCGACAACCGTCAGACCAATCACCAAACTTGGGATACCAAATGCTCCGGCCAATCGTGCGGCCCCTTTCACCAAATAGTCTGCTCCAAACACCAGCAGAACTAAACCTGCGGCGAGCATCAGCCATGTCATCATCGTCAAGTACTCCATTTAGTTGAATTGCGCTCAGGCTACTGAGCTTTGCTGGTAAACTCAACGAACTTCTGGAAAATCCACAAAAAAAAAGACGCCATCAGGCGTCTTTTTGTGCTGACTATTAGTCAGTTATTTAAGCAACGATACTTTGTAACCGCTTGCTGTTGTTGTGTCTTTTTCAGCAACAACCAGATAGTTTGAACCGTTAACCAGCGTCGTCAATTCAGTTTGAGCTAACAACGATTTGTTGTTGTTCGCGTCTTTGTGCACTATGTACACAGTGTATTCGCCAGCTGGCAACGTCATGCTTGATTGCGATGCGTAGTTCAGCGTGTTGATGTAATACAAAGTGTTGTCCATGGTGTAACCAGGTTTGACGAAGTACACGCTGATTTGGTCGAAATCACCAATGGTGTTCACAGCATTGAATACGAAGTCGAACACTTGTGGCGCTTTGCTATCGCTGACAGTGATTGCTGCTGGCGTGCCAGTTTTGTCTTCGTAGAAAACAACTGATTTCACCACGCCTTGGTTCAGCGTTACTAAACCGTTACGCATCACTAAGTTACCGTCTTTATCAGCCAGTGATACACGGTAGTCGCCTGCAGTCACATCTTTGTAAGCACTTAACGTATCAGCAGCTAAGCTGTCGATTAACGGAGTCGCGCTTTCGCCCAGAATGATTTTGCCTGGGTTAATGCTATTGATTGAGTTGTAAGCACGAACTTGTGCTGGGGCTGTGACGTCTTCCAGCGGCACTACTGTGGTAGTGTTTAACACTAAATCCAGTGCCAGTTTGTTTTTCGCTGGGCCTGTCGCAGAACGCAGTACCATCACGTATTCAGTTTCTAAGTTGAATGCTGTCAGATCAGACTGGTACAACGGGGTGCGGCTACCTGCTTTGGTCACGTACAGTGTGTAAGAACCATGGTCCATGGTTTTAAACTCTGTCTGACCTTTAAACGCAGCTGTACCAACTAATTGTGCGTCAGCCATCGTTTTGCCTGAAGCTGCTAAGTACAGATCGTAGCTGTCGCCACCACTGATTAAATCAACCAGTTTGATTTTAAATTGGTCATCTAAATCGTCAGCACGGCTAAAAGTTACTGTCATAAAGTCTGGCGTGGTAAAGCCACCTGTCATGATTAACAGATTTTTTTCGCCAGCATTTAAAGTCACAGTGCTGTCTTGTTTGGTGACTGTGTCACCGATTGAGTTGGTGTAATACAGCTCATAATCATAGGTCGCCGGTTCTAAGCTTGAGCTCAGTGGGGTAGCATCCGCAAACGACGCTGAACCGATGGTATAATCTTTACTGTCTTTTGTTAATTTCAGCGTAGTGGTCGCACTGTCTGGTGAACCGTTATAAAACTGAATATAACCATTTG
>DMYW01000015.1:185641-185891 GCA_003482455.1 Rheinheimera sp. | reverse complement strand
ACCGGCAGGCGTTTGCTTAAATCACTTTCGCCGTGCGCGATATCGGCCAGAGCTTGTGATACGCGGTGTAGCGGTGCCAATAATCGACCAATCAGCATGTTTAAGGCGATGATCACCAGCGTCAACAGCACCACAATGGCACTCAGTTGCAGCGTGACTGTATGGATGACTGGTGCTGTCAGTGCGTCGCGGTTGAGCAGCATGAGCAGACGCAAATCAGTGCCGGCGATCGGCGTGCTAAACAGTTGCC
>DMYW01000015.1:179009-185429 GCA_003482455.1 Rheinheimera sp. | reverse complement strand
GGCGACTGGCGCTATCAGCCGACAACCCTTTGGCGAGTGCACTCAGCGGTTTGTTCAACAGCTGTTGGTCAGCATGGGCGAAGATGTTATCGCCGCGACTGAGCAGCATATAACCATCACCTGGCAAGCGGATTTGTTTCAATTGGCTGACGATGTCATCGATCACTACGTCCAGTCCCAACACAGCGACAGTGCGACCGTCGCTTGTTTGCACTGTGCGGCCCAATGACACCACGTTTTTACCGGTGGCCGATGCCACCGACGGGTCGGCAATATAAGTCTGGCCCGGTTTTTCGTTAGCGTGGATGTACCAACCCCAGACACGTGGATCGTCATTGCCTGGCGCCATTTTTAATTGGTTGGCGTTTTCTAAACGGCCGTCGGCAAAGGCTAAAAAGCTATTGTCGACATTGGCGGAGATTTTTAGTTGTGTCAGATGTGCCAACAAATTCGCCGTGTCGGCATTGGCAGGAAACGCTTCTAGCGTCTTGCCTTTGGCCGCAAACCAATCGCTGACATATTTACCAAAGCTGGTGCTGATGCCTTGGACTTGTGCCCGCACGTCTTGTTCCATCGCTTGCATGCTGGCGCGGTATGACAGATATGATACGGCGCAGCCGATCAGTAACAAAGCAATAGCAACGCTGGCGCTGATCTTGCGCCTTAATGACCATGATGACGTCATGAGTTACCCTTATCCTATTGATGTAATTATTTTTATTGAAGCGGTATGCAAGGATGCATCGCCGGCAGAGGACAAAGGTTGCAGTCGACGTTTCGCGACGTCGTATCTTGAGATGTTCATAGTGGCCTAGTGTGAGGACTGCTCTTTGGCAGTTTAGTGGCCTTGGCTACATCCTTTCGCAGTGCCATTGTAGTGTCAAGGGTGCGATGAAGTCTTAATTGATTAAGCTGTTGTTTCGGGACGGAAAATAGCTCAAAGACGCCATCGAAGGCCGCTAATAGCGATGGATCAAGGTTCTAAAACGGAGGGCGTTGGGAGTGCGCAAGGCAGGGAAATCAAGGTACTGACCATGCGACCAGTACCTTGCAACACTTAGAATACGTATTTCGCACCGATAACTACGCGAGTCACGTGGTAGTCAGCGCTTTCATCAACGAGTTCTTTGGTTGAATCGGTTGAGAATGGAACTAAGTCCAAATCTGCAACAAATGACAGGTTCTCAGTGAAGTTGTACTGCGCACCTACACCAGCAACAAAACCAACTGGTGAATCATCAAATTCTGCTGATTCTTGAGCGCCGTTGAATTTTGCTGTGTAGGTAATAGTTTGTTTTGCAAACACTAAACCAAAACGGCCAGCAAATGACCAAGACTGTGCACTCACGTAAGATTGGTATTGAGCCATCAACGCAGTGTACGAAGCTTCTGAATCGAGGCTCTCAGTTAATACGCCACACGCTTGGTTGCCCGGACATACAGTGCTAGAACTTTCGTCGATGTTGAATTCGCCAGCGTTTGCGCGTTGCAGTTGCAGTGACCAGTTGTCGTTAAAACCGTAACCGATTTTCACGCCAGCAGTCATCTCGTCGCCAGAGTAGCTGTCATCTTCGCTGAATGATAAAGCTGAGTGAGCGGTACCGAAGTCGCCTTGAACGAAAAATCCTTGTTCAGCTTGAGCTTGAGTTGCGCCAGCTAATAAGGCGATTGCCAGTAATGTTTTTTTCATTTTTAAATATCCCTAAGTAGAAGTGCTTCATAGCGGTATCGAGTTTACGACCGTGTGTGCTGATAGGCAATGAATTGTAATTATTTGCAAAAAAATATTTGTATCTGTATGTGAACTTCTAAAGTTTTGGCAAGTCGTAGGGAGCCCTTTTGCAACCTTCGACTTAGTCCACTTTAATCACCACATCGATCGGGCAGACCTTGACGCAGGTTGGCTCTGGGTAGAAGCCTTCACATTCGGTACACAGGTTCGGGTCTATTTGGTAGACCCGTTTGCCCGATGGCACGGTTTGCATCGAAATGGCTTCGTTCGGGCACTCAGGCCCGCACATGTCGCAGTTGATGCAATCTTCTAAGATGGTCAGCGCCATTATGCGCAGCCTCCTGGCATGGCCGCAGCTTCACTGGCCGGTAACTCGCGGATCAGCAGCATAAATTCGGGCGACATACCGTCTGGCAGCTGAATTTGCATGGTGTGACCGGCGCCCGGTGCGCGGCTAACCAGCGTGCCATGTTTGTCCCACAGCGCGTCCAGCACGATTTTTTGGTTGCCTTGCGGCGACATCAACACCAGCTCGTCACCGACGTTAAATTGGTTTTTGACCTCAACCACAGCGCGCCCGGTGTGCGGGTCGATGCCCAGCACTTCGCCGACAAACTGTTGTTTGTCGCTACCCGAGGCGCTTTTTTCATAGTTTTGCAGCTCGGCAATTGGAATATGCCGGCGCAAGAAGCCTTCGGTGTACCCGCGAGACGCCAAGCCATCCAATTCGCTTAATAACTCTGGGTTAAACGGCCGGCCCGCCACGGCGTCATCAATGGCGGCGCGATAGATTTGCGCGGTACGGGCGGCGTAATAAAACGACTTGGTGCGGCCTTCAATTTTTAAGCTGTGCACGCGAGCGCGGGTTAAGCGGTCGACATGTTGAATGGCGCGCAAGTCTTTGGAATTCATAATGTAAGTGCCATGCTCGTCTTCAAAAGCTGGCATCATTTCGCCTGGGCGCTGCGGGTCGGTCAGCAGAATAATCTCATCGACCGGCTTGGTTTGATGCAAAGTCAATGCGGCATCCGACGCAAGCCCCTCGACAGGCGTCGTCAGCGGCGAGTCTTGGTTTGGCACAAATTGGCCGACCTCGTTTTCTTTGGCGTCGGTGACTTGATACGGCCAGCGGCAGGCGTTGGTGCAGGTGCCTTGATTCGGGTCGCGTTTGTCCATATACCCTGACAACAAGCAGCGACCAGAATAGGCCATGCAGAGCGCGCCGTGTACAAACACTTCGATTTCCATCTCCGGCACTTTCGTGCGGATTTGTTCGATTTCATCCAGCGCCAATTCGCGCGACAGGATCACTCGCGAAATGCCGTTATGCAGCCAAAACTGCACCGCTGCCCAGTTCACGGTATTGGCTTGCACTGACAGATGCAGTTCCATCTCAGGGAAATGCTGGCGGATCAAATAAATGACGCCCGGGTCGCTGACAATTAACGCGTCGGGTTTGAGTTTGACCACTTCGGCAATGTCTTCGACCAGCGTAGTTAACTTGGCGTTGTGCGGTGCACTGTTGAGGACGCAATAGAGTTTTTTGCCTTGGGCATGCGCTTCGTTGATACCAATCGCTAAGTTGGCTAAATCGAATTCGTTGTTGCGCACGCGCAAGCTGTAACGTGGCATGCCGGCGTACACCGCATCGGCGCCGTAGGCAAAGGCAAAACGCATGGCTTTCAGCGTGCCGGCCGGTGACAACAATTCAGGGCGAAAAGACTCAGTCACTGAGGGGGTAGACGAGGAATTAGCTGTGCTCATGCGATTAGCTCCGGTCAGCAAAAAAATGCCGCGGATCGTAACAAGTCGCGGCACGGTTGGATGAACAGAGTGCATGGAAAACCTTGATCTAGATCAAGGTTGCGCTATTTAAACGCGTTGCTGGCTTATTCGCCGTTGCAACCCCATGAACGCACAATGCATTGGCTACCGCCGTTGCTTTGGCAGTAGTGCAGCGCATAGTTTTGCGCAGTGCCGCCGTCTGCTGCCGTGCCCCAGCCGTATGCGGTGCTGCCTTCGGCTTGGTCGGCGGCGTAAGCGGCGCAACCTTGGTCGAAGGTTTCAACCACGCTGCAGCCCGCGCCGCATTCACTTAATGCACGTTGGCTCGCTTCATCAATGGTCGCGTAATTGTAAGCAAAGCCGTATTGCTGACCTTGGTTGCTATCGATGGCAAGAGCGCCAGCGGCAATTGCTTGAGACGAGGCTATTAAGCCTATGAATAAAAAGCACACAATTTTCATGTCGGTTCCTTGCATTGGCTAAGCGGTGTCTAACAAACAAACTTGCTCATGTATAGCAGATATGCGGCTATCAGGCACGGGCATGGTCCGAGCTTGTTGGTGGCGTAGGCGGCAGTGATGTTGTGCCTTGTTACCTTTTGTAACATCCGCTGACGATTGTGGGATGGCTATTCCGTTGGGGTTTTACGATTTTATGGATCCACATTCGGAGGACTTTGTCATGACACGCTTTTTTGCTCTGTTAGTAGTGCTGGGTTTTTCGGCTCCTAGTTGTCTTGCAGATGATTTACCGCCCAGCAGCTGGCAGTTGATGGTGACAGGGCAACGCTTTGTTGCAGGACAGGCCCAAGACCCCAGTCAAAGTAGTCAGTCGGTACAAATCGACGATCGAGTATGGCTTGACGCCGCAGGTAATTATTTATGGTTAACGCATAGTGAGTGGCCGGGTGGCATTAAGTTTCAATATCGGCAGTTTGGTACTGCAAATGGTGGTGCCCGCATGGATGTGACCAAGTGGCGTGACGGCATTTGGTTACAGCGCAGTGATGCCGCGAAAGCGAAACAAGACTATGTGGATCAGACGTATTTGCTGCCGGCTTTATTGCAAACCCAGCTTAGGGGGGCTACAGGCCAACTAGTCGCCAACTCAAGTAGCGTTGAACGTACGAATACCGGCACGGATGCGGCGGGGCGTCCAGTGACCTGGACATACAACGACCATGGCCAATTGCTCTCTGTTGCACAACCACAAACGCGTTATGAGTACTTAGATTATCCGGATGCCAATCCTGGCAGCCAGCCCGCTCGGATCTGGATTTACCGTGGTGGCCAACAGATTGCTGACTTGCAAGTGGCGCGTCAAGTCGCTGAATTACCAGCTGATTTTCAGCAAATTCCGCTGGGGTATGTCGATAAACCCACTCCAAGTTCCGCTAAAGCAACCTTGCTAGCGCCAGGTGTCTATCGAATTGATCAAACGCCGTCAGGTTATCACACAGGTGTGGTGATCGGCCGCGATGGCATTGCGGTGTTTGATGCGCCGATTGACGCCAAAGAAGCTGCGGCAAACAAAGCCATTATTCGGCAGCTAGCGCCGACCTTGCCAATTAAATATATCGTGGTGTCGCACAGCCATCGCGATCATGTGGGCGGTTTATTGGCGCTGCTCGATCCCGCTACCCAAGTGATCACTGGGGTGGGTGGTCAGCAAGCGCTACAACGTCTGTTTGGCAGTAGCATGCCACACCAGGTTCGCGAGATTTCACAGCAGGAGCAGCTGTCACTGGGCGATCGGCACATTGCACTCTGGCCACTGCGCAGCAGCCATGCCCATGACATGCTGGTGGCCGCTGACGTAACTTCGGGCACCGTATTTCAGGGGGATTTGTTTTATTTGCCGGAAGTAGGGCCCATCCCCCCGGCATTTCCGTTAACGGCTGAATTAGTGCAGCTGTTAAACCGCCACATCCCCGCATGGCGGCAGCTGGTCGGCGTGCATGGCCGCACTGCAACACCCACGGACGTGCGACAAAGTGTGCGCTTGCGGACGCAAGTCGACAAATCCAAGCCGTAAGCTTTAGAACTTTTTGTGTACCGACTGGTAAAAATATAATTTGTACCAGTCGGTATGTATCTGTATGCTAGCCAATATTAACGATGTCTCGTGGTTGGACATCAACCTTGCAACAACATACTCGTGCAGAGAAAAGTGAGCTGGTCATGGCGAATGTATTGAATTTATTGAACTGGCGTTATGCCACCAAAAAGATGGACCCAAGCAAGTCCGTATCTGAAGCGGACGTGGATACTATTCTGGAGGCGGTACGTTTATCGGCAAGCTCCAGTGGCTTACAACCGTACCAAGTGCTAGTCGTGACAGAACCAAGCCTGAAAGCGCAGATCCGTGAAGTGGCGTGGAACCAAGCACAAGTGACCGATGCGTCGCATGTGCTGGTGTTTGCGGCGTGGGACCACTACAGCGCCGAGCGCATCAACCAGATGTTTGATTTGGTCAATGCAGAGCGCGGTTACATCAATGAAGGGTTTGAAGCCTATCGCCAGAAATTATTAGCGTTTTATCCAAACCGCACCCCAGCCGAGAACTTCGAACACGCCGCTCGCCAAGCCTATATTGGCCTAGGTAGTGCGCTGATTGCTGCCGCAGAACTTGGTGTGGATAGCACGCCGATGGAAGGGTTTGAACCGGCCAAAGTGGATGAAATTTTAGGTTTAAGCGAATTAGGCCTGAAGTCTGTGTTGTTATTGCCACTTGGCTATCGCGCAAACGAAGGGGATTGGCTGCAAGGGCAAAAGAAAGTCCGTCGCAGCAAAGAACAATTCGCTATTTGGCGCTAACAGGTTATTTCTGCAACCGTTTTTGCGTTGCGCTGAGTCCCATGCATAACGTGTCCCTCAACCGTTATGCTGTTGCCCCCCCGGCCA
>DMYW01000015.1:0-178847 GCA_003482455.1 Rheinheimera sp. | reverse complement strand
CTCTGCGGCCGGTTTTTTAGTCGCAAAAGCCCCAAAACAACTGCACCGTGACGTCTTGGTGCGGACCCACTTGGCAAATCAGCTGCTGTTTACTTAGTGCACCGATTCGATAACGAACAGTCACCACGCTGCCTGCAGGCGGTACCGCGAAGTCAAAGCGCTGTACCTTGACATCAGCCAAGCCAAAACCACCCGGTTGGCGTAACGCGATCGTTTGCTGGCGCACCAACAGGCGTTGATTGGCCAGGCGTTCATAGTCGGTGTAACGGGTGATCACAGTCCATTCTTCACGCTGCGCTGGTGAGGCGAAATAATAGTCAACTTCTTGCATGGCCAAATGCAGCAGCATCACAGCCAACACAGAGCCGAGTAGCCAAGGTTTTAAGATGCTGCGGCTGCGCCAGATTTGCCGGCGGAACCACCAGTGCACACCTACCCAGCAGCACAGACTCCACAGCAGCAAACCACCGCCAAACCAAAGGTTGTGCAGTGGTGTCCAACCGTTGGATTTAAGGCCATCAATCGACAGTCCAAACCAGCATAAATTGGCCAGCAAGGCAGCGATACTGACACCAACGAACCAGGGCAGTGCGTCAATTGCAGTGGGATAGATCTGACGAGGGGGTGGGCATTCGTTTAATGCCAATACCAGATGCTCCGCTAATTGCTCGGCGGCAGCCGTGTCAGTTTTGGCGTATTTTTGCAGGAAATACAAAGACAACACCCCGTTTTGCACTGAGATACCATGCAACAACGGCTGCTGCATCGCAGTACGGTCACGCAGTTTGAGCAAGGATGTGAGCAGTGGCAGCAATTTAGGTTGCTGCTGCAGCAAGGCCTGCCAATCGTCGGCAGCGGCGTTGAGTGAAAAATCCTGCAACGGCATAGGCAGAGTTTGGTAAGGGTTAAACAGGCGGCGCCACAGGCTGATGCTTGCCCGCCATTCGATACTAAAAGCATGCTGCGAGTCGACCCGAAATTGCAGTTGCCAATAGCCGTGACGGCGCAGGTACTTCGGAAACGGCGAATGCAATTGCTGCACTAAGGCTTGCGTGTCAAGGTTTGGGCCGGCGGGTTTTCTAACAAACTGGTGTGGCCATAGGTAGCAGGCGCTGCCTAAAGCCACAGCTATCCATAGCAAAGTGAGCATCTGTTCCTACTTTTTCGATTGATGGTTGTCCTGCTGCTGTGCGTTAGCCAGCTGTTCCGCTTTATGATGGCGATACCAACGGCGAAAGACCGTCACCACGGCGGCAATAAATAAGATCAACGAGACAATCAGCAGGCCTTGCGTCAGCACTTGTTGATACTTGGCAAACTCAGGGATTTGCAGCAAACCCGCCGAAAAGACGCTGAGCACTAAAGCCCAACAGAAGGCGCTGACAAAACTGATAATGGCCACTTTGGTTAAATGCAAACCTGTCATGCCCATCAGCATCGGCGTGATGATCCGTACAAATGGAATAAACCGCGAGATAAACATCGCCAGCATGCCATGGTTTTCCAATAAGCGATGCGCACGTTCCATGCTTTCCGGGGGGATCACGCGGTTCATATGCACCATAAAACGGGTATGAGCCAGCGCATAACCTTGCCAATAAGCCACTATGCTGCCAAGTGCGGCGGCCAGTGGTAAATAAAACAGGGGTACTTCGTAACTAAAGACACCGGAGACGACCAAGCTGGCGGATAACAAAATCAGGCTATCGCCGGGTAAAGGCAAGAACACAAACGCCGATTCTAAAAACAGGATCAACGCCAGGCAAAACACCAACATCCCAATTGCGCCTGAATCTGTCAGATGACTGAAATCTTGCTGCCAAATGGCCACTAACATGTCCCACATCAACTAATGCTCCGGGTTGAATAACTCTCGCCGCAGACACGGAACTACGGCGAGCACACATTTAAAAGCGACCGCATTGTGCAGCGATTCCATTGGCAACAAGGCGGGACAAGGGTTGTAGCTTTTAAACACGAACGGGTCAACCGAAAGCACGACCAATCGCGTTAAAAGGTGCATATCTGGCTACAAAATACCCAATCTGCCGCCAACATGTTTTAAACAGCTTAGCGAATGTTGCGCGCGCTATCTTTGTGCAGCCGATGAATTTTCCACCAGACGTTTGTCGCAAATCGGTGCAGCTGAATACGTATTCATCTTGTAGCTGCACCAATTTCTGACAAATAGTAACAGTTGCACAACAAAAAATCACAGGGCCGCGGCTGGGTTGTGGAGTCGCAGCACTGGCAGCAAACGGGGAAAATTATGTTTAACAGTAAGCTCAGTGTGATCAGCATAGCGCTGGTGACCGCTGGGCTTTGTGCCACGCCTGTCTGGGCGGAGCAACAAAGCACCAACGACACCACTGCGAACGTCAGCAAAGAGAGCAAAGGCAAAAAGGCTTCGAAAAAAGAAGAAATCGAAGTCATTGAAGTCAAAAGCTACTCTGGCAGCTTGATCAAATCACTTAATTTAAAACGCTATAACGATACCGTCAGCGAGACGGTTTCTGCAGACGACCTTGGCGCTTTGCCTGACGTGTCGATGGCGGACGCTTTAACACGGTTACCTGGCGTGTCGGCGGTTCGTACCGGCGGTCAAGCTTCCGAGATCAACATCCGGGGTATGGAAGGCGGTTTCGTGTTCTCGACGTTAAACGGTCGCGAGCAAGTGTCAACTAACGGCAAACGCAGCATTGAATTCGACCAGTACCCATCAGAGCTGATCTCTACAGCGTCTGTGTACAAGTCACCAAAAGCGTCCTTGATTGAAGGTGCGGTGGCCGGTTCGGTGGAGCTGCAAACAGCCAGCCCGCTGAAGAACACCCAAGATCACAAGTTCAATTTCAACGCGCGAGGCATGTACAACGACCGCGCCAATGAAGTGCCAGATGGTCAAGCCGTGGGTAACCGCCTGAGCTTTGCGTATCAAGGCAAGTTCTTTGAGGACAAACTCGGTATCGCTTTAGGCTATGCGCGTTTGTATCAACCAAGCGTCGCCACCCAGTTTATCGGTTTAGCTTATAACGGCAAAAAAGACGTCGACGGCAACATTGGCGGCGATGCAGGCCTGGAAAACATCAGCGAAGGGTTTGAAGTTCAGCACAAAGGTGGTGAAGAAGTCCGTAACGGCTACCTTGGCGTGGTGGAATGGCAACCAACTAGCACCTTTAAACTCAAAGGTGATGTGTTCATTTCTAAGTTCGATTCGAAAGCATTTGCTCGTGGTTTCCGCGTCAAATTCGGCGGCCCGAATGCTGCAGTCGGTAACCCAATCCTCGATGGCAACACTGTGGTGGGTGGTACTTTTAACCGCACCTCGCAAAGCTTTACCCGCGTGGAAATCGTCAACGACGACAACCAAGACTTCGATGACATCACAGCACTGGGCTTAAATGCCGATTGGGATATTACCGACAATCTGAACATGAGTGTCGACTTGTCGCATTCAGCGTCAGACAGTAACTTCCGCAACGGCTTGTTGTGGTCGCTGGTGGCCAAAGACGCCAATGCGGTCAACCCACAATTTGACGACAACGTGTCGATTTCCTACAAGTTAAACGGCTTGAACTTACCGGACGTTGGTTTTAACCAAGCGGCGGCCTTTAGCGATGTCAATCGCGTGATGCTGAGCAAATACGGTATCTATCCGTTTATCAACGATGACCGCGTCGACGCGGCACGTATTGATTTTACCTACAAGTTAGACAACCCAGTGCTGGCGTCGGTAGAAGTGGGTGCTCGCGTGTCTGACCGTACCTACGGCAACGAACGTGCTGTGTTTGAATACGGCAACGACGGCGCCTTTTCAGCAACCCAAAAACCACTGAAATTAACGTCTGACATGGTCAAAGTGGTTGATTTCAAAAATGAATTTGGCTACTTCCCAAGCTACTTAGCCATCGATCAAGACAAAGCGTTGGCCGCGTGGTTCCCGAACGGCATTCCACAACCGGTGAAAACCTGGGGTACTGGCAACAAAGGGTTGTTGGCATCACAACAAAACCCAACTGGGCCAGATACTGCATGGTCTGTGCTGCAAAGTGGTGAAGTGTACGAGAAAGTCACGTCGGCGTATCTGATGGCGAACTTGGAAACCGATATTGGCGAGATCCCGCTGACCGGTAACTTCGGTGTGCGTATGGTGCATACCGACCAATCAGCCACCAGCTTGACCAACGTGGGCGGTGACCCGTTGCTCGGCGCGCAAAACATCAAAGATGATGCTGGTTTGATTAACAACCAATATGCCCCAGGCATTGATGGCATTACTTACACCGATTATCTGCCAAGCGCGAACTTAAACTTCCGTTTGACCGATGATGATCAACTGCGTTTTGCCTACTCCAAAACGCTGTCGCGTCCACCTATCAACCGCTTGGCCTCGCAAGTCAGCTACAACATCAGTAACGATGGTTATTTGTCGGCATCAAGCGAAAACAACCCAAGTTTGAAACCGTTTTACGCCGATCAATACGATATTTCGTGGGAACGTTATTTCAGCGAAACCGAAGGGGCTTTTGTGCTCGCGGGTTTCTACAAAGATATCAAGTCCCTGATCCAGACCTACTCTATCTCTGAATTTGACTTCAAAGGCAATGGTTTCCGTGTACCAGATACCTATATCGACCCGACATCGGGCGTGTTGCGTCCGGTGAAAAACGGCACCTACACCACGGCAGTCAACAACGGTGAAGGTGGTTATATCCGTGGTATCGAACTGGGTTACACCCAGGTGTTTAAGTTCCTGCCAGGCATTTGGCAAGGCTTGGGTATTCGCTCGAGCTACAGCTACACCGAAAGTGCGATCAATCAGCCAAACAATCTGGGTGGCGAAGATCAGACACTGCCTCTATCTGGCTTATCTAAACAAGTGTTCACCACTGAGTTGTTCTTGGAATACGAAGGCTTTGAGACGCGGATGAGTGCGCGTTACCGCAGCCCGTTTGTCTCCGAACAAGTGGCAGTAGATAACCAAGTGGTCAACTTTGACAGCGAAACGGTTGTGGATTTCCAAGCCTCGTATGATTTCACCGAGAATTGGAAAGGCTTATTCCAAATCAACAACTTAACTGACGAACCGACGAAGAGTTACTTCGGTAACGAAACCAGAACCGGCACCATCCAATTCTTTGGTCGCCAGTACTTCCTCGGCGTGTCGTATTCGCTGTAATGCATTGGAGTAGAACAACATGTTAAATCGTAAAATAATGCTACAGCTGCTGACCGCAGGGCTGTTGCTACTCGGCGTCTCTGGTTGCGGTGGCGGTGGTGATTCCATCGAACCTGGCCAGCAATTATTAACCTGTAATGTGCCACAAGTGCCAAACGCCGCCGGTACGGCGTGTGTGGACCCTGTGCCTATCAAGTGTCCAGCACCAACAGTGCCGGATGCGAAAAACGAAAGCTGTGTGATTGGCGTTGATCCAACTGCACCAGAACCTTCGGTGATGGCCTCAGCAGGCCAAGCGGTGCTGTATTTCAAACGCGCCGACGGCAACTATGACGGCTTTAAGCTGCACACCTGGAACAACGAGGCGTGTGATTCCTTGTTGGCCTCGTCGTTGGCTGAAAGCTGGTCCAATGGTTTAGCCATCAGCGGTATCGATCCAAACTATGGTGCTTATTGGATTTTGAACCTGAAAGACGGCATTGGCGCGAAAGCGACAGATTGTGCCAACTTCATCATCCACAAAGGCACCGATGACGCCGGCAAAGAGCTAGGCGGCAGCGACATGAAACTGCCATTAGGGCCAAAAGATGTGATTAAATTTAACCGCATGGGTTGGACCTTCTCAGGCGTTGCATCTGTATTTGCTTATCCAGTGGTGTCACTGGGCGTGCAAATCAGCGACAGCGCAGCGCATTGGTTAGACCGCAATACCTTTGTCTGGAACGGCCAAGCAGGTGGTGTAGCTAAATTCGAAGTGCATCACAGTGCCGCAGCGGACTTAGCCATCGATTCCGATACCAAAAAACTTAATGGCACCGCCGTTGAAGTGGTACCGACGTCACTGACCGACGAGCAAAAAGCTCGCGTCCCGCATTTGGCGAACTGGCCAGCTTACAAAGCCACGTTAACGGCTGAACAAGCCAAAGCTATGGCGAAAAACCAGCTGGTGTTTGCTTCATTTGGCTCTGACGGCAAAATCATGGCCGCGTCTCATGTACAAATCCAAAAAGCCTTGGATGACCTGTACACGGCTGGCGAAAACGATGCCAACGAAGCGACCTTGGGCGTAACGTACGATGCAACCAACGTGAAATCAGCGGTGTGGGCCCCAACAGCCCGTACTGTGAACCTGAAAGTCTACGATGCAGCGAAAACCTTGGTTTCGACCAACGCGATGACTCAAGATGCCAACACTGGTATTTGGAGCTTCACTGCGCCAAAAGCCACCTTGGATCGCAAGTTCTACCGCTTTGAATTGACTGTGTATCATCCGCTGACCAAAAAAGTTGAAACAGTTGAAACTACCGACCCGTACTCACTGAACGTCTCGACCAACGGTCGTTTCAGCCAATTCGTCAACTTAAACGACGCGGACACCAAACCAGAAGGTTGGGACAACCAAGAAGTACCAACGTTGGCTAAACCGGAAGACACCGTGATTTACGAAGGTCACATCCGTGACTTCTCGGTGCGTGATAGCAGCGTGTCTGCAGCGAACCGTGGTAAATATTTGGCGTTTACTGAAGTAGACTCTGAGCCAGTCAAACACTTAAAAGCCTTGGCGGCTGCCGGCATGAACACCTTCCATATGTTGCCAGCGACTGACATGGCAACCGTGAACGAAGATGCCAGCAAACGTATTGATTTAGACAGCACCGCCGGTGAACTGTGTAAGTTAAAACCGACCTCATTGGCGTGTACTGCGTCAGCGTCAACCAAGCTGATTGACTTGCTGAACAGCTTCCAAGCGTCAGGCGAAAACGCACAAGCCATCGTTAACGATATGCGCGGTTTTGACAGCTTCAACTGGGGTTATGATCCACACCATTTCATCACGCCAGAAGGCTCGTATGCCTCTAGCGCAGAAGGTGTTGCTCGCATCAAAGAAATGCGTGCGATGAACCAAGCGTTGCACAGCATCGGCATGCGCGTGGTGTTGGACGTGGTGTACAACCACACTAGTTCATCAGGCCTGTATGACAACTCAGTGTTTGACAAAGTAGTGCCAGGTTATTACCACCGCTACAACCCAACAACTGCAGGCATTGAGCGTTCTACTTGCTGTGAAAACACCGCGACTGAAAACGCCATGTTTGCCAAGTTTGTCAAAGACTCGCTGGTGATTTTGGCGCGTGACTATAAGTTCGACGGCTTCCGTTTCGACATTATGGGCCACCATCCAAAAGCCGAGATCTTAGCGGCGCGTGATGCTGTGCGTGCGGTGGACGAAGACACTTACTTCTACGGTGAAGGCTGGAACTTCGGTGAAGTAGCCAACGACGCGCGTTTCGTACAAGCCCGTCAAGCCAACTTAAATGGCACCGAAGTCGGTTCGTTTAACGACCGTGAGCGTGATGCGGTGCGCAATGCAGCCTTGTTCTTAGGCGATAGCGACGTCGGTAAACTGAAAGATCAAAACACTATTGAAATTGGTCTGGCCGGTACACTGCGTAACTATGTGTTGAAAGACTATGCCGGTAACACAGGCAAAGCCTCTGAAATCAACTGGAACGGCCAAGCGGCAGGTTATGCTGATGACCCAGCGGACATCATTAACTATGTGTCGAAACACGACAATGAAACCCTGTGGGACAAACTGCAGTTAGGTTTACCGGCGTCTGTCAGCATCGATAACCGCGTGCGTATCCACAATATTGCACTGGCAATTCCTGTGTTGTCGCAAGGTATTCCATTTATGGAAATGGGTGATGATCTGCTGCGTTCAAAATCTCTGGATCGTAACAGCTATGACTCAGGCGATTGGTTCAACCGTGTTGATTTCACCAAACAAAACAACAACTGGAACGTCGGTTTGCCTTTGGCACAGGATAACAGCGGCGCTTGGAACACCATCAAGCAAATCGCCAACAATCCAAACACCACTGCGTACCCAGAGCACATTGATTTCGCCGGCCAAGTATTCCAAGAATTCTTGCAGATCCGTAAATCAAGCCCACTGTTCCGTTTAACCACAGGCCAAGACGTGATTGACCGGGTTGGTTTCCACAACATCGGCAAAAACCTGAAACAAGGTTTGATTGTGATGAGCATCGACGACGGTACAGGTTTAACTGACCTAGACCCAGCCAACGATGCCATCGTGGTGGTGATCAACGGCACCAGCGCTGAACAAAACCAAAAAGTGCCAACCGCCCAAGGTTTTGTGCTGCACGAAGTGCAACAAATGTCAGTGGATAACACAGTGCAAGCGGCAAGCTTTGCTGCCGATGGCGCTGACGGTCGCTTCACTGTCCCTGCGTACACCATTGCTGTGTTTGTTAAACCACAACAAGGTGAACAAGGCGAAGGCCTGAAAGCCAATGCCACTATGGGCGCGCCAGATGTGGCTCCATACGGCTTAACCACTGTGTATGTGCGTGGTGGCATCAATGGCTGGAGCACCGACAACCCGTTGTCCTATGTTGGTGCCGGTGTGTACCAAACCACCATCACTATTGGCAGCTCAGGTACGCAAGAGTTCAAGATCGCCTCTAGCGATTGGTCAACCGTGGACTTTGGCGCCAGCGGCGGTCAAGACGTGACCTTTGGCGTGGAGAAAGCGCTGCAACGTCAAGGTTCGAACATGCGTGCCAACTTCTCAGCGGGCAAATATGTGTTCACCTTGAATGCGGCCAACCCACAAGCACCAACCTTAACGGTCAGCGAATACGTGCCATACGGCGCTACCAAAGTATTCCTGCGCGGTAGCATGAACGGCTGGGGTGAAGCGACTCAGTTCAGCTACACAGGTGGCGTGTACCAAGTCGCGATTAACCTGAACGCCGGCAACTACGAGTTCAAGTTTGCCTCTGCGGACTGGTCAACTGTGAACTACGGTGCAGGTGCGGCAGGTGCTGACATCGCGATTGGTGTAGCCAAACCATTGGCACAATCCAACGACAACTTACGCATCGCCATTGCTGATGCCGGTGTCTATGTGTTTAGCGTCAATGCGGACACACCGACAGCACCAGTGCTGACGGTGACCAAACAAGTGCAGAACTAAGCTTAGTTCATCAAGGCGTTAAGCCTTGCGCGACAAAAGCCAGAGCAATTGCTCTGGCTTTTTTATGCGCACATGCTGTGACTAGCACTGTTGGCAGAAGCTGTACAGGATTGGCAAAGGCGCAGAGAAAGTCTGTCTGCTGGGCTACGGAGTACCCATGTCGGTATCCGCCTTAGGCTGCGCGCGTAACCTCGTGCAGTGGCAAAACGCATGGACGTTACAGGGGGGAAAGCTATATTGCGCAATGACAGGCAAAAAAAAGCCTTGGCGATGCCAAGGCTTTGTGCATTAGAGATCTGATTAGACAGTCACGCCAGCGTTTTTCAGGCGAGTTTCCAACTCGGTGATCTTCAACTGCATCTGTTTGTTCGACAGTGTTAAGTTTTCAATCGTGGTGCGTGAGTTGTTGCGTACGAAGCTAACTTGCTCTTCGAGTTTCTGGCATTGTTGTTCCAGTTGCTCTTTTTCCAGTTGCGCTTGTTGTTGAGCTTCGCGCAATTGGCCGTTTTCTTCGCGTTGCAAACGGATAGTTTCGCGTTGGCGGTTTTGATGCGCTACGGTAACTTCCGACTGTTCTTTAAGCATTTGGTTGCTGTTTTGCAGGTGAGCCAGCTTGCTTTCCATGGTTTGGACCACAGATTGCAGGCGTTGCAGCTCTTGCTCTTTTTCAATGAAATCGTTTTGCGAACGCAGTTCAGGCAGCTTTTCTGACAGCAATTGGACTTGGTCCGCTTGCATCTTCAGCTGTTCTTCTTGTTCGACTAACGTTTCGTTAGCAGCATCTAACGCTTTCAACAATTGAGCTTTTTGTTGCTCCAATTCGTTGACTTGTTGTTTGTGTTCGTTGGCTGTCTGTTCCGCTTGTTTCAGTTTGTTTTGCAGCGACTTGACGTCTTGCTGCTCTTGCTCAAACTTCTGCTGCAGTGCGGCAAAGGCTTCGTTAGCGCGTTGCAGTTGTTGCTCGTACAAGGCGACTTGTTGCTTTTGTTGCGACATGTCTTGTTGTGCTTGCTCTAAGCGCAGTTCCAGCTGTTTAACGTGCTCGTTTTCTTTGGAGTCCAGCGTCGATTGCAGCTCAGAATAGGACAGTTGCAGTGCGTCAAATTTCAGTGCCAGCATTTCGTACTGTTCGTCGCCTTGACGCTTCACTTCTTGCGCTTCTTGGCGTTGACGATCCAATTCTTCCAGCTGTTCTTTCAGACGTGTTTGTTCAGCACGTTGTTTGGTCAGCGTTTGTTGCAGCTCGTTGACTTGTTTTTGCCGCTCGATAGCCGTGTGCTGGGCGTCCACGAATTGGTGGTGCAGCATATCGCTATCTTCTTGCATATCACGCGCTTGTTGACGCAACTGCTGGATTTCTTGGACTAAATCTTGTTTTTGCTGTTCAACTTCCTGCAGTGCTAACTGCAGTTCCGCCGACGCTGCGGTATCCACCACTGGCGCTGCTGGTTTTTCCATCGCGGCAGCCACGCTGGCTGCAACGGCGGCGATTGTGGCACTGACTTCAGCTGTTTTAGCGCGTTGTGACGTTTTAACGGCTTCAATCACTTTGGTTTTTTCAACAACTTCCGCTGCTACCGGTGCTTCAACGACTGGCGCTGGCGCTTCAACCACTGGCGCGACTTCCACCACCACTTCGGCGACTGGCTCTGGTTGAGTCACTTCAACCACAGGTTCAGGCGTTGCTTCAACTACAGGAGCTGCTTCAACCACTGGCGCGACTTCAACAACTGGCGCTGGTTTGGCGGCTGGAGCTGCAGCCGTTGCTTTTTTCGCGGCAGGTGCGGCGACAGGCTCAGCGGCTTTGGCCACTGGCTGTTCAGGCTGCGCTTCTGTCTTGCTATCTGGTAATAAGTTTTTGATTGCAGACAAATCCGCTTGCTTGACTACTTTTTTACTGAAGTCGAGAGCTTTGGAGAAAGAACCCGGCACTTTATCGGTGAGTGCAGACAAAGCACCCAAGCCAAGACCTGATTTACTGCTTTTCGCCTCCGGTTGTACCGCAGGTGGTTGGTAGTTGTGATCGGCGCACCAACGGTCAAAGTTGACCATGATACTGGTTGGGCTACCGCCAACTTTTTTGATTACTGCATCGAGTGTGATGACTTGCCCGGCGCTTTTTAGCTGCTCGCAGGCTGCCTGGATATCCGCATAATTTGCCATTCTTCCCCCTGTCGAACCCACTTGTGTTTTTTTATACCGATAAAAGAACACAGTCCAATTTTACAATATGCTCATATATACGCGATTTTTTCAATAGGATCACGAAGCTTTCTATTCGTTAGTTGTAAATCGACTGTGTCATGTGACGCTAAGCCGCGCCATTGCTGGATATTTAGCAAAAAACGATCCAATTGATCTAGAACTTTTTAACGGGATCGCTACATTGAAGCCGATAAATTGCGCAAAACTGCTCGCTAAGGCACGGTTTTACAGCGGAAATTTTATTTTAGGCCAGCTTTTTTTAATCTGCACTTTTTCTGTGAATAATTTCAGTGTCTTTACTTGAGTTTACCGAAAGTCGAAAAATGACAATTTTCTGACAGCTACACTGCTTCAAGCAGACCTTGGTTTGATGCAGCACAGCTTTTTGGTGTGGATATGCCGGAAAGTTGCTTGGGATCAACCAAGGATCCATTATGCTAAAACGAAGTTCACTGCCCGCATGGTTGCAGCATTAACTACGAGAGGGGAAATCCATGAGAAGTATCTGGTGTGTTGGTTTGGCAGTCGCGTTAGCGGCCTGTAGTTCGGTACCCGACGATTGGCGCGATATGTCGCAAACGGAAATTGGTGTGTGGCAAAGCTGCGGTTTCACCCCCAAAGTGGCACAGCAGTGGCGGAGCCAGCAATTTGACGGTGCAGCGGCCTGTGCTTGGAAGAATGCAGGTTTCGAGTTAGACGATGCGATGGCCTGGTCAAAAGAAAAATTTACTGCGGACGAAGCCAAAACTTGGGTGCAAACGGGCTTTGACCTCGATGATGCGGTGGAAAATCGGAACAAAGGTTTGGCGCCGATCCATCGGAATTAAACGGCGAGCGCCGCTAGCGAGCAGCGGGCACTGGCAAGGTATGCGTGTGTTGAAGAACTGCGGTCAGTCGTAGCCGCCGTTGCATCTTGGTGTACGAAGCTCGCTCGTACTTGTCAGACCAGTTGTGGCGTGGCATGCTGCGCCCACACAGATCAAGTCTAGGAGGTTCAAATGAAACTCACGGCAGCACACAGTGCACTTGTTATCGTCGATATGCAAAACCGTTTGGCTCCCGCGATCGATGGTTTTAGCGACGTTGAGCAGCAAAACCGTTGGTTGATTGAAGTGGCGCATCAACTGAACATCCCAGTGCTGGCAACAGAACAGTACCCGCATGGGCTTGGTGTGACAGTGCAAAGCCTGTTAGCACTGCTAAAAACCGACCAGATCCTCGAAAAAATTCATTTTGATGCCACCGCAGAGCCTGCTGTTTTGGCGTGGCTGGCCGACCACAAAACTAAACAAGTGGTGCTGGCTGGCTGCGAAGCCCATGTATGTGTGCTGCAAACGGCGCTTGGTTTGCTTGAACAAGGTCTGCAGGTTTATGTGGTGGTGGATGCCGTCGGCTCGCGTCGTGCCAGCGACAAACAGTTGGCGCTCGCTCGCATGCAGCAGGCCGGCGCAGTGCTGGTAAGTCGCGAAATGGTGGCGTTTGAATGGCTAGAACGTGCCGGTACCGATCAGTTCCGCCTGCTTAGTCACAGTCATCTAAAGCCGCTGTCCTGACGTCACCTGCGCCAGCCACTGCCATACTTGGTGTTGCTGGCGTTCATTGAACTCGTGTGTCGCTTCGCTCCAAAGTTCAGTGGTTAAGGCATTACTTGCTTGAAAAAGCTGCCATGCCGGCGCGAGCTGACGATAACCCGCTTGCACCGACTGTACGTCAAACAAGCGGTCTTGACCGCCGTTGATTAAATACAGTGGTCGCGGCGCAATTAGACTCAGCAGGTCTGGCAGATCAAACTGCTGATTAAGCCCCGGATGCAAAAAATAGAACGCCGTTTGGCCTTTATCTAAGTTTCCGCCGGCGATTGTTAAATCTTGCCAGCGACCGAACCAACAAACGGCTGCTGCGGCGTCAACATCTGTGCTTAATGCGGCAACTTGCCATGCGCGAAAGGCGCCCATCGAAAACCCGATGCTCACCAACGGTTTCTTTTCACCAATCTGTTGGCGCAAAAAGGTGGCTAGTTGCAAGTCTTCGGCGGCAGCAAGACCCGCCAAGCTATGGCCGCTGGCCAGCAGATGGCTGGCGAGCTGCTGTTGATCTGAATAGGCCAGTGGATGATGGCTGGAAAAGCCAATACTGTCGGCAACTAGCACTGTATAACCTTGTGCAGCCAATTCATTGGCGATGGCATGACCTTGGAAATAACGTTGTTGCCACGCCTGCGCTTTTTCTTGCTGCTCGGATGTCGCAAACGGAGCCTGCCGTAACCATTTTTCTTTGCCGATCGAAAACTCGGCGCCATGGTCGTGCAGCAATAACACGCCGCCACGGCTGTGGTTTGGCACCAATAAATACGCCTGTGTTGCGGTTTGACTGGTCAATTGCAGCCGATAATGCTCAATGCGATACGATGAAGCTGTGGTGTCAGGTCCAGCGGCACCTGCGGCTGCATGCGGCTGGCTCGCCAGCAAGGTGGCCTGCACGGGCGGGAAATCCTGCCACAACAGCGCTTGGCGATAGTGCCGCCGCGCCTGTTGTTGCCACTGTTTGAAGTGGGCGAGATCGGTAAGGTCCGCAGGGTTGTTCGGCTTGGACATGGTCAGCAACAACCGCTCTGGCTGGGCCAAACTGTGCGGTACATATGCCAGCCAGCAGGCAACGGCACACAGCAACATGGTGCGACCAAAAGCTCCACAGAAAAACACCTTGCGGCCAAACAGTGCGCGCTGCAGCAGTCGATTCATCAAACCACCTTACCGGTTGTTACAGCTGGCCCAAGCATTGATGGCGGGCGTCAACGCATCCACCTGCGTTTTGCCAAGCACAAAGGTGCCTAAGGCGCCTTGCCGGGCGTACATCGCAATATAACCTTTGCCGAGATCCAGCACCGGATAAGCGCCATATGCACCCGGGCTTGAATAGCGACTTGCCGTACAAGTAGAGCCGGAGCATTCTTGCCAGTTGCCAAGGCCATAAGGCCAGTCGACGCCAAACCCAGCTAGGGCAGGCGAATACAACACAGTCGCATTACCCCGTTGATTGGCAAGTAATTGCGCTTGCAAACTAGCCCCCAGCAATTGGCCTTTGGCCAGCGCCCGTAAAAAATCCAAATATTCTTGGCCAGTCCAATGCATGCCGCCGGCTAATCGAGGGTTGCTGGCAGAAGGTAAGTCGTAGCTGCTGGTGCCAAATAAACCGGTGCTTTGTTGGAATTGTCGAAACAGTGCCGTCCAGTTGGCGACACCGGCGGCACGCACCGCCATCAAGCCAGCGACTTGCAAGTGCAAGCTGTTGTAGTGAAACACGCTGCCGGGTGTTCTGCCCGAGTTGGCGTTTTGCTGCACCCCTGTCACGACGCAGTTGGCAAAGTCGGCGATTGGACTGTTTTGACACAGCGGCTCATCGACCAACCCTGACGTGAAACTCAACAGCTGGCGCAAGGTCATGGCACTGAGGGGATGATCCGCAGCCAGCGGCCATTCGGCGATCCAACGACTGGGTTTATCATCGAGTGACAACTTGCCTTGTTCGACCAAACGCAAAATAACCACGGCGGTCACCCATTTCGACGTCGATGCCGATTCATACCGGGTGACGGCACTGGAACTGTTGCGCGCGACGCTGACGCTGGCGCCGTCACTAATGCGTTCCACCAATAAGGTAAAGTCGGTGTCGACTGAAAGGTCAGTCGCTTGTTGGATCAGGGTTTTGCCCAATTCGGCACGACTGCAGCTCGGTGGAGTTGAGGAATCTGAACTGCCGCCGCCACAACCACTGAGCACAACGAGAGCTGCTAACCAATGATGTCGCATGTTTGTTCCCTTATTTCACACTTTTGTTAACCTCAGCATGCCAGCCGCAGTGCGCAACGGCTAGAGGGTAGCCTTAAAAACTTTAGCTAATGCATAGGGTTAGCCTGCTACTTTTCCCAAGTCAGTGGTTTTTGCTTTGGTTTCGAAACAGTTAGTGGCAGAATCTTTCGTAAACAGCTGTGGAATAAAAAGCTGTAAAAAGAAAGAAAAAAAGGACGCTTGCTATGGCTATTATCGGTATCGATCTGGGCACTACCAACAGTGCCTGCGGGATCTTTTTGGACGACGGTATCAAATTGATCCCTAATCGCTTAGGCGATTTATTAACTCCTTCGGTGGTTGGTTTGGATGACCGAGGTCACATCATTGTCGGCCGCACCGCTAAAGAACGACTGATCCAACACAGCGACTGCACCGTCGGTGCCTTCAAGCGCTTGATGGGCACTCGGCATCAAATCAAACTCGGCAGACAATCATTTACCGCCACTGAGTTATCCTCCTTGGTGCTGCGTTCGCTTAAAGAGGATGCCGAAACCTTTTTGCAAGCGCCCGTCAGTGAAGCGGTGATTTCAGTTCCCGCCTATTTTAGTGACAACCAACGACAAGCCACCAAACAAGCCGCTGAAATGGCCGGTTTGAAGGTGTTGCGACTGATCAATGAGCCGACAGCGGCGGCGATTGCTTATGGTTTGAATGACCGTCAGCAAGGCACTTATATGATTCTGGATATGGGCGGCGGCACTTTTGACGTGTCGATCTTGGAGTTCTTTGAAGGCGTGATGCAAGTGCATGCCAGTGCTGGCGATAACTTCTTAGGTGGCGAAGACTTTGTCGATGCTATGTACAAGGCCGTACTTGCCGAGCTCAACGTCGATAAAACCCAAGTGCCTGCGCATCTAGAACAACGGGTGTTAATGCAACTAGAAACCGCCAAGCGTCGCGTCAGTAGCGAGCCTACCCAAACGCTGGCGTTGGATTTTGGTGTGCAACAAACTGAGTTTTCAGTGACGCCTGAGTGGTTTTCTTCCGTCGTGGTACCGCTGTTATTGCGGGTAAAAGCACCGATTGAGCGTGCTCTCAATGATGCCCAATTGTCTCCAGATGACTTAGATGATGTGGTGCTCGTTGGTGGAGCGACGCGGATGGGCGTGTTTCGTAACGCCGTAGGCCGGATGTTTGGCATTATCCCTTCATGCCATCTAGACCCGGATCTCGTCGTGGCTATGGGGTCCACTTTGCAAGCGGGGTTGCTGGCACGCAACGCAGCACTCGAAGATATAGTGCTGACGGACGTGTGCCCATACACTTTGGGTACCGGGGTTCTGAATCATGAGAACCCGAATGCGCCCAATTTGTTGTTACCGATCATCGAGCGCAATACCACGGTGCCGATCAGTATTGAACGCACGGTGCAGACCTCTTCAGATAACCAAACGCAAGTGCACGTTGAAGTCTATCAAGGTGAGCACCGGGTCGCCGAGCGCAATATTCGACTAGGTGAGCTTACAGTGCCTGTGCCACGTGGTCCTAGAGGCCAAGAGAAAGTCGCGATCCGCTACAGTTATGACATGAGCGGGTTGCTTGAAGTTGATGTTCGGGTGTTGTCTACCGGGAAAACCTACTCGACGCAGATTGAGCAAAGTCCTGGCATGTTGTCTGACAGCGAAATTGCCCGTGGGCGTGAGCGTCTGGCCGCATTGAAATTCCACCCGCGTGAGCTGGAAGCCAACCAAGTGCTGTTGGCGCGGGCAGAACGGATGTACGAGGCCAGTCTTGGCGATAAACGCCAAGCAATTGGTGCAGTCACGGCGCAATTCGAAGCCACTTTAGAGCGGCAAATCCCTGCCGAAATTGAAGCGGCGCGTCAGAGGTTCGTCGAACTATTAGACTCGCTGGACGTAGAGGAATGGTTCTGATGGAAGCGTGGCGCATCCTTGGCGTCGCGCGGGACAGTGACGTCGCGACCATCAAACGCGCCTACGCGCTGAAAATCAAGCAGCATAGACCAGATACCGATCCAGTGGAGTTTCAGCGGATCCATCAGGCCTATAAAGCGCTGCTTGCAACTGTGAGTCGGCAGCAGTCGCCCAACCGCGAACGCACCCCGACTACACAAGCCTTTTCGAGCGGATTGATTTTTAGTCAACAAGATGAACAAGGCGAGGCGGTTGCTGTTGCTCCTGCAGCAGCAGAGACAAGCGCATCACCGCAACTAGACCCGCCGCAGCCGGAGGCAGACGCTGAAGCCGACGCCGCCCATCAAGAAACGGAGCGTCGTCGACAAGCAGCACGGCAAGCGCAGGCAGAGTTAGTCCAAGACCGAATTTTACAGCAGCAAGCGCGTCAGCAAGCCTTTGATGCGATACTGCAGCGAGTAACAGAGAACTTCCAAAATCAACATTCGCTCATTCGACTCGAGCCGTGGCAGTTTTTGACTACGTCACCTTGGCTACTCGATGGTGAGTTCAATCATCAATTGAGTCTCAGTCTGTTCAAACTGTTGGTGGCGCATTACCACGAGCTGAACACCCATAAACGTAGAACTTCACGTAGTCGGAAAAGGTACGGGCCAGTGCAACCATCGTATGCTGTGCTTGCGTTGTTTGATCAACTGTTTAATTGGCAAGGCCAGCAAACTTGGTTAGAACGGTATGCGGATGAACAAGTAGCTCGGCCAATTTTTAATCGGCTACATGATGGTCCTGACGTCGACCCTGTTAAAGGCTTACGTGGCCACGCGACTGTATTAAAAGTGGAGCGAGACCCAGAACCGGCCAAAGCCACCTTTAATTGGGAAAACTTAGTCGGATGGTTGGTGGCGATAAGTTTGCTGGTGCAGATGTTTAAGGCGGTATTTTTCCGCTGATGGCTGCCACAGTCGACCCTGCATCTGCGTAACGGCCTGAGTTGTTGCGATCTCTGTGTTTTCTGGCTGCTTTTAGCGTCGCCGGTTTCCTGTTGTACTCATGGTTTCGTCATAGGTAGTATCAAAAGTCGTGACAGCTGTAGGAGATTTCATGCCATCTATTGCCATCCAGATCAGCGGTATGCGCTGTATGTCATGCGCCGGGAAAGTTGAGCGTATCGCGGCCACCATTGCGGGCGTTCGTCTGGCACAAGTCGATTTAATGGGGCAGCGCTTGGTGTTGCAACTGGCAGACGATGCGGATTTCCCAGTGCTGGCCACCGAGTTAGATGCGGCGCTCGCGGCGGGCGGTTACACAGCACAGTGGCTGGCACACACCTATGCGGTCGGTCATTTAAGTTGCGCCGGTTGTGCACGCAAAGTCGAACAACAAGCTCGGCGCATTGCCGGAGTGTACACAGCGACCGTCGATGTCCTTGGTAAGCGCTTAAATGTGCAAGTGGCGAATGCCGAGGTGCTGGAGCAACTCGAAAGCGCTGAAGCGTCCATTGGTTACCCGCTGCAACTGCTTGGCGACGTTGCGGTCGAGCCAGCTTCGCCAGACGCAAGCTGCGACTTGGCAGAGCAGTCAGCAGCAGCGCCAGCCAGTTTACTCGCCAATGCGGCAGCTGCGAGCGCCATGGCCGGCCAATCAGCCGTCGCTACAGCAACTGCGCCTTTAACAAGCTCGCTATCAGCCTCGCAGCGCAGCGCCACTGACAAGCCCGCCGCCGCACCACCTGCCGTCAAGCCGCACGTTGCCCGCGACTATCCGCTGTGGCATGTAGTGGCGGCATTTGTGTTGGCGCTGCCACTGCTGGCGCCTATGTTGTGGTCGTTTGTCTCGCCAGCGCCAATGGAGCATTGGATGTTACCGCCACTGTGGCAGCTGTTGCTGGCGGCGCCGGTGCAATTTTATCTGGGCGCGCGCTTTTACCGCGGGGCTTTTTATGCGCTGAAATCCGGCACTGGCAGCATGGATCTGCTGGTGGCGATTGGCACCAGCGCGGCGTTTGGCTTGAGTGTCTACAACGGCTGGTTTGCCAACATAAGCGCGATGCCGGCCCTGTTTTTTGAAAGCGCCAGCGTGGTGATCGCCTTTGTGCTGCTGGGCAAATATTTAGAAGAAGGCGTCAAGCAACAAACTCAATCGGCGTTGTCGGCATTGGCGGAATTGCAGCCGCAGCAGGTGCGGGTGTGGCGCGATGGCGCTTGGCAGTGGCTGGCGCTGTCGCAGGTGGCGCTGGGCGATCGGGTGCAAGTCAAACCCGGTGAACGTATCGCGTTGGATGGCCTGGTGCTGGCGGGCGAAAGCCAAGTCGATGAAGCGCTGATCAGCGGTGAGAGTCAACCGCTGCACAAGACGCAAGGCGATTTGCTGGTCAGCGGCGCTTTGAATATCGACGGTGTGCTGGAATTTTTGGTGCAAAAACGCGCCCGTGAGTCACGCTTGCAGCAATTAATTAGCCAAGTGGAACAAGCGCAGCTGTCCAAAGCGCCGCTGCAACAAAGGGTCGACCGGATCAGCAGTTATTTTGTGCCGGCGGTGTTGGTGATCGCCTTGCTGACGTGTGTGCTGACTTACCTGACCACAGCGCAGCTGGAGCCGGCCATTTTGCACGCGGTCGCTGTGCTGGTGATTGCTTGCCCTTGTGCGCTGGGGCTGGCGACGCCGGCGGCGTTAGTCGTGGGTATTGGTCGAGCGGCGTCGTTTGGTATTTTGCTGAAAGATGCCGCGACGCTGGATGCGCTTAGTCGCATCGACACGGTGTTTTTTGACAAAACCGGTACCGTGACGCTGGGCACTCCAACCCTCGCGCGCAGCCACGTACTGCTGGATATCGCCGAAGGTACAGCGTTGCAATGGGCCGCGTCGCTGCAACAACACAGTGAACATCCGCAAGCACAGGCGTTTTTACAGGCCAATACACAGCCGTTGCTGGCGGTGCAGAATTACCAAGTGCTGCCAGGGCTTGGCGTGCAAGCAACCTTGCCTGAGCTGTCGGCGTCGCACTCCTTCGCAACGCTGCCAGATGCAGCACCAGCACAACCCGTTTATTTGGCACTGGGCAGCGTACGTTTGGCGCAGCGCCTGCAACTGGACGTGCCGGCCGAATTGCGTGATGCCAGTAGCTTGTTGCTGCAACTGGTGGTGCCTGTCGATAGTGCAGCGCAGACACCGGCCGCAGCTGGCCATGCGCGTCTGTTGGCGGCTTTTTGGCTTGACGATGCACTGCGGCCATCGGCGATGCCGGCGGTGGCCGCGCTGCGGCAGCTTGGTGTGCAGTCGGTGCTGCTCAGTGGTGATTTAACCAGCCGCGTGCAAAGCGCAGCGGCGCAATTAGGCGTCTGTCAGTGGTTTGCCGAGCAACAACCCGAGCAAAAACTACAACAAATCGAGCAGGCGCAGCAGCGTGGCCAACATGTTGCCATGGTCGGCGATGGCATCAATGATGCGCCAGCGTTGGCAAAAGCCGAGGTTGGCATTGCCTTGACCACCGGCACGCAGGTGGCCGCTGCCAGCAGTCAGGTCAGTTTATTACACGGTGATTTGGCCTTGTTGGTCGCGGCTGTTGAAGTCAGTCGACACACACGGCGGGTGATCTGGCAAAATTTGGGCTGGGCCTTTGGGTTTAATTTATTGGCGATCCCAGCGGCAGCCTTAGGTTATTTGACGCCAGCGCTGGCCGGTGCCGCCATGGCGATGAGTTCGGTGTTGGTGGTCAGTAATGCGCTGCGTTTGCGCCGCTGGTCGCCGACGCCGCTGGCGCAGTTACGCGCGAACACGCCGCAAGTGGTGCGGGATTTGTTTCATTAAACCGCAGTTTCTCGAAGCCGCAGTTAGGCTGAGTCGAGGTGTCAGTAAGCGGCGGTCGAAGTCGTGATCCGAAAACGCAGGTTACGGCTTGGCTGCGCTAGGCAGCACCATGCCCATACCAACAGATTTGGGGCCGACTTCGGCAAAGCCAAACTGCTGATACAAAAACTGAGCGTCGCCGTCGGCAATTAAATTGACATAACAGCTGGCCGGCAACTGCTGCACTTTGTCCATCAAGGCGGCCATGATGCGTTTACCAAGCCCTTGGCCTTGGTATTGCGGCAATACCGCGATGTCACAGATTTGGCAATGCAAGGCGCCATCGCCAACCAGCCGTCCCATGCCGATGATCTGCTCGCCATCGACCAAATACACCATATACAAACTTTGTGGCAGGCCCAGTTCTGCCGCTACAAGCGTCTTGGCGCTAAGCCCGGTGCGTTGGCGCAGTTGGCAATACGTGTCGGCCGGGATCAGGCCTTGTTCCAAACGAATCATAAAGCAAAGTCCTGACGAAAGATGTGTGGCAGCGCGGTCGTAGCTTATCGCAAACAGCGGCCGCTGTGACCGCCGATGTCACTGTTCGCGGTTTAGACGCGGGCCGAGGCGTTGCTGATGATTAAATTGTAAGCGGTTACAAAAGCTGCTAGCTTGGCTGCAGTGGGGTTATTGCTCAAAAGGAGAAGGTCTTGCGCACGTTATGGTGGGGACTGATGTGGCTGGTGTTTAGTGGGGCAGCCTTGCCGGCAGTGGTAGCAAAAAGTGACGGCGCGACTACGGCGGTCAGCGCGGACGTGGCGCTACGAGTGGATCGCGATATCGAGTGGGCGCGACCCGCCGGCCAACCGCTACGGCTGGATATCTACCAAGCCAGTGAGCCGCGCGGCACTTTGCCGCAGTTACGCGCCGCCCGCTCGCCAGATGGCACTATGGCTCGTTCAGGCGTGTCCGGCGCCTCAAGCCAGACGACGCTCAAGCGCCGTGGCCGGCCTGTGCTGGTGATGTTTCATGGCGGTGGTTGGCTGATCAACGACCGGCAGATTATGCGTGAAGCGGCCAGCTATTTGGCGCAGCATAGCAATCTGTTGGTGGTGAATGTCGACTATCGGTTATTGGGCGCCGCCAACAACAGCACGCGGTTGGATCAAATCGTCAACGACGCACTGGGCGCTGTGGTGTGGGTACGCCAGCACATCGCGGACTATGGTGGCGACCCGACGCGCGTGGCGGTGACCGGCGATAGTGCCGGTGCGCATCTCGCTGCGATGGTGCTGTACGCACCAGATTTGCTGGCACCGCCTGCGCCGGCCAATGACCAAGTCGCCACACGGCCCCTGCGCTTTTGGCCGAGCGGCGTTGCTGAAACACAGCCCATTCCCTTACTGCAACAGGCGCTGCAGGTGCAAGCGGCGGTGCTCAGTTATGGCGTGTTTGATGTGACGGCGCGGGCCGAGCAAGGCTTTGAAACGGCCAGCAACGGCTTTTGGCTGTGGGCGGGATTAACCCCCCGCGGCTTGTTTGGGCCGGCGATTACGGTCGCACAGCACCGCGCTTGGTACGATGCTGTGTCGCCGATCCAACAGATCAAACCGGCCAGCGAGCGGCGGTTGCCGCCGCAACTGCTGCACGTCGGGACCCGCGATACCACCACGCCAGTCGCGGCCATTTATGCCTACGCCCAAGCGCTGCAACGTGCCGCGCAACCGGTGCAGGTGCAAGTCTTTGCCGGGCTCAATCATGCGTATCTGGATAACGGCTGTAATCAGGCATTGCAGATGTGTTTTGCCCGCGATGCCATTGAACCCTTGCAGCAGATGTTGTTGTTTTTGCAAAACGAGTTAGGTGACTAACCACTGCATACGAATTCCCATCGCCATACATTGCAGTCGCCACTGGTTGCCACGTAAGGTGAATAAAATTTAATCATAGGATGGACCCACAGATGCGTGTTGAACTTCGTTGGTTGGCCAGCGGCTGTCTGGCCGTTAGTGTGCTTGGTTGTGGCGGCGGCAGCGACGCGACTGCGCCTGTGGTGGAACCGCCGGCGCCGATTGTGGCGACTATCAATGCCACCGTCAGTGGTTTGAGTGCAGGTAACAGCGTGACGCTGGCGCTGGGTGGCCAAAGCATCACGGCTAGCAGCGATGGCGTGCAGACACTCAGTCGCAACTGGGACCCAACCAAGGCTTACCATGTGACAGTGCAAACTCAACCAAGTAGCGGCTATTGCACCGTGTATCGTGGGATCGGCAAGGCGCTGACCACGACGGTCAGCAGCAGCGTTGCTGATATCGACGTCAAATGCGTAGCGGCCGCCCAAGCGCCGGCGGCGGAGTTTTTCGACGCCGAACAACTGCCGCACTTGCGCTTAACCGTCAGTGTCGATGAGTGGGAAGCTTTTGCCTTTTCGTTGCGTCGCACCAATAACCAAACCGATCTGTATCGCAGTGGCAAACTTGAGTATTTCAATGCCCAAGGCGTGCTAAAGCAAAGCATCGATCAGGTTGGTTTTCGGATGCGCGGCAACACCTCGCGCACCGACCCGGAAGTGCGCAGCGGCAACTTGCCGTATAACCCAACGCGATTTCACTGGAACCTCAAATTCGACGAAACCTTTGAAGACGACGAAAGCGTCTATTCCTGTATCGACAACACAGGTGCGCCGGCCAAAGTCAATTCAGCCACTTGCTACAACCGTGTGGCGCGGGATATTCCGGCGGTCCTTGCCAACGATGGCCGCACCTTTTTGGGCCTCGAGAGCATGGCGCTGAAAATGAACAAGGACGACCCTGGTTATTTGCACGAGATGTTGTCGTACACAGTGCTGCAAGATCATGGTGTGGCGACGGGGCGGGCGACCCAAGCGGTGTTTGAGTTGGTGATCACGCCAAGCGAAAGCAGTACGACCTTGTATGGACGAGCCTTGCCGCAAACGCATCAGATGGGCGTATTTACCGTAGTGGAGCCGGTCGACAAAGTACTGGTGAAAAGTCGTTATGGCAAAAATGGCTACTTGTTTAAAGTCGGCGTCAGTAACTTAGCCGAGCCAACGCCTGCCGATTGTTTGGATTACAACCCGGCGCAACATGGCTATCAAAACAATCGCTATTGCAATGTCGGTGTGGAAGTCATTGACCCGGTCAGTCGCGCCGACTGGCTCGGTGCTGACCGCGCACTGGATGTGGCGTACGTCAATGGCCGCAGCCCTGGCAGTAGCAGTCAGTTTGTCGCCTACAAGCCGGCATTTGATTTAAAAACCAAAAAAGACGAAATTGTCACAGCGCGCAGCGAACTGAATAAGCTGATGGCACTGATCCAAAGTAACCCAACGCAGGCGCAGTTAGCACAAGTGTTGGACGTGGATTCGTTTATCAAAGCGCAAGCGGCCGACATAGTGCTGGGAGCAGTCGATCATTATGTGCGGATCGCCAACAACTACTACGTCTATTTAAACCCTACCACCAAACAGTGGGTGTATTTGACGTACGACTACGATTTCAGCTGGCGCAACAACCATCCGCAAGGTTGGACGACCAGCCCCATTCCAGTATTTGACGATGTCGCCAGCAGCACCATTTTTAGCGGCAGCGGCAACAACTGGGCCAGTCGCACCTTTGGCATTGAACCTAAGCTTTACCAACTGGTGTTTAGCGACCCAAACAACCGGCAAAAGTTGCTGACCCAAGTCAGTCAGTTGCGTAAACGCTGGTTGGATTGGTCACATCGAATTGAACCACTAAGCCAAGTCTGGTTGGATAAAATCACCCCGGCGATTAATGCCACCATGGCGACCAGCGAATTTCCTGACAGCAGTTTCCGGCCACAAGCCGTGCTGGGCAGCAGTTACGATTATTTGTTGTGGGGGCAAAGTGCCAGCTCGACCGATACGCTGCGTAACTATGTTATTCAGCGCAACAATATCCTCGCTGGGGAAGCGCCGTAACCGCTGCTTGTGCGGTGGCGCTGTTGTAGATGTTATTCAGCGCAACAACATCCTTGCTGGGGAAGCGCCGTAGCGCTTTAAACGGCGTAACTAAAAAGTCACGCCAAAAAAAAGCCCAACGCAGGGCGCTGGGCTAACTGATACCTGTCCGAGAAGAAAGGTATCCCTCACAGGAAAACACAACGAAGATCAGGGTACACACTTGCTCGCGAGAGCGGCGAGCAACTGAGGCCAGTGTAGGCGGGCGTCACAAGCTGAAGCTTGTTGTAGATCAAGTGACGGGTGGTGATGGCGCTTTATTCGGGGCAGAAGTTGATTTTGATCAAGCTTTCGCGGCCCCAAAAAACAACCCCCAGCAAGCTGGGGGTTGTGGCATGACTAATCAGCGATGACGGATTATTTCACGTCGTCTTTTAAGCCACGGCGGATCAAGAAGGCATCTGTAGTTGGTTCTTGGCCGCGGAACGCTTTGTACGCTTCCATCAAGTCTTTGGTGTTACCCACCGACAGAATGTTCTTACGGTAGTTATCGCCGTTTTCACGGGTTAAACCACCTTGTTGTTGCACAAACGCGAACGCGTCAGCGGCCAATACTTCGGCCCACATGTAGGCGTAATAACCCGCAGAGTAGCCGCCCATCGAGTGGCTGAAGTAGGTTGATTTGTAGCGTGGCGGAATGTACGGCAGGTCAACACCGTGTTTTTTCAGCGCCGCGGCTTCAAATTTCTCGACGTCTTGCAGTGGTGCATCGGCTGGCAGCGCGTGCCATTCCATGTCCAGCAGGGCGGCAGCCATGTATTCCATGGTGTCGAAGCCTTTGTTGAACTTGCGTGATTTCAACACTTTCGCCAATAAGTCAGCTGGAATTGGCTCGCCTGTTTTGTAGTGTTTGGCGTAGTTGGCCAGCACTTCAGGTTTGGCCGCCCAGTCTTCTTGGAACTGAGATGGGAACTCAACGAAGTCGCGGGACACGGACGTGCCTGACAAGGTTGGGTATTTCACTTTGGAGAAAATACCGTGCAAGCCGTGACCGAATTCGTGGAACATAGTTGTGACGTTGTCATAACTAACCAGCGTTGGTTCACCTGCTGGACCTTTTGGAATGTTCATCACGTTGACGACCACAGGTTTGTCGCCCAACAGTTCGCTTTGGTTGACGAACGAGCTCATCCAAGCGCCACCGCGTTTGCCTTCACGGGCAAAGTAGTCGGCGTAGAAAATCGCCAAGCTAGTACCATCGGCGTCGAACACTTCATACGCTTTGACATCTGGGTGGTAGACCGGCAGATCTGGCCGTGGTTTTAACGTGATACCAAACAGTTTGTTCATCGCAAAGAACACACCGTCGTTTAACACGCGTTCGAATTCAAAATACGGTTTGACTTGGTTTTCGTCTAAGTCGTATTTGGCTTTACGCACTTTTTCGGCGTAGAACTCCCAGTCCCACGCTTGCAGCTCAAAGTTGCCGCCTTCTTGTTTGATCATCGCTTGGATGTCAGCCGCTTCGGCTTTGGCGTTGGCAACGACCGCTGGCACCATGCTTTGCAGCATGTTGTAAACGGCTTCAGGCTTTTTCGCCATTGCTTGGTCTAACGAGTAGTTGGCGTAGTTATCAAAGCCCAATAATTTGGCGCGTTGCGCGCGGATTTGCGCTAAACGCGACACCAGCGGCCGGTTGTCTAACTCGCCTTTGGTGCCACGGTAAGCGGATGCTTCCCATACGCGTTGACGCAGTTCGCGATTCTCCAGCACAGCTAGCGCAGGTTGGCGCGTAGTGTTAGTGATTTGGATGACGTATTCGCCGTCACGACCCATGCTTTTGGCTTGTTCAGCGGCTGCGGCTACTTCCGCGTCTGACATGCCTTTGAGCTCCGCTTTGTCTTTAACAAACACGGCGATTTCTTTGTTCAGCTTGAGCAAGTTTTGGCTGAATTGGTTGCCCAGTTTAGATTCTTCTTCGTTCAGCGCACGGATGGTGGCTTTTTGCTCGTCATTTAACAATGCGCCGGAACGGACAAACCCTTCATAGGTCACTTCGGTTAAACGCAGCGATTCTGGGTCTAAATTTAAGCTAGCGCGGTTGTCGTAAATGGCTTTGACGCGAGCGAACAGTTTTGGATTCAAGCTGATATTGTCGCCATGCACAGACAGTTTTGGCGTGATATCTGATTGAATTTGCATGATTTCTGGTGTGCTGACGGTGCCCGTCAAATTGAAGAACACGCTGGTGGCGCGGTTTAACAACGCACCGCTTTTTTCCATCGCTGCAATGGTATTTTCAAAGGTTGCTGCTTCAGGGTTATTAGCAATCGCTTCGATTTCTTTGTCGTGTTCAGCGATACCTTGTTCCATGGCCGGCATAAAATGCTCGGTTTTGATCTTGTCGAATTCTGGCGCTTGGTATTGTAACGCGCTTGGTTTTAACAATGGGTTTTCAGCAGTCACAGCAGGTTTTGCCTCAGCGGTAGGGGCGGCGGCAGCTTGTTGCTGTTTGGCGTCGGCGACCGGTTTGTTATCACCGCACGCTGTCAGCGCAAACACCGCAGCCAGTGTGGTGGCGACCATGGTTTTTTTCATCGTTGTTATCCTATTGCACAGGTGTTGGGAACAACTCGAGTATGCCAAGGGCATATTCTGGTCTCGATTTTTTTGCTATCAAACGCAGGTTTGATGCGTCGGATTGCAACACTATCACAAGTTTTTTGCGGCAATACGTCAAAAAATGCGATTTTGTTGCGGCTGCACCGCGGTAGGTGGCGATAGCAGAAAATTTTTCAGTTCTGTGCGAAGTTCAAAAACAGCGCCTATGCTGAGAAAGTTTGCAGCAATTGTCATTGTGGCGCAGGAGTCGGCAACCTATGTACACCATCACTGAAGTCGAGTTAACGGATCCCGCGCTGGTGGAGCTGTTTGGGCGTTTGTCTGCGTCCTTGGGGCACAGCAAAGAAGAAGAAACCAGCAAATTGCAGTTCACCCAAGGCGGGCTGCAGCTGGCTGTGGTGGCTTGGCATGATGGCAAAGCCGTGGGGTGTGGTCTGTTGCGGCAAGAAGAAACCGGCGTGGCTGAACTCAAACGCGTCTATTCAGATCAGGCCGGTGTAGGCTCAGCCATTTTGCAGTATTTGCAGCACGCTGCGCAGCAACGTGGTTATCAAAAGTTACTCGCTGCTGTGCGTCTGACCAACAGCAAAGCCATCAACTTCTTTTTCGCCAAAGGTTTTAAGAAATGTGCCTCATATGGAAAATATCGGTATAGTTCGCAAATGTTGTGTCTTGAAAAAGCTCTTATATCCAGTTGATGCCGACTGAGTTCACTTCTCGAAATACCCGACGCTGGACCCTGCTAGGTTTCAGCGTCCTGCTGTTGATCCTTGCCGCAGGGTTGATTGCTTTAACCTTACGTAGCTTGCATTTACCGGTCGATACGGCGCCAGTGCAACTTGCCATGTTGCAAGACCCTGCCGTGCAAACACCGCAGCAGGCGCAACAGGCCCGCCATTTTGAGCCGATCACGGCCCCGAATAAAGTGCTCGGTTACGGCCTTGGTACTATCTGGTTGCAAGTGCAACTAACGCCAACTCCTGGTTATCAATTGGAAATCGCCGCGCCTTTTTTAGATACGGTTAATTTCTATCAACTGGATGGACAAGGCCAACTGATATCAAAAATCGAAACGGGCGATAGTCTGCCTTGGCAGACCCGCGGCCTTGCGTCGAGTAACTTTGTGTTTGCCATTGAGCCAAATGCCACTACCTGGCTGCTGCAGGTCCGTAATGCCGGTGGTACTTTTGTGCCGATCCGCTACGCCAATGCCGAACAACTGACCGCGCAAAACCACTATCGCCAGCTGCTACAAGGTTTTTTCCTTGGCATCTTATTATTTGCCGCACTGGTGACCTTAGTGTTTGGTTATGTGTCGCGTGATTTTAGTTTGGGCTGGTTTGCTTTGTTAGTGCTGGCCATCACGGCTGTGCAGGCCGAATTACAAGGCTTTCCGCCGCAGTGGCTGTGGCCGGAAACACCGTCGCTTAATCACTTGATTGATTTTGGCGTGCCAATGGCGCTGCTGGCCAGTAGTGGTTTTGTATTGCGCTATTTTCGCTTTGCCAAAGGCACAGCCGCACGGCGTTTTTATGATGCGCTGCAAGGGCTTGCTGTGCTGATGTTGTTGTTGATGGCCACCGCCATAGTGCTGGACAGCTATGCGTTGCAAAGCCAGCTCAAGCAACTCAATGTCTGGTTGATGCAAGGTTATGTTGTAGCCTGTTTACTGACCGGCATGTTGCAGATTCGCGTGCAACGGGCGCGCGCTTGGCGCTTTTTGTTGCCAATGTTGGTGTTGTTGACCAGCGTGCTGCTGGCCGCGGCGCGAGTCTTTGGCTGGTTGCCCGAAAATGGCCTGACGGCGGTTTCGTTAGAGCTTGGTACGACCTTGGCCTCCATGTTGATGGCGTTAAGTTTGGTCATCAATGAATACATGGCCAAGGACACCTTAGCGCGTACCCAAAAGGCGCTGCTCGACCGAAACATCCAAATCAGTCAGTTGCAACAAGCCGAACTAGCACGTAACAAGTTGGCGCCGTTTTATGGTCTGGGTTCGCGCACCGCCTTGGTCGAGTTGTTGGCGACACAATTGGCGACCGGTGGTTCGCGTTATCGCTTGTTGCTGATTGAATGGCAATCCTATGACCGGATTGAAGCTGTGTTAGGCCGGCAGAAAACTCAACAAATCCTTGAGACTTACATCAGTCATCTACATCAATACTGTGCTAGGCAAGCGCAGGGACTGGTTAGTTTTGGCCCACAAGCGCATCAAACCTTGTATGCATTAAGCCAAGACAAAATAGCCCTGTTGGTGCTGGATAGTGAATTTGCGCGGCTGCTGAATTCATTGCGTCGCTTGTTACATCAGAAATACCGGATTGATGGCTTGGCTCCTGATTTTCGACCGCGCTACGCCTCGATTTTAATTGCCAGTGACCAAGGCGGTGACGCCGAAGAGCTGATCGCCCGAGCCAGTTTAACTCTGACCTATGTGCAACGTGATGCAGGGCATCTGAGTTATCAGAGTTCCTTTACCGACGACAGTCGGCAGCGGTTGCAGTTACTCAGTGACCTGACCAAGGCCATTACCGCACAACAATTTGCCTTGGTCTATCAACCGGTACAGGAACTGAACAGTCAGCGCTGTGTAGCGTTAGAAGCCTTTTTGCGCTGGCAACATCCGACGCAAGGCGCGATTTCGCCCGCGCTGTTTATTCCGCTGGCCGAAGAAGGCGGCTTGATGAATATGATCACGGCGTGGGTGTACAAAGAAGCACGGCGGATGGCCAACGAGCTACAAGCGCAGCAGATCACTGTGCCCATTTCGATTAATTTGTCTGGGCAAGATCTACAAAATCCTCGGTTAATTGGCCAGCTGTTGCAGCATGAGCTGCAGTATCCGCCGGATCAACGCTTGTGGCTGGAAGTGGCGGAAAGCGCGGTCGATACGCAGCATACAGCGGTGCAACGCAGCATCAACTTACTGAAGAAAACCAATACCAGTTTGGTGATGGACGACTTCGGTGCGGGTCAATCGATGCTGACCAAGCTTGGCAGTTTGCCGCTCAGGGCAATCAAACTGGATATGGCGCTGCTGAGCATGTTGGATACGCAAAAAGAAAGTATTTTGGCCGGTGCGATTGAGCTGGGTCGCAAATTGGGCCTGCAAGTGATCTGTGAAGGTGTGGAAACCCAGCACCAGTTAAACTTCTTGATGCTGCACAATGTCGATGCGGCGCAAGGCTATTTGTTGGCGCGGCCGATGGCAGGTGACCAGCTCAGTAGCTGGTTACGGCAGCAAAAAACCAACAAAGCGGCGAACCGCGCTTAGGCAGCATTTTCAGCGCCCCCCTTGAGATAGCGCGCCGACTGCCCCATTATTTCTGCAATTGCCTAAACGCGGATGCGCCCTTTTTATGAATACTTTGTTTGATTTTTCTGGTTTGCCGCCATTTTCAGCTTTAACTGCCGACCAAATAAAACCTGCCGTTGAACAAGCCTTAACCGATTGCCGCACGGCGATTGAACAAGCGGTCGCCACGCGCCCTGTCAGCTGGCGCAGTTTAATTGAAACGCCGGAAGAGATTGGCGACCACTTAAGCCGGTTGTGGTCACCGGTGTCGCATCTGAATTCGGTCGTTTCAAGCCCTGAACTTCGTGAAGCCTATGAAAGTTGCTTACCGCTGCTGTCGGATTACAGCACGTGGGTGGGGCAACACGAAGGCTTGTACCAAGCGTATGTTGAGCTGTCGCAAAGTGCTGAATACAGTACGCTGACGCCCGCGCAGCAAAAAGTCATTCAAAACGCGCTGCGAGATTTCAAACTGTCAGGTATTGGCTTGCCAGAACAGAAAAAACAGCGCTACGGCGATATTCAAAGCCGCTTGTCCGATTTAGGCTCCACCTTCTCCAACCATTGTTTAGATGCCACCCAAGCCTGGTTTAAACACATTACTGAGGAAAGCTTATTAGCCGGTTTGCCGGAAGATGCCAAACTGGCAGCGGCCGAAGCGGCAACAGCCCGCGAACTAGATGGCTGGGTGTTTACGTTGGAATTCCCGTCGTATATCGCCGCGTTAACCTATGCCGATAGCAGCGAGCTGCGCCGCGAAATGTACAGCGCATATTGCACCCGCGCGTCCGATCAAGGCCCAACGGCCGGTGAATTTGACAACAGTGCCATCATCGAAGAAACCATGGCGCTGCGCCACGAATTGGCGCAACTGCTGGACTTTAGCAACGCCGCCGAAGAGTCGCTGGCGACCAAAATGGCCGAATCGCCAAGCCAAGTGCTGGAGTTTTTGGCCGATTTAGCCCGCCGCGCTAAACCACAAGCCGAGCAAGACTTGGCCGAACTGCGCGCCTTTGCCAAAGCCGAATACGGCGTTGACCAGTTAAACAGCTGGGATGTGACCTATTATTCGGAAAAGTTAAAGATGGCCAAATACAGCATCAACGACGAGTTGTTGCGGCCGTATTTCCCAGAGCCGAAAGTATTATCTGGCTTGTTTACCGTGTTAAACCGCTTGTTTGGCGTGACCGTCACCGAGCGCCCAGGCGTGGATGTCTGGCACAGTGATGTGAAGTTTTTTGATATCACAGACGAGAACGGCGTGCTGCGCGGCAGTTTCTATTTAGACTTGTATGCGCGTGCCAAAAAACGTGGCGGCGCTTGGATGGACGACTGCCAAGGCCGCCGCTGGCGTTTAGACGGCAGCCTGCAAACGCCGGTGGCCTATTTAACCTGTAACTTCAATAAACCAGTCGGCGGCAAGCCGGCGCTGTTTACCCATGATGAAGTGGTCACCTTGTTCCACGAATTTGGCCATGGTATTCACCATATGTTGACGCAAGTCGACGCCGCTGCCGTGGCGGGCATCGCCGGTGTGCCGTGGGATGCGGTCGAACTGCCAAGCCAATTTATGGAAAACTGGTGCTGGGCACCGGAAGCGCTGCAGATTATTTCCGGCCACTTTGAAACGGGTGAACCGCTGCCGCAACCACTGCTGGACAAAATGTTGGCGGCGAAGAATTTCCAAAGCGCGTTGTTTTTGGTGCGCCAATTAGAATTCGCGTTGTTTGATTTCCGCTTGCACGCCAACTACGACCCGGCACTCGGCGCGCGGGTGCAACAAGTGCTGGATGGCGTGCGCAGCGAAGTGTCTGTGCTCATTCCGCCAAGTTTTAACCGCTTCCAACACAGCTTCAGCCATATTTTTGCGGGCGGTTACGCCGCCGGTTATTACAGCTATTTGTGGGCCGAAGTGTTGTCGGCAGACGCTTTTAGCCGCTTTGAAGAAGAAGGTATTTTTAACCAAGTAACTGGCCGTGATTTCTTACATTGTGTGCTGGAACGTGGCGGCAGCGCCGAACCGATGGAGCTGTTTAAAGCCTTCCGCGGGCGTGAACCGTCCAATGCGGCCTTGTTGCGGCATATGGGGATCGCGGCATGAAACTACACCACGTCAGTGCGCTGATGTTGCTTGCCACGCTTGGCGCTTGTTCGGAGGCCAAGCTGGAGGTAGCGCCAGCCAATGCGGCGTTACAACAAGCCGCTGAGCAACAACAATTGCTGCAAGCGCCGGTGCGCGCAGGAGGTTCACAGATGAAATCCGCTGAAGTGTTCCAACAAATCAAATCGTTGGTCGGCGACGCCAAAGCCAGTAACGCAGGTTTTTGCCGCAAAGTTGGGGTCGGTCACCGACCCTGCGGTGGCCCGGAGTCCTATTTGGTGTATTCCACCGAGGGCATTGATGAGCCGAAGTTACTGGCCTTGATTGCCCAGTACGGCAGTTTGCGCAAAGCCGAGCATGAAGCATCTGGCATGATGTCGACCTGCGAGATGATCCCAGAACCGAGTGTGGTGTGGGCGAATGGTCAGTGTAAACTCGGCGCCAGCGGCGGCGGTGATGCGATTTAACCTACCGGCGTCGAGCAGTCTTGGCCAGCATCATGCTGGCTTTGACGTTTTTTAGGAGTTGTGAAATGACGGCCAACGTTGAAACGTTTGCGGCGATTTATCAGCGGGCGCTGGACCGCAAAGGCGGTGAAGCACAGCTACACGCCTTGTTAGGCGCGCCAAAAAGCAGCGCTGAGTTACTAAGCTATAGCGATGCCGATTGGTTGGATGCGCTGACCAAAAAAATCTTCCAAAGCGGCTTTGTCTGGCGCGTGGTTGAAAATAAATGGCCGGGGTTTCGTGAGGTGTTTTTCGACTTTGTGCCGGAAAAAATGGTACTGATGAGCGACGAAATGCTGGCGGCGAAAGCCACCGACCCTCGGATCATCCGCAACGCGAGCAAGGTATTCACCATTCGTGACAATGCGCAGTTTATGTTGGACATGGCGCGCCAACACGGCAGTTTTGCTTCGATGGTCGCTAACTGGCCAACGCACGACATTATAGGTTTGTGGGCCTTGTTGAAAAAACACGGGCAGCGGCTTGGTGGCAATACCGGGCCATATGCGCTTCGGGCGATGGGCAAAGATACCTTTTTATTTAGCCGCGATGTCGAAGCTTATTTGCGGGCGTATCAAATCGTCGAAGGCAGCAGCATCCATGGCTTGAGCAATCTCAAACGCATTCAGGCGCAGTTTAATCAATGGCACGAACAATCCGGTTGGAGCTTGCAGCAACTCAGTCGTTTGATTGCGTTTTCTTGCGGCGATAACCATGTGGGCTTGTCTGGGACGGGCTTTTCAGGCGCTGGCCAGCCGGTATCGGCTGACGAGGAGATGGCATGAGCTTCCCAGTCGCAAACGTCTGGTTTGATTCGTTATCCAGTGAGCTGCAAGCCTTGTGTCAGCCGTTTGCGTTGCCGCAGGTGGCTAGTGCCGAAGGTTGGTATCTCACCGAGCAGGCTGGCGCTTTAGTGCTGCGCTGCGCCGATTTACCTAAACAAGGCGATATTTTGGTGGATTTTGGCTCTGGCGCCGCCACTTATCGTCGCAAATTTGGCGGAGGCAAAGGCGAGGGGATTGCCAAGGCGGTCGGTCTAAATAAAAAGCCCGACTTAACTGTCATCGACGCGACCGCCGGTTTAGGCCGCGATGCGTTTGTGCTAGCGAGTCTCGGTGCGCAAGTGACCATGGTCGAGCGCAATCCAGCTGTCGCCGCGTTATTAACCGACGGCTTGCGCCGAGCTGCACTGGACCCGCAGTTGTGTTCGTGGCTGCCAAGTCGGATGCAGTTGGTACATCAAGCGGCGGTGGACGCGCTGGCGGCGTTGCCGGCCCCCGATGTGGTGTATTTAGATCCGATGTTTCCAGAGCGGGAAAAATCCGCCTTGGTGAAAAAAGAAATGCGGGCCTTTCACGATGTGGTGGGTGCCGATCCAGACGCGGACGCGCTGCTGGCGCCGGCGCTGGCATTGGCGCAAAAACGCGTTGTGGTCAAACGCCCTGGCTACGCCGGTTTTTTAGCTGGGCAAAAACCTAGCATGAGTATCGAAGGTAAAAACAACCGTTTTGACGTCTATGTCATTGCGGGTTTCTAAGGAGTTTTATGATGACCATTCAGGTCCAACAGCGTTTACCGCATGCCAGTTTTCAACGGTTAACTGACAATGGTGTGATCACCTTGAGCACCGACGAGTTGTTTGGCGGTGACAATGTGGTGTTGTTTGCCGTGCCTGGCGCTTTTACCCCGACTTGCAGTGCGTCACATCTGCCTGGATTTGTGGCATTGGCCGAGCAGTTCTTCCAAGCCGGTGTCGACCGCATTTTATGTACTTCGGTCAATGACGCTTTTGTGCTGGATGCATGGGGCAAAGCGCAACAAGCCGGCGATGTGCAGATGATCGCCGATGGCGCAGGCAAATTCGCCACCAGCCTTGGGCTGGCCAATGACAGTGGCGATTTTGGCGGCATTCGCAGTTTGCGTTATAGCATGTTTGTGCAAGATGGTGTGGTGCAGATCTTAAATGTCGACGCGCCAAAAACCTTCGAAACGAGCAAAGCGGAAGTGCTGCTGGAGCAAATCCGCCAACGCCAAGTCTAACGTCGGCAGCAACTCCATCGGGTCTGCCGGTTGGTAATTGACAGACCCTGTTGTGACGCCTTTGACTGGAGCGTCTATACTGCAAGCAATGGTGTCCGTAGTACCAAAATAGGTCCATAGCTTGCAACGTCCTTCCATTTTCACCTCTCATTTTGTGCCAAAACGCGGCGTGCTGATCTGGCTTGCTGTGGTGTTTGGTTATGTCGCACTGGCGTGGGTCGGTTTGCAAGTGCCACGTGTCAATGGCCAAATCAGTCTGATTTGGCCGGCTATTGGTTTTATCATCGCGGTATTGTGGCGGTTGGGCCTCTGGTACGCCACAGCGATTGTGGCTGGTGTGATGATCATTACGCAGTTGCAAGGATTACCGTTGGCAACGTCATTTGCCATTGCGGTGGGTAATGCATTGGGCCCGGCTGTTGCGGTGCGCTTGATGCAGTGGCGTCGCTTACGTTTTCAACTCGATTCCGCGCAAGATATGGGCTGGTTTTTGCTGTTAGCGTTAGGTGTTGGCACGACGATCACGGCGATTAACGGGGCTTCTCAGTTGTGGAGTATCGGCCTTATCAGTAGTGAGCAACTGTTCTCAACGGCTGTTGGCTGGTGGTTCGGTGACAGTTTTGGCGTCATTGTGTTTGGTATTCCGCTGCTGTGTTTTAACTTAAAAAACTGGCGCGAGATGCCGCTGAGCTCGTTTTGGCAGGCGCAAACGGTGGCCTTGTTAAGTGCAATTCTGTTATTTACGTCCCCGGATGCGAGCAATTGGTCCCCAAGCTTGTTGTTTTTGCCGCTGTTGGTGTTGTTGTGGTCGGTGTTTACATTAGATTTATGGGCAACTTCGGTGGCGGTCGCCTCCATTGCCTGTACAGCGGTACTGGGCACTGTGTACGGACTTGGCATGTTTGCCGGCTACGATGCGTTGGAGGCGCTGTTTGGCATCGCCAGTTATGTGCTGGTGATCAGCGCCTTGTGTTATTTGTTGGTGTTTTTACTGCAAAATGCCCAAAACACCCGCGGCCGAATTAACTTCGCGTTGGAAGGATCGGCGTTGGGGATCTGGGATTTTGATCTACATGTCGGTCGTGTGCAGTTCTATGGCCAAGCGGAGCACATGTTGGGTTATGAGCCCGGTGAACTAGGCTCTCGCTTTCACCGCTGGGCTGATTTATTGCACCCAGATGACCGTGATGCTGCGTCTCAAGCATTGGTGCAACATCTAAAAGGCATCACTGCGCTGTATCAATGCGAGTTTCGCTTGCAACACAAAGATGGCAGCTATCGCTGGATCTTCAGTCAAGGCCGGGTGATTGAACGTGACTTAAATGGCCGAGCCTTGCGCCTTGTGGGTAGTAACGCCGACATCAGTCGGCTCAAACAAGCCGACTTAGCTGTCGCTGATTTAAAAGATTTTTACGCCACAGTGCTGAGCAAAGTGGTGACCGGCGTGTGGGTATGTGATGCGTCGCATCAATTGATTTACGTCAACAGTGGCTTGAGCCATTTGTTGCAGTTGGATCACGAGCAATTGATTGGCCGCCATCTGCTCAATGATTTCCCGCCATCTTCATTAGAACAATTCAGGCCGCAGTATTACCGTGCCCAACAGGCGCTGACGCCGGTTCGCTTTGACTCGATTTTCCTGCACACCGGAACGCGTAAATTATATTGCAGCGGCTGGCTGGTGCCGCTGTTAAAAGATGGTAAGTATGACGGCATGATCGGCACTGTCGATGATATGACCCAGCAGCGTCAGCTGGAACAGCAAATGCGCGAACTGGCGTATACCGACCAACTGACGCAACTGCCAAACCGGGCCGGCTTGGCCGAGCGCTGCCGTGAGCTGTTCCTGCAAGCTATCCAGCATCAGCGCAGCTTGGCGGTGTTTTATTTAGACCTCGACCATTTCCAACATATCAACGACACCATGGGCCACCACACGGGTGACGAGTTGCTGCAACAAGTGGCTAATCGCTTGCGCGCCATCTTGCACGACGGCGACGTGCTGGGCCGTTTGGGTGGTGACGAGTTCTTATTGATTAGGCAAAGCGATCAGGCTGGTGATGTGGTCAAAACTGCGAATCAGTTGACCTTATGTATGGCCGAGGGTTTTACCATTGGCGAGCGACAATTACAGGTCAGTCCGAGTATCGGCGTGGCGATATTTCCGCAACATGGCTTGACCTTTGCCGAGCTGCTGCGTGCGGCGGATGTGGCACTGTATGCCGCCAAAGACGCAGGGCGCAATTGTCATACCTTGTATTCGCATCAAATGTCGGAGCAATTGCACGAGCGGTTGCAGCTTGAACATGGTATGCGCACTGGCCTTGGCCAAGGCCAGTTTAGCTTGCATTTTCAGCCGATTTTGCGCTTAGAGAACCAACAAGTGGAGTCCGTTGAAGTCTTGCTGCGCTGGCAACATCCCCAATTGGGGGCTATTTCGCCGGTGCGCTTTATTCCATTGGCGGAGCAAAGCGGTTTTATCAATGTGCTAGGCGAGTGGGTGCTACGCCAAGCGTGTATCCAAGCCTCAAGCTGGCTGCAACGTGGCAACCCACTGCGTATTGCCGTCAATATTTCGACCGTGCAGCTGACCCAAGCCAATTTTTTGCAACGATTACAACAAATTTTGGCGGAAACCGGCCTGCCGGCAGGGCAATTGGAATTGGAACTAACTGAGTCGGTGATGGCGCAAGAAGTAGGCGCCAGCCGCGTCTTGTTGCAGCAAATCCGCAATTTGGGCGTGAAGTTGGCACTGGATGATTTTGGTACCGGTTATTCCAGCTTGGCTTATTTGAAAAGCTTTCCAATGGATAAACTGAAAATCGACCGCAGTTTTGTACAAGATGTGTTACGTGACCCGGACGACCGCGCCATCATGCATTCGATGGTGGTGCTTGGACATAGTCTGGGTATGCAAGTGGTGGCGGAAGGCATTGAAGATGCCGCGCAATTGTCACAGCTTTTACAATTAGACATAGATCAAGGCCAAGGATATTTCTTCAGTAAACCGGTGCCGGCCAGTGAACTCGAACGCTGGTTGGTGCGCCATCACAGCCAATAAACGCCGCCAAGCGTTTAGTTATGTAAAGCTTTGCCGGGCAAGGGCACCAAACTGGTTAAACTAGGTCAAACATAGGCATGTGTTTTGCCGAAGGATCCCTACGTGACCCAATTATTATTGATCGATGACGACAAACAGCTGACGTCGATGTTAGCCACCTACCTAGAACGTGAAGGTTTTATTGTCACCGTAGTTAACGATGGCCAACAAGGCCTGCAACTGGCGCTGATGCAACAATACGATTTGTTGGTGCTGGATGTGATGATGCCGCAGCTCGATGGTATTAGCTTGCTCAAGCGTCTACGCCAAGTATCTGAAAAACCTGTGCTGATGCTCACTGCGCGCGGTGACGATATTGATAGAGTTGTTGGGCTAGAGCTAGGTGCTGACGACTATGTGCCCAAACCATGTTTGCCGCGCGAATTAGTCGCGCGCATCCGCGCCATTTTGCGTCGGGTGCAAATGCAACAAACCCCAGATCTGGAACTGCGCGAAGGGCCACTGGTGATGACGCCAGCCAATCGGCAGGCGAGCTGTTTTGGCAAAGAGTTGGAGCTCACTGGTGCTGAGTTCAGCCTGTTGTGGCTACTGGTCAGCCAGGCCGGTCGGATTGTCAGCAAAGCCGATTTGTCGACGCAAGGCCTTGGCAAAACCTTAACTCAATACGATCGCAGTATCGATGTGCACATCTCCAACATCCGACAAAAACTGGGGCCTCGCCCGGATGGCGGCGCCTGGATTGAAGCGGTACGCGGCAAAGGATATCAATGGCTGCGTCATCTATAAGCCGACCTATCGGCGGCCTGTTCGTCAAATTTCTATTGGCATTTTGGTCGGCCTTGCTGCTGGCGTACGCCCTGATTAGTGCCGCCAATCAATTGCAATCCAAACACCAAGAGCGGGTGCTGCACAGCCCGCAGTTGCGCCTCGTCAGCCAAACGGCGCGGGTGCTGGCGTCACGTGGCGATACTGAAGTGTTAAAAGAGGTGCTACAAACTTGGGAGGACGACCGCTTTAGTCGCGAACGTTTGTTGGTGCTCGATGAACAAGGGCAAGATATCTTGCAGCGGCCGGTGCCTGCCGATTGGCCTGCCAAGTTAGCTGCGATTGCCGAGCGCTATGAAATTAGCGTGCGCGACCCGCAAGGTCATCTATGGCAGTTCTTACCACTTGAGCGAGAAATGCAGGGCGCAATGGCGACGCCGACATTAAAGGGCTGGTCTGGCTCGCCACCACCACGCGACCTGCACGGTGCCATGCCAGATGAAATGTCAGGTGGAATGCCCAAACCGCCAGTCGGCGCTAAAGACGCTGGGCCTAAACCTCCGTTTTGGTTTCAACCTTGGTTTCTGCTCGCCGTGGTGCTGTTTACCAGTACAGTCGCCAGCTTGGGCTTAGCATGGTATTTCGCGGCGCCGGTGCGCAAACTGAAACAGGCGCTGGAGCAACTAGCCGAGCAACAATGGCGGACGCAATTGGGCTCAGAAGTGACATCGCGGCACGATGAATTCGGCGCCTTGGGCCGCAGCTTTAATCAGATGGCGCAAAATGTATATCTGGCCATGTTATCGCAGCGCCGGTTGTTGCATGACGTCTCGCATGAACTGCGCTCGCCGTTGGCGCGACTGCAAATAGTGATTGGGCTAGCGCGACAAGACCCGGCTGAGTTGGCCAATACCTTGGACAGGGTTGAGGCGGAAACGCAGCGCCTTGACCGTTTGGTCGGTGAGATCTTAACTTTTTCGCGGCTAGAAAGTGGCGAGCTGCAAGGCAAGCAGCAGCTGGTCTATGTGCATGAATTGCTGGAAAGTATTTGTGACGACGCGCAGCTTGAAGCGGATGCGGCGCACAAGTCGTTAATGCTGCAGCCGCTGCCGGTTTGCGCCGTGCTTGCTGACGCCGAGCTGCTGTTTCGCGCCTTTGAAAATGTGGTGCGAAACGCGCTGAAGTATACGCCTGAAGGTGCCAGTGTGTGGGTGCGGGCGCAGGTCCAAGCGCAGTGGCTGACCATCGATGTCGACGATGATGGCCAAGGGGTGCCCGACGAGATGCTGCAGCGCTTGTTCCAACCGTTTTTCCGTGGCCAAAGCAGCCACGATGGTGTCGGCCTTGGTTTGAGTATTGCGCAGCGTGCAGTCGCGGCAGCTGGCGGCAGCATCGAAGCGCAAAATCGCTACGATGATCTAGGCGCGCATGTAGGTTTTCGCATCCGCATCAAATTGCCGCTGCATGGCGGCCAGTAGGCAGCTTGTTGCCACGCTTGCCGCGCCTGCTGTTGTCTTACCGCCTGTTCTGCGATTTAAGCCGGTTTTCTTCTGGAAATCGCCGACATTTGCTGCATTTTACCTACAGAACTTTACCATCGCGCTACTTAACTAAGCCGATAGCGGATCATCGCTTGCTGTACGCTTAAAGGGCATGTCGCCCAGTAAGGAGTCAGTAATGCATATTCAATCCAGTGCCAGTAGCTGGCAGCCCCGCACGCCACCTTCTCAAGAGCAACTTAAAACCCAAGCGTCGGACTTGTTTAGCAAGTTAGACAGCAGTGCAAAAGGGTACCTTGATGCCAGCGATTTCAGCAAAGCGCTGCAATCGGTGCAACAAGATACTAGCGATAGTCAATCGTCCGAATGGTTCAGCCAACTTGATGCCGATGCCGATGGCAAACTGACGTCGGACGAGTTTTCCACGGGCGTGTCGGAGCAACTTTATAATGCGCGTGGCATGATGGGCGCAGGCGGGCCAGGCGGGATGAATGGGATGCCGCCACCACCGCCACCGGAAGAGGACAGCGGCAAAACAGTCGATGAATTGACCGAGATGCTGGATAAAGTCAAAGACAGTGACACGAATCTGGCGACGGATCTGCAAAGCATCATCGACCAATTCGATCAAGCCGATGCCGACCAAGATGGCAAAGTGACGCGTGACGAAGCAATGGCGTTTAAAGAGTCACAAAAAACCTCGAGCAGCGATGCCAGTGGCAGCAGTGCCACCACCAATTCGTTATCGGCATCGCAAATGCAGTTGCAGCACACTTTGATGCAGCTGATGAAAAGTTACGGAGCCACGGCGGCGGCAACTGCTGCTACTAGCAGTAGCTCCTTGTCGATGACCGCCTAGAACACAGCGGCAACGCTGTTAGATAAATGTAGCGTTGCTGCTGTAAATTCATGAATTTAGTAGTTTTTTTCGACATTTAACTGAAGTTTGCGGCAAATTCCGGCCGAACAACTTGCGATCCTTTTATAAAAGCTAATACTTGAGGCAGGCCGTGGTTTGTTTCGGCTTTAGAAATTTCAAATCGAGAGTTATAAGGGGTTGTTATGTCGAAGAAAATTTTAGGCGTTTTGGTTGCTGCTGCTGTGTTGTCATTTCACGCACCAGTGACTCAAGCGCAAGAGCAATGGAGTGTGTCTCTGTGTGAATACACCAAAGCTGACGACAAGAACCGGATCCGCAAACTGTTATCGGACAACAAATTAAACCTGCGGAAAATTTACGACGCTGTGCAATGCAACAAAGAATCGCTGATCAAGTTTGCGATGCGCAGTGATGCTTATGAAGTGGGCGCATTTTTCGTCAAGCAGATGCCTGCGAAGTCACTGAAAGAAGAAGACTTAGAAAACTGGGCAAAATCGAATGGTATGGGTGAATCACCACTGATCAACGACATCCGTGCGCGGATGGGTGAAGACTAGTCCCAGACTCAGCTAGAATTTGGCATGAAAAAGCCGGCGTTGTTGCCGGCTTTTTGTTGTCTGAACCACTGCAGGGGAGTTTCAAGCCCATCCGATGGACTGGCAGCGGCTTGCGCTGCCATCTCGCTTAATATCCTGCCGCTTGGCCGTCTTTGCGTGACTCGGACGCGCCGTAATAAACACCAGTTTTTGGGTCACGTTTAATCGCTTGATAGCCGCCGTACCCACCAAAACCATAACGAATATCGTGGCCGCGTTGCATCAATTGCTGAATAGTTTGCCAAGGCACGCCCCGCTCGACTTCGGTGTAACCGCCATTTTGCAGGTACATGTCGCTGCCATCGGTCGGTTCTGTGCTGCCCAAATGCTGCCAGCGCGCGGCGTCACCAGCTTCTTGCAGGTTCATGCCGTAGTCGATCATGTTCACGACGATTTGCACATGACCTTGCGGCTGCATGGCGCCACCCATCACGCCAAAACTGACATAAGGTTTGCCATCTTTAGTGATAAAGGCCGGAATAATGGTTTGAAATGGTCGTTTGCCAGAGGCATAGGCGTTGTGGTGTTTCGCATCGAGCGAGAACATCTGGCCACGGTCTTGGAAGCCAAAACCAAGCCCTGGCACCACCACGCCCGAGCCCATGCCACGGTAGTTACTTTGGATCAGCGACACCATGTTGCCTTCGCGGTCGGCGGTGGTTAAATAGATAGTATCGCCGTGATACAGATGCGGGTTACCGGCATCGACGCGCTGCGCGGCTTTCGGGCCAATTAACTTGGCGCGCTCGCGGCCATACTGCTCAGAAATCAGCTCTTTGACCGGTACCTTGGCAAAGTCCATGTCGGCATAAAACTTGGCGCGGTCTTCAAACGCTAGTTTTTTCGCTTCAATCAAGGTGTGTAAGCTGTCTGGGCTGTTAAACCCCATGCGTTTTAAATCGAAGTTTTTCAGGATTTGCAGCATTTGCAGCGCGGCAATCCCTTGACCGTTGGGCGGCAGTTCCCACACGTCATAACCTCGGTAGTTGACCGAGACTGGCTCAACCCAGGTTGACTGATGGCTGGCAAAGTCGTCGTAGCGCAAATAGCCGCCGTTTTTTTGCATAAAGGCATCAATGCGCCGGGCAATATCGCCCTTATAAAACGCCTCGCGGCCGCCTTTGGCGATGGCTTTGTAGGTGTTTGCTAAGGCTGGGTTTTTAAAGAGGTCGCCGGTTTTTGGGCCTTGGCCATTGATCGTAAAGGTGCCTTTAAAATCGCCCGGTTGGCTGGAGAGCTTCGGCACCGAGGCGTTCCAGTAATAAGCAATTAATTCCGACACCGGAAAGCCTTGTTCGGCATAAGCAATGGCCGGTGCTAGCACTTTGTCCATCGGCAATTTGCCGAATTTGCCATGCAATTCGAACCAACCATCCACCGCCCCTGGCACGCTGATCGGTAACATGCCCAGCGGAGGAATATCGCTGCGGCCGAGTTTTTTCACTTCCGCTTGCAGCTGCGCCAAACTTAAGCCTTTGGGCGAGCGGCCCGAGGCGTTTAAGCCATACAGTTTTTGCTCTTTGGCGGACCAGACAATGGCGTATAAGTCGCCACCAACGCCACAGCCGGTTGGCTCCATTAAGCCCAGCGCGGCGTTTGCGGCAATCGCTGCATCGACGGCACTGCCGCCTTGTTTCATCACATCCAAGGCGATCTGGGTGGCCAGCGGTTGGCTGGTGGCGGCCATGGCGTGCGGGGCAATCACTTCAGAGCGGCTGGCAAATTCGGCGCCGGTGACGCGGTCATACGCCACGGCATGCGGGGCCATAAACGCCATACTGGCGCTGACAACAAACGCAAAACGGTTCAAGGAGGTCGACATAGGGACTCCGCTGTTCTTATGATGGGGGGAATGCAGCACGTCGCGGCGTACTTTAGCTTGCTTGAAACTACTGCTGTGCTGGATGCTCTGCCAAGCGGCAAGCGACCAGTGCAGCACAGAAAACGATAGGTGGTGGCGATTTTTTCAACCGCACCGTGGCACAATTGGTCGATTGTATACAATTTGGGATTTCTTTATGCCGACTCTGTTTCGTTTAGCGCCTGTGGCCTTGTTGCTGGCTGCCTGTCAATCCACCCCGCCGGCCGCGCCTGAACCAGCGCCGCTAGATCCGTTGATTGGCGATACCGGTCAGCCGCTTTCAGACATTGCCAAAGCGGCCGACGTGCAAGCCTACGATTTGCAGCTGACCATCCAGCCAGACAGCCAGAGCATTCAAGGCGTAGGCAGCACCGAATTTTTGGTGCTAAGCAGCACAGCGCAGGTTGAACTGAAGCTTGATTCGCGTTTTACCATCACTGAGGTGCGCGTCGATGGCCAGCTGGCGACCTATCAGCGCAATGGCGGCATTTTGACCATCGCGCTGGGAAGCGAAAAACCAGCCGGCAGCAAAGTGTCCGTGAGAGTGGCGTATCAAGGCCAGCCGCATGTGGCGAAAAACGCGCCATGGGCCGGTGGCACAGTTTGGAGTAAGACGCCCGATGGTCAGCCATGGATTGCCACGGCGGTGCAAGGCGAAGGCTGCGATTTGTTTTGGCCTTGCAAAGACCACTTCGCCGATAAAGCCGACCGTATGCGGATCCGCTTAACAGTTCCCAAAGGCTTGTCAGCGGTGACCAACGGTGTGCTGCAAGGCGTCAAGGGTGTCGGCAGTAATCAACAAGAATTTGATTGGCTGTTGTCCGTGCCTGCCAGTGATTACAACATAGCGCTGAACATTGGCCCCTACACCCGCATTCAAGACAGCTACCGCTCAGTGAATGGCGAAACCGTGCCGATTGAATTCTGGGCGCTGAGTGCCAATGCCGACAAAGCCCGCACCTTGCTCAATGAGGACATCAAAGGTCAGGTTGCGTGGTTTGAACAAAAACTCGGCCCATATCCATGGGGCAAAGAAAAACTCGGGTTTGTCGAAACGCCGCATTTAGGCATGGAGCACCAAACGGTCAATGCCTACGGCAAAGGCTATAAGCGTGACGAATACGGTTTTGATTGGTTGCTGCAACACGAGTTGTCACATGAATGGTTTGGCAATTTGATCACCCATCAAAGCTTGAATCATGTGTGGTTGCATGAAGGTTTTGGTTTGTACATGCAGCCGGCCTATGCCCGCGACAAGCTTGGCATCGCCGCCTATCACTATCAAATGTACAAGTCGTATTTGGGCCTGATTAACTGCGATCCTGTGGTGCGCGTCGGCCAAGTGACGTCCGACGAAGCCTTTAACCCAGATATTTATGGCAAAGGCGGTTGGGTGTTGCACACCTTGCGTTATCTAGTCGGGGAACAGGTGTTTTGGCAAGCAACGCGTGAGTTGTTATACGGCACGCCAGACAGCCAGAAATTAGCGTATCCGATCGCCCCGCGTTATCGCACCACCGAAGAATTTATCAGTATCATCAATCGCTTAACTGGCAAAGACTATCAATGGTTGTTTGATGTGTATTTGTATCAAGCGCCGCTGCCAGAGCTGAAAACGGTGGCCAAAGACGGGCTGATCACGTTGTCATGGCACACGCCCAACAACAAGCCTTTCCCAATGCCGGTACCGGTGGTGTTCCAAGGCAAAGCGCAAACGCTGGATTTCAGCAAAGGCCCGGTGGTGCTCAAAGGCCAGTTGTCGGAGCTATCGATTGACCCTGAGATGTGGATTTTGCGCCAGTTACCGCTGATTGGGGATTGCCAAGAGATGCAAGCCAAGGTCAAAAACAAGCACAAAGACTAGCAGTCTTGCGCTGTAAAAAAGCCAGGGCGCACCGAGTGGCGCACTGGCTTTTTGTTTTACAGCGGCAGCCAAACCACTCTAGTTTGCCGTTGTAGCAGCCCTTGCTTGATCCCGCGCCGCTTTAAATTCTTTGCCGTCATACCAATTTGGCCACTGGCTGGAATTTGCCAGTTCATGGCCGACTTGATAAAACAGCCACAAATCTTGCTGCGCGCCGCGTAAATCCCACGCCGGGTTAAACTCGTCGTTGACCTTGTGGTAATAGTTGGCGGTGTAATCACGCCGCTGCGCAAGCCCCCAGTCTTTGCCGTGCTCGACGCTGTCGACACCGCCGCGGGCGTACAGCATAGGTACGCCAAAACGCGCTAGTTGGAAATGATCCGAACGGTAATAAAAGCCATCTTCTGGCGTGGGTTCTGGGGTGATCTCACGTTGCTGCGCTTTGGCATATTTGGCCAGCAAGGGTTCAAGCTCGGAGGAGCCGTAGCCAAACACTTGCACGTCGCGCATCGGCCCGTACACATTCATCACGTCCATGTTAATGCCAGCCACTGTGTTTTTCAGCGCAATAGCTGGATGTTTGGCGTACCAACGCGAACCCAGCATGCCGCGCTCTTCGGCGGTAAAGGCGATAAACACCACGCTGCGCTCCGGGCCTTTGCCTTGTTGGACGTCTTGGGCGTATTTATCGGCCAGTGCCAGCAGCCCGGCAATGCCGCCGGCGTTGTCTTGCGCGCCATTAAAGACTTTGTCGTCTTTGCGGCTAAAATCAAAGCCAAAATGGTCCCAATGCGCCATGTAAAGCACGGCTTCGTCAGGGCGTTTGCTGCCTGGGATCATCGCCACCACGTTGTGTGAATCGATCGAGCGCAGATTGTTTTTAATCGAAATCGATGCTTGGGCGTGAAGGGGCAGGGCTCGGAAATCTTTACGCAGCGCCTTTTGTTTCATGCTGTCGATGGTCTCGCCTTGCGCGGCAAAAATCGCCGCCGCAGCGTCGCGCGTCAGCCAGCCTTCCACGGCCGCCTTGTGCAGGTTTTTGTTGGGGTCGGCCAGTTCAAAGCGAATAGGACTGGTGCCCGATACCACGTTCCAACCGTATGCCGCTGCGTCAGTTTCATGAATGATCAGCGCCATCGCCGCACCTTGGCGGGCAGCTTCTTCGAATTTGTAAGTCCAGCGGCCGTAATACGTCATGGCTTTGCCGGTAAACAGCGCCGGATTGCCGGTGGCAAAGCCTGGGTCGTTGACAAACATCACCACGGTTTTGCCTTTGACGTCCACACCTTGGTAGTCATTCCAGCCGTATTCGGGGGCGACTATGCCATAGCCTACAAACACCATGTCACTGTTGCTCACGTCGACTTTGGGCAGCATCCGTGTTGACCACGCCATCATGTCGGTTTTGTAGCCAAGGCGGCTCGGCAATGCGTGCCGCGGCTGCGTTTGCGCTTGATCGCGCTGGGTGCTTGGCTCGGTAGAGGGGGCAGCGGTTGGGCTTAGCGTTAAGCTCGAGACTTGCACCGGGTCAATTTGCACCACAGGTACGGCTTGTCGATACGGATGCGTCGCCACGCCTAACCCTTTGGGCAGAGGCGTTAAACCAAGCTGTTGGAAATGCCGCTCAATGTATTGCAGTGTTTTTTCTTCGCCGGTGGTTGCAGGTGCACGGCCTTGCAGTTCATCTGCGGCAACATCGGCAAAATAACGACCGAAATCGGCGTTAAACAGACTTTGTGGTGGCTCAGCAGCGGCGCTGGTGGCGTCTGGTGCTGGCGAAGCGGCAAACACAGCGGTGCTGGCGGCACACCAGACGGCGAATATCAGCCAGCGGCTGGATGTTCGAAAGGGCATGGCAATTCTCGTTTGATGAAAAACAGCGAGGGCTTATTTAGCCACAACTGCTGGTTTAGCAATAGCAATAAAGCATCAGTATCAACTCCGAGTCGGTTGAGCGCTCGTTGAGGAGCCATTCCCAGTAAGCTGGTGACAAGGTGCAATCTAGGGCTCGTCGAGTTTTTTCTGCATGGTGCTTGCCATGGCATTGAAAATTAGCGGTAGCTAAAGGTGTAACTTATTTGTTAATCTCGAATGGTTTAGCGCTGCGTTGGCGCTTTTTTAATTTTGGGGGAGATGCAAATGCAGCAACGACAACTAGCTCAAACCGTCGGCGCTATTGCCTTGCAACTAAGGCGGCAGCTGCGCAAGTTGTTATGGGTGGTCGCCTGTTGTGGCGCTTCGGTCAGCTGGGCGGCGGGCATTCAACAGGTCACTGTGCCGGCTGCTGGCGCAGATCCGGACATCAAGGTGCTGCTGTGGACGCCATGTCATGAGGTGGCAACCGAGCAGAGTTTTGGTCCTTATCGTCTAAATGCTACGCGCGATTGCGCCGTGACGGGCGATCAATTGCCGCTAGTGCTGATTTCACATGGCGATTCAGGGTCCTACCTTGGGCATCATGACACAGCAGCAGCTCTTGCCGATGCTGGATTTGTGGTGGCGGCAGTGCTGCACCCTGGCAATAACTTTACTGACAATAGCCAACAAAATGAGCTCACTATTTTTGAGCAGCGGCCGCGGCACATCAGCAGAACTATCGATTATTTAACGCAACATTGGTCCGCGCACAGGCAGTTAGACCCAGCGCGAATTGGTATGTTTGGCTTTTCGCGTGGCGGCTATACGGCATTGGCGTTACTTGGGGCAGCACCCAATAAAGCGGCCAGTGCACAGCGCTTTTGTGCGCCTTGGTGGTCGTTTGTGATCCCGCTGTGTCGGCAATTAGGTGACGATACACCGGAGCTGCATCCAGTAGCCGACCCACGAATTAAAGCCGCCGCAGTGATCGACCCATTAAATTTGTTTGGCGCGGACAGCTTTAAAGCCGTGCAAGCGCCGGTGTTGTTATGGGCGTCGGAATTGGGCGGCGATGCCGTTGAGTTGTCGCACATCGAGGCTATTCGTAGTCAATTAGCGGCGCTGCGCGGTTTTAATGTGGCAAAAGGCGCGGGCCATTTTGTGTTTTTGGCGCCTTGCCCCGCCGAACTGCAGCAAGATGCCAGCGAGATTTGCCAAGATCCCGCCGGTGTGGACCGAGCGCAACTCCACCAAACACTCAACAAATCGGTGCTGGCGTTTTTCCAACAACACTTGTGAGTCTTTTGACACTATGCTTCGCAAGCATGGGAGTCAAACGATCGAACATGGCGTCAGGCTGGTCGCGGCAGTAGGGCGGTATCGCTCTGCTGCTATGTCCTCTGCTCATGTTGCCGTGGCCCGAACCGCCAACAATGATTTGGAAGTTATTGCTGATTTGGCAAGGCCTAGTGTTCTGGTTGCTGGTTTGACGCTGTTACCCGGAGTCGTGTTATTTGGCATTAAAAAAAGCCAGATTTGCTGTGAAAACAAGCGTTTAACTCGCTAGTAAACCTCGTGTATTGTGGTTATGCTCGTCGCCATTAGAACAACGACACTCTACGGATCAACAGATGCGAAACTGGCAACTTGTATTAATGCTTCTTTTGGGTTGTTCAGCGGCACGGTTGGCGGCAGAACCAACGCGGACGTGGCAAGTCGGTGACTATCAGGTGCAATTGCAAGCGTCGGGTGAGTCGGTTTTTGAAGCAAACGATTGCGTACGCGTGCTTAAAGGCACTGTTGAGCTGTATAAAAAGTGCGAGGGGCGTTTAACGCTCGGCACCTCCACGACGCCCTTAACAACCATCCGGGATCTGACCGGCGATCAGATCCCTGATTTACTTTTTACCAGCTACACCGGCGGTCCGCATTGTTGTTGGTCCCTCTACCTAGTGCAACTTGGCAACGAGGTGCGCCAAGTGCAAACGTTGGAACTGACACACAATGGCGACTTACAGGTGCGCAACACCGATGCGGATAGTGCATTAGAGCTGACTGACCTTGCCGATTGGGCTTATGCCTACAAATACGTGGGGTTTGCCTCATCGTTTGCACGCCCGTCGGTGTGGCAGCCGGTTGGTGACCATTTTGAACTGGATACCAATTCCTTGTCGGAGCCAGCACTAAGCCCGGCTGAATTCAAGCAGCAGGTACTCGCGTTTCAAGCCAGCGACGAAATGGCGCAAGGCGCCTTACCTGATGCACTGATTTGGACGGCGCTGAAACTAGCCACTGCCGGCCATTTGGCGCAAGCGCAGGCCCTGGTGCGCAAAAGCACATCGAATGATCCCGTACCGCGAAACACGCCCACCGAGCCGACACCACAAAGCCCAACCGCCAAGCAAGTGCAGGCGGCCGGCGCCTTGTTTTTGAGCCAGCTCGATACCGCCTTGTACGAGTCGCCGTGGTGGCGTGAGTATGTGTACCTGAATCTATCCAGTGCTATTCGCGAACAGCGCGACGCGCTGGTCACAGTGCCTTCAGGCGTAGTGATCGGTGCCCGTCAGAGCGGAGTAAGTCAAGGTCGGCTAAGTACGAGTAACTCTAGCAACAGCGGAGCAAGCAAGGTGGCGGCGTTGCAGTTTGCTCAAGGCGTGCGCCCCGGTCACGACAGCAATTATTTATCCTATCAAACGGGGCAGATATCGCTGCATAAAGTGGCGGCGACCACGCAATTGCTCGGCCATGTGACGGTCGATTACCAACGGGATGCACAAGGGCAGCTGCAGCCACAATTAAGTGTCCAGCGGGTGCCGGTAGCGCCTGTGGCAAAGACCTTTACGCTGGACTATGTCCGCACAGTGCGAGCACAAAACGAGGCATTGTTGGCAAGTGTGCCCAAGGCGGCGGGGGAGCATTCCCTTACGAAGAATTTGGTATCACCGCTGCTGGGCAATTGCCCAACCGCGCAACTTAGCGTGGTGACAGAGCAAGTGCTGAATAAACTGTACCCAAGCTTGGCGATTCAGTTACCAAACCGCCCCCGATTAGTACTGCCGTGGGGTGCCAATTTGGAGTATTTATCTTGTGGCAACGAACAACCAACCTTGGTTGGCTTGTTAACCTGTCGCGGCCAAGGCTATTGTGGCCAGCTGCTGCTGGCGCAGCCGTGAATACCTAAGTCATACGCAACCTTTACCACCATGTCGCCTTTTGATTGGCCTCAGGTTATTCAACACTTTTTAAGGAAAAATCAATGAACCCAAGACTGCTGAGTTTTATCCAACAGGCCAATCATCTGTTGTTATTTGTGGGTGGCATCATTTTAATTGGAAGCTTTACCGCGAGTCAGTTGCGTGATTGGTTTCAGGTGGGCTATTACTCAGAGCCGCAAGTGAAAGTCGTGAGCAAAGAGGATGCCGTTACGGCGAAACAACCGACGTACAGCAAAAATTACCTTGGCAAAATCAAGGACGTCTATGTGTTTGAACAAACCGTCGATCTGATGATTCAAGATGACCAACCCTACATGCACAAAGAAGAAATCGTCATCAAAATGGGCCTGTCACCAAGTTCCAATGCGGTGAATTTGCTCTTTAGTAAATCCACTGGCGAGAAGCGCCAACTGTTTGAAAAACCGACTTTAATTGCCAAAATGGCCACGCCAGAATCAAGGCCCGAACGTACCACCTTGACCAAAAATGTCTATGCGGTCGTCCATAGCGACACCAATGGCGATGGCGTGTTAAATGACAAAGATCAACTGGAGATCCTGTTGTCGGAGTACGATGGTGCGCAGCTGCGTTCGATCATAAAAGACGCCAGCAATTTTGGGGTGATTGGTGCAGATTTGTTAATGATCGAAACGGGGACTGGCGCAAAGACACAATGGTTTACCTACGACATTCAGCGCGCTCAGCTGACGCCGTTGGACTCTAGTTTTCAGTAGTTTTTGAGGTTTGCAGCAAAGCCGCAGAGTTGTACAGAGCTGTCGTGACTATAGACAGCAACAACTCTGCCTTCTTACTGTTACGCCGTTACTTTCACCACATCGGCCAGCGAGTCCCATACTTCATCGGCGCTAGCAAGGTCGTCGTCGGTCAGCGTTTGGCCGGAGCGCACCAGAATTTTCCGAGTAACGCCAGCCGCGGCGGCGGCTTGCATGTCGGCGGCTTTATCGCCCACCATCAGGCTTTGCGTGGGGTCGATGCCAAATTCACGCATTGCTTGCAGCAACATGCCGGGGTTGGGTTTGCGGCAATCACAATCGATGTTGTAAGGCGCTTGGCCTCTTTCGACATGATGCGGGCAATAATAAACGCCGTCGATTTTTACGCCTTTGGCGGCGAATTGTTGTTTCATCCAGCTGGTCAGCAGCGCGAAGTCGTGTTCGCTGTAATAACCACGGGCGATGCCGGATTGGTTGGTCACCACTATCAGCAAATAACCTAAGCGTTGCAGGTGGGCGCAGGCGTCAAACACGCCGTCGATAAAGTCGAACTGGTCGCTTTGGTAGGTGTATCCGTGATCGATGTTAATCACGCCATCACGGTCTAAAAAGGCGGCTTTGCGTAAGGTGGTGCTCATGCCGACGGCTCCTGTTGGCGAGCTGTTGCTCGATACCCTGTTTCAATCTCTGTGACCACGCGGTCAAACATGGCGATGACGCGCTCTGTGCTGATCAGCGCCATAATATGCGCGCCTTTGACGCGAGTGCCCCAAGGCAGCTCAGCGGCGGTTTTGCCGGTTTGACGCTTCAGTTCGTCGTGATACACCTCAACCACATAGTCACGCGACAAATATGGGCCGGTGCGCGCGGGGTTGCTGTGGCCATACAGCCCAATCACCGGCGTGCCGACCGTCACCGCCATATGCGCAGGGCCAGTGTCGGGGGCGACGACTAGCGTGGCTTGCTCGAGTAGCGCCAGCAGCTGCTTTAAGTTGGTTTTGCCGACCAGATTATGCAGCGGCGCGCTGGCGTGCTGTTCAATTGCCGCCGCCAAGTCACGCTCGAGCTGTGTTGGGCCACCGCAGATATACACGGCAAAGCCTTGCTGATAGGCGTGGTCGGCCAACGCGGCGTAGCGCTCGGGTAGCCAGTTACGCTCCGCTTTGGATGCGGCTGGGCTTATTACTAGGTGGCCGCGTAGCGGCGTGTGCTGGTCTGTTACCTGCTTAGGCAACTGCTTGAGCAGCTGGGCTTTGGCCCAGGCGCGATGCTCGTCGGTGATCGGCATTTGCCACACCGGCACATCGCCGGGCTGTTGTAAAAACGGCACGCCTAAATGGCGGACAAACCCGGCAAAGCCATCCAGCACATGCGGTTGGTGCTGCGGGGCAATCCGTTCGCGCATAAACAGCGCGTGTAATTCTTTGGCCAGCGTCCAGTTAAAGCCAATTTTGCGTTTGGCTTTGATAAACAGCGACGCGACATTGGCGCGAAACGCCACTTGCATATGCAGCAGCACGTCAAATTCGCGGCCACCGAGCTTGTGGGCTAAATCGCTGTAGGCCTTGCGGCCGAGTTTTTTATCAAACACCACCAAGTCAACGCCCGGCAAGCCATCAAGCAACATGGCTTCGACCTTGCCGATGATCCAGGTGATCGGTACGCCCGGAAAATGCCGTTGTAGCGCTTGCACCGCAGCAACCGCATGGCAGACGTCGCCAATGGCGGATAAGCGTAAAATGCAAATCGACTGAGGAGCGCTTGCCATGCTTAACCTTTGATTTTACTGATGATGTTGCTGGTCGAGCAGCCATCGACAAACTGCAGCACTTTGACCTCGCCACCGGCGGCTAACACTTCGTTCGCCCCAACGATGCCAGCAATGGTGTAATCGCCGCCCTTGACCAACACGTCCGGTTTGACCTTTAAAATCAGCTGCAGTGGCGTGTCGTTTTCGCTGAGATCATCGCCAAACGGCAGCACCCAATCGACCGACGCCAAGGATGCCAGCACGGTGGCGCGTTCATCCAACGGGTTGACCGGTCGCGTTTCGCCTTTCAGGCGTTTGATCGACGCATCACTGTTCAAGCCGACCACTAGGCGGTCGCCCAGTGCTTTGGCCTGCGCTAAATAACGCACGTGACCGGCGTGTAAAATATCAAAACAGCCGTTGGTAAAGACGATACGCTCGCCATTTTGTTTGGCAAATTCAATGTGTTGCAGCACTTTGTCAAACGGCGTCAAATACACATCGCCTTGCGAGAACAAATGCGAATTCAGTTTGGCCGCCAGTTCTTGTGGCGACACAGTCGCCGCCCCTAACTTGGCCACCACTAGGCCGGCCGCTAAATTGGCCACTTCCACCGCTTGCGGCAGTGCCATGCCAGCACCGAGCATCACGGCGAGGGTGGCAATGACGGTGTCACCGGCGCCGGTGACGTCGCTGACTTCCAGTACTTGCGCTGGGAAATGATGCGTCTCGGTTGGTGTGATCAGCGTCATGCCGTGTTCGGATCGCGTCAACAACATAGCGCCAATGCCGCAGCGGCTTAACATCAGGCGCGCACTGGCAAACATGGCCTCTTCGCTTGAGGTGTCGCCACCGGCTAAGCGGAATTCGGACAAATTCGGCGTGATAATATCGGCGCCGCGATAGACGCTTAAATCGGCTTGTTTCGGGTCGACCAGCACGGTTTTGCCGGCCGCTTTGGCGGTGTCGATAATACGACCGACCGCGGCGAGCGAGCCTTTGGCGTAATCGGAGATCAGTACAAAGTCATAATCGGCCAGCACATGCTGTACTCGCTCGGCCAAGGCTTGTGCTTGGGCAGGGGCAAAGTTTTGTTCGATATCCAGTCGTACCACTTGTTGATGGCGGGAGATCACGCGCATTTTGGCAATAGTCGGTTGGGCGTCTTGTTCAAGCAGCTCAGAGGCGATGCCGTCTTGCGCCAAAATGGCTTTTAAACTTTCGCCATTGCTGTCACGACCGATCAAGCCCAACAAACCGACGCGGGCGTCTAAATGCGCAATGTTGCGCGCGACGTTGGCGGCGCCACCGGCTTTGTCTTCCACCTTGTTGACGCGCACCACCGGCACCGGCGCTTCTGGCGAAATGCGCTGGGTATCGCCTTGGTAATAACGGTCGAGCATCACGTCACCGACCACGAGCACGCGGGCGTCGGACAAATGGTTTAAGCGGCTGATATCAATCATGATTTACTTCCGTACTTTTTATTTTCGTACTTTTTATTTCTGTACTTTCTTTATTCGTACTTTTTTCGTACTGCATTGGTTGCTGCTGTCTGGCTGCGTGGCGCGAGTTAGCCGGCCAGCACCTGGTCCAGTGCTTCGCACAACCAATGGCCGATAAACATATGCACTTCTTGAATGCGCGCGGTTTCATCGTTTTTGACAATGATCGGTAACCGCGCGATGTCTTTGACCAAGCCGCCGTCGCGACCGGTCAACGCGACCGTGAAAGCGCCCAGTTCGTTAGCTGCTTGCAGCGCTAAGTTGATGTTAGGGCTTTTGCCAGACGTGGTCAGGCCAATCACCACGTCTTGTGGCCGCACTATGCCACGCACTTGGCGTTCAAATACGGTGTCGAAGTGATAGTCGTTGGCGTGCGCCGTTAAAATCGAGGTGTCGGTGGTCAGCGCGATCGACGCCAGTGGGCCACGTTCAGCTTTGTAACGCACCATAAATTCGGCCGCTAAGTGCTGACTGTCGGCTGCGCTGCCGCCATTGCCCATCCACACCACCTTGCCGCCGGCTTTAAGACAAGCGACCACTTGATTGAGTAGCGTTTGGCAGTCATCGGCATAGTGTTCTACCGTGGCAAAGGCTTGGCGGTGGCGTTCTAAGGCTTGGAAAAAACTAGCAGCTTGACTCATTGTCTATCCTCGTTAAGCGCGGTTGGCCAAAGCCAATAACCGTTGAATATCTTGTAGCACCAAGGCAAGGCCTGGTTGTTGCTGTAAATTGGGTGAAAGCGGCTGCTCGAGTGCCTTTTGGCATTGCTGCGCTAGGTCATCGACGCTAAAAGTGGCTGGGCGGACTAAACCTTCGGTAGCACACGCAAAGACGCGGTCTGGTTGATCTTTCGCGACCGGCACAGCGACGATATTGCGCCCCAAGACTATGGCTTGGCCCATCATATCGCCACCGCCTGATACCACCAAGTTGGCGTTGGCGATGAGGGTCATCAAATCGCGATTCGGCACGCTACGCAGTACGGTGATTTGCGGTGTCGATGGCAGTTCACCTTTGAAGTTGCCACCGGTGATAAACACCGCCGGTTGCTCGGGCGTGGCGACTTTTAATGCCGCTTGATAAAACACCTCGGTGGCGCTTAGACCGTTTAAGGTATGACCGCCGCCACCGGCTGCCCATAAACTAAAATGTGGGCCTTCTAAGCCATCGACATGTGCAGGCAAGTGACCGGCAGGTTCGGCAAACACCGGGCCGGTAAACAGCGGCGCCGGTTTTTTCAATAAGCGCAGTTTAAAACGCTCCAGCGGGCTTACATCGCCGTCAATAAACTTAAACTGGGTGATCAAATGCGCGTCGAGCGCGACTAACCGGTTTAGCGCAAAGCCTTTGGCGCGTTTTTTCTTGTGCTGCGACACAAACACCACTTTGGCACCGAGCTTTTTGGCGTAACGCGCTTGCGACGCGCGGCCAGAGCAGTCAAAAATCACTAAATCAGGCTGAGTCTCATCGAGAATGGCTTTGACGGCGGCTTTTTCTTTGGTAGCGGAATTGTCCAGCAAATGCACTGGAAACGGGCACTGCTGGCTAGATGGCGCGTGGCGATTGAGCACAAATCGAATGTTGTAGTCGGGGTGCTGGGCTTTCAGCGCTTCGGCAATGATCAAACAACGCATGTACTCGCCGATGCCGCTGGGGCTCGAGACCGGGATCATCAAGATAGTCGGGGCGTTGGGCATCAGTTGTCAGACCTTTGGCAAAAGAACTCAGTATACCGCAAAGCAACGGCGGGTGCGACGCTGACTAACAGGCTGAATTCTCGCAAGGTTCTGCCGAATTGACCTTAATATTCCAACCAGTCGCCAGGCAATAATCTTGGCGTGTGACCTGAATACTGCGTGAGTTTGTCTTGCCAGGCCAAGGCGATTTTGCGCAAGGTGCCTTGCACTCTAAGTTGGCTCAGCGCTTTTTGCCACTGCGCCACCAAGGCTGGATCTGTGCCGGTAGAAAACAACAAATAGGCATCGGAATGGCCAAAAGACAAGGCCGCTGCCGGTTTGACGCCGGGTAAATCGAGGTGTTGCCACAGCATGTCGACTTCCATTTGACTGGAGGCGAATGCATCAAGCTGTTGTTGTTGCAGCATAAATAAGGCCTGTTTAGGCGATGATGTACTGACTAAATTGGTCAGTCGCCGTTGCTTTAGAAACTGTTCGCGCACATCGCCGCGTACCACGCCGACTTTTTGCAAGCTCGGTACGTCATCGAGGGTACGAATTTTCTGCAGCTCACCGACGGGGAGAAACAACTGCCAACGTTTGCGCAGCACCGGTAGCAGCCAGACGTACCTGTCTTCGCGTTCAGGCGTGCGGGAAAAGGTAAATAGCAATACATTAGGCCGAGTGTTGGCAATGTGTAACGCTTGGTCTTCAGGTAAGACTTCAATTGTTGGATTGAGGTTTAACTGCTGCAGCACGGCACGGACGATCTCGATCGAATAACCTTGCAGTTCATTACCGGCTAGATAATTGGCTGGCGGTTCGTCGACCGTGATAATCCGCAGCGGCAAAGATTCAGCTGCAGAGCAGAGGTGGCTGAGCAGCAGCATCGACCAGAGGTAACCAAAGCGGCGCCACTTAGCCGCTATCAGCAAAAAGAGCAGTCGCGTCACAGCTAATCCTTGTTTCTGTTCAAGTGTTCCTGATTTAGTGCAGTGTACGCGGTTGCTTAAAAAAACGGCAAGTCTGTTCTATCCACTTGTTCAGCAAAATGTCAGACTGTTGTGTAATTCTGTACGACTTTCGTAAAGACTCTGTAATCAGTTGTCTGTGATCCGCAGATATTCAGGAACAACCAGCATGAACAAATCCATTGTCGCCGCCATGACGGCATTAGCGTGCAGTTTAATTGGCTGTCGCACCATCGACGATATGAAGGTCAACATCAGTCCCGATTTAAACAGCCGTGCCACTATGTATAACGTGGTGCAGCCGCGTGGTTACGTCGACAACAAAAGTTACCACCAAGTGTTTGGCGATTTTAGCGTTGATAACGTTGATTTTAGTTGGAGTGAAACCACTACAGTGCCAATCGATCGGACGATCGCAGACTGGGGTAAAGATGTGGCAAACGCGGCGTTTTTATTCTTAGTGTTTGATATTCGAGACAATTACCCTGGCTTTTGGGACCAAAACCGCTTAATGACGCAACGGGAGTTTTCGTTTGATTTAAAACATCATGGCGCCACTGTGCATAGCCAGTGTCGGTTGTTGTCGGTGGAAACTGAAACTGTGTATGAGCGTGGAAATGACAACCGACCTTCGGAATATTCGCATCACCGTGAGCAAAGCACCTTAGGTTGCGTGATCACCGAAAACGGCCAAATTTCCGAATTATTGATTGATACGCCAACAGATAAGCCAGCGCGGATGCGCCTGCGTCATGGCACAGCGCCAGTCGAGCTTAGTGTGCTGAAAGGGCTGCAAATGTTGTCGCAAGGCCGCTGGGAGCAAACCAGCTGGGCCGGCCCTTACAGTGTGCACGGCATGGCGTTTAGTGCCGAAGGGGTCGAACAAGGCGCAGTGTCGTTGATGGGGCCTTTTCCAAAGATTTGGTTGGACAATCGCGTCGCCGAGCCGCGGCAGCGTTTATTGGCTGCCGCGTCTTATAGTCTGATTATGTACAACTGGTTAGATTCGATGTGGACTAGCGATGGGATGTTTTCTGGTACTGGTCCCGCGCCACAAAGTCCAGCACCGTGGCATTGATGCAATACCGCAACTTGCCATTAGGGCCATCTGGAAACACGTGGCCCAAATGGATGCCACTGCGTTTGGCGCGTACTTCGATGCGATCCATGCCATAACTGTGGTCTGGATGCTCCGTAGTCGCGCCTTTCACCGGCTCGGTAAAGCTCAGCCAGCCGGTACCGGAATTAAACCGGTGCTGGGTATCAAACAAGGCTTCGCCGCTGAGCTTATCGACAAAATAACCGTCCGGCGTGTGTTTAAACAAATCGTATTGCTTGCAAAACCGGTCGTCTGTGCCTTGTAAAAACGCCACTTTGAAGGCTTCGCTATCGCCCAAACTAAAGGCACCTAGCGCTTTGTAGAATTCGGCGCTGCTGACATAACCTTGGTGCCCAAACACTTCCTTGCCGTTTTCTAAAAACAACAGGGTTGGCGTGGCAAAGGTCGGTGTTTTAATCGTTAACCCTTGCAGCTGGGTGGCGGTTCTGTGATGCAGCGGCACCGCGCCGCGATAGCCGTCTGTGACATCTTGGCGGAATTTTTCGCAATAAGGGCAATAGCCTTCAGCTTCAATCACGACGATGTGTTTGCCTTGCAACAAGGCGCTGTTGTCGACGGCGATTGGCTTGGCGCTTTCTAAAAACTTCACGCCAGTGCTGTGATCAGGGCAATAACCATTGGGGTTTTTCACCAGATAATCTTGGTGATAATCCTCGGCGGCAAAGAATTCTGTCAGCGGTTTAATCTCGGTAGTGATAGCACCAAAACCGGCTTTACTGAGCTCTGTTTGATACAAGGCTTTCAGTTCACGCGCCAGGGTCGCTTGCGAGTCGTTTTGCGTCAGGATCACCGAACGGTATTGGGTGCCAATATCGTTGCCTTGGCGATAGCCTTGGGTGGGATCATGGCTTTCAAAGTAGCGAATGAGGATATCCCGCAAGCTGACTTTGCTGGGGTCAAACGTAACTTTCACCACTTCCGCGTAGTTGTTTGGGTCCATTTTGTAGCGCTCTTTGGTGATCTCGCTGTATTTGGGCTTGATGCCGTGGCCATCGGCATAACCAGAAACGGCATCCAGCACGCCCGGAATGGCGGCGTAGCGTTTTTCGGCGCCCCAAAAACAGCCGGCACCCAGCACTATGCTGTCAACTTGCTTGGTAGCTGGCATGTCCTGCGCCGCTGCTAGACTGCCGCTTTGCGCTTGATCACTACCGATGCTTTGAAAGACCCAGCTGCCGAGCAGTACTCCGGTGCTAATTAATACCCATCGCCAAAATTGCATGTTTGCTCTCCACAAGAACACGACAAGGTGTCTACGGAAAAGACCGAACTTTGGTGCAAAAACTTTCAGCAAAATGTTTGGACGTGTCGCAATTGCTGTGGGGGCCGCCCGGGCGCATAAAAAAGCCTGCAATGCAGGCTTTTTGTGCTGACGCGTGGTCGTCTTAGAACTTGTAACTGACACCCAAACGTACCGCGGTGGGTGAACCCGGCATAATGTTATTGTTGGTGTGTGCCGAGGCGTAATAGTGCTTATCCAACAGATTTTCGACGTTTAATTGGATTTTCACCGCCTCGACAGGTGAATAATAAGCGGCGGCGTCCAAGCGACCGTAACCTGGCAGCGTCACTAAGTTGTCCGCATTGGCGTAAACTTTACTGCGTGCGGTGAAACCGACGCCAAAGCCCCATTGATCCGTCACATCGACGCGGTTCCACAACGAGAACGTTTGTTTCGGGACTTGTGGCAGCGTATTGCCGGCGTTGGCGCCCATTGCGCTGTTGGCCGAGTTCAGCACTTCAGAGTCTTGGTACGCATACCCAGCCAGCAGGTTCCATTGGTCGGTTAATTCGCCATTGAATTCAAGCTCTAACCCTTTGACTCGCTGACCGTCCATCAGCACTAGTTTGCTGGAGTCGCTTGGATCTGTGACCGCCACGTTGGTGCGATCTAATTGATAAACCGCGCTGGCGAGGCTGAAATCTTCCGTCAGATCCCATTTCACACCGACTTCTTTATTGCGGAATTCTTCTGGGTCAAGGCTGGCGTTCGACACGCTCAGGGACGACAACTGGTCACCGGCGCGTGGCACATAGGATTTGCTGACGCTGACGTAGGCCGACACTTGTTCAGCTGGCTTATAAATTAACCCGGCACGTGGCGAGACTAAGTTATCGACGCTTTCCACCACAGCGCCATTGCGGTAGTTGGTTAAGGTGTTTTCAAAATGGTCATAACGCACGCCAACCAGCGCTTGCCAGCTGGCAGACAACTCGATTTGGTCTTGTAAATAGGCGGCTTTAGTGCTGGCGTCGCTGTGGTTGTTGGCATCGCTGGCGCTTTGTTTAAACACTACATCACCGGTGTAGATAGGGTCGGCGACGTCAACATTGACGCTGGTTGCCGTCGGGAAATACGCGGTATAGCGGAGGTTGTCGGTGTCTTGAACATTGAATTCAAAACCCGTCAACAAGGTGTGGTTGATGCCTGCCGTACTGAAATCTGCGGTAATGTCGGTTTGGTTCAACAAGTTTTTGCGGTAGGTCGAACTTTCGTAACCAGCTAACGCCACTTTTTGGGTTGCCGCGTTAAAGCTATTTGGATACACATTGCGGTACAACTTGTCGTAATAAGCGTAACGCGTGTGGTTGGCGATCAACAGCTGGCTATTGATTTCATGTGTGATGTCTAGGTTAAAACCATCGGCTTCGATGGTTGAGAAACTATCGGCTGGTTTACCAAAAAATTGGCCACGGCGCGTGTCCAGCGGGCGTTTTGTTGCCGCAACGGATGGCACACCACGGTCGGTGGTGCGGTTGTCTTCCATGTGCTCAAAACTAAATTGGATTAAGGTGTCATCCGACGGTTTTAAGCTGACTGTCGGGTTAATGCCTTTGCGTTTTAGGTCCATGTAATCGCGGAAACTGCCGCTATCTTCGTACATCGCCGTCAAACGCACGGCTAGTTCATCATTAATCGCGTGGTTTAAGTCGGTCGTAGCGCGTTTTTGATCAAAGCTACCTAAGGTCAGGTCTACTGATTTGCCGGCGGACCAATCCGCTTGTTTGGTGACGCGGTTGATCAAGCCACCTGAACCGCCACGACCGAAAATCATACCGCTTGGGCCTTTGAGCACTTCGACTCGTTTGACGTTGTACAGGTCACGGAGGTACTGCGCATCGTCGCGCACGCCGTTGATAAAGAAGTCGCCAGTGGTGGCCGAGCCGCGCAGGATAGGCGCGTCGCGGTGACCTTCACCTTGCGCCATTTGTGCACCGGGGACGTAACGCACCACGTCAGCCATGTTTTGCATCGCTTGGTCTTTGGCAAGTTCTTCCGTCACCACCGAAATGGCTTGCGGGGTATCGCGCAACAAGGTGTTGGTTTTGGTGGCGGTGCTGCTGCTGTCCATACGGTATTTTTGTGATTGGCCGACCACTTCAATTCGCTCGATCGGCGCATCTTCGGCCGCAGCGTGCAACGTAGTGACAACCGGAGCTGCGCACAGCGCCAACCGAACCGCGCGAGCAACAAAAGACGAATGACGACGAACCATAACAAACTCCAACAAGACTGCGGGATAGCAAATTTGGCGCGCAATATAACACGAATTATTCTCATTTGAAATTTGATCTTATTCTCATTTGCGTTTGATCAAAGTTTTTGGATCTAACAAGTGGTGGATCAGGACGTTGGCTGTGCAGTGGCCGGCGAACACGCCGTCGCGTAGCCGTTTGCTGAATTGCCCGTGGCTCGGCAGGTCGTACAGACTGCGAGTTCGCGCAGGCAAAAATAAAATGTTGGCTGAATGAATAAGCACAAGATGCTGCAAGTGGGTTAAGTGACGGCCAGCAGTTTGGCATCGAGTACCTGTGCTTGGTGGTATTCGGCGCGCTTCCTTTGTATGATCACGCTGATATTGAGGTTTTTAGTCAGATGAGAGGGCGTGACGTGCATTGGATTTTGTGGCTATACAGCCTGTTGGTGTATTTGGCGCGTCCGTTTTATCTGCTGTCGTTTGTCTGGCGCAGTCGCGCCGATCGCACGTATCGTCAGCGTTTAGCCGAGCGGTTGGCATGGCAGCATGTACCACAAAGTGCCAAGGGCGGCATCGTGCTGCATGCGGTGTCGATGGGCGAAGTGGTGGCTGCGACGCCGCTGATTGAACGGTTACTTGCCCAGTATCCGCAGTTGCCGCTGACCGTGACGTGCATGTCACCGACCGGTTCTGCCCGGATCCAACAAAGTTTTGCTGCACGGGTGCATCACTACTATTTACCGCTAGATACCCCAGGCGCCAGTCGCCGCTTCTTAAACAAACTGCAGCCGCAGCTGATCGTGCTGCTGGAAACCGAGATTTGGCCAAATTTAGTGGCGCAAGCGGCGAAAGATCGGATCCCCTTACTCCTAGCCAATGCACGTTTGTCGGCGCGTTCGGCGCGTGGTTATCGCAAGGTGTTGTGGCTGATGCGCCCGGTACTTGGCAACATCAGTGCCATCGCGGCGCAGGATCTGGCGACGGCGCGGCGCTTTAACCGCTTAGCAGGGCGTGAGCTTGCGACTGTATGCGGCAACTTGAAATTTGAAATGCGCATCGCTGACGATTTAGCCGAGCGCGCCGCCGCTCTAACGACGACTTGGCAACGCCCGGTGTGGGTCGCCGGCAGCACGCATGCCGGCGAAGACGAAATAGTGCTTGCTGCGTTTGCTAAAGCGCGGCTGGCCATCCCCAACTTATTGTTGATTTTGGTGCCGCGTCACCCAGAGCGCTTTCAAGCGGTCGCCGACCTCATCAGTGCGCGCCAGCTGTCATGTGTCCGGCGGTCGTTGCAACAAGCGGTACAGGCTGACACGCAGGTGCTGCTGGGCGATACCATGGGTGAATTGATGTTGTGGTACCAAGCAGCCGATTTTATCTTTATTGGCGGTTCCTTGATTGAACGCGGCGGCCACAACCCGCTGGAAGCCATGTGTTTAGGCAAGCCTGTGATCTCCGGTCCACACGTGTTTAATTTTGCCAAAGCCTTTGCTGCGCTCGAGCGCGCCGATGCGGTGCGTTACGCCCGTGATGCGGACGAATTGGCACAATGCCTGTTAACGCTTGCCGCACAACCGCAAGATACAGCGGAGATGGCACGCCGTGGCTTGGTGTTGTATCAGCAACAAGGTGGCGCGGCGGTGCGGACGATCGATTTGCTGCAGCAGCAGTGGCAACCCAGTCGGTTGCAAATCAGCGCGGCGGAGCACGTCGAGCTGTATACCTCACAACATGTACCTGTACAGTGGCAGCAGGCCAGCACTTGGCAGCAGCTTGATGCCATCACAGGTCAGTCGACCGGGCGCAATACGGTGTATTTCGTCAAGCCGACGGCGGAGCCGTCGCCGCAGTGGGTGCTGCGGCACTATTATCGTGGTGGCCTGATTGGCAAAGTGCTGCGCGATTGGTTTTGGCAAGTGCCAGTGGCGCAAAGTCGCGCCTTTGCCGAATGTCGTTTATTGCAACGGTTGCGATTGTTCGGGCTGCCAGTGCCTGAACCTGTGGCGGCCCGTTACCAACAGCGCGCTGGCGGCTTCTCAGCGGATATCTTGATTAAACGCATCGATGGCGCCACCGATCTATGTCAGCTGCTGCAGCAACAAGCGTTAACCGCTACAGACTGGCAAGCGCTTGGCCACTTGATTGCGCGGTTTCATCGGCTGCAGGTATGGCACTCCGATTTAAACTGCCACAACATTTTGCAAGACCGCCAAGGCCAGTTCTATCTGATTGATTTTGATAAATGTGGCATCCGCCAAGGCCAGCAATGGCAGCAGCAAACGCTCGAGCGATTATTGCGCAGCTTTCGCAAAGAAGCGGGGAAGTATCCAAACTTTGCGTTTGATGATGCTGCTTGGCAGCAACTATTGCTGGGGTATCAAGCGCACTAATTGCGGATGACCGAACTAGGTTACTTGTCTGCAACGAAGTTTGTGTAGGTGATGGGATTTGTTTATTGCCTAGGCTGTGCGGGCCAATGTCGAATCATGTGCAGTTGTTTAGCAAAAGCTACCTAGATAAAAAAGCCCCGAAAATTCGGGGCTTTTGCACGTTAATCAGCAGGTTAAATTATTGGTAGCTGGTTTTAAGCGTCAAACCAGACACCGCACTGTAACCGTAGATACCGATGTAGTACGTGGTTGCAGTTGGGTTGGTGAAAGTACAAGTCTCAGCATTACCCGTTTTGTACGGGCGGCAGTCGTAAGCAGTGCTGGTTGGTTGCGCACCTTTACGAACGTACAGATCCGCATCACCAGTACCACCAGAAGTGCTGATGGTCAGTGATGTTTTACCCGCTGGAACGACTAGCGTGTAGTACTTCCACGCGCTCTTGGCCACAGTAATGTTGCTGGTCGTTGAAGTCACAGGTGTAGTGCCACCTGTAGTGCCGCCTGCAGCTTTAGTCACTGCTGCGTTGGCATCAACAATACCAGTACCACAGTTGGTGCATGTTGCTGGGAACGCACGAGTGGTGGTTTTCAGGATGCTTTCGACTTCATCTGGCGTTGCCGTTGGTTTTTTCTGCAGGATTAATGCAGCTACACCAGCGACGTGCGGAGCGGCCATTGAGGTGCCTTGCATGTAGGTGTAAGTGTCTGAACCTGGTGTGGTTGAACCTGTGTTGTGAGTCGACAATACGCCGTTTGAGTCGTTCGCTGAGTTTTGTGCGCCGCCTGGAGCCGCTACGTCAACTGAAGTACCGTAGTTGGAGTAATAAGCACGGCCGCCTGAACGGTTCACTGACGCTACGTTGACCACGCCAGCGCAGTTACCTGGGTTGAAGTTGTTGGCGTTGCTGTTGTCGTTACCGGCAGCAATCACCAGCACAGTGCCACGTGAACGGGCTGAGTTAATCGCCGCTTGCGTGGTGGTGTCACACGCACCTGAACCACCTAAGCTCATGTTGATGACTTTGGCTGGGTTCGGGTTGGCTGGAACACCAGACACTGTGCCACCTGAGGCCCAAATGATACCGTCGGCGATATCTGAGGTGTAACCACCACATTTACCCAGTACACGAACTGGAACTACTTTTGCACCGTAAGCAACACCTGCCACGCCAGTACCGTTGTTAGTAACTGCGGCGATGGTGCCTGCTACGTGAGTACCGTGCCAGCTAGAGCTTTGGAATGAAGTCGGTTGACCACCGCCACACTCGCCCACGTTGATGAAATCACCTGGGTCTTTGGCATCTGAATCGCGACCGTCGCCGTCGTTACCGACAAAGCTGTCAGAAATCATGTCATAGCCGCCAACGATGTTGGCTGCTAAGTCAGCGTGTGGACGGTAGCCAGTATCCAGAACTGCCACAGTCACGCCTGCACCGGTAGCTTGGTCCCATGCGGTGTTCGCACGCAAACCACCGGTAGTTTCGAAGTAATGCCATTGGCTGGTGTATTGGGCATCGTTTGGCGTAGCAAACGCGTGCATCATGCGGTCTTCTTCCACGCTGGCAACGTTTGGATCGTTACGCAGAGCATTGATCACGTTTGATTTTTCTTTGTCTGATAAATGACGGTCTGCACGCACTACATGGTGTTGTGCCAAGCCCATCTCACGCACGTACTTCAGTGATTCACCTGCCAAACCTGACAGTTGAGACTCAACGTGGTCTTTAATTTGTTTTTTGCCAGCAACTGAGTTGCTATCAACGCCGACAGCGGATGCTGAAACGGCTTGTGAACCATCCTTATAGGTAACAATGAAGCGAGTTGGGGCTTCAGTTGCTGCTTCCACTGCAATTGGCTTAACGATTTTACCTGTGCCGATGTTGGCAGCAAAAGCTGGTGTCAACATCAGGGCTGTCAGGGTTCCGAGGGTAATTTTGTTTAATTTGAACATGTTCTTAGACATTTTTCGGTTCTCGTTGCGTGTTTGTGTTGCCTGGACAGTGCCCGCTCATTGTTATGGTTTGACCGTTAGTTGGCGGGTTTGAGCAATAATTCATCAACAGATTTGTGCTGTAAAGAGGTGAAAATTTACAAATGTTTTCAATAAAGGTACTTTGTTAAAATTTGTGAAACTAGAACTGTCGATGACGATCGTGCTGGATCTGCATCTAAGGCACAGATTTTATTAGAATTTTTACAAATAATTACAAATAGCTGTTGATTACTAAAAAGAATAAGATATTCCCATAAGGTATTAAAAACGATCGATTTTTTGCGCGAAATGTCATGTTGCTGCCACGAATTTGTGAATTTTTAGTCACAGTTTTCGCAAAAATTGCCATTTTTAGGTGGGTAAACGACAATGCGGGTTTTTCGCTGAAAGGGTGAGTTATGCAGCAATGGGATGTCATTGTGATTGGAGCTGGCGCAGCAGGGCTGTTCTGTGCCATTGAATCCGCCAAACGTGGCCGTCGTACCTTAGTGCTGGATAACGGCAAACGGATCGGCCGCAAGATCCTGATGTCTGGTGGCGGTCGTTGTAATTTCACCAATATTTACGCTTCACCCGCCAACTATTTGTCGGCTAACAAACATTTTTGCAAGTCGGCACTGAGCCGTTACACCCAGTGGGATTTTATTGCGTTAGTGCAGCAGTACGGCATTGCCTACCATGAAAAAACGCTGGGTCAGTTGTTCTGTGACGACAGCGCCAAAGATATTGTCGATATGTTGCAGGCCGAATGTGACAAAGCGGGCGTGCAGATCGCACTACAACAAGAGATCATCCAAATTAGCCATGATGAACAAGGCTATCAGGTGCAATGCCGCGAACTGACTCGCCAATGTCAAAGCTTAGTGATCGCCAGCGGCGGGTTAAGTTTGCCGAATTTGGGCGCGACGCCGTTTGGTTATCAAGTGGCGGAACAATTTGGTTTACCAGTATTACCACTGCGAGCTGCGCTGGTACCGCTGACGTGGCAACCCGCCGATAAAGCGGTGTTTGAAGAGTTAAGCGGCTTGTCGTTGCCGGTCACCGCCAGTGCCAACGACACCTTGTTTGCGGAAGATATGTTGTTTACACACCGTGGTTTAAGCGGCCCAGCAATTTTGCAGATCTCCAGTTTCTGGACCCCTGGCGATGAAGTCACCGTCAATTTGCTACCGTCGCAAGATCTGGCCGAAGTCTTGATCGAATTACAACAAAAGCATCCAGAGCAAGAGCTGAAAACCGCTTTGTCACGTTTGTTGCCAAAACGCTTGGCGGAAAAGTTGCTTGAGCTTGGCGTGTACCAAAACCAACCTCTGAAAGCACTCAACGCCAAAAGTGCCGCTCGTTTAGCGGAAAGCTTGCAGCACTATGTGTTTCGGCCCAACGGTACTGAAGGGTATCGGACAGCAGAAGTGACCTTGGGCGGCGTCGATACCAACGAGTTATCGTCCAAAACCATGGAAGCGAAAAAGCAGCCAGGGCTGTATTTTATTGGCGAAGTGGTTGATGTCACCGGCTGGTTAGGCGGCTACAACTTCCAGTGGGCCTGGAGTTCGGGATGGGTGGCTGGGCAGTTTTGTTAACGCAGCCCGGCAGCGACTCGAGATACATGCTGCCTGCTAATACGGCAGCACTTGCCCGTCCCAATTCAATAAGGCACCATGTTGCGCCGGGATCAGCTGTGCTGCGACATTCGCCAGTCGGGCGGCGGTTTGTGCCGGTGTTTGCAGCTGGCCGTCGGCTAAGCCACGCTGAAAAGGTTTGGACAAGTTAGAATCGGTCGTCCCTGGGTGAACAGCCACGAGCAAACTGCGAAAACCGCTGCGTTTTAGTTCAATGGCACAGGTTTTCACCGCCATGTTCAGTGCGGCCTTGCTGGCACGATAGCTATACCAGCCACCAAGCTGATTATCTGCAATGCTGCCAACCTTGGCCGACAACACCAGAAATTTGTGTGGCTGGCTCCGCTCAATGCTGGCGGCAAACTGCTGTAACCATAACAGCGGTAGCGTTACATTGTGGTGTAGTACCTGCGCTAACTGCTGCGCCTGCAATTGACGGATGCTTTTTTCCGGTTGCAACGCGCCGTCGTGCAACAGACCAATAGTACAAATCACTAGAGTTGGCGCTTGCTGTAATAATGCTGGCAGCCAAGGTAATGGTTGAGCTAGCTGTTGTTCGTCGACTTGCTGCCATTGCAACTGCGGATCAGCAGGTGGCGATTGCCGACTGGCGACAGTCACTTCTGCTCCTTGTTGCTGATAATGCGCCGCCAGCGCAGCCCCTATGCCACCGTAACCAATAATCAAGACTTGTTGCATGTCGCACCTCTTTGCTGATGCAACTGGGTACGCGACATAGGGCAATTCGATCACCAGCAGCTGGCCGGCGACTCGTTCAGCTGTGGCTGTTGCTAAGACTAGTTAACTGCGACTTGGGGTATGTTGGACTAGCACTGCTTTAGCTGTGTTTATGGCGCGCCAGTCGGTTTGCCGAACAAAAACGTCAGCGGAATATCTAAACGTTTTGCCCAGTCCACCTCGCTGTGCGCTGCACCTTTAAAAAACTGGCTGTGCCACATAGGTGCTTGCCAACCAAGCTCTGTTAGCACCTTGTCGGCTTGTTGTTGCAGTGGCGGATACCAAGCGTCAAGCGTTTGGTCGCCATAATCAAAATACAGTTTGCGACTATTCGCTTTAGGTAAATGCTGGCGCATATAGCTGAAAAATTGTGCAGGCACTGGATTATTCTCTTGATTAAAAATACCTGGCCAATGGGTCGACAAACAGGCTGCACCGCCAAACACTTGCGGGTACTCGCTCAGTGCATACATCGAAATAAGCCCGCCCATACTCGAGCCCATCACAAAGGTGTGGTCGCGGTCGGTGTACACCGGAAAGTGTTGATCAATATAGGGTTTGAGCTCTTGTACCAAGAATTTTAGATAGTTGTCTGAATAAATCGCTTGGCTAAAAAGCGCATGGGCTGGGTCACGTTTTAGCTGATAGTACTGTTGCTGAGTGGCTTTAGGCAGTGCGGCAAACGGCTTTGCAGGGAAATATTCCGCATGTCGATTCGTATCGCCATTAAACACCCCAACCACAATAAAGGGTTGAACTTTGCCTTCGCTAATTAAGCGTTGGGCGACTTCATCGACCTGCCACTCTTGCTGGTTCCACGTCACTTTGCTGTCAAACAACATCTGGCCGTCATGCATATACAGCACAGCATATTTTTGGTCGGCGGGCAGACCGCTCGGTACCCACACGTCGACATGTCGTTTGGGCACCCACTTAGATGGAAAATCGGTAATTCGCTGAACTGTACCTGCACTGACGTGTGGCAGGGGCTGCGCATGCAGTATGCTGCTGCCGAAAAGAGCTAAACCACACAAGCTAGACTGCAGCAATTGACGAATTCTTTGCATGGTATGCTCCCCTTGATTGCGTTTGTTCCCAGCATGGCCTGCTTTGTTGTGAATGCCAACAGACATACGAATGCGGCCAGACCAGTAGTCTTGAGGTGCTGCATTTTTGTACAACAGTAAAGGCTGAACTATAGTAAACCGACAAGCCCTATCCAGCAGGAGGATCTATGGCAACTGTATCGGAAAACGCCTATCGGTTAATTCGCTCGCAAGTTAGTGATAATTATGAAGCTGAGCAGTTTTACCAACAAGGACTGTCGTATTTTGGCTCAGATCGATTGTTTGCACAGTGGCTAACCAGTGCCAATGCCTACACCATGGGGCAAGCTCCAATCACAGCGCTGGGGGCGGATAACGGTTTGGATTATTTGCGTTCGTTAATGGAACGGATGCAAGACGGCTACTATGAATGACAGGCGTTTTGTCATCGGCAACTGATAAAGTGTTGAAATATGTGGCGGGCAACTAAGGCAATAGCCGATGCGAGTTGTCAGTCAGACGTTTGCGCAAGCAATCAGAGCGGTTATAAGCTGACTCAATCAGCATTGGAAGTGTTGTTTGGAAGGCTTTATTTTAGTGCTTGCTTGCAATATGTGTAATCCGACGAAGTCTGGGCGGCGAAGCCGCCCATCCATCCGCTGACCTGCCGGTCTATCGTGCTGCTGGAGATCAGACGATAGGCCGGTTCCCAACCAGATCAACGAAAACCCAAGCAAAGAGGTTAAGCGTAGATTTGGCCGAAGATCGACAAAAATGTCGGATTCGGTTCGATTACTGGGGTCGGCAAATGCAGACGATCAGCGATTTCGCGCGCGCTGATTACGCCACGAATTTGATGCGAATCCAAATCGATCACCACACAATAGGGTTCGCCATTGTGCTGCAATGTATTTAACACATCACCGACTGTGCAGTGCTGCAGCTGCTGATACGACAGCGCTATGATATCGTCACGTTTGCGCATTAAATCAGATACCAGCAAGTCAGTGGCTTTCACGTCTTTGCTGACGTGTTGCATGATGTTTTGTGTCGACAGCTCGTCAGTGCTGACTAAGCCAACCAATTCTTGATTGGCGTCAACGACCAGTTTCATACTGGTGTGTTCATGTTTGAACATTTCTGCTGCATCCAAAGCACGTGTGTCGGAGTCGACTGTCGCTGGTGCAGAAACTTTAAAATCGTTGAAAATTTGCAGTGCCGGTGAAGTCAATTTAGTGTCATTGAACTCGGCAGGGCGGACCAAATGATCAATATGATCAACGGTATAAACGTTAAGCTTTCTCATGATAACCTCTCGTGATCTGTGTGCAGATCGGGAATGCGATACAAACTTCGTGTTGAATTAACCGATGAGTACCGGAGGTGCGCGCGGCATAGCCTGTACCACAGGCCGACCGAGCACAGGGTTTTCAATGCAGCCAGCGACCGAAGTTGAATGAACTTCGACTGACCATTGCAGAGTATGAGAAGTGAGAACTGGTGGGCTGTCTTTCTTTTTGTCGTCAACAAGCACTTCAGCGAGGCTAGCGGACGTATTCGATGACAATAACTGTTCGCTGTAAAACTTGGCTTCAGCACTATCAACCCAATCTTCGGATGCCGACTTAGTCGTTCCCGATAAAAGGGCGAATACATAAAGTACCGCAAGCACAAGTTGAACAAACCGCATGTCAAAACCCCAAAGTAGGGAAGAACCTGACCCTAACGCTGACTATAGCAGCGGATCTTGCTGACTGACAATCTACAACTGCGGTCAATTGGTTGAAAAAAGTCAATTCAACCTAAGGCCAAGTACCGTGATCTAAGTCAATGTCTAAGCATTTTCTTTTAGCTTGTTGCGGCTTTTGCAAAATATTGCTGCGAAAACCGCGACATAGCGGCGAATTTCAGCAGAATGCCGCTAAATCGTCAGCCATGTAAAATGCGGTACATTTGTTAAATTTTAACTGGTCATACCAGATGCTTTTGCGACGACTGACGAAGCTCCACAGAATCAACGGCGATTTTTTTCCGCGTTGCTGGATTTACCAACAACAGCGAAGTTGACTGCGGCATGGACCATTATATTCTGCCCAAAAATATATCATTTGCTGCATGCATAACCGTTTCATTCGATGCAAGGAGACCTTGTGAGACCAGAAATATGCGGGAGTATGGCAATTGCAGCTGAATAGTCGAAACGTCGTCAATATTGACAGACGATAAAAGGCGTCTATGCCTATGTTGTAACGACCAATTCTCCAATGATCTAGCAAGTGCGCAGTATTGCTCAGAACACACGGATGCATGTGCTGAGGTTATTGATGTTTTATCTGCGTATCTTTCTGATATATATAATTTTTTCCACCTCTGCCATAGCATCTGAATTGACGATTGATCATTCATGTCAACCGACAGATGCAGACCCGCTCAAAGTAACGACCTGGCAATCAGGGCTGGCCGTCGTGCAAAAAGATCAACCCTGCTGGTTTCGCATTCAAGGCACTTTTGCAGAAGGTGAACTGCTGCAGTTCTTCTTACCAGGTTTTGACCTTGAATTGAGAAATACCGCCGGGCAAGTGATTGGTCATTCGTCAAAATTTGGGGAAAGTCGAGGGCTGTTGTTATTCGCCAATCAAGCGGCGTATCCCACAACAAGGGGCACGCAGATTTTTTATGCCAAAATTGCAGTTCCCGCAGATTTAGTCCTCTATAAATATCCTGACATCAGTACGAACAATGTGGTTGCGTTTAGCGCTCAGAATAGTCAGTACGAGACGTTAATTTCGATGCAATGTGCGGTGTTGCTAACTTTTGGCTTTGTATCTTTGATGTTTTGGCTGTTGTTGCATCGTCGACAATATTTATTGTTTTTTTTGATGAATGCATTAAACGCCGCGTTCATTTTCTATAGCAGTGGCCTTATTCATACGCATTGGCAGTGGTCCGTTACGGCCATCAATCTGATAGTGTTTGGCAGCTGGGTTGGCAATTTTTGTCATGGTTTGTTGCTACTCGATCTGTTTCGAACAGACAACAAACACAGCAACGCTTATTACACCCTTGTGCTGGCTAACATAGCGTATCTTGCGACTGCCGTTACCTTTTACATTGATCTCAACACGACCTACGTGATGAATGCGTTTGGACAAAGTATCTGGTATTTAGCTTTGCTGATCTTAGCGATACGCAGTTTTAAGCAAGGGAATTGGGTCACTGTGATTGCCACGATTGGCATGATCCCCGCGATTCTGTTTTATTGGCCAGGCCACGTCTTGTGGAGTCTGAGTCGAATTTGCCGTTGGTTTGGTCAAGGGTTTGCTTGGGAGTTCTTTTCCCAACAAGCAGTCGTCTTTCGGCAGCTCTATATCGACTCATTGTCCATGCTTCCGCAAGGAGCGTTCTGGGACACACTGCAACAACTCGCATTTCCTGCGTTGTACAGTTGTAGTTTGGCTTACCACGCCTATTTGTTAAACAAAGTAGTGATCCGCACTGCACGCGCAGATCCATTGACTGGACTCGCGAATCGCAGCCGTTTAATTGCCCAAACTGATCAGTATTTGAATGCCCAACATGGGCCGAGTAGTTTGGTTTTTGCTGTGAATATCGACCGGTTTCACAAAATAAATCAAACGCTTGGCTTTGACGTCGGTGACCAAGTTCTGGTGAAGGTCGCCAGCAAGTTAGCATCGATCAAATATGCGATGACCGGGCGTAGTCATAGTGATCACTTTTTCCAAGTGCTGTTTGACCAGCGACGGAAATCGCAATTACAACACGAACTAAAGCAGCTGTTTGCACAGCCGGCAGATGTCGATGGACAGGTTATTGATATCAGTATTTCGGTCGGGATGGCTCCGCTTGAATCTGGCAATGTTCATCGCTCGTTTTTACATGCTGAATTGGCTTTATTGCATGCACAGCAACAAAAACTAGATTACGCAGAGTATTTGCCGCAGATGCAGCAGGCCAAGATCGCCGATCTGACGATTCTTTCAGAGCTACGGCTGGCCGTCGCGACGGGGCAGATCCAAATGTACCTGCAACCGCAGTATTGCAGTCAGACTCAGCATTGCCATGGCGCCGAAGCGTTGATCCGTTGGCATCATCCTGAGCGTGGGATCATATCGCCTGCGGCGTTTATTCCTTTTGCTGAGTCTACCGGCCACATCACTGAACTGACCCGTTGCATGGTTCGCAATGCGATGCGCTGCAGTGCGCAGTGGCGAGCGAGTGGTCAGGCAATGACGATTTCCGTGAATCTTTCCACTGTGGATTTAAGTTCCGATCATTTGCTGAATGAACTGCCGAGTATGCTCGAAGAAAGCGGCGCGCTGGCCAGTGATTTGTGTTTTGAAATTACCGAGAGTGCGGCGATGGCGGATACGGGCTCGACGATGCAACGTATTCATCGACTGGCAGAACTGGGTTTTAAATTGTCGATCGATGATTTTGGTACTGGCTATTCATCCTTGGCCTATTTGCAGCAAATGCCAGTGACTGAGATAAAAATCGATCGGGTATTTGTACGGGATTGTCACGCGACGGACAAGGCTCAAGCCTTATTGCGTTCAATGGTGGATATGGCCAAGGCGTTGCAGTTGAGCATTGTCGCTGAAGGAGTTGAAACAGCGGCAGAGTTTGCATTTATTCAAACTCTCGCTGTTGATACGGTACAGGGGTTTTATCTGGCGAAACCTCTGTCGGAACATGAGTTTAGCCAGACGTGTTTTGGTTCAATTATTGATACAATAAAAAGGAATGTTTAATGGCAACAACAGACAACGACGAAGTGATCAGCAATGCAGATTACCAAGTTCTAACGACCCCAAATACTTACACGCTACATCAAGCGATACATGTCAGCACTAGCATGCAGGCAATTGCCAATAATGGACAATTTATTCTGCTTTATCCGCATCTTTTAACCGCCTGCCAACAAGTTGCATTAACTCAACTACTTAACGACATTTCGTCGAAATCAGGTGCCGGCATCGTCATTCTTGGAGGACCGCAAAATCCTCCACCACCAAAATAGGCAACTGCTCACGAGCAGGGATCGATAAGCGAAGTTTGCAGTGCTTATCTTGCCACCATCTTCCGATACAACACCACGTCGTAATCCCCTAGTGGGTCCTGATGGATATATCGTTTGACGTACTGCATGCCGAGTTTTTTCATCACGCCAATCGATGCTTGATTATCCGGCAATGCAATCGCACTGAGCGCTTGGACCGGCGTGATGGATGTTAGTTGTGCTCGTTGCGCCACCACGCTGTTTGCCACAGCGGCTGCCGCTTCGCTGGCTATGCCAAGGCCCCAGCAATGGCGTTTAAAGCGCCAACCTAGCTCTAAATTGTCGTGTTCTGCGCCTGTGGTAAAGAAATTCATCGGCCGCACCAAGATCCAACCTAGGTAACTGTCGGCGGCGCTATGCTGTGCAGAAAGCGGCTCGGGCAGTGCTGGATCGCCACTGTGCTTGCTTGGCAATGCCTGCGTTGCAAACACCGCATAAATGCCGTAACCGAGCTGCGGATTGTGGTATGCATTCATTCGCGGCACCATGCGCTGCTCAATATCCTGCCAGCTGCTTTTCTGGCCGCCGTTGATATACAGCATGACTTGTTCGTCTTGATCGACGTCAAACAGCAAGTTGGCGTCTGCAGCAGACATCAATTGAAAACGAAGGCGAAGAGTTGCAGGAATTTGCATAAGCACCAGCTCTTTTTACAGCATCACTAACGTTCGAGTATGCACGAATTCGCAGGTAAATTCTTGGTACAAAAGACAAACGGCTTTGCGTCAGCAAAGCCGTGTGCCAACAAGTACTAGCGTGTCAGATTAGGGTAACTGACTGAAATCAATCACCGGAGCATCAGTCGCCCCGCGCGTAAAGCTGCTGCCTTCGGCGGTAAATTCATTAAAAAAACCACCATTTTTCAAGTAGAACTTCCCATCACTAACGCCGCCTTGATAATCCCAGCGCGATTTGCGCCGCGCCGTGTCATCAAAACTGAAGGTGGCTTGGCGCAGCGCGTGCCATTGCCCGTCAACACTATGCACCCAGCCATTGCCATACAGGGCTGAACGAGTCTGGTTGCCATAGTCGGGCAAGAAGTTCTCTAAAAACGAGTGCATCGACGTGACGTAGGTGTTGGTTTTTGGCCGTCTGAAACTGGCGATCAGTTGCCACTGCTTTGCTTGCGGGGCATAAAACCACGCGCTGTAATCGGTATTGTTGCCCTCTGTCGGTACCGCTTTGAGTAAAAACCGATAGGTGGTGTTGGCTTGCCACGGATAAATCAAATAACTTTGGCCACCGGCACCTTCGTTGCCGAATTCGCCGGTGTTCACATTGGGGCCTTTGCGCAGCAACACGACACGTTCATCGGCTGGAATTTGGCTTGGATCGTCGGCGTTATTTGGACTCCACACCGAAAACAACACCCGTCGCTCATTGGCGCTGTTCACCTGCATACCGAAATAACCTTGGCCAAAACCATTGGCCATAAAATAGGAGCCAATCACGTCTTGACCGGCAGGCACTGTGACTTCGGAATAGAAATAATCAATCGCAGTGCTGGTTGGGCTTGGGTAACTTAAATGCACTGACGGGCCGCGGCGCCCCCAATAAAACTCGTCGCGAATAAATTGGGTGGTGCTGTCGACTGCACTGCCACCAATCGCCAGCTGATCGATGTCGGCAAATACCGCGCCGTCTTTGCTAATCCCTTGGATCTCAATGCGTTGATAGCCGGCACTGACAGCAAACTTGCCGACATACACTTGCTGACTGGTGGTGTTAGTCAGGGTGATACGTTTGCTGGTGCCATTGATGGTTACATCCAGTACCGACTTACCACTGCTAACATTGGCTTGTAGCGCCAATTCCAGTTCGCCAGCAGTGCCCAAACGGACATAACTAGCAATGCGTTTGTTAGCGTCTTGCCATTGCCGCACGCCAAGCTCAGTAATCATGCTTTCGTTTGCTTGCGGATCGTTGATGACCCAGCTATTCGCCGCCGTGGCGACTAAGGTCGTTAAATGAGGCGGTGTCGGTAGCGGTTCTTCGTTGTTTTTCTGCGGCGAAGAGCTACCGCAGCCAAGCAGTATCAGGCTAAAGCAAGCGACAATCAGTAGCTGTTTCATGTATAGTCCCATTGATTTTGTTAATCGTCCGCTAACAATAAAACAAAAAGAAATCAAAAGAAAGCTATTTAAATCTTTCGCATGCTTGCGTGGAGTTCTGAATGAAACCTTGGTTATCGATCCTCGGCTTGTGGTTTGGCCTGCAAGCGTCGGCACATGCGGAAGAACATGTCTGGCAAACCGTAAATGTGGCAGGCAACACGATTGCATATTCGTGTCAGGGTAAAGGTGAGCGCACTGTGCTGCTGCTGGCCGGAATGGGCTTGGATGTGCACGCATCGTTTAAGAATATTTACCATCGGTTTGAGCACGCCAATTATCAAATCTGTATGTATGACCGGGCTGGGATGGGGCAGAGCAGCTTTGCCAAACCGCAAGTCCGCAGCTTGCAGCAACTCAGCGATGAAATGGCGGCCGTGGTGAAAGCCAATGGTTGGCAGAACCTCGTGCTAGTTCCTCATTCGTTTGGCGGCTTGTTGGCGCGGCAGTACGTTAGTGATCATCCAGAGCAAGTCCGCGGCGTGTTGTTCGCTGACACAGTGCACGAAAGTTGGTATGCGCTGATGCAACAAGCCATGACCAAACCGGGTTGGCAAATCATGCAAAAGATCATTGGTTGGGAGCGGGATAGTCACTCGCATGAAGACTTTGTTGAAGCCGTGCACGCGGCGAAGTCGTTTAAATTCCCAGCGAACTTGCCAATTACCGTGTTAAGCCGTGGTTTACCGATGACCAACTTAGGCCCAGCCGGCATGAGTCAACGTGACATGGACGCCTTTAACACCAGCTGGACCTTGGCGCAGTTTCAGCTGAGTTTGTTAAGCAGCGACAGTCGGCATCAGAAGCTGTTTTACAGCAATCACTTTATCGACGAACAAGACCCGGCCACAGTGCTCGAGGAACTTTCACTGCTGCTGGCTCGCATTGAACAAGCATCAAGCCGTTAAGGGCGTTCTCTGAACAAAAAGTCCGACATCAAGTCGGACTTTTTCTGCGGATAATGGCCTAGCAGGTGATAAGACGGCGCCGGTGTGGCGGCTTAATCTTCGCTGGCCAAACTCATGTAGTACTGTTCAAACAACACTTTTTCCAGTGCCAGCTTCATTGCGTCGTTGATTGGGTAGTTCAGGCCGCCCAATTCATAGTCGATTTGCCGAATTTGTTCTTTGCCGTTGCGGATCATCGGTGGTGGATCAGATTCCAAGGCGATCAGGGTTTCTTGCAGCGCTTGCGGATAGTCGGCTTTGATGTTTTTACAGACTGATAATAGCACTTCACCTTCGCGGCCATTGTAGCCGGCGGCGCCGAATAAGCGGCAGATGCCAGGGCGTTTCATGTAGACCGAACATTGGCCTTGCTTGCCGTCTTCCGAATGGCGGCTGTAGAAGAAACAACCCGGTAAATCATGGGTTTGCAGTGCATCCAATGTGCTTTCCGCTTTGCCTTCGTGCAACAAACTAAAGGCCAGTGGCAGCATTTCCAGCACAGTCGCTTCAATACCTGGGTGCAAACAACATTCACCACAACCGCTGCGACAAAACAAGCCGCGATCACGTTGATACTGGCCATAACGCTCGCCGATCTCGGCCATGACCTGTTCAACTTGTTGGGATAATTGTTCTAAACGCTGCATGAAGGGCTCCTTGGGGCAAGGGGCGTATTGTATGCGCGGTGGGCTAGTGGGGCAAGCAATGCCCGTTGGCCAGCGGCGCTTACTGGATTAAACGCTCATTTGCTCGTCAGCCAAGGGTTTGGGTTTGGCGATGCCGTAACCTTGCGCATAATGCACGCCCATGCCGCGCAGTGCGTTCAATATGTCTTGGTTTTCGACAAATTCGGCGATGGTTTGAATACCCATAGCGCTGGCGACGTCGTGGATAGATTGCACAATCGCGCGGTCGAACTTATCGTCGGTCAGGTCACGGACAAAGTTGCCATCGATTTTGACATAATCGACCGGGAAGTTTTTCAGATAACCATACGAAGAAAAACCGCTACCGAAGTCATCGAGTGCAAACTTGCAGCCTAACCCTCGGAAATGTTGAATGAAATCAAGCGTGTTTTGTAAGTTCAAAATAGCGACACTTTCGGTAATTTCGAAACAAAGTTGCCGCGCCGGAATGCGATATTCATCGATCAATGCTTGCACATAGGCTTTAAACAAAGGGTCGATCAACGAGGCTCCAGACAAGTTTATGCTGCAAAGACCAAGCATTTGTTGATGTGATGGATGCTGTGCCAGCCAACGGAAATAGGTCTTTAACACCCAGCGGTCAATTTGTGGCATCAGTCCATAACGCTCGGCTGAGCTTAAGAAATTCCCCGGTCCCACCAAACTGCCGTCTTCCGCTTTTAGCCGCAGCAGCACTTCGTAATGCGCCAAATTATCGCGGTGTTGCATCGGTTGGATAGCTTGGGTGTGCAACACAAACTGATCGTGTTCCAAGGCATAACGCAGCATCTGTAACCAATGAATATCCGTGTGATGTTTTTGCAGTTCGTCATCGGTGGCGTCAAACAAGTGGATGCGATTGCGACCTTTTTCTTTGGCAACAAAACAGGCGGAGTCGGCTTTTTTCAGCGCTTGTTCGGCGGACAAATCATCCGGCGCAATCTCTGCCACACCAATACTGACGCTGATGTTAAACAAGCTGTCTTGCCAGAAAAAGCGGAATTCTTTGACGACATCCAGCAGCTTATACGCCACCGGGAAGGCTTCTTGTGCTGTTTTGCCATGGAGCAGCAAGCCAAATTCGTCACCGCCTAGCCGCGCCAACGTACCGTGCGACGCCACGGCTTGACGTATCTGCTCCGAGATTTGTTTGAGTAAGGCGTCACCCGCTTCGTGATCGCAGCTACTGTTGATCACTTTGAACTGATCGATATCAATGTATAACAAGGCGGCGCTTGGTTGATCGAGCTGTAACCGCTGCCAAGCTTGTTGCACTTGCTGCATAAAATGATGGCGGTTGTACAGACCGGTCAGGGAATCATGAGACGCCAAATAAGCCAGTTGTTCGTTGGCGGTTTTTTGCGCTGTGATATCAATTAACGAACCATGGATAAAGGCATCGCCGTCTTTCGGGCGCGTCAAGCGTGCCGACATTAAGGCCCAAAATGGCGAGCCATCGCGCCGTACACCGCGCAGCTCAGTGCTGACATTATTGGCGTGTTGTAACTGGCGCACCATTTGTAGACGCTCGTCCGGATTGGCGTAAAATCGGCTCATGCCGTCATGGCGTACGTCTTGTTCCAGCTGTTGCAGGTCGTTGTAGCCCAAAATGCCCAACAGAGCGCGGTTGGCTGACAGCAGTTGGCCATCCAGCGTGGTACTGAACATACCCTCTACCGCGTGATGGTAAATATCGGCGTATTGGCGTAGCGCTTTGATGGTTTCGGCCGATTGCTGGGCGTTTTCGGCGACTACTTGTTGCATCTCTCGCGCCAAACTAAAGCCAATCAGCATCATCGAACAGACTACCGACAACACCAACAAAATTTGCCACAGATGTGCGTTTTGGAAATAGCCAAATTCGGTCAATACCAGCACGGACGTCGCAATAAAAAACAACAACCAGCCAATGGCAAAACTGCGCGCCAGCGGTTGTCCGCTGAAACCAAACCGCACTGCAATGGTTAAATTGCTGAGCATCACCCAGCTAACCACCCACAACAGTATGTCGAGTTGGACCTCTCGCACTGCAAACAATGGACTAAACAACAAGCAAATTGACGCCACCATGTTCAGAGCAATCAGCCAACCCGGTGCTGGATTGGGGGAGTGACGGGTCATTTCATAACTAAATAAACTCATAAACCCCATGCAAGCGCCACAAGCCAAGTAAAACAAGGCTGGGTTTAACTCGGGATGATCGGGCCAAATCAATGCAAAACCGCTGCCGTTGAGGACTGACACCACTAACAAAAAACTAAAAAAGAAACCGGCGAATAAGCCATAACGCGCTTGGCGCATATTGAAGAATAACAACAGGTTATATATCGCTAAGATCAACAAGATGCCCATCACGACTCCGTCAATCAGCTGATGTTCTAAGGCATCTTGTTCAAAAATTTCGGGGAGTTGCAGGCTAAAACTGGCAGGGACAATCGCCCCGTCTTCGACCTTGATATACAGATCTAATTCTTGACCCGCTTTAAGGGTGAGGTTCACGGCAAAGGTACGCACCCGCATCTGCCGCTCACTGAATGGAAAACTGGTGCCGGCGCGATTGAGCAGATTCAGTTCGTGAGTCACTCGGTCGTAGGTATAAAATTCGATGCGGTCAGCATTGACCGATGGGTAATTCAGCACCAAGGTCAGCGGCTTTTGCCCGGTGTGGGTCAAGCGTGAGAAAAACCACACCACTTTAGGGTAGGCGCGCAAGGCTTGGTTGGGTTTATCCACGGCGATAAAGGCGTGCTGCCGAGCGGGCTCGAAGATGATGTCTTCCACGCCAGTTTCCGAATCCATCAGTTGGTAATACAGATGCGGATATAATTCGGTATAGCGGGTATCGGGAGCTAGCCGAATTTCTTCAGCCGGAAAGGCGCTGCTGCTGCAACTCCAGAGGCACATTACCAGTAGCCACAAAGCCCGAATCACGCCTTTCTCCTTATCTACAACCTGTGCTGCCGCCGTGATTAAACGCCTGCAGCTAATAAAGCGGCAAACGAAGACAGTAGCACATCGGCTTCGTCGCTGTCAGTATGCACCCAGCCGGTTTGACTGTAATATTCGAATTGCATCATGCAGTTATGCTGCTGAAATCTAAATCTGATTTCGACTAAATCGGCACCTTGTTCGAGCTGCAACCCACTGACACCATTGAGTTGCTGCAAATAGGCTTTGAGTTGTGGGCAGTCGTCTGGGATGCTCAGCGGTTGCTGGCTTTGAAACTGCAAATGAATGCCATGTTCGGCGTTGTAAGATAATTCAATAGAATGCCACTGCATAAACTACTCGAAAACTGGGTTAAACACGGCGTGTTCGACCCTGTGCTAGCACACAACAAGGTCGAGTTTCACACCATAAAGTCGATCTGAGATCGCGTCGGAGTGTATCGCAAAATGTCCTCAGAGCGCAGCGCTTACCGCGCAATCGGCAACAACAGCATGCAAGCGAAGATGCTTGGGCTCGTGGTAGGGCTGTTGTTGGTCACGCCAAGATTTGCCTTGGCTTACCACCCAGACACAGGACATGCGCCGCTACTGCGCTTGGCCATCAGCCAGTACCAGCACTGTACGCCGAATAGTCGCCTAGTGGTGGATCATAGGGCCGCTCGTGTTGCCAAGAGTACCGAACAGAGTGACGCTGCGTCGCGCCTGCTGCAAGGCAATGTGGCGATGGATCACGGCCTTGGTTTTTCATTCCGTGGTGAGGGGCTGCGTGATTGGTGGGGGCTTGAGCACGACGATGCGTTGCGCTTGCCTAAACGCTTATTGCATTGGCATTTTTATAATCCCGACCAGCAAGCGCTAGCCAAGATTGGCTTGATTGATCAATCCATGCTGGGTTTATGGCAACAGTTGCAAGCAGGTTGGGCAGCCAATAGCGCGCCACATGACAAACTATTGTTTGTTGGCGGCTTGGCGCATTTCATCGAAGACTTGACGGTGCCAGCGCATGTGGTACCTGTTTATCACGGCCCAACGGCGGTGTATTTGGAAGGGCCACGGCGCTTGCGCGGTTTGGTCGATTATTACCTTCTAGCACGGCCTGATACCGGCGCTATGATTGACGATGCCATTGATAGCTGGCCAGTCGATACAGCGCAGCTTCGTCGCGACTTGGCCGCGGACAAAAACCTGTGCGCGCAAAGCCAAGTCAGCCTGCTTGCACTGCACCATCACCACGCGACATCGGACCGTGAAAACAGCCATCCGTCATGGCAGGGACTCGATACACTTCGCGACAACACCGCCCGCCAAACGCTGGCGCTGCTTCAGCAAGCCATCCCAGGCTGTACTGGCGTTTACTGGCAAGATTTTTGGCAAGCGCCGACACCGGGGCAGTATTTTGGGCGATATGCAATGGACCAGCCATTGTTTGGCGAAGCGGGGGACGTAGAAGGCGCAGGTGGTGCGCGTTGCCAGATGCAAGCGGCAGACCCGCGCTACCACGCGTTTGTTGCACAGTTGCACCGCCAAGCGGTGCTGGCGGACATGATGCTGCTGGGCTGGTTTGAACAACAGCAATCAGCAGAGAAATAAGCAATAAAGAGCGAGCTTACAGCTAATGCCAGTCAGATAAGCTGACTGGCATTATTTTTTCGTGTCAACGAACCTTAAAAGGCGAGCGGCGGCAACAAAAAAGCAGACCGTCAGCCGCAGGGATAGCGGATGACGAGCCTACATGGACGTATTTACGGCGTGTCTGCGTTTTGTTACCGCTGCCGCTTTAGCCAGACTTGCTAAGTAGTTGCATTAAAAATGCGCTTAACTTACCGGCATTAGAGCTTACAGCTCCATTTCATCGACGTATTCGGTGATTAAATCTAAGAAGTCATCGCCATAGCGGCTGAGTTTGGTTTGACCGACACCGCTAATTTCTAAAAACTCGCTGCGGCTTTGTGGCAGTTGCTGCGCCATTTCAATCAAGGTCGCGTCGGAAAACACCACGTACGGCGGCACGTCGTCGCGCTCGGCGATTTGGGTGCGAAGCGCCCGTAACTTACTGAATAACAAACGGTCGTACACTTGTTTTTGCTGCGACGCGGCGCTTTTACTGCTTTTTGGGGTGGTTAAGCGGGGTTCGGCCAGCAGCAGCGGCGTTTCACCACGCAGCACAGGCCGCGCGGCGGGCAGTAGTTGCAGCACCGAATGGCGGGTGATGTCTTGGGAAAGCAAACCATGGTGAATAAGTTGGCGAAACACCGATAACCAAAAGTCGTGCGATTTGTCTTTGCCGATACCAAACACCGATAGTTTGTCGTGGCCAAGTTCATGAATTCGCGCCAGTTGCGAGCCGCGCAGCACCTCGATGCTGTGATGCATGCCAAAACTCTGGCCAGTGCGATAGACACAAGACAGCGCTTTTTGCGCCAGTTCAGTACCGTCAAACCGTTTCGGTGGATCTAAACAAATATCGCAGTTGCCACAGGCATGTTGACTGGCTTCGCCGAAATAATTCAGTAGTACCAAGCGCCTGCACGTTTGCGCTTCCGCAAACGCCGCCATCGCGTTAAACCGATGCAAGGTGACTTCACGCCGTTCATCCGACATTTCGTCGGTTTCGATCCATTTGCGCATCCGCGCCACATCGGCCGGGTCAAAAAACATCACGGCTTCGGCGGCGACGCCATCCCGGCCAGCGCGACCGGTTTCTTGGTAATAAGCTTCGATGGTACGCGGCAAATCAAAATGCACCACGTAGCGAATATTGGGTTTGTTGACGCCCATGCCAAAGGCGACGGTCGCGACAATCAGCTGCAGATGGTCACGCTTGAATTGGTCTTGCACCAACGCGCGAGTGTCGGCATCAAGGCCGGCGTGATAAGCGCCGACTTTAAAGCCTTTGCTTTTGAGGCTCTCGGTCAGTTCATCGACTTTTTTGCGCGACGAGCAATACACGATACCGCTTTGTTGTTCTTGGCTTTTTAAAAGTTCCAGCAGCTGCTCGAGCGGTCTGGAGGTTTTTTCTTGCACCGTATAACGAATATTCGGCCGGTCAAAACTGTGCACGCTGGTAAAGGGCTGCACTAAGCCCAGTTGCTGCAAGATATCCTGACGCGTCGCAGGGTCTGCGGTGGCGGTTAACGCCAGCAGCGGCACCTGCGGAAAACGCTGCTTGAGCTGCTTGAGCGCTATGTAGTCTGGGCGAAAATCATGGCCCCATTGCGATACGCAATGCGCTTCGTCGATGGCAAACAAACTAACGCCCAGCTCTTCGAGGCGCTGCAAAAACATGTCTTTTAATAAACGCTCGGGCGCCACGTACAACAGTTTGACTTGATTGGCGCGCAGCCGACGAAACACCTCTTGCACTTCGTCACGGCTTAAACTGGAATTGATAAAATCCGCCGCAATGCCCATGGCTTTCAAGCCATCCACTTGGTCTTTCATCAAGGACATCAAGGGCGACACCACCACAGTGACTTGGGGTAACAACAACGCAGGTAGTTGATAACACAACGATTTACCACCGCCGGTTGGCATCAACACGAAGCCGTCCCGTCCCGCCAATAAGTTGGCGATCACATCGGCTTGGCCTTTGCGAAATTCGCTGTAACCAAAATACTGTTTGAGGGTGTCGTGAAGCAGGTCGTGCACAAGAAGTCCGCGGGCTCGTCAAAAGCGCAAAGGCGGCATTGTAGCCTAATCCGCCGCCTTGGCACAGTCACGCAGGACATCAGTGACTGGCGCTTGTGCCTTTTGGTACAAACAAGCGCTGATCAAACCGCTCGCGCAGCTGCATCGCCGGCTGTTCCACCAGTCGATACAATAGCGCCGCCACCAGTAGCGACACCACACTTACCAGCGTCAATAACAGCCAAGGTGATGGTTCGGATATCAACATCGGCAGGTAGGTTTTACCCAAATGCCCGACCGCTTTGTGCGTTAGATACAAGGAATAGGACCACAGCGCCAGCTGGGCGACGCCCGGGATTTTGATTTTCTCAAGGCCAGATGAGGGGCTAAGCGCAGCGAGCAACAACAGGCCAAAACTCCAGCTGATCCAGGTGTAGCCAAACACTGTCATGAGTGGCAGATACCCAAAGCCATCTTGGTAATAGCCATCGCGAATGGGCAGGGCTAACAGCGCAAGCAGCGCCAGCGACAGCACGAGCCAGCCTTTGCCATAAGCGGTGAGGCGGGCAAACAACGCCGGGTATTGGAACTGCAAATACGCCACCGCCATGCCGGGAATAAACTCTTCGACCCGCGCCAAGGTGCCGTAATACAACCAAGGGTAATACTGGTTCAGCTGGCCAAAATCCTCGCGGCCATAGTCACACCACAGCACAAAGCGGTACACCCAGCTGCTAACTAAGGCCAACACGACTAAGGCCCAAAACTGGCGCTTGTGCTGGCCCAATTTGCACGCCAGCCAGACCAACAGCGGCAGCACTAAATAAAATTGCTCTTCGACGCACAAGGACCAGGCATGCGAAAACTGCGTGCCCGGTTGCAAATTATAGTTTTGGGTGAAGGTTAAAAACATCCACAGCGGCGGCGGTTCGCGCCCGCCAAGCTGATCGCCCCGCAGCATGTATAGGGCAAGCACCAGCCAAAACGCCGGCCAGGTGCGCAGCGCGCGGCGCAGGTAAAAGGTTCGAAACGACAACTGACTGTCGGAACCTGCACGCGTGCGGGCTTTCAGTAGCTGCGCAGTGATCAAATACCCGCTTAACACAAAAAACAAATCGACGCCGATCCAGCCAATTTGCGCCAAGATGCCAAACGGCTGCTCAGGCGAGACAAAAATGCGGTAGTGATAAACAAACACTAACAAGATGGCGCACGCACGCAATAAATCGAGCGCGTGGTGGCGCGGCGACGGCTGAACAGAGGTCATACGGAATACTTTAAAGGACTGGATGGGCGAGCGTAACAAAGCGGCAGCTATTACTTCAAGCTTCATGATAGCTGCTGGGTCCTCGGTGATGGCGATGCGCCAGTGATGACACCTGCTTGATGCAGCAACAAAAACGGGGCGGCTGCGGCCACTTGAGTGACAGTGGCAGTCTGCAAATGGACTCAGGGCAGCGCCGCGTTTCTGCACGCTTTACAGACAGCCACCGAGCTATTAGAGTCAGGTCATACCAGTTTTCAGCCAAGGCCACCTTTTATGACATTGCCCAGCACCGCGTTATTGCCTTTTATCGGCGATATCTTCCAACAAATGCCGTTTAATCAACTGCTTGGTTTGCGTGTGACCGACTTTAGCGCGGAGCGCGCCGAAGTACGATTCGCGTGGAGCTCGCAGCTGGTGGGTAACCCGGTGCAGCAAATATTGCACGGCGGCGTGATAGCCTCAGTGCTGGATGTGGTTGGCGGTATCATGGCGGTCTCCAGTGCCTTACTCAAACTCGATAGCACCGACGCCGCGCTGTTGGCGGCCAAACTCGGCAAAATGAGCACCATCGATATTCGCACCGATTATCTGCGCCCAGGCCGTGGCCGCGAGTTTATCGCCACGGCGCAGGTTATTCGCTCCGGCAATAAAGTCTGCGTCTGTCGGATGGAGCTGCACAATGATGAAGGCGTGCATATTGCGCTAGGGACAGGCACTTATTTGGTGGGGTAGCGGTGCTTAAGCTAGTGGGAGTGGACTAGCGGTGTTTCAGGTGTCCGATAGTTAACGAATTCCAATCCATGCCGTGACTTTAGCGGGCAAAGTGTCGCACAGCATCTAGCCGAGATTGTTTAGCCAAGGAAACAATCCGTTGCGAGGGTCTGACCATACGGCGCTGTGCTTTTCGGCTACAATAGCCACTTTCCTTGCGGCCTGTTGCGGTTGCAAGCCTTTCTTGCAGTCGCCAACCGCACAGCGGTGGTGCTGAACACTCAGGTTGTTTCCATGTCGTTAACTCGCGAACAAAAAATCGGTGGCGCGCTCGCCGCGACGGCCTATACCCTTTGGGGCGTGGCGCCTTTGTACTTTAAACAAATTCAGCAGGTGCCGGCGCTGGAAATTCTGGTGCATCGGATTGTGTGGTCCTTGCTGCTGTTGGCGCTGATTATCACCGTGATGCAACTGTGGCCAAAGTTGCTTGGCGTGTTAAAACAACCGAAAAAAGTGCTGGCGATGTTTGCTACCGGCGCGTTACTGGCGGCGAACTGGGGCTTGTTTATTTGGGCCATCAATAATGGCCATATGCTGGATGCAAGCCTTGGTTATTACATCAACCCGCTGCTGAACGTGTTATTTGGCATGCTGTTTTTAGGCGAACGTTTACGAAAGCTGCAATGGCTTGCCGTGGTATTGGCGGTCGTTGGGGTGCTGCAACAGTTGATTCATTTTGGCTCCTTGCCGTGGATTGCTTTGGTGCTGGCTAGCTCGTTTGCCGTCTATGGCTTATTGCGCAAAAAGCTAGCGGTGGATGCCATCGGCGGTTTGTTTATTGAGGCCATGTTATTAACGCCGTTTGCGCTGTGGTATTGGCTGGGGTATGCCGACTCGCCGCATGCGAATTTGCTCGATAACAGTTGGAGCTTGAACCTGTGGTTGCTGGCGGCCGGCATTGTTACCACGGTGCCGCTGTTGTGTTTTATCGGCGCGGCGAAACGCTTGCAACTGTCGACCTTGGGCTTTTTCCAATACATAGGCCCAAGTTTTATGTTTGTGTTTGGCGTGTTTTTATATGGCGAACCGCTGGACCCATCGCGGTTAATCACCTTCGGTTTTATCTGGACCGCGTTAATTGTCTACAGCAGCGATGCTTTGTTGCAGGTGAAAAAACGCAGCTAAGTAAGGGCCTCGCGGCAAACTTGGGTTGTCGTCAGTTTCATGCGTGATCGCAACACACTAAGGCTGGCGGTTATTGCGCGTTCTTGTGGGCGGCGGATGGATTAAGCCGGGCTTTGCGCTCGGCCGTGTAATGCCACCAAGGCTTGGCGTCGTCCCCCGCTAAAAAATGCTGCACCGATAAAAACACATCGATGACACAAGGGTCATGGCGTTGCCCCGTCACTGCGCACAAGCGGTCGTAGAGATCATAAGCGTCAACGCCGACTAATTCGGCGACGCTTTGATAACCGAGTACACGATAATCTGCGGCGGCGGCAGGCCCGATATTGGGCAGATCAGTGAATTGGTGCAGTTGGTCACGATGGACTTTGGTTGGTTGCATCGCAGGGCTCTGTTGCGTTAAGGTCCTGCCAGTTCACGTGGCTTGAGCCTGCTTGTCAAGCAATCGCGGCAAGGCGTGGGCTCAACCGACTCTTTCCAACGTTTTATACGAGGTGCATATGTGGTTACTGCTGGAATTGGACCTGTCGGATGACGATGTGGAGCTGCAGGAGATCGCACAGCAATGCGGCTTTGATGTGCCGCTGATCGGTGTCGACGACGTGGCCGCGCCGCAGGTAGTGACGTATCGCGAACACGCTTGTTTAGCACTGAAACTCGACACCGCATTGTTGCAGGCGGATATACAGCAGCAACTGTGGCAACTGAAACAGCGGCTGATCTCACACCCCTCGGTGAGCGCCGAGCATGTCGTGGCGGTGCTTGATACGCTTGCTTAAGCCGCTACGGCTAGGCGGTTTAACGTCACCGTGGCAGCGGCTTGTCTGCTCTCCCGTATTCGTTTTTCCCTTGGCCTTCTGTCCTGTTGTTTTTCTGTGCTTTTGTCTCGTATGCCTCTGCAGATCAGATTCTGCCGGTGGCTACTTCGGCTGACCGGCCGCGCGCAGTGGTTGATGATACAAAGCCAACAGCGCGCTGGCGGCTTGGCGGATCGGCAACTGCGCATCATTGCTAAAGCGGATCGCCTGTTGTTCAAAAGCGCGGCTGCCACTTCGTGCAATCGCCGCCAGTACTAACTCGACTTGTTCGCGCTGGCGCAGTGCCCGAGCAAAGGTCGGTTCAATCACCCCAGCCAACGTCGGTTGCTGGCGCAGCACGCTCGCCAAGCCGAACAAGCCCGCCTGCCTCACCTTGGCATTACCTGACTGGCTGGCCAGTGTTAACAAATCTATGCTGATGCGATCGGCATGCGGCAAGCTGGCCAATTGCTGCAGTAACTGCACTTTAAAGGCGGTGTTGACGGGCCGACTGGCCAGCTGTTGTAACAAGGTTTGTTGCTCTGGATAAGCCGCGATGGCGCGAAGAAACTGCGTGAGAGCAGGGGCGCTCGCTGGGTAGCGATGTAACAAGCGACTCAGTGCATCGACAGATACTAGATTCAACTGCTCATGCAGCTCTGCGGGGGCTGGCGCTGTTTGTTGTAACAGTGCAACCAGCCGCTCTAGGTGCTGTGTTTCGGCGATTTCCGGATGCTCCAGTTGAACTGTGGAGTTGACGTCCAGCGGAAAGGTCAAGGCGGGCCAATGCGGTCGCGCAGCAATGCGGGAGGCGTTTAACTGTCGAGTGCGAGTCAGGGGGAAAGCGTGCGCGGCGCTGAGTTGCCATGAGGTACGGGAACTCAGCTGCTGGATCTTCCGCTGGGCGTCCAACAGCAGCGCCCATGCTTCGTCCGTGAGCTGATGTTGCCAGGTGCCAGCATGGCTGTGCTGCTCAAGCAATCTGCGTGTTTGCCAATGGCCGCGTGGCTGATAGCGGTAGTGCCGACTGACTTCTGTCGATGTGACGGGCCCGAGCTCCGCGTTTGCGCCGCCAAGTTCAGCCAACCAAAAATCCAACCGACGTAGCGGGTGTGTTGCGGGTAATCCAAGCCATTGGATGGCCCCAAACAGGCCGTTAGACACTGGGACTTCAAAATACACTGGCTGTGACAATGCCAGCCAGCGGCCTTGTTGCTCGATGCGGACATTACGCAATTGGCCTTGCCAAGCCGGTGTCTGTGGCAGCAAGTAGATGTCGGCTTCAATCCGCTGTTGCAACAGCACAGCCTCGAAATCTAGCCCTAAAGAATCCATTTCAGATAAGTGCAAGGCGATCTGGGTTTGCGGCAAACGGGTCGGTGGCAGCGCTGTTTCCAAGGGCGCCGCTGGCGTTGGGGCAAGTTGCCAATACAGCAGCAAGCCGACGAGCAGTGCGGCCACAACATACAAAGACTTCATTGGATGAGCTCACTGGGGCCTCGCCACAGCGTGCGAGCTATCTGTAATTGTGTGTGCTCAACCATCCGTTGTGAGGGAACCGCACTCCCCATGAGGCTGTTCCGGTGCGCTGTGTTTGCCATCCAACTGGCCACACCGACGGGCCCAGTGTACAAATTGGCGGTAATAATGTTTTAAATATGTTAATAAAAAGAAATAAATAAGTATTTTCTGAACGTAAAGCAAAGCAAACAGCTTGTGTTGCGTTTGATGCACGGGCTTGCTGAAAACGACCGCAGCGGGTGCTCGCAGCCGCCCCCATCTTCCCTCAAACCTGCGCCGTGCCTGATCGGGTGTCTGCAAAGTAGCTGCGTGTGGTGCGTTAAGCTTGTGCGTAGATCTCGCGAAAACCTAACCAGCGCCGGATCAAGGCGTCGCTGGCGCGGCGATCTTGGCGCCACAGTTGGTGGGCGACTTGTTGCGCGGCGGGGATCAGCTCGCTGTCACGGCTCAGATCGGCAATGCGATAGCTGACCAAACCGGTTTGACGGGTGCCAAGTAATTCGCCTGGGCCGCGAATTTCTAGGTCGCGCTGCGCAATGACAAAGCCATCATTGGTGTCGCGTAACACGCCCAAGCGCGCCTGAGCCGTCGGCGATAGTGGTGCGTGGTACAACAACACGCAATGGGACACAGCGCTGCCTCGGCCGACTCGACCGCGCAGCTGATGCAATTGCGCTAGGCCTAATCGTTCGGGGTTTTCGATAATCATCAGGCTGGCATTGGGGACATCGACGCCCACTTCGATCACTGTGGTGGCGACTAACAAATGAATTTCGTTGGCGGCAAATGCTTGCATCACCGCTTGTTTTTCGGCGGCTTTTAAGCGGCCATGTACCAGCCCGACCTTTAATTCCGGCAGCGCCGCTGCAAGTTCGGCGGCCGTATTTTCGGCCGCTTGGCATTGCAACGCATCGGATTCTTCAATCAAGGTACAGACCCAATAGGCTTGGCGGCCTTGGTTTTTCACGACATCGCGGACTCGCTGCACCACATCGCTGCGGCGCGTGTCCGCAATGGCCACTGTCGTGACCGGCGTGCGCCCAGGCGGCAATTCATCGATGATTGAGGTGTCCAGATCGGCGTAAGCTGTCATGGCGAGCGTGCGCGGAATAGGCGTTGCTGTCATGACTAATTGGTGCGGCGCAAACCCTTGCAAGGCGCCTTTTTCGCGCAGCATCAGCCGTTGATGCACGCCAAAGCGGTGTTGTTCGTCGATGATCACCAGCGCCAGCGCAGCAAATTCCACACTTTGTTGAAACAGCGCATGGGTGCCAATCACCATCTGGGCTTGCCCTTGCGCAATGGTCGCCAGTTCAGCGTCACGCGCTTTGCCTTTGCTCTTGCCACCAAGCCAGGCCACGGTAATGCCCAGCGGTTCAAACCAGCGGCGGAAGGTGGCGGCATGTTGTTCGGCCAGTAGCTCGGTCGGCGCCATCAACGCTACTTGATAACCAGCGCCAATCACCGGCAGTGCCGACAGCGCCGCGACCAAGGTTTTGCCTGAACCTACATCACCTTGCACCAAGCGCAGCATGGGTTCGGGTTGTGCCAAGTCGGTGTACACATCACGCAGCACGCGCTCTTGGGCATTGGTTGGCGCAAACGGCAAGGCCGCCCGCAGTTGTGTGGTGAGCTGGCTATTGTTAGTGATCACGCGGGCTTGTTCGGCACGAGACAAGCTACGCACTTGCAACATCGACAGCTGCTGTGCGACCAGCTCTTCAAAAATCAGCCGTTGTTGCGCTGGGTGTTGTGCTTGTTCCAGCAGTTGCAAGGACGCGTCTGGCGGCGGGCGGTGCAGATACAACAAAGCATCACGCAAACTCATGGTCTGTGGACCCAACAAGGGCGCTAGGTACTCGTGCGGCGCGCAGCGACGCAGTTCCACCAATGCCGCATCCGTCAGCTGCCGCCAACTGGCTTGTTTTAAACCTTCGGTGGTTGGATAAATCGGCGTCAGCGATTCTTGCAGCTCGGGCCCGAAGTCGTCTTTGAGCACCTTGTATTCTGGATGCAGCATTTCCACGCCGCGCATGCCACGTTTGACTTCGCCAAAGCAGCGCATCACCACGCCTGGCGTTACGGCATTTTTTTGCGCCGCACTAAAATGGAAAAACCTGAGCGTCATAGAACCACTGCCATCGCGGATCACCACCACCCAGCTGCGACGTTTGCCAAAGGTGATCTCACTGCTTTGCACCACCCCTTGCACGCTGAGTTGCTGCGCTGGCCAACAGTCGGCGATTGGGTAGACGCGGGTGCGGTCTTCATACCGTAGCGGTAAGTGAAACAGCACATCTTGCACCGAAAACAAGCCCAGCTTTTCCAATAACTCGGCTGTTTTGGCGCCGACCCCTTTCAAGGTAGCGATCGGCAAATTAGCGAGGCTGTCATTGGCAATATGGGACATGCAGGGGAGGTCTCAGCAACAAATTCGGTTCAGCCTGTCTGGGTTATTCAGGCAAAAATGCATGATAAACCAAAAACATGCGCTGTGCTGCCCCTAGTGCGGGTTTGTCCCTGTTGCGTGTGTAGGCACCGCATAAAAATTAGGTTTATGCAGCAGTAGTAGCTGATGCAGGGCTTGTTCGAGTTGCGCTGCTTTGGCGGCATATTTGCTTTTGCGCGACAACGCTAAATAGTTTTGTGCTACACCGCCAGATGCTAACTGCTGTTGCTGTGCGACAATCGATTGAAACCGCGGGTTTTGCCCGATTGCGTACAATGTCAGGTGATAAGGCCCGACTAACACATCCGCTTGTTGATACAGCAGCAAGGCCAGCGCTTCTTCGATAGTGGGCGCTCGCACCACTTGTACCTGCAATTTGGTCAGTTCAGCCCGAACTTCTTCTGGGTAAGAATAAGCATCCACCAATGCCACTCGTCGACCGCTGAGCTCGGTGGGGGAGGTCAACAAGGCGGCACTTTTTAAGGTGAACAAGCTCGCTGGACGGGCAGTGTCCACCGGCCACAGATGCATAAACTGGCTGCGTTCAGGCGTTTTCAGCAAACCGACCATCAAGTCCGCTTCACCTCGTTGCATCAGTTTTAAGCAGCGCGAGGTCGGCGTTGGCGGGGTAAACGTCAGCCGAAAACCAGCTTGTGTTGCCAGCTTTTGCATAAAATCGACCATGGGCCCGTAAGGCTCGCCGTTGGCAGGGTAGAATTGGCGTGGTGGCAAGTCCTGCAGGCACCAAGTTAAGCTCGGTAGCGAGGATTCCGCGGCGGCAGCTTCTGACACGAGCAGGCCACAGAGAATAATCAAAGCCTGCTTGTTCATGATGCATCTCCCGCCTGTTGAATTGGTTGTGAGCTTGCTGTGGCAGCGGGACTTTGTTGGCCCGGTTGCACTATTTTGTCACTTTCAACCGCTTCACGTGGGCCATAAAGCTGGTCGATGATCCCCTCATCCTGCAGAGTCTTGATGGCTTGTTGCAGGCGTGGGCCCCACTGCGCTTGGTTTTTAGCCAGCCCAAGGTAGACAAATCGGTGGTCATTTAAGGTCAAGGTCAAGCCGGCTTTTCGAAACTTAAAATGAAATTTCTCGTCACTTTCGATCAAAAAAGACGTCGAGGCTGCAGGTGCAATCAGGGCATCTCCGCGACCTTTTGTCAGCATCAGCAAACCATCAGCAATGCTGGCCACTTCAATACGTTCAGTGAGCGGGCGAGCGCTAAGTGCTTGCATGTACTCAGGGTGATAACTAAAGCCACGAACGCTGACTAATCGCAGAGCCTGCAAATCTGCAACACTGTTGACGGGCCTGGTTTCGTCGGCACGCAAAAACACTGCTTCCGGCAGTCGTTTGCGATACGGCAGCATCACCATGTAACCTGCACGTTCCTCAGTGTAATTGAGATTAGACATCAAATCAGTTTGGCCGCTTTGCATATCGCGAAAGCAGCGAGCACTGGGTGTTTGATCACTGATTTGCAGTGTAAAACCCGCGCGTTGCGCCAGTTGTTGCATCAACACCACCGAAGGGCCGGTGGGCGGAAGATTTGGAGCTGAGAATTCGTGGAAACCGGGAAAGTTATCCAGACACCAGCGCAGCACCGGTGTCTGGGCGAAGGTCGTTCCTGACCAAAGCAGCGCAATCCAGCAACACACAGTGCCAAATTGCTGCATCTATTAATTGGTCGACGGCAATTCCATCACGCCATCAATCTCAATTTGGGCGCCGCGCGGCAAGGCGCTGACTTGCACGGCAGCACGCGCTGGATACGGCTGGCTGTAATATTGAGACATGATTTCATTGACGGTGGCAAATTTCGACAAATCGGTTAGGAAAATATTCACTTTGACCATGTCGTTAATGCTGCCGCCGGCGGCTTGGCACACAGCAGACAAGTTTTTGAACACTTGATGCGCTTGCTCGGCAAAATCTTCAGACACCATTTGCATACTGCTTGGCACCAGCGGAATTTGACCGCTTAAATACACTGTGGTGCCAATTTTCACCGCTTGTGAGTAGGTTCCAATCGCGGCTGGAGCATCTGGCGTACTGATGATGACTTTAGACATCGAGGTTATTTCCTTCTGTAAACTTTAATCACATCCGGGACCACCCGGATTTTGCGCATAATATTGGCAAGATGAATGCGGTCGTGCACTGACAAGGTGATCTTCACCACATAATCACCGTTGTCGCGATCGTCCGTCGACAAGTCTTGGATATTCGAATCCAGCGATGCGATCGCCGTGGTGAGTTTGGCTAACATACCTTGTTTGTTCACGATAAACACTCGGATATCTGCCAAGAATTGCCGATCGCCGGCTTTGTCCCATTTCACAGGGAAATATTTACCCGGTTCTTTTTCCCAGCCACGAATGTTTTTGCATTCCACACGATGCACGTTCAGGCCTTTGCCCGGTGTAGCGCTTGCAGCAACAGGATCGCCAGGGATTGGGCGGCAGCATTTGGCAAAGGTCGTTAATAAACCTTCAGCACCGATAATCACCGCATTGGCTTTGCCCGCTGAATTGCTAGTGGTTGTTGCTGCGTTATTGGCTGCAGCGACCGCCGCTGGGCTTGCATCTTCAAATTCGCCTAATAAGCGGCGTGCCACCGCGATCGGTAACTGATTGCCCAAGCCAATATCTGAATACAGCTCGTCGAGAGTTTTTCGCGTCATCGACTGCAACACCTGCTCTACGCGAGGAACTGGAATAGATTCGATCGGAGTTTCACCCAGTGCTGACGCCAACAAGCGTTTGCCAAGCGCAATAGCTTCGCTTTGTTGTTGTTTTTTCAGGTAGTTACGAATACCCATAATGGCGCGACTGGTCACTACATAGTTCAACCAGTTGGCATTGGGTTTACCACCGTTACTGGTAATGATTTCTACGGTTTGACCGGTTTCTAGCGGTTTGCTCAGCGGGTAGGGTTTGCGGTCAACCCGCGCACCGACACACTTGTTGCCGATATCGGTATGCACCGCGTATGCGAAGTCGACGGCGTTGGCACCAATCGGCAATTCGACAATTTTGCCTTTCGGTGTAAACACATACAGCTCGTCTGGATAGAGCTCTGTTTTGACGTTTTCCACGAACTCGTAAGTGTTGCCGGCACTTTGTTGGATTTCCAACAAGCTTTGCATCCAACGCCGAGCGCGAATTTGTGCTGTGGTGTCGGCTTGTTCGCCCGCTTTTTTGTATTTCCAGTGCGCGGCGATGCCGTTGTCGGCCATTTCGTCCATTTCGCGCGTGCGCATTTGGATCTCAACCGGGATGCCATGTGGGCCAACAAGCGACGTATGCAGCGACTGATAGCCGTTTTGCTTTGGAATGGCGATGTAATCTTTAAACCGAATTTCGATCGGCTTGTACAGGTTGTGCACCACGCCAAGCACGCGATAACAAGAATCGACTGAATCGACGATCACCCGAAAGGCGTAGATGTCCATCACATCGTTGAACATCAGCTCTTTGCTTTTCATCTTGCGATAGATGCTGTACAGGTGTTTTTCGCGGCCGGATACTTCGGCCGTGATGCCAGCATCTTTGATCCGATTAGAAATTTCGTTGCGAATGCGTTCGATCACTTCATGCCGGTTGCCACGCGCTTGTTTTACCGCGGTGTCGAGCGCGCGGTAACGCATCGGATACAAGGCGCGAAAGCCCCAATCTTCCAATTCGTTTTTGATGTTATGAATACCCAAACGATTGGCGATGGGGGCGTACAGTTCGAGGGTTTCACGGGCGATGCGGCGGCGTTTTTCTGGTTTTAAGGCGCCGATGGTGCGCATATTGTGCGTGCGGTCGGCCAGCTTAATCAGAATGACTCGGATGTCCTGGGTCATCGCCAAAAACATCTTCTGTAGGTTTGAAACTTCGAACTCTTTGATATCTTTGAATTTTACTTTGTCGAGCTTGGATACACCTTGCACCAGTTCGGCCACAGTTTTGCCAAAACGGCTGGCGATATCTTCGTAGTTGTATTCGGTATCTTCGATCACGTCATGCAGCAAAGCGGCCATCAAGGTTTCATGGTCCATCCGCATGTCGGCCAAAATACTTCCTACGGCAACAGGGTGGGTGATGTAAGGTTCGCCACTGGAGCGAAATTGCGGCGCGTGCGCGTCGCGAGCAAGGACATAGGCCTGCTGCACCAGGGCAACCTGCTCAGGTGGCAGGTATGCGCTGATTTGCTGTTTCAGACCTTCAAATAAATACACGTTGGTAAGCTCCACATCGCGGTGTTAAGGAACACCGGTTATCTCGCTAAAATATACGTGGATTTTAGGGACTTGCCAACGGGAACACCCCGTTGGCGTCAGCAGAACTTAGGCAGGAACGACCAGGGATTATTGATCTTGGCCGATGATGGCAGCCACAGCGGCCATTTCTGAAGCTTCTTGTTGCAGCTGTTCACGGCGTTCCTGTTGGTCCAGGATGTCGGCAGTGATGTAGCCTTTTTCGATTTCGCGCAGAGCTAATACGGTTGGTTTGTCATTTTCAATGTCAACCATCGGCTCTTTGCCTTCAACAGAGATCTGGCGAGCACGACGTGAAGCAACCAGGATCAGGTCAAAACGGTTACCAATTTTATTTACTGCATCTTCGACTGTTACGCGAGCCATGAAACCACTCCGGGTAAATTTGTATTCGGGAAAGACCGACTAGTCTACTCGATTTTGCTTAATCCGCCAACAGGGACGCCAGCAAAGCCTGTTGCTTCTGCTGTTGTTTCGCTTTGGTTAGGCGCGCTGCAAGCACCACGTGGCAAAAATCCTCAAAACAACTTTGGAATTGGTCGTTGATCAAAATGTAGTCGTACTCGTCGGCGTGACTCATTTCGCTGCGAGCTTGTTGCATACGTTTGGCGATGACTTCTGCGCTATCAGTGCCGCGTTGATTGAGGCGACGTTCTAATTCCACCACGCTTGGCGGCAGAATAAATACCGAGATGACCCCAGGCACTTGCGGCCGAATTTGCCGCGCACCTTGCCAGTCGATATCTAAAAATACATCAATGCCTTGCGACAGCTGGTCGGCGATGGCGCGTTTTGACGTGCCGTAGAAATTGCCGAACACTTCGGCCCACTCTAAAAACGCATCTTCGGCAATCAAGGCTTTGAACTGTTCGACGCTGACGAAATGATAATGCACACCATCGACTTCACCGGCGCGTGGTGCGCGGGTGGTATGAGATACGCTCAGTTTCATGTCGGCGTGTTTGCCAAGTAACGCGTGGATTAAGCTCGATTTACCCGCGCCACTTGGCGCCGATAAAATAAACAGATTGCCGGGCAGATGTTGCATAAGCTGAACTTCGTCTGTGGAAAAATTGGCAGTGTACGCAAGGCGCCGGCATTGTGCAATTTTGCAGGCGTCTTGCCGGTGTGATGCAGCGGATTATTTTGTTTTGCGTGGTGTGGCTTTCACTGACAAGGTCAGCTGAAAGTTCGCCATCGGCTCGTCGCCATGCAATGACGGACAGGTCACCACGATCTTCACCGGTTTGTTGATGCGCTGGCCGGTGGCCATCGATTCGTTGATCATTGCATCAATCACATCGCCGTCATCACTGCGGAAAAACACCTCCGCTTCTGGGCGTTTCAAAAACTCGCCGTGCACGTCTTTAAAGGCAAAGTTAGCATTAATGCCGCGTTCGCGCGCTTTGGAAAACACCAAAAATGCGCCAGCGAGGTCAGCGCCAATGGCTAAAGCGCCAAAATAGATACTGCCCAAATGGTTTTTGGTGCGCCAGCTATGCGGCATGCTAATCACCAAGTGCCGTTCACTCATTTCACGGATCTTCGGCGAACAAAAGCCAATTAAAGGGATGTAGCGCAAGCCAAACCAAAACAACATACGTTGCGCTTGTTTCATCGTCACTGTGGCCATGGAGTTCTCGTTACTGGATCGGAAAAACTGCAGCTTAGCAGTCCTTTACTGGTCAGACAAGTTGCCTGTGGTTTGTTGCGACCTACACTCGCAGGTCGCATGCTGCTGTGTGTGGTTGCTTAGTAGCGAACCTCTAAGCGTGCTGTCGTGCTGGCAGCTTGTTGTTGCCACCAGCGTTCAAACTGCTGGCGAGCCTGCAACCGTGCTTCGCTGCATTGCACGATTTTCGGCAGTTCGCGAATGCCATAGCAGTGCTGAGGTTCTCTGTAAAAGCCAAGCCAGGCCATCAACTTAGGCCCGCTGTATGGCGAACTCAGCGACACGCTGCTGACTTGTAATGACGGAAAACTACGGACCGTTACTGCTGTGTTGGTGCTTGCTCGAATGGGCGAGTTGGTCGACCGTCTTGCTCGTTGCGGCTTGTCGACGCGAGTCGGCTGTTTAGCTTTACTGGCTCGACGGCTGGCACTTCGCACCGCCGGTGTTTTGTTGGAATGGCTCATTTGCAAACTGCGTTGATTGTCGCGGCTGATCTCGAGGTAGCGCTGCTGCGTGTCGATAGGGTCGTCGATTGGGTCTTGGCACGCCTCATCGAGCAGTTGCTGCAACGCGGTCTGCGCTTTGGCAATGGCTTCGCCTTGCCGAATACGATAGCCCTGACGTTGTCGCTGTTCGTTAACCGCTAATTGTTCTGCCAAGTCGTTACATTGGGATTGATAAAGCTGGTCGAATTGCTGCGCTTGCGCCACTTGCCAACTCATCACGTAGATGAGGGCTAAGCAGCAAAAGTGCCTACTCCATGGTCTGGTCTTCATGATGACATCCTGTCTGAAAGTTAACCTATTGTTAACTTTTGCAGTCTAGTTGATGTCCGAAAAACTGCTAGTCAGCCTGAGCAAGTGCTGAAGATGCCGGCTGCAAGGTCGCACTGAGGCATAACACATCGCCTTGCCGAATTTGCCAAAGGCCTGAACTGCTGACGCCAAGTTGAAAAGGTTGTTGATAGCGTACCGGTTTTAAAAATTGCACGTCGAGTTGCGCCAGAGGCTGCGCCGATGTTCGCTCTAGCAAGCTGACCAAGTAGGCGCCGTGTATGATGGCTGTCGGCAAACCAAAGAGCCGCGCTGGCCAGTGGCCAAGATGGATTGGATTCCAATCGCCGGACAAGCGGGCGTACTGCCTGCCTTGCTGCAGGTCTAGGCTGTGGGTTTCATGGACCACAAATGCTTCGGTTGAGTCTGGTTTTGTCAACGTCGCTGCAGTGTTTAGATTCGGTGTGTGCCAGTTCAACTTGCTCAAATAACGGCTGTGCCCTGCAAGCACTATGGCGCCAGTAGTTTGGTTGTACATGCGCTGCTGACAATCCAAAAAGCAGCCACGTCCCGATGCGCGTGGTGCTGCTTGCCAGCTGGTGTCGATCCGCAGCGGTGTGGTTGATAACTGAGTAATGTCGCAGAATCGTTGCAAATGTTGTGACACATGCACCAAACCGACGATTGATGGGCCGAATGCTGGCTGCAACATCGATGCAAGTTGAGCGGATTGCAGCGGCAAATAGCCAAAACTTAAGCCTGATTTTACGCCCGTGAAGTCTTGATGTTGTTGTTGCCAAGCCTGAGGCCACTCTGCCAGTGCCATGCTGGCAGCGTGCTCAGGTAGCATAGCGCGTGCAGGGCGGCAGAGGTTTCGCAGCAGCGGCCACAGTGAGTTAAACGGCAATGCCGGCATATAAATTCCTGAACTGCGGCAAATTTCAACGGAAGACGTACGCAGTTTCCTTGTCTTTCACAGAAATTAGCGCAAACTCAACTACAGAACAATGCCTGAATATGCCTTTTGATCAGGAAGCTAACATCGTGATTCGTCTAGTTTTTTCATTATTGTTATGCTGGAGTTGCCAAGGTTTTGCCGTTACTTGGCAGCGCCTTGCGCTAGACGATGCATTGCCCAACGTCGGTGTCTACAGCTTAGTGCAAGACCAAGCGGGCTTTATCTGGTTCGGTTCGACCAACGTCGGGATTGTTCGTTATGACGGCGTGGCGTTTCGTACTTATGACTTGTCAGGCGTGAACCCGATCGGTGAAGTTCCCGATATAGATAAATTGCAGTTTGATCAACAAGGTCGGTTGTGGGCAGCGAGTTGGGGTTATGGACTGTTACAAATCGACCTTGCATCAGGTCAGGTGCAAAGTTTCTCCTCTGGAAACGGCCAAGATCAGCTGTATAGCCCGTTTGTCCAAACGCTGCTCAATGACAGTCGTGATCGCGTGTGGATTGGCACCGATGGTGGCGTAAATCTGTTTGAACCAGACAAAGGTTTGCAGAAAATGTTCACCGCGACCGCTAATCCCGGTTCAGCGCAGTTGGTGCACCCTCGCGTGTGGTCGTTGGCAGAAACCGCTGACGGTAAAATCTGGATCGCGACCAGTCGTGGCTTGCAATATTACTCTGAGCAACAAGGACTTAGCGCCGTTATTCAACCGCATGGTGCGGCTAGTAATGACAATGAAATTAGAGCCCTCTTGGCCGATGGGCACTGGTTATGGGTCGGCACCCGCGCCGGTTTGTTTCGTCTCGACAGTCAATCGTTACAACTGCAAGCCATGCCGTATTACCGCGGTTTCACCTATCCCATCATCAATGCGTTAGCCAAAGATCTCCATGGTCATGTGCTTATTGGCAGCTTTGATGGCATCAGTGTGTTCATCCCGGAAACCATGAAGTTGCAGCCAATCGAGGCTGACGGCAATAGCCTCAAAGGCGTGAATGTGCGGTCATTGTTAGTCGATCGAACTGGCTTGGTATGGGCTGGGACGCGTGAGCGCGGTATTTATAAAGGCCGACTGTTTAACAGCGAATTTAACGCATGGTCGTCGGAGGATAGTTTCCGTGCGCTGCGCGATATCACAGAGCCGGTGTTAAGTTTTTTCAAGGATGATCGAGGACTGTGGTTAGGCCGAGCGAACAGTGTGCAATGGCAAGGTGAAGCAGAAACGCAGGTACAACAATTCATCACCAATGCTCGGGTGAATGCATTTGCGCGTTGGCAAGATAATTTATGGGTGGGCACGGATACAGGTCTGTTGCGCTACAGCCCCGCCACAGGGTTTGTCAGCGACAATTCGCCCATTGCGTCACTGCAGCTTGCCGCGCGCAACGTGCGGGATTTGTTATTTACCGCCGATGGTCAAATGATTCTTGGGATGTGGGCTGATGGTGTAGTGATCGCAGGTTCAGCCGCACCAATTCACTTATTGGCGGATATCAGCAAAAAGACCACCGGCGATGCGGTGCAAGATCTCGAACTGATTGGCGATCAATTATTTATTGCCACCAGGCTGACAGGTGTTTATCGCTACACCTTAAACACAGGCGCTTTGGTGCATCTAAATTCGCAGGTGCCAACCTTGACCAGCAAAGCAACTTGTTTAGGCAAAGGACCTGACGACAGCTTGTTGATTTGCGCCACCAACGGCTTGCAGCAATTACAACTGTTGACGCTACAGCTACGCAGTTACAGCAAAGCGCAAAACTTAGCTTCCGAAGATTTAATGGGGGTGTATACCGACGAATTCAAACGGATTTGGACCTTATCCTCCGAGGGTTTGAGTGTATTGCCGACTGATTCTGAGCGGTTTATTAACTACGGTGAGGCGGAAGGATTGTCATCGCGCGACATGATGTTTAAAGCCATCGCGGGTGAACTTGGCGCTGTGTATGTCGGAACGGCAAAGGGGATTGATCGAATTGGCACGGTGAAAATCTGGCAAAACCGTATCGCACCGCGTGTGATGTTAAGCCAGGTGCAAGTGGATCATCAGCCCCTCGCTGCGCAGTGGATGGGGCATTGTTGTGAACACATCATGCTGCAACCAGGCCAAAGTGCACTTGCCTTGCAGTTTGCGACGCTTGATTACAATGACTCCGAATTAAACCATGTCGATGTGCAATTACAGGGTTACGACAACGACTGGCAACGCGTCAGTTCAGACGGCATCAAACATTACACGAACTTAGCGCCTGGCGATTATGTATTGCGTTTTCGCGGTTCCAATCATCATGGGGTGATGTCGGCGGAAACGAGTATCCCAGTGACAATTAAACCAGAATGGTTACAACGGCGTTCAGTGCAAGTTTTGCTGTTGCTGAGTCTGCTCGGTAGTATCGTAGCTTTTTATCTGTATCGTCTAAAAAACCTTCACCGGATCAACCAGTTATTGCATGATTCTGTGCAAGCAAAAGCCATTAATGAACAGCAATTGGAACAAAAGGTGGTGGAGCGCACAACGCAGTTGCGTGGAGTGCTAAGTGACTTGGCTGAATCGAATGTGCGGTTAAAGCAACTCGATAGTTTAAAAGATGACTTTATTTCGACGGTTTCGCATGAATTGCGGACACCGCTGACGTCGATTCACGGCGCTATCCGATTGCTTAACAGCCCACAATTGCGCCAACAACCCGAAGTGGCAACACAGCTGCTGCAAACCGCCGAAGAAAACAGCAATCGGCTGTTGGTATTGGTCAACGACTTGCTGGATCTACAAAAATTTGAAAGTGGGGCGATGCAGCTTAATTGGGAAGCAACTGAACTTAATGCGTTGATCCGCAGCGCTTTGCAAGGGTTACTGACGTACGCTGACAAATTCCAAGTCAGTTTGTCTATTGTCACAGATGTGCCTGATTTAACTTTAGAGTTGGACCCGCTGCGGATCCGTCAAGTGCTTGATAACTTGCTTTCTAATGCCATTAAGTTTTCAAAACCGACCGGCCGAGTCGAACTGTCGATCGTACCTTTTGTTGATCGCGTGCAAATCACCATCAATGACAGCGGGGAAGGGATCCCACTGGAGGTGCAAAAACGTCTGTTTAGCAAGTTTGTCCAAGCCGACAGCTCGAGCAATAAATCGCGCTATGGTTCAGGTCTTGGGTTAGTAATTTGCAAACGGATTGTCGAGTTACATGGAGGTGACATTGGTTTCCAATCCGCTTTGGGGCGAGGCAGTAGCTTCTGGTTTAGCTTGCCACTGCATGCGCATCACGCGTCTGAGAAGCTAACGAGTTTGACTGAGCCGCAGGTACGGTCGTGGCCGACCGCGGCGGTAGAACCTCAATCAGGCCGAAATTAATGCAAGGTGTTTGGTGAATAATCGACCTTGCCAGATGATGGTGTGCATGTGGGATCTGAGTTGCTTTGTTCAGCATGAGTTTGGCACGCAGCGGTCGCTGGCAGTTGGTTAGCATCCAACCATTCAGAATTGTCTTGACGAGAGTCAGGGTTGTGAAAGAGGTAAAGCATCAACACACAGACCAAAGCTGTGATCATGGCCGCGATCAGTTTCATCCTAATAGTCCTTGCTCAGCGAATCCTTGCTATGAACCTGTATAGAGTAGCATAGGGTAAGTGTTTGTATCTATTAGAAATAGTGAGTAAATTTTAATCTAAAAAAATAGGCGACCTACCAAGGGGGTGGGTCGCCATAGTGGCCAACTGCAATGCAGCGGCTGGACATGCTTGCTATGCGTACCAGATTAAACGTAGTGACTTGCCTTCCTGGCGAGTCCGCTTAACCTGAACTCAGACTAAGGGCTGGCGGCGAAAAAGAAATGATAGAAGCTCGATAAAAATTTGATATTTTTCTGATATGGCTGAATTTTGTGCAATTGTTGCGCTGAAAATCAGCACTCAAGCGATGAAATAAAAGAGCCGGTCAGGGACCGGCTGCTGTACACGATGCAAGTGAGCCTAACCAAGGTTCATTGTTATCGAGCAAAGTGTTGATGATGTGCCCGAATGACTTGGTTAAAAATGTCGATCCAGAAGGTATCGAACACTTTGCCGGACTGATTATTAATATCCAATACCGCTTTCATCATGTGGCGACGGGCGATGGCAGGGTCGTTATGTTCTTGTGGGCGAGCATCGAACTCGTCGGCTATTCGTAGGATTTTGGCGCCATCAGAGATGTCATTGCCTTCTAAGCCATCAGGAAAGCCACTACCGTCGACGTTTTCATGGTGTTGCCAAATAATGGCAGCAGCTTCTTGCCAACGTGGTGAACTGGCCAGCAAGCTGGCGCAATGTTCGGCGTGACGCTTCCATAACGACAGCTGAGTTGGGTCTGCTTGCATCTGTTCGTTAAACAAAGTGCGCGGTAAAAATGCCATTCCCAAATCGTGCAGCATCACGGCAATCGCCAGTTGGTCTTTGTCGACTTTATTGCCGGCTTGGCGGTTCATTTCCAAACATAAAAACAACTGACGGGCGGTGCGGCCTTGCCATTGTTCGCTGCGGCTTTCAATCGATTGCACCAAGCCGACAAAAAACATGGTGTCTTCATCTTGCGGAATGCCATACAGTTGCAACATGCGTCGCCACACTAACAGTGGGTCTTCAGCAGCAGGTGCAGCGGCTGGACCTGTATTGGTAACTGCCGCAACAGGACCTGCGGATACTTCTTGCGGTAAATCTTCAAGGCGACTCGTTGGATCTAAACCCAACAAAATGTGCTTAATACATAAAGCCCGAGCATCTTCATCAATGGATGTCAGTTGAGTTAAATGAGCGCTGATGTAGCTGATTTTTTGCGGCGATAATGGCCCTTGTTGGTTTTCAATTTTGGCATTGACGATGCCCTTGGTGCGATCCAGCGACTGCAAAATCACGTCACACAAAGCGCTGTCGTAAGCCATGTGGCCCTTGCGAATATCGTCGAGCACATCTTCCAAGCTTTGCAACAAAGGGATCAGGGAAAACAGGCCAATAAAACCCAAGTTGCCTTTAATGGTATGGACAACACGGAATAACCCATTGAGTAAATCTTGGTTATCAGGTTTATGTTCCAGATCGATCAGGATGGTTTCGCAGTTCTCGTATGCTTCGCGAAAATCTTCAAAGAAATCATCGATCGAATCACGTTGAAAGTCATCGGGACGGTTTAAATCAATACTGCTCATGATGCCGCTCTTTTGCTCAATGTTTAACCAGTGTAGATCAGTCCGCGCAAACTGTAACGTTTCAGCCCAATTCCTGTTGGACAAGTATGGCGCTTAGGGCTGTCGGGAGCCATCCGTGTATCGCCTTGAAGAAAAAAGCCCTGTCGAACAGGGCTTAGTGATCCGTCATTTACGTTAGCTGGTAATTTTTGAAAATTCCAGTGAAATCAAAATGCTTCGCTACAAAGGTGGCTGATGATGTGGGGGCGTATGCTCTGTTGCTGCGCCGCCTGTGGTGCTTAACTCATGCTGTAATTGTTGCTCGTCCAATTCGCCACACCATTTGGCAACGACTAAGGTGGCCACGCCGTTGCCGATCAGGTTGGTGAGTGCGCGTGCTTCCGACATAAAGCGGTCAATGCCGAGGATCAAGGCAATGCCAGCGACCGGCACAGAACCAACCGATGCTAAGGTGGCCGCAAGCACAATAAAACCACTGCCGGTCACGCCTGCCGCGCCCTTGGATGTGACTAACAACACGGCCAGCAAGGTCAGTTGTTGCGTTAAATCCATGGGGGTATCAGTTGCTTGCGCAATAAACACGGCGGCCATGGTCAAGTAAATGGCCGTGCCGTCGAGGTTAAACGAATAACCGGTTGGGATCACCAACCCTACGGTGGACTTGGCCGCGCCTAATTTTTCCAGTTTGGTCATCATCCGTGGCAACACAGATTCACTCGATGAAGTCCCCAACACAATCAACAACTCTTCGCGGATATACCGAATAAATCGACTGATGGTAAAACCATGCCCGCGACAAATCGCGCCAAGTACTACAAAGATAAATAGCAAACAGGTGGCGTAGAAAGTCAACATCAAGCTCGCCAGCTGCATTAAGGTGCCGACGCCATATTTGCCGATGGTAAATGCCATAGCGCCAAAGGCACCAATCGGCGCCAGTTTCATCAGTAAACCGATGATATAAAACAGCAATTCAGCGAATTTCTCGACCATCTGAAACAACAGGTTTTGCCGCCCACCCAGCCGTTGCAGCGCAAACCCAAACAAGATGGAGAAAAACAGCACCTGCAGCATGTCGCCTTTGGCAAAAGCATCAAACACGCTGGTGGGAATGATATTCAGCAAAAAATCGGTCACTGACTGCATCTGCCCAGCCGTGGTGTATTTGGCGATACTTTGTTGATCCAAGCTCGCAGGGTCGATATGCATACCTTCGCCGGGGCGCACAGTGTTGATCACGACAAGGCCTATGATCAGCGCTAGCGTCGAGACGATCTCGAAATACAGCAAGGCAAAGCCGCCGGTGCGACCGACTCGTTTCATGTTCTCCATGCCGGCAATCCCCAGCACCACGGTGCAGAAAATAATCGGCGCGATCAGCATTTTAATCAGCTTGATAAAAGCGGTGCCCAGCGGCTGCATTGCAGCACCAAGGTCCGGCGAAAAGTGACCAAGCGCAATGCCGATGGTGATAGCCAGTACCACTTGGAAATACAAACTAGCGAGCAGTTGTCGAAGTTTAATGAACATATAAATTCAGCAGGCAGAAGTAAGCAAGATGACGCATCATGGGCTGTGTTGCTGTTAAATGTCTAGTTCTTTGGCCTTGAGAGTAGAGCTATGAGGCCATGCCACAGCGACTTTGCAGTGTTGGCTTTGTTCGCAGCAACACGTGAAGGATGAACTTTCATTTTATGACAGCAGTCGCAGCTCGTTCGACAGCTTGGATTTATACGAAAAAAAATCCCCGCATCGGCGGGGATTTCCTTTCAGATGGGGACGATTATTCAATATTCTGGATCTGCTCGCGCATCTGCTCAATAAGCACTTTTAATTCCACCGCCGTATTGGTGATTTCGGTAGAAATCGCTTTGGACGACAAGGTGTTCGATTCGCGGTTGAACTCTTGCATCATAAAGTCCAGGCGTCTGCCGATGGCGCCGCCTTGTTTTAAGTGATGGCGGGTTTCTTTGATGTGCGCATCGAGGCGGTCGAGTTCTTCGGCCACGTCGGATTTTTGCGCCAAAAACACCATTTCTTGCTCGAGGCGATTTTGGTCCATGTCAGCTTTCATTTCCGCTAAGCGGCTGACGAGCTTGTCGCGTTGCCATTGCAGCGCTTGCGGCAAATGTTGCCGTAAGTTGGCGACATGGGTCGAAATTTGGTCTAAACGGTCGCGGATCAGTTGCTCGATTTGCGCGCCTTCACGGCCACGACCGGCTAAAAAGTCTTTGATGGCGACATCAAAACCAGCCAGCAGTTGTGCTTGCACGGCGTCTAAATCTTCTTCTTGCGCTTCAATTACGCCTGGCCAGCGCAGAATATCCACCACGTTTAATTGGGCTTGCGGGTTTTGCGCGGCAAGAGTAGACGCTGCTTTCATCAATTGGGCGGCAAAGGTGTCGTTGATGGCCAAATCGCCAGTTTGTTGCGCGGCGCTGTAACGCAGCATCACTTCGACTTTGCCGCGTTGCATGCTTTGGCGCAGCTTGTCACGCAGTATGCTTTCAAGGCCACGGAATTGTTCTGGCAGGCGGAAATAGGTTTCTAGATAACGTTGATTGACCGAGCGGATCTCCCACACGGCGTTGCCCCAATCGGCTTTAACTTCGTGGCGAGCAAAAGAGGTCATGCTGTGGATCATAGTGATATCCCAATCAAAAATACGGTGCCAACAGTGGCAGAAACGATCGAGTATAACCACAAGCATTCAGCTTGGCGATATCTGCTCATGGTGTAAACCGCAGGGCGGACAGTGACGGCTTTGGTCGATGGTTAGGTGATGCGTCCGCTCGTGGCGTGACACCAAGGACAAAAAAGCCCTATAATCGACGATTCTTTTGTCGAAAATTCGATTTAACCACCGAGCATTCATCGAGGTCACCATGCGTCCAAGCGGCAGAACCGCCAGTCAGATCCGTCCGATCAGCTTCACTCGTCATTTTACTGCGCACGCCGAAGGCTCTGTGTTGGTAGAGTTCGGTAACACCAAAGTGATTTGTACTGCGTCTGTGGAAGAGGGCGTTCCTCGTTTCATGAAAGGCCAAGGCAAAGGCTGGATCACCGCCGAATACGGCATGTTGCCACGTGCAACCCACACCCGAAACGACCGTGAAGCGGCACGTGGCAAACAAGCCGGTCGTACTATGGAAATTCAACGTTTAATTGGTCGCGCACTGCGCGCTGCCGTGGATTTAACGCTGCTGGGTGAAAACACCATTACCTTTGACTGCGACGTGATCCAAGCCGATGGCGGCACGCGCACCGCTGCCATTACTGGCGCTTGTGTAGCCTTGTGTGATGCATTAAACGGTATGCGCGCCAAAGGGCTCATCAAAACCAACCCATTAAAATACATGGTTGCTGCTGTGTCTGTCGGCATTTACCAAGGTGAAGCCATTGCCGATTTGGAATATGTCGAAGACTCGGCTGCTGACACCGACATGAACGTAGTGATGACCGAAACTGGCAAAATCATTGAAATTCAAGGCACGGCTGAAGCCGAGCCATTTAGCTTTGACGAAATGAACGACATGCTTGGTCTCGCCAAAGCAGCTATTCGTGAAATCATTGATGAACAAAAGAAAGTGTTAGCCTGAGGTTTTAAATGAAAGCGTTTCAACAAGAATTTATCGAATTTGCCCTGTCACGTCAGGTGCTGAAGTTTGGTTCCTTCACGTTAAAATCAGGTCGCACCAGCCCATATTTTTTTAATGCCGGCTTGTTCAACACAGGCGGCGACTTGGCCAAACTGGGACGTTTTTACGCGGCGGCATTGACCGACGCCGGTATTGCCTTTGACGTATTGTTTGGCCCAGCCTACAAAGGTATTCCGATCGCGACCACTACAGCGGTGGCGCTGGCGGAACATCACAATCATGATGTGCCCTATTGTTTTAACCGCAAAGAAGCCAAAACCCACGGCGAAGGTGGCAGTTTAGTGGGCTCGCCACTCAAAGGCCGCATTATGCTGGTGGATGACGTGATCACGGCAGGCACCGCTATTCGCGAGTCGATGGAAATCATCAAGGCACAAGGTGCCGAATTGGCGGGCGTGTTAATCGCGCTGGATCGCCAAGAACGAGGCCAAGGCGAACTGTCTGCCATACAAGAAGTTGAACGTGATTTTGGCACTAAAGTCGTGTCAATTATCGGTTTAAAAGACTTGATCAGTTATTTGGAAGGTAAGCCAGAACTGGCTGAGCATCTGGATGCAGTACGCGCATATCGCGCTCAGTATGGCGTGGCGTAAGAGGGTTTTGACGAGGAGGCTTGAGCGTTGAGTTAAGCCTTCCTTCAGGCTAAGCTGCCAGTATCGTTGGGGCCAGTTGCACTGGCCCTTTATCTATCAAATTGAATGCACTGGTTTTTCAGAACAGTTTTCGGAGTACAACGTGATCAATAAACCCAACGGTGGCGGCATCGCCCGTATTTTCAAAGCGACCGAATGTTCTCGCAAGGGCCTGGTTGCCGCCTGGCGTTTTGAAGCGGCATTTCGTCAAGAAGCTATGCTGGCGATGTTGATGTTCCCTTTTTCGTTCTATTTAGCAAGTTCGACTGAGCATTGGGCTTTGTTGGTTGGCACCTTGTTTTTGGTGATGATTGTTGAGTTGTTAAACTCCGCCATTGAAGCTTTGACGGATCGAGTCAGTTTGGAGCGCCATGAGTTATCGGGCCGCGCCAAAGATATGGGCTCTGCCGCTGTGACCTTTAGCTTGTTGATTGTCGGCTTGGTCTGGGGTGTGGCGATTTACAATAAGCTCCTTGTCTAAATTGTTGTTTTAAATAAAAAAGCCTGCATGATGCAGGCTTTTTTATTGCCACGACAATTGGTTTTATTGCGCTGTGGTAATCGCAGGGACCGCTGGCGGTACAGGTGTTGTTAAACGCTTGAATTCAGACACAAATGTCGGTGGTAACATCTCAATCGGCCCTTGGTTTTTCACAATCAGCTGCGTGGATGATTGCAGCATTTCTTGGTAACGACCGGCCTTAATCAGGACTTCCTGCATCGCCATAAAGCCTGCCCAACGCGCTTTTGATGACAACCATTCGTTGGTCTGTAGTGCTTGATATAAGGCGATTATTTGAGGCACATCGGCTTTGTCTTCACGCAGAGCCATCAAGGTTGCCAACATAAAGTCGGTCATCGCAGCATCAAGTGGTGGCAACTTGGTGGCCTTTAATGTTTCGGCTTCCTTAATGGCTGCGGTGTAATTTTTGGCATCTTTTAATTCAGCGATGCGTTTGAACACTGCTTTAGTCGATGATTTAAAATCTTCACCCAAAGAATGCGATTGATATTCCAGATAATCATCGTTCTGCGACAATATTTCACCGACCGCATAACTCACTGCTTTGAAGTCTTCAGGGGTCAACGTCGGTTTGGCGAGCACTCGATATCCTTGCGCAGAACAAGGTTTGTTTGGATTGCGCATTTTGCAGAATAAATCGGTGATCTCGGCCACAGCAGCGTAGCGCGCGGTGGAGTTTTTGTCTGAGTACTTAATTAAACATGAGCGCAAATAGCTAACCGTGAGTGTGGCGCGCAAATCGTCGGGTAATTTGGAATTAAAATCTTTCAGTGGCTGCTCACACAAAGGCGCATGAGTATCCACTAAGCGCTGCATTTCGGCTTTGTGCGTTACTCGCAGCGCATCATCGAATTTGGTCAATTCTGCAATGGTTTCCAGCAGTTCGGGAGCTTCTTTTGCCATTAACGCTTTATGCTTGTTGTAACGTTCAAGTGATATATAACCGCCAGAGCCTTCCAATTCCATGCGGACGAGGGCACGCGTCGCTGTCACATTGTTTTCTTTTTCCAGCTTGATTAACCAAGGGAGTGCTTGTTTGCGTTGCTCTTGAGATCGACTAATGAAGTACAAACCTGCCACCAAGAACTGAGATTCTTGATCTCCCGTCGCGGCAGGGAGCGCTAAACGTTTTGCCAAGTTATCAAGAACTTGTTCATCCAGTGGCCGGTTAGCGGTTAATTGCTGCGGGGTCATCGATGGTTTTGGAGTTGACGTACAAGCAACCAAGGTTGTGGCAAGGCCCATACAAACAAGCAGATGCGAGAGGCGCATAGAATATCCTTATAAAGGTAGAATATGGCGAGTGTGCGCTATCAAAGCCACTAAGGCAATGATTGATGCACACCAAATAAACCGTGGCGTAACATTTCCCATTGATTACGAAAGTCGGCATAAGGCGATTTGACAAAGCCGGAGCGGACAAACTGATGGATTTTCCCTTCGACGGTAGCGAGCAATAAGCTCGCCAGCGCCGCTTCGTCGCCGCCCAGTGGCTTGCCTTCACGTAAACGGCGTTCGCGCAAACACTGTTTAAGCTGTTGCTCGAGTTTGTCAAACAACAACGCGATGCGTTCTCGTAGACGCTCTTGTTCACCTTGCAGCGCTTCGCCGGTTAGAAGCCTGCACATTCCTGGGTTTTTCTCGGCAAATAGCAACAACATCTGCACAATCAGTTGCACGCGATGTTCGGTTTGTTTATGTTTTTGCAGAATATCGAAAATGGTTTTTTGTAGGCTTTCTTCGATAAATTCGATGAGGCCTTCGAACATCCGCGCTTTACTCGGAAAATGTCGGTAAAGCGCGGCTTCGGAGACACCGACTCGCTCGGCCAGCGCCGCAGTTGTTATGCGCTGACCTGGGTTTTTCTCCAACATGACGGCGAGCGCCTGCAGGATCTCTTGTTTGCGATTGGTCGGACGCGCGTGAGTCATCAAGGCTTATTGACGACCTGAGTGACCGAAACCACCTTCGCCACGTGCAGAGGCATCAAAATCCTGCACAATCGAGAATTGCGCTTGCACAACCGGCATAAACACCAGCTGCGCGATGCGATCGCCTGGCTGAATCGTAAAGTCGCTTTGACCACGGTTCCAGGTAGACACCATCAGCTGGCCTTGATAATCCGAGTCAATCAACCCAACTAAGTTCCCCAGCACGATACCGTGTTTATGGCCCATGCCTGAGCGCGGCAGAATGGTTGCACACAAGTTCGCATCACCGATATGAATGGCGATACCCGTTGGGATCAACACGGTTTGCCCAGGTTGCAGCGTCAGCGGCTCATCGAGCAGCGCGCGTAAATCCAAACCAGCAGAGCCTGGCGTGGCGTATTCAGGCAGGGGATATTCAGTGCCAATGCGTGGGTCTAGAATTTTTAACTCAATGTTTTGTTTCATGATAATGCTCGACAATTAATGAAATCAGGGCACTGGCCAACTCTGTTTTGCTGCGACGGCCAAGCGGGTACTCGGCATTTTTGCTGTACACCGTCATAGCGTTGTCGTCGCTGTTAAAGCCAACGGCTGGGTCAGAGACGTCATTGGCACAGATTAAATCTAAGTTCTTTTTCGCCAATTTTTGTTTGGCGTAGCTGTCGACTTGCTCGGTTTCTGCGGCAAAGCCCACAGTAAAAGGCCGGTTGCTGGTCAGTGCGGCGACGCTGGCAATAATGTCCGGGTTTTTCACCAGCTTCAGCGTCAGGCCGTCTTCTTCGGCCGTCTTTTTCATTTTCTGAGTGGCGAGTTGCGCCATGCGAAAATCGGCAACGGCCGCGCAGCCAATAAAAATACCGTGTTGTGGTGCATGTAGCATCACTGCTTCGAACATGTCTTGGGCACTGATCACATCGATGCGCGTGACACCCAGTGGTGTTTTCAGTTGCACTGGGCCGCTAATAAGAGTCACGTCAGCCCCTAATTCAGCTGCCGCTTGGGCGAGCGCGTAACCCATTTTGCCTGAACTGTGGTTACTGATATAGCGCACAGGATCTATGGCTTCACGCGTGGGGCCTGCCGTGATGCAGAAACGTAAACCTTTGAGCGGTTTGGGTTTTTCAAAAAGATTGATCACAGCGTCGACCAGTTGCAGCGGTTCCAACATTCGCCCCATACCGACATCGCCACAGGCTTGTTCACCGGCGGCAGGTCCAAACACGTTAATTTTGCGTGAAATTAAAGTTGCCAAATTGCTTTGGGTGGCTATGTTTTTATACATCTGCTGATTCATGGCTGGCGCTATGGCCAGCGGTGCCGCGCATGCCAGAATGCAGGTCGTTAATAAATCGTCGGCATGGCCGTGGGCGATTTTAGCGATGACATCGGCGGTCGCAGGGGCGACCAGGATTAAATCGGCCCAACGCGCTAACTCGATATGGCCCATGGCTGCTTCTGCGGCTGGGTCTAATAACGATTCACCTACTGGGTGACCGGATAGCGCTTGTAATGTTAAAGGCGTAATAAACTCGCTGCCGCCGTGGGTCAACACCACCCGCACGTCTGCGCCGCGTTCTTTGAGGCGGCGGACTAAATCAGCGGCTTTATAGGCGGCAATGCCGCCACAAATCCCTAAAAGTATGTTTTTGCCAGCAAGGATGTTGTGCATAACCAAACCGTCTGCTTGAGAGAAGGCAGATAAGATACCACGAAACACAAGGACGTGAATCTATGGCGCTACGAGAGTTCCCCGTCGCGGAGCAACCGCGGGAAAAATTATTACAGTTCGGTGCACAAGCCTTGTCGGATAGCGAATTGCTGGCGGTGTTTTTAGGGCATGGCGTTGCTGGCCAAGATGTAGTGAGCCTATCGCGGCAGTTGTTAGCCGATTTAGGCGGCATTCGCAGCTTGTTTACGGCCAGTCGACAGCAGTTTTGTCGGCAGAAAGGGCTTGGGTTGGCGCGCTATGTCAAAACGCAAGCGGTATTGGAATTGTGTCGGCGCTGTTTGTATCAAAATCTGCAACGTGAAACCGTGTTTACCGAGCCCAGTCGCGTCAAACAATACCTGCAATACTCACTTGGTTTTGAACAACGTGAAATATTTATGTTGCTGTATTTGGATAGCCAACATCGACTTATCAAAGCCGAACCTCTGTTTTATGGCACGATTGATGCGTCTCCGGTATATCCGCGTATTGTAGTTCAGAGCGCTTTAGCGCATAATGCGGCCGCCGTTATACTAGCTCACAATCATCCGTCCGGAGTTGCTGAGCCAAGTCGCGCTGACAGAGCGATAACGGAACGCCTGACCCAGGCTATGGCCTTGGTCGACATCAAGTTATTGGATCATTTTGTAGTCGGCGATACCGAGGTAATCTCGTTCGCAGAACGCGGCTGGCTGTAAGATCTGAAAGATCGTTCACGATCCTCGCCCAAACTTAGGCAGAATAGCCTTGAGTTTTTTCGGCATATCGTGTATAAATTGCGCCCTTTCAGAAATCCGGCGTATTCTTCTTGGCCAGAAGAATAACGACAAGCTCGAGCTGAAGTAATTTTGGAGATACATTGACATGTCTAGAGTGTGCCAAATCACTGGCAAAGGTCCGATGGTAGGTAACCGTCGTTCACACGCCAACAACGCTACTAAGCGCCGTTTCCTGCCTAACCTGCAAACTCACCGTTTCTGGGTTGAAAGCGAAAACCGTTTTGTGACTCTGCGTCTGAGCACAAAAGGGATGCGTATCATCGATAAAAATGGTATCGATGCAGTATTAGCTGACCTGCGTGCAAACGGTCAAAAGGTCTAAGGAATTAACAAATGCGCGATAAAATCCGTTTAGTTTCTTCTGCTGGTACAGGCTTTTTCTACACTACTGATAAGAACAAGCGTACCATGCCAGAAAAAATGGAAATCAAAAAATTCGATCCTAAAGTGCGCAAGCACGTGATTTTCAAAGAAGCGAAAATCAAGTAATCGAAAGATTTCTGTAAAACAAAAACCCGGCTCTGCCGGGTTTTTGTTTTTTTGCATTTGGCTGTTGAACAAAGCAGCTTGAAGCGCTTATCGGACGTGGTATAAATCCTGTCATTTTAATGTTTGCAGATACCAATGATCGCAAGGAGATTGCTGTGCGTTTATCTCGCCGAGGCTGGAACAATGTCATAGTGTTTGGTGTGTTGACCTTGTTTGTACTTTTTTACATAGTGCCGCACCTTCTCAAAAGCTCATCGGAACATGTACAACTGATTCTGCCGCACCAACAATATCTGGAATATCGCCTACCAAAAGCCAAATTGAGTAATGTAGCCGGACAGTGGCAATGGCAACCCGCATCCACTGTGTCCATCGATGGGTTGATGCAGGCCTGGCAAGGCCTCGAATTGGTAGCCGAAGTGCCTGAACCAGAAATTACCGCGAGTATTTGTCAGGTTGAATTGGTCGTCACCGGCCTGGAATCGAATTTACAACTCGAACTTCGGACAGGGACTCAAACGGATTATTTACACTACGAGGGCCATTGGTATCCATTGGTGGCAGGTCAAATTAATCAACTCTGCCCCGTGCAATTGCGTTAATGAATACAAAAGGAGCCGGGAATGCCTGAATTACCAGAGGTTGAAGTCTCTCGTTTAGGGATAGAACCACACTTAAAAAATGCCCGCTTGCTGCAAGTCATAGTGCGACACCAGCAGTTGCGTTGGCCTATTCCTGAGATCATTAGCCAGCTGCGTGACCAACCTATCCTTGCTGTACAGCGCCGTGCTAAGTATTTGCTGGTGCAGTTACCCGCAGGGACTATTTTGATCCACTTGGGAATGTCGGGACATCTCAAAGTACTACCACAAGACACGCCCGCACAAAAACACGACCATGTGGATTGGCTGCTGGATAACGGTAAGCTGCTGCGCTTAAACGATACGCGCCGCTTTGGCGCTGTGTTGTGGCAAGCCAATGGCGAAGGACACGAATTACTGGATTCGCTTGGGCCAGAGCCGTTGACAGACGACTTTACCGCTGAACACTTGTTTGCCCTGTGTCAGAAACGTAAAGCGGCGATTAAGCTGGTGCTGATGGACAACCATGTGGTGGTTGGCGTTGGGAACATCTACGCCAATGAAGCCTTGTTTAAAGCTCGAATTCTCCCGACAAAACCCGCCTGCGAATTAACGTTAGCGCAGTGCGCAGTGTTGACGAATGTGGTAAGGAAAACCTTGGCGCAGGCGATTGAGCAGGGTGGTACCACGCTCAAAGATTTCAGTCGCGCCGACGGACAGCCTGGGTATTTCAAGCAAGAACTATTTGTGTATGGTCGGGGCCAACAACCATGCCTTGTCTGCGAACATCCTCTGACGGAAATTCGCTTAGGCCAACGCAGCACGGTGTTTTGTGCGCATTGCCAAGGCTAGAAGGGTTTGCGGGCGATCACGCGCCAACGCCAACCGCTTAATTCCGGATTTTGTGAAAACGGCCGAGTTAAATCAATACTGATCATGCTACCGCGACTGGTATGGTTGGGCAGCAGCCGAATGCCTACTCCGGCGCCGTACAGGGTTTGCTCTAAATCTGCACCTGGTGCGGCGTCTGGGTTATCCCACGCGCGGCCCGTATCGACAAAGCTGGCAAAGGCTACATCTAGCAATTGATAGATAGACCAAGGGGTGATGTAGCGGTACTCAACTGAGCCGGTGACGGCTTTATTGCCGGTCTGGTAATACAAAGGAAAAGCCCGCATCCCCTCGTCGCCACCTAAGGTGTAGCGTTCGTCGCGTTCTAGATCATCCGCAAAACGCGCACTGGCAGTAGCAATCAGTTGCTGACGATCCGTTAAATGCTGCACATAACGCAGATCTGACGTCCAACGTGTGCTGTTGGGAAGTGTGCTGAATTGCCAGCGCTCTGCGCTAGCTTGCCAAAACAGCCAACTTTGCTCGCTCAGCTGCAGGTTTTTTTGTATATCCAGGACAAAATGCCACCCATCGTCATAGGCGCCAACAGCTGCATCCATCCGACCTAGTTGCAGTTTTACTTGCCAGCCAAAATTCAAATCTTCCACCCGATTGAACAGGTAGATATTGCTAAGTTCTTGATAGGCAGCCTGCTCCAGTTGCCACGCGACATAGATCTCTGAGCGGTTTCTATTTTCTGGTACAGTTAAAAAATCAGCGGTGAGTACCTGAAAATGTTGGTCTTGCAGATTTGCACCGGTCAACATGCGCATTGCCCATTGCTCATCTCCACCAAGCCGCCAGCCTGACTCTAGTTGCAACGACTGAAGCTTACTTTGGTATTCGTGCCAAACCTCACCGTAGGCATATTCGGCAATTGTTTTGATGTCCTTGTTCAGGTCTATGCGGTAGCTGTTGGTCGTTTGCAGTTGATAAAATGGCTTGCTCAGGCCGAATTGGTAGCTTTCGCCATCGCTATTACTGGCGTAACGAGCGTTGCTTTGCCAAAAAGTGCCAAAGAGGTTATCGGACGCGAGTTTAACTTGATAGCCACTGCGTTCAGCATCGGATTGATATTCTACAAGTGCTTGAGTACCGCTACCAAATAAGTTGTCTTCCGCCAGGCCTAACCCTGTTTTGGTGGAACCGCCACTGTGGCCAAGTGAAATCTTCGGCAGCAAAGACCAGTTATCCCAGGTTTGTACCCTTAGTTGCACGCTTTTGGTCTTTGAGTTAACACAGACAATATCAATCGTCGCATTACGAAGGTACTTGCGCGAACGCAATAATCGTTCGTTTTCTGCAAGTTGCAGGGCGGTTATCACAGAGCCTTCGCGGAACACTAAATCGTTACGCAGCGTTTTTTCGGTGGTGATGTCATGGTAGCGATTGGCAAATCGGTGAAACCATACAGTTTCTTCAGCAGAGGTTTCAAAGATCGGGTGACGTTCAAAGATGATACTTTCTACAGTCCATTCGCCTGCGGGCAATTCTGTGTGGTCAATCGTGACACAGGGCTGCGCTGTTGCAGCAAAGGATAAGCATAGCCAAGCAATCGACAAATTTCGCACTGGACATCCGCATGTTATACAAGTGCAGGCAGTTAAACCTAGATGAGGCGAAGGTTGCAAGGACTGAATTGGACAGCCCTTGCAAATAAGTGTTGATTATTACTGCTTACGCAGTGCTTTTAACATCTCAACCTGCGTTGCAGACAGACGAATAACGCTACCTGGGTATGGACGACCATTTGGGTAATCCCATTCTTTTGGCCGTGATTCATCGACGATTTCTTTGAAACTACGACACACTTTATTTGAAGGTTTGGTTCCTAGTTTACGGGCATATGCCGCTAGATATTCGTTCGAGACGCCTTCGTTGGCGAGCAAACAATAACCTTCAGTAGAATAAACGACTTCATCTGATTCTTCCCCAGCAAACGCCACTGGCGCTGTTAACAGGCAGGTAAACAGGGCGATGGTTGTCAACTTCTTCATATTTTTCCTCTTGTTATATGTGGCAAAACCAGTTTGCACCTACTTAACCCTAGCTGAACAAAAAAAAGACGCCAGCTGAAAACTGATGAAATTTGCTGGTCCGCCTTGCTGCATGCGTTCTTTGGATATAAACTGCCGCGCAAAACCAAGGGGTGCGAAAGCTGAGATGCCGCAAGGCAAACCCTTAGAACCTGATCCGGGTCATACCGGCGGAGGGATGGTGTTATGTACTTCCTTGCTGCACGCATGATCCGATCTTTTATCCGTCGGAGTTATTTCACATGCGTTGTCTTGCTGTTTTCCCAGTCTCCCTGTTGGCGTTATCTTGCCAAGTTGCGTTTGCAGAAACTTCTACCTCTGCGATTGAGGTGATCCAGGTTCGTGGTGATTTTTACCGCAGTAATGTACAAAAACTGCCGGGTAGTATTGCTGTTATGTCTGCCGAGGAGCAAAACCGTCAAGCGGCACAGCATCTGGATGACTTACTGAATTCAATTCCAAACCTAAATTTCACGGCCGGCGCCTCGCGTGGACGTTTCTTGCAAATGCGCGGGATCGGTGAGCGCAGCGAATTTGTCGACAGTATTAATCCATCCGTCGGCGTGCTGGTCGATGGCATTGATTATTCAGGACTAGGCTTGATTAGTTTGGCGGACAACCAACAATTGGAAGTCTTTCGCGGTCCAGAAGCTACGCGGTTTGGTTCAAACGCATTAGCGGGCATGGTAAACCTGACCACCAATGACGCCGCCATGGCGACTGAAGGTTCATTGCAACTGACTAAAGCCAACTATGATAGTTACCAAGCAACAGCAGTTGCCAACACTGCGCTGACCGATACATGGGCGCTACGGGTAAGTGCTGAGCTACAAAAATCTGATGGGTTTATCTACAACAAATTTTTGCGTCGTGACGATACCAATAACATCGATGAGCAGAATCTACATCTGAAAAGTCGCGTTGAAGTGAACTCAGATCTCACCGTTGATTTCATTGCTAATCACCATGATGTAAACAACGGATATGATGCGTTTTCACTGGATCGCAATCGCACGACCTTGTCCGATCAACCGGGTCGTGATGCTCAAGATGTGTGGACAGGCGCGGTTAAAGCGAATTACCGTGGTCTGCAGCAAGCGGACAGCGTGACGCAGTTTAGCTTCGTTGACGCCAATACCGCCTATGGTTATGACGAAGACTGGGCGTATCAAGGCATGCATCCAGATGAATACAGCTCGGTTGATTTGTACTTGCGCGACCGCCAACTGTGGAGTGTTGACCAACGATTTGTCAGCAAAGCCAACAGCGCATCACCCTGGGCCGCAGGCGTCTACGTGTCTGATTTGTCGATTGATTTAACTCGCAAATACACCTACCTCGATAGCGATTTCCAAAGCGAGTTTAGCCGGCGCAATGTTGCAGTTTACGCTGAGAAGCAGCAGTCAGTCGCCAGTGATGTGACCTTGACATATGGCGCCCGTGCGGAGCGTTACAACGCATCCTACCAAAGCGGCGTGTTTAGCAAAGACACGGATTATTGGATGTGGGGTGGCAAACTGAGCCTTGCTTATCAAGTCAGCACCAACACCCAGCTGTACGGCCTGTTGTCTCGCGGCTATAAAGTGGGTGGCGTCAATGGTGAAGCGGTGGCTGAGCAAGGCAATACACAATTATCAGCTGGCACTCGCGCTTTTCTGGCAGAAAAAGGTGAGTTTGCACCTGAATACTTAATCAATGCGGAATTTGGTGTCAAAGGCGTCAGCCAAGACCAAAAATTGATTAGCCGCGTCGCTTTGTTCTCGATGTGGCGTGACCAAATGCAGTTAAAAGCATGGATCAACGAAGACACTAAGTTTGTTGGTTACATCGACAACGCCAGCTCGGGTAAAAACTATGGCGTGGAAACTGAAAACAGTTATCAAGTAACCGATGCGGTACGCGTCTTGTGGAACGCCGCTTGGTTGGAAAGCGAAATGTCTGGTTTTGTGACTAAAGACGGTGTCGATAAGTCAGGCCGTGAGCAAGCCCAAGCGCCACAATGGCAATATGGTGTTGGTAGCGACGTCCAATTAATGGATCCATTGACCTTGTCGATTCAATTCAATCGTAAAGCAGGGTATTACTACTCAGATTCCGAAGACATTCGCGCGGCCGGAGTGAGCTTGCTCAGTATGACAGCGCGTTACCAACTGGAAAACCTCAGTGTGTCATTGTGGAGCCGCAACATGTTGGATAGCGAATACGGTGTGCAAGGGTTTTATTTCGGTAACGATCCACGCGACGGCTATACAGCGCATGTCTACGAACAATTGGGTGAACCACGTCGCTTTGGTGTAACGTTAAACGTTCAATTCTAAGGAGTTCACCATGAAACTTTCGGTAGAAATTAGTAAATACCCGCTGACCAGCGACTACATCGAACCGATCAAAGGGTTTATTGAAGAACTCAATAAAGAACAAGATATGTTGGTGTTGACCAACACCATGAGTACGCAATTGTTTGGTGATTACGATGTCGTGATGGCCGCATTACAGCGTTGTATCCGTTGGTCCTTTGAACGGTATGGCAAAGTGGTGTTTGTCTGTAAGTTCTTACATGGTGATTTGCGGCCATGATGCACATCTGGCAAGAACTCGTTCAGCAATGGCAGTTGCAGACCAGTGTTGAACTGGCGGCGACGCTTATGGCACTGTGCTACACCATGCTGGCTATTCGCCACAGTTTGTGGTGCTGGCCAGCGGCGCTCATCAGCACTTTGTTGACCATTCAAATCATGCTCAGTGCCAATTTGCTGACCGATGCCTTGTTGCAACTGTATTACGCAGGTATGGCGATTTATGGGTGGCGCAACTGGTATCAACTGCAACAAGACACAGGCGAAGCAAAACCAGTGGTGGAGTGGGGATGGCTACGACATCTGCAACTTATTGCCGCCACTGCCATTGCAGGTCTGCTGCTTGGTGCCGTGATGGCTTGGTTCACGACCACAGATTTTGCATGGCTTGGCGCACAAATCAGCTGTTTTGCGGTGCTCGGGACTTATCTCACAGCGCGCAAAGTGGTGTCGAATTGGTTGTACTGGGTCGCTATCGATGCCGCATCCATTTATATGTATTTGCAAAAAGATTTGTATTTTTTCAGTGCGCTTTTTGTTATATACACCGTGATTGCAGCTTCGGGATACTTGGCATGGCGCAGCAACTTCCAACAACAGCAGCGGAACGACAGATCTGGCATCTTTGCCAACGGTTAGAGTTTTTCGCCAACCATTTGCCGCTGGCGCTGCAAAAGCTGGCGGCGAGTTCCACCAATGATAACTACTACGTACACACGCAACGTGGTCATTATTTGGTACGACATTATCGTCCTGATGTAACCGGGGTATGTCGGCAACAAGAATTGCGTTGTCAGCATGCCGCTGCCGCCGTTGGCGTTGCTCCGGCGCCGCTGTGTTTGAACAACCACCAGCGCATCCTGATCAGTGAGTTTTTAACCCACGCCCGCCATTTCGACTGGGAGTTACATCACGGCGAATTGTTACAGCTGGTGGAAAAGCTATCGCGATTACATCGACTGCGCGTGCAAACGCCTCTGTTAGATCCTGTCGTGTATCTGGCGCAGTTACGCGAAAAAAGCACAACAGCTTGGGATGAATTAGATCAGCAAAGTTGGTTGGCTTTGCAAGTGGCTGCAGCTGAATTGAGCCAGCTGCCAAGCGATTTAGTGTTATGTCATATGGACTTACACAGTGGGAATATTCTGCTGCAGCATCAACAGCTGTGGTTGATCGATTATGAATATTGCCAGCAGGCGGACAGCTGCTTTGATCTCGCGGCGTTGTGTATCAATCTGGAGTTATCTGCACGCGAACAAAGCCAATTACTTGACTATTACCTGCAATATCGGCCGCAAGCAGCCGTTGCGCTGGACGCACGGCTCGCTTGTTGCAAACTGCTATATTGTGGCTTTTGCTGGTTGTGGTATCGGTCATTACCTGAAGCTGCAGATAAGACCAAGTTAGCGCGGCAGGCGTTGTTGAACTTTGCCCAGCAGACTAGTGAATAAAGTGACGCGGTGGCATGGTTTAGATGCCACCGAGTCGTTCTGCTAGCACTTTATAACGCTTGACGTCATCTTCCTGAAACATCGGTTTGCCGTTGTCATCTTTCGCCGCTGGAACCAAGAGGTTTTCACGGGCTAAACGTTCTACTCGAATATCTTGAATGCCTAAGAAGGTTGCAACTTCAGAGACTGTCATTAGAGCCATGATTTGATCCTGTGTGTAGTGATGGTTAGTCAACTATGGACCATGTTTCAGCATTTGTGCAAATTCAATAGCTTCGACTGGTTTTTTCGACCGAGCGCCTGAACCGAACTGGTGACTTTTGTATCTTTCGTGTTAACTTTCGGTAATTCATAACAACAAGCTCAAGGACCTGCTATGCCCAAACTCTCTCAGTTACTTTTAGGCAGTATGCTCAGCTTCACCTCGTCGATCAGTTGTATTGCCGCGCCGGCACCGGTAGCACCCCAGCAACCGTACACAGTCAAATCCCCCAATGGTGATCGGCAAGACCCTTGGTATTGGTTGCGCGATGACAGCCGGAAGAACCCCGAGATGCTGAAATATCTGGCGGCGGAAAATCAATGGTATAAGGGCTACGCAGACCGCTATAAAAGCACCACGGATCAGCTATATCAAGAGATGGTGGGGCGTATAGAACAAGATCAAAGTTCTGTGCCTGCGGTAAAAAATGGTTATGCCTACTGGGATGCCTTCAAAGCGGGCGATCAGTACCCACGGTTTTATCGCAAGTCGCTAAAGACCAACCAAGAAGAGTTATTGCTTGATGCGAACGAATTAGCGAAAGGCAAAGAGTTCTACCAACTAAGCAATTACAAAATCAGCCCAGATGGTCGTTATCTAGCATACGCCGAAGATACCTCAGGACGTCGGCAATACACGCTAAAAATCAAAGAATTAGCCACGGGCCGCCTGTTGCCTGATCAGATAGTTAATGCAGATCCTTCGCTGGCATGGTCAAGTGACGGCCAGTATCTGTTTTACGCCGAGAAGAACCCACAAACCTTATTAGCATCGAGCATCAAGCGCCATCAATTAGGCCAGCCAGTAAATAAAGATGCGGTGGTTTACCAAGAAAAAGACAGCAGTTTTTACATCGGTGTCGATAACAGCCAAGATGAAAAGTTTGTGGTGATTTGGGCGGGCAGTACAGTTTCGAGCGACCTTCATATACTGCCAGCCAATCAGCCAACCGAGCCATTTAAAGCCTTCGCCAAACGGCAGCGCGATTTCTTATACAACGCTGAGCATATTGGCGACCGTTGGGTGATCACGACAGATTGGCAAGCGCCAAACCAACGCGTGATGCAAGTCAGTGATGCCAAGGTTGGCGATCGCAACCAATGGCAAGAGATTATCCCAACCGATCCCAACGTGCTGATCGACTCTTTTAACGTGTTTGACAACTATTTAGTGCTCAACGAGCGTGCTGATGCGGTGCGGCGCGTGCGTATTTTGCCATGGCAAAATCTAGCAAATGCGAGCTATGTACAATCGGATGAACCAGTGTTTGAAGCTGTAACCACCGATAATCTGCAGCAAAACACCGATGTCGTCCGTTACACCTACACCTCGCTCACGACGCCAAATACCGTATTTGAGCTCAACATGAAAACCGGCGAAAAGACCCTGTTAAAACAGCAGAAGGTGCTCGGAGGATTTGATCGTGCGAATTACCGCACTGAACGCGTGTGGGTCACGGCACGTGATGGACAGAAAATTCCTGTTAGTTTGCTATATCACAAAAACTATAAAAAAGATGGCAAAGCCCCGCTGTATCAATATGCCTATGGTTCTTATGGCTCGAGCAGCTCCCCCTATTTCCGCAGCAGTGTGTTGTCGTTGGTTGACCGTGGTTTTGTCTATGCGATCGCACATATTCGAGGCGGACAAGAAATGGGACGTCAATGGTATGAAGACGGGAAATTGTTGAAAAAAGTTAATACTTTCAATGATTTCATTGACGTTACTGACGCATTGGTTGCGCAAAAATACGTTGCCAAAGATAAAGTCTTTGCGATGGGTGGCAGTGCGGGGGGGTTGCTGATGGGCGCGGTGGCGAATATGGCCGGTGAAAAGTACCGCGGCATGGTGGCCCATGTACCGTTTGTGGATGTCGTCACCACTATGTTGGATGAGTCTATTCCACTCACGACCAACGAATTTGACGAGTGGGGCAACCCGAAACAAAAAACCTTTTATGACTACATGCTGGCGTACTCTCCGTACGACCAAGTGCAGAAGAAAGCGTATCCTGCCATGTTGGTGACGACTGGTTTGCACGATTCACAAGTGCAATATTTTGAGCCTGCCAAATGGGTTGCTAAATTGCGCACGATGAAAACAGATAGCCAACCGTTGTTGTTCAAAATCAATATGGAAGCGGGCCACGGAGGTAAGTCAGGACGGTTCGAACGTCTGCATGAAACCGCTGAAGAATACAGCTTTATTTTATCGTTGCTTGAGTAACAGGGTCGATTGCCAGCGCAGATTGAGCCATCTGCGCTGGCTGAACCCAATAGAGGTATTCAGCGAAATGTGAAATGGCTCGATGCTTGCTGTTCAAGTTACTTCTAGTGGAGAGGCAAGCAACCCCACAGTTCCTACCAGCAATTTTATGTAAGGTGTTGAATGATGTTGTCCCAGAGCCACTGTGACTTGCTTTCGATTGCTGACCTACAGATTTTTATAGATGCCTGACAGCGCATAGTTCTCAGGTACTGCGGTGGCGAGTTAGCGGGGGATACAAGGGGGTTGTTGTCGTCTGCCGAAAATCATCCGATTGAATATCGCCAGCACAGGTTATTCTTCGTCAAATCCATTACGGATTAATCCTACGACAGCATTAAGAGCATCTTGCGCCTGCTCACCGCTGGTCACGACGTCTAGGTTCTTTCCTTTGCTGCTGGCCATCATGAGCAAGGCCAACACACTGCTAGCATCGGCCACTCGACCATCCTGATGCAGTTCGATTTTAGCGTTGAATTGCTGGCACAGTTGCACCAATTTGGTGGCTGCTCGAGCATGTAATCCAAGTTGATTGACGATAGTGACAGTTTCTCTGAAGTTATTTTCCATGATGACGGATTAGTTCTCGGTGGCGGATTTGGACATCTTCACGCAAGGCGCGAAAACTCTCGGCTAAGCGTTCGACAATGTAGACGGAGCGATGTTGGCCGCCGGTGCAACCGATGGCGATGGTCAGGTAACTACGGTTGTTACGCTCAAGCTGCGGCAGCCAAGTATTGATAAAGCTATTGATTTGCCAAGTGTATTTAGCCACAGCTGGTTGGGCTTCTAAATAGTCTTGTACCGGTTGGTCAAGACCCGTGAGTACTTTGAGTTCAGGTTCCCAATGTGGATTTGGTAAGAAACGTGCATCAAATACGTAGTCGGCGTCCTTTGGAATGCCGTATTTAAAGCCAAAGGATTCAAACAAGATCACCAAACGACCGGTTTTCTGGCCGAGGATCCGCTCACGCAATTGCTCTGCTAGCTGATGCACATTCAGCTCAGTTGTATCTATGTACAGATCTGCTCGACTTGAGATTGGATCCAACAGTTGTTGCTCGCGTTGGATAGCTTCATCAAGCGACATGGCTTGGTGCGACAGCGGGTGCAGACGGCGTGTTTCACTAAAGCGTTTGATCAAACTCGTATGGTCGGCGTCTAAATAGAGAATGGTCAACTCGACCTTTCGTGGTAGATACGACAAAATTTCGGTCAGTTCTTCCGGGTCTTGCGGCAAATTGCGCACATCGATACTCACAGCTACCCGTTCATATTGACCCATGACCGCATTGGCGAGTGTAGGCAGCAGATTTACTGGAATATTATCGACACAGTAATAACCCAAATCTTCCATGACTCGCAGCGCGACCGATTTACCAGAACCTGAACGCCCACTCACGACCAGCAGTTTCATTTGCTTGCTGTTGCCTCTGCTTGTGCCACGAGCAGTTGATATAGCTCTTCGTCCGTGCTGGCGTGGCGAATTTTCCGAGTAAAATCTTTTTGACTAAGAATGCGCGCAATTCCCGATAATGTAGACAAATGCGTTTGGCACTGATTCTCAGGGATTAAAATCGCGCAGAATATATCAACGGGTTGGTTATCAATCGCATCGAAGCTGATACCGTCCTGACTGACCACAAAGATCAACACAGGTGATGAGATATCTTTCATCTTGCCGTGTGGAATGGCAATTCCACCACCAATGCCCGTTGAACCTAACTTTTCCCGAGCCATTAGGGCTTCAAATACGGTGGTTTCTGTCAGCTGCGGTTGCGATTGGTGTGCCAATTCCGCGATATATTCCAGAATTCGTTTTTTGCTATTAAAAAGGACCGCACTTTTCGTGCAGTCCTTTGTCAACATTGCGCTTAAGTTCATAATTTAGCGTTTAATGACGAGAAATTTTCTCTTTGTGTTTAATAACTTGCCGATCCAGTTTATCAATCAGCTGGTCGATAGCAGCATACATGTTTTCATCTTCACATTGCGCGAAAACTTCGCCGCCATTTAAATGCAATTTCGCTTCAGCAATTTGCTTCAGTTTTTCGACGTTGAGAATAACATGCACGTTGTTGATATGATCGAAGTGTCGCTCCAATTTTGCAAACTTGCTGTCCACATAGTCTTTCAATGCTTCTGTAATTTCGACATGACGACCAGTTAAGTTGATTTGCATACGCTTTTCCTTCTTTGATGAGCACTTTATTTAAAGCAAGCTCTTTCGCTGATTTGACGGCGGAATAAACAAGGATTCTCGGTACTTGGCGATGGTGCGCCGCGCTACGTTGATACCTTGCTCAGAGAGGATCTCTGCCATCCGACTATCACTTAAAGGTTTGGCCGGATTTTCCGCTGCCACCAATTTCTTGATAAAGGCACGGATTGCGGTGGAGGAACATTCACCGCCACTCTCAGTACTTACATGACTGGAGAAAAAGAACTTAAGTTCAAAAATTCCTCGTGGAGTATGCATATATTTCTGGGTTGTCACCCGAGAAATCGTCGATTCGTGCATGCCCACCATCTCCGCAACGTCGTTGAGCACCATGGGCTTCATGGCTTCTTCACCATGTTCAAAAAATGCCTGTTGTTGCTGCACGATACAATTTGCTACTTTCAACAGCGTCTCGTTTCGACTCTCTAAGCTTTTTAAGAACCATTTGGCTTCTTGCAAATGCGAGCGAATAAATTGGCTGTCAGATGAATTGCGGACTTGCCGCGACATTGCAGCATATTGTTCGTTGATGCGGATTTTCGGGAAGGCGTCTGGATTTAACTCAACCACCCAGCGACCTTTCACCTTTTTCACTGAGACATCAGGAATCGTATATTGCTGCTCTTCGCGGATGACGTCAGCACCAGGTCTTGGATTGAGACTGTGGATTAACCGCATCACTTCGCGCAACTCATCTTCTTTGAGTTTAGTCACACGCATCAAAGAACGGAAATCCCGATTCGCTAAATATTCACTGTGATTTTGAATTACATCACGAGTTTCGTTTAAAAATGGTGTTTCGGGGTCAAATTGCCGCAGTTGAATCAATAGACACTCTTGAATAGAGCGAGCGGCAACACCAACAGGATCAAACAGTTGGATCCGTTTGATTACGGCTTCGACTTCATCGGCCTCTACGTCGTCAATGCCTAAAGATTCCAGAATCTCTTCACAGCTAATGGTCAGAAGACCATTTTCATCGATGGCTTCGATGATGATTTCGGCGATAGCGCGGTCTGTTTCGCTAAATGGCGTCAACTGCATCTGCCAACGCAGATAATCCTGTAGAGTCTCGGTAGTTTCACCTTGAAACACCATGTCATCGTCAACTGGGGCTGTGCCGGCGACTGGGGCGGCACTGACCATGTCGTCCCAAGTGCTATCGAGCGGTAAATCTTCTTTAATATTTTGTTCGGTGAGGGCGTCGCTGGTATCAGGGATTTCTGGGTCGGCGTATTCGTCGGCTGCGCTATGTTCTTGTAGCTCTGCTTCAGCGCGGGCGTTGTCGTCACTGCTGGAAGGCGGGGCTTCATTGCCATATTCCTCTTCCATTTCCAACAGCGGATTGGCATCCAAGGCTTCTTGGATTTCTTGTTGCAATTCAATCGTCGACAACTGCAACAGCTTAATCGCTTGTTGCAATTGCGGTGTCATTGTTAGTTGCTGACCAAGCCGTAGTTGTAACGATGGCTTCATGGACGTCCTATTTCTCCTGACAACCCAAAGGCTGTTTTCTGCTAACTATAGCTTGAATTGATCCCCGAGGTACACATCCCGGACTTGCTGATCGGCTAATACTTCGGCAGGTGAACCTGCAGCTATCAAATTGCCATGACTAACGATGTAGGCGATTTCGCAAACATCAAGAGTCTCGCGCACGTTATGGTCGGTAATTAACACGCCAATGCCGCGATTTCGCAAATGTTGAATGATTTTTTTGATATCTAACACAGAGATAGGATCGACACCGGCGAATGGCTCATCTAACAAAATAAACGCGGGGTTGGCCGCTAATGCACGAGCAATTTCAACTCGACGACGTTCGCCGCCTGATAAACTCATCCCAAGGCTGTTGCGAATGTGCGTGATGTTAAATTCATCTAGTAATTCATCCGCTGTTGCTTCTTGCTGCTGACGGGACAAATCTTTGCGCGTTTGCAAAATACCCATGAGGTTTTCCCACACGGTTAATTTGCGAAAAATCGAGCTTTCTTGTGGCAGATAACCAATACCTAATCGTGCCCGAGCGTGGATAGGCTCATGTGTAATATCGTCATCACCCAAGGTAATTAGACCTTTATCGGACGGTACTAGGCCAACAATCATATAAAAAGTGGTGGTTTTACCTGCACCATTTGGACCTAACAAGCCAACAATTTGGCCTGCATTGACTTCGAGGCTAACGTCCTTGACGACTTGCCGGCCTTTGTAGCTTTTGGCTAAATGTGCCGCTCGTAGCGTTTTCACTTGATGCCCTCTGGAGTGAAAATGGTGATCACACGTTCGGTTTCTTTACCGCTATCGGCGGAAAGTTGTTGTTTTTCAATGTTGTATTCGATCTTTGCCGATTGAACGAGTGAGCCGCTCTGAGTGATCTCCGCTTTACCGGTTAGAGTCAATGTGCGGTTGGCTACGTTGTAGCGAATCTCTTCGGCACTGGCTTGAATGGGTTTATCCCCATCAAGGACCTGCGAGTAGGTCGCTGGAGAGCCTTGTGCGATAAATACTTCTTTGCCTTCACCCGCTGAGCGGTCGACAGTTAACTTCTCGGCTTTGATTTCCAGAGAACCCTGTTTGACCGAGACGCCACCTGAATAAACCAGCGTTTGCTCTTTGATCGAGCCTTCAGTGCGAGCAGCGTCGACATGGATGGGTTCTTTCATGTCGCTTGTTTTGGCGAATGCCGCGGCGCTTAGCAAGAGGCCTAACACCCAGGCTGCATTAATTTTTTGCATGTTGATATACCGTACCCTGATGCTTAAATAGCTGCATCTGCTGCGAAATCAAATCAGCGCGGATGCCTTCACCATCAATCACAAAGCCTTGACCAAGGATTTTGACTGGCTGCGTGGTTTGCAGAACCTGCGAGTCTAACGCCATTTCGAGCTGCTGTGATTGAATTTTTTGAAACATTTCGTCTTGGTGCAAATTTTCGACTTCGACATTTTGCTCCAAGATCACTTTATTTCCTTCAAACCAAACGCCTTGATCGCTTTTAGCTTGCCAGCGTGGCGCTTGCATCTCAAATAACGTAAACGACGGTTGGTCGAATTGAACTTGTTCTAACTGGTCGAAAAACAGCATTTGGCGAGCTTCAACTTTGCTGATGCGCTGTCCTGTCGCATCAAAGCTGGTCTGAGTTAGATTGTACGCGACATAATCAGGAACAAGTTGATTGGATGATACTCGTGCTTCAGGTTGCTCGGCGATGTCCAGCCAGCTGTAGAGCAATGCGCTACAAAGAACAATCAAGCCTAACCATAACAGTTGTCGGATCATGTGCTACTTCCGCTAAAATCCATAAACTTGTTTTGGGCGATCAAAATCAAATCGCACAGTTCGCGAACCGCACCAAAACCACCCGGCAAATGTGTCACCAAATTAGCATGTTGAGTCAACCATGGATGGGCGTCCCGTACTGCTGCGCTAAGCCCAACATGTTGCATCACAGTCCAATCAGACAAATCATCGCCTAAATATGCTACTTGCGCAGCTTCGAGTTGCAAATTGGCTAAGAGTTCTTCAAATGCAGGGACTTTGTGCTCGCGGCCCTGGTAGACATAAGGAATGGTCAGTGATGCCATCCTAGCTGCAACAATCTCAGAGTGGCGACCTGTGATCACTGCGACTTCAACCCCAGCTTTGCGCAGAGCTTTGATGCCATAGCCATCGCGAGTGTGGAAGGCTTTTAATTCTTCACCCTGATTACCCAAGTAAATTCGCCCATCAGAAAAAACGCCATCAACATCTAGAATCAGCAGCTTGATTTGTTTGGCAGAGGCGATGACATCGTCACTGACGGCTTGGTAAAGTTGTTGATACAAAGCGGCAGCAGACATCAAATAACCCCCGCTTTTAATAAATCATGCATATTCAAGGCGCCGACAGGGCGATGTGCGGCGTCTACGACCATCAAGGCGTTGATTTTCCGTTTTTCCATGATTTGCAAGGCTTCTGCGGCCAGTAAATGGGGCTGTACTGTGATGCAATTTTTGGTCATGACGGAGGCAATTGTCGTTTGATGAATATCGACCCGTTGGTCCAGAACTCGGCGTAAATCACCATCAGTAAAGATGCCGGCTAATGAGCCCGTCGCAGAGACTATACCGGTCATGCCGAGGCCTTTTTTACTGATTTCGAGCAAGGCTTGCGGTAAGCTTGCGTCTTCGGTGACCAGCGGGATTTGTTCGTCTTTATGCATGATGTCGCTGATCCGCAGCAACAAGCGCCGTCCAAGACTGCCACCTGGATGGGATAATGCAAAATCGTCGGCAGAGAAACCACGGGCCTCTAGCAGGGCAACTGCCAACGCATCTCCCATAGCCAGCGCGGCGGTGGTGGATGCGGTAGGTGCTAAGCCTAACGGACAGGCTTCTTGTGCCACAGACACTTGCACATGAATGTCGGCGAGCCGGGCTAAGTTCGATTGGGCATTGCCGGTCATCGCAATCAGCGAAATTCCCAGTCGTTTCAACACGGGGATTAACTTCAGAACTTCATCGGTTTCGCCGGAATTTGATAGGGCTAACACCACATCTTGGCTGGTGATCATGCCCAAATCACCATGGCTAGCCTCACCTGGGTGTACAAAAAACGCCGGTGTGCCTGTTGAGGCCAATGTCGCGGCAATTTTATTGCCCACGTGACCTGATTTACCCATCCCAATCACCACAATGCGACCTTGGCAGCTGAACATTAACTCACAGGCTTGCTGGAATTGCTCGTTTAAGTATTGCTGCAGTTCGGCAACGGCTTTGCTTTCAATGTCGAGGACTCGGCGAGCTGACGCGCGATAATCAACCATGGAATGAATGCTCCAGCGGTAAAGAAGTGTGATAGCTCATGTGGTTAAGCAGAAATTCAGTTTCAGCCGCGACAATGCCTGAATTAACAAACGCGACCGTCTGATTAATCGGCGCCTGCAGTTCCACCGTATGTTGGCCGCATTTTCCTGATTCTGCAGAGTAAAAGCAAAAAAAACTGCCTTCATTCGAAATTAGTGAAGAAATTGCAACTCATTATTACAATTTTTGAGCATGTAGGACCGGATGAAAAGAGGTAGAATAGTCATTCTAGTTTTGTGGTACTTGCTTGTAGAGACGTTGATCTTTAAAGTGCGCGCCCAAATTAATGGACCGGCGCACGGCCAGCCTGATGTGTTTCAGTGTATTTCGAATAAAGGTGAGATAAAACGTGGGGTCGGATAAGCCACTGGTTGATATCCAGAATTTAACATTCCGCCGAGGAGATCGTGTCATCTATCAAGACATGAGCATGCAATTCGCCCGTGGAAAAGTCACTGCCATTATGGGGCCAAGCGGCATCGGTAAAACGACGTTGCTGCGCCTGATCGGCGGCCAGCTCAAACCGGACGAAGGCCGGATCTTATTCGAAGGCGAAGACATCCCGCGATTGAGTCGGTCTAAACTTTATCGCGCCCGCCAGAAAATGAGCATGTTGTTTCAAAGTGGTGCGTTGTTTTCGGAGATGTCCGTCTATGACAACGTTGCTTTTCCAATTCGCGAACATACCAAATTACCGGAAGAGATCATTCGGTTGATGGTATTGATGAAATTAGAAGCGGTTGGCTTGCGTGGTGCACGCGATTTAATGCCATCGGAGTTGTCGGGCGGTATGGCTCGTCGCGCAGCTTTGGCGCGTTCGATTGCATTGGATCCAGAGTTGGTCATGTACGACGAACCGTTTGCTGGTCAAGATCCTATTTCTATGGGAGTGATTGTTCGGTTGATTCGGTCGTTGAACGATGCGCTTGGTTTGACCTCTATTGTGGTTTCGCACGACGTCGATGAGGTAATGAGCATCGCTGATTATGTATATGTAGTTGCAGACAAACGAGTGATTGGTCACGGTACGCCAGAGCAGTTGCGACAACATGAATCGCCATTGGTGCAACAATTCTTGCGTGGTGAGGCGGATGGACCTGTACCTTTCCATTTCCGAGCAGCGAACTACGGCGATGAACTGATGGAGCTAACACGCTGATGCTGAATAAAATTCAACAGATAGGCGCGAACACGCTCGCCATTTTTTCGGGGTTAGGCCGCGCAACCATGATGTTGTTTGGTGCTTTGTTCGGTCGCCCTCGTCCTATCAAAGCATGGCCGCTGTATATCAAACAGCTTTATGTCGTTGGCGTGCAATCCTTATTGATCATTGTGGTATCAGGTCTGTTCATTGGCATGGTATTGGCTCTGCAAGGATATACAGTTCTTGCAAAATTTGGTGCTGAACAAATGCTTGGCCCTTTGGTTGCTCTGAGTTTGTTGCGTGAATTAGGCCCTGTAGTTACGGCGTTGTTATTCGCCGGACGAGCGGGTAGTGCGTTAACCGCAGAGATTGGTTTGATGAAGGCAACTGAGCAGTTGTCATCGATGGAGATGATGGCAGTCGACCCTCTTCGCCGAGTTGTAGCGCCTAGATTTTGGGCGGGTGTCATTAGTATGCCGCTGCTAGCATTAATTTTTAATGCGGTAGGTATTTTGGGCGGTCATTTGGTTGGTGTGGATTGGTTAGGCGTTGATGGCGGCGGTTATTGGTCCGCTATGCAAGCCAACGTCGACTTCCAACAAGATGTATTAAATGGTGTGATCAAAAGCTTCGTGTTCGCGTTTATTGTTACCTTAATTGCGTTACATAAAGGCTACGATGCGATCCCTACATCTGAAGGTATCAGTGCGGCAACGACACAAACAGTAGTGACATCGTCGCTTGCCGTCTTGGGGTTTGATTTTGTGTTAACAGCAGTCATGTTTGGTGGATAAGAAAATGACGACGCGGAAACTAGAATTATTGGTAGGTTTTTTTGTAACTTTAGCCATCGCAGCTTTGTTACTGCTGGCTTTGAAGGTTGCAAACGCTGGAGTCGGCGGTTCTGACCAGACCTATCACCTGCAAGCTAAATTCAGCAACATAGGTGGTTTGAAAGTGCGCTCACCGGTCAAAGTCGGTGGTGTTGTTGTGGGGCGTGTCGCCTCAATTAAGCTTGACCCTGAGAATTTCCAACCTGTGGTTATGCTTGAAATCAACAGTTCGTATAACAACTTCCCAGAGACAAGCACTTTGTCCATCCTGACATCTGGTTTACTTGGTGAACAATATATTGGTTTACAACCTGGATTTGTCGACGAAAGCGTTTCGATTCTGAAAGATGGTGACACTATTGAAGATACAAAGTCAGCCATTGTACTTGAAGAGTTAATCGGTCAATTTTTATTTAATCGCGGAAATTAATGATGAAAAAGCTATTTGGATTTATCGCCGCATTGGCATTGAGCTTTGCACAGGTAGTGCAAGCAGCTGACTCAACGGCAACTCAGACCTTTGATGACCCGTACAAGATGATGGAGTTTTTAGCAGATAAAACATTCCAACGTATTGCACGTGAGCAGGCAGAGATCAAAAAGAACCCTGAAGTGCTCAGAACTATTGTCAATGAAGAATTAGTTCCTTACATCGACAGTGGGTATGCTTCTCGTTATGTGATCGGCAATGCGTTAAAACTAAATACTGTCGACAAAACTGAGCTGGCTAATTTCGAAGTTGCATTCCGTGATTACATGGTCGGTACCTATGCTGGTGTTTTCACTCAGTATCGTGACCAAAAAGTGATTATCGAACCAGGCCAAAAGCCTGAAGCCAATAAAAAGATAATTACCATTAAAACTCGTGTGATCGACCCAGGTAAACCAGATATCAACATTGAGTTCAAACTTAAAAAAGGTAAGAACAACAACAACTGGTTGGTGTACGACATGGTTGCCGAGGGTATTTCGTTGTTGGATAGCAAACGGTCAGAGTTGGGCAATTTGATTAAACAACAAGGCCTGAATAGTGTTGCAGGCTTGTTGAAAGAAAAAGCAAAAGCACCTATTAAAGCGCCTGAGAAGAATAAGTAATGTTAACTATCGACGTGCAAGGTCAAACGTTGATTTTTAAAGGCGAGCTGAACCGGCACACGGTACCGGCTGTACAGCCTTGCAAAGCTCTCAACGGTTTGCAGGGCACTATTGAGTTTCGTTTGGGACAACTCAATCATGTAGATACAGCTGGGCTCGCGTGGTTACTTCATCAAGTCGCATTGAGTCGGCAGCAGCAAATTGAGATTCGATTGACAGAAACTCCTGCACAATTATGTTCGTTGGCCAAAGTCAGTGATGTGTTGAGTTTGCTACCGATTGAAAGCTGAAATAGCTACAAAATAACGTTATAATCGGAACCCGGCTTTGCGCCGGGTTCCTATTTTCTGGCGTACCCATGCCAACCAATTGTCGCGATTAGGGGTCCTTATGGATTGTAAAGAAATAGAGCTGCGTCTGTCGCAAGCGTTGCAACTCGCTGAAGTCTATGTAAAAACTGACGGCAGCCACTACCAAGTTATCGCCGTTGGGGATTGTTTTGATGGCTTAAGCCGGGTCAAACAACAACAGCTGGTGTACGCGCCTTTGATGAGCGACATCGCCTCAGGTGGTATTCACGCGCTTCAAATCAAAGCATTTACTCCTGTCCAATGGCGACGGGAAAAACTTCTTAATCCGGTATAAAGATATGCAACAGTTTCTTGTCAAAGGTGGTGCGCGGTTAACGGGCCAAGTGTCGATTTCAGGTGCCAAAAACGCCGCATTACCTATCATGTTCGCCACATTACTTGGCGAGCAAACATCTGTGATTCAAAATGTTCCTGCTTTAAAGGACATTGATACTACTTTCAAATTGCTACGTTTATTTGGTGCGCATGTGGAACGGCAGGGAGATGCTGTCACGGTTGATGCGACTCATATCCACAGCCAAGTGGCACCTTATGAGTTGGTGCGTACCATGCGAGCGTCGATCTTGGCATTAGGGCCATTGTTGGCTCGATTTGGTTATGCAGAGGTGTCATTGCCAGGTGGTTGCGCGATTGGTGCACGTCCTGTCAACTTGCATATCGAAGGCCTTAAGAAGATGGGCGCGACCATTGTGGTCGAAAATGGCTATATCAAAGCCAAAGCTGAACGTTTGCAAGGTGCCCATTTAGTAATGGACATGGTCAGTGTCACAGGTACTGAAAACCTAGTGATGGCTGCTACTTTAGCGCAAGGTGTGACCATTATTGAAAACGCCGCACGTGAACCCGAAGTTGTTGATTTGGTGAATTATCTCAACGCGATGGGCGCCAAAATCACCGGTGCAGGTACACCAACTATTCGTATTGAAGGTGTCGACAAGCTGATTGGTGCTGCGCATAAAGTACTGCCAGATCGTATCGAAACGGGTACCTTTTTGGTTGCTGCCGCGGTGACTGGGGGCGATGTGACTTGTATCAACACAGATCCTGCAGAGTTAGAAGTCGTGTTAGAAAAACTTCGTGAAGCAGGGGCTGACGTGACAACAGGGCATGACTGGATCCGTTTAAACATGACGGGGCGCACTTTAAAATCTGTGAATGTGAAAACAGTACCGCATCCAGGTTTTCCAACGGATATGCAAGCGCAGTTCACTGTGCTTAACGTCGTAGGTGCTGGTGTGGGAGTGGTCACTGAAACAATCTTTGAAAATCGCTTCATGCACGTACCTGAATTACAACGCATGGGCGCGAATATTCAGTTAGAAGGCAACACGGCAGTATGCCAACATTCTGACCAGCTGTATGGTGCTCAGGTGATGGCAACTGACCTTCGGGCCTCTGCAAGTTTGGTGATTGCTGGCTTGGTTGCAACTGGCGAAACTGTGGTCGATCGCATCTATCATATTGACCGCGGCTATGAGCACATTGAACATAAACTGCAAGCTCTTGGTGCTGATATTCAAAGGATCCAAGCGCCTGCATAAAAAAACCGCCGAAAGGCGGTTTTTTTATGCCCTACGTTTTCAAGATTCCGGGCGAGTGCCTAAAACTGCTTTTAAGACTTTACGCTCACCTTGGCGATCAATGACAAGGTTAATAGAAATGCCGGGTTCGGTTTCGGCAACGATATCAAGCGCTTGGCTGACACTGGTTAATGGTTTCCCTGCTATCTCAAGCACGATATCACCGCGCATTAATCCGGCTTGCTCAGCTGGGCCAAAGGTATCAACTTCGCTAATTTGTACACCATAAAAAGGTTGCGCGGTGGACACCTGCAAATCACCTTTAGCACTGGTCACGGCGATGCCATTCATGCCGAGATAACCGCGTACCACTTTGCCTGACTTGATGAGCTTATTCATGATGGTGTGGGCTAGATGATAGGGGACTGCAAAGAAAATGCCTTGGACTTCTAGATTGGATTGTCTTTGAAACGCCGCCGTGTTAATCCCAACGAGTACGCCGTTACTATTAACCAGCGCTCCACCAGAATTGCCTTCATTTATTGCCGCATCCATCTGCATAAAATCGGTATAGGAGTTAGTGCTCAGTCCAGCGCGACCTGTTGCACTGATAATGCCCTGCGTAATTGATTGGCCCAAATTCAACGGATTGCCAATGGCAAGTACCAAGTCGCCAACTTGAGGTTGGATATTCGTTTGTTGAGGGATCACCGGAAGATTTTCCGCTTCAACTTTTAACACGGCTAAGTCGGTCATTTTGTCTTGACCAATGAGTAAGGCATCAAGCTGGCGGCCATCCTGCAAGGCAACTACGATTTGATCCGCACCATTGACGACGTGGTAATTGGTGACGATATAACCGTCGGATCGCATAATTACGCCGGATCCAAGTGATTGATTTTGGATAACTCGTTGGCCGTATGAGCTCGGATCTAGCTGAGTACTTCGGGTGTAGACATTGACGACCGACGGTGCAGCAGCTCGTACGGCCTTGGCGTACGAAATAGCTGGTGGTTGTGCAGATTCAGACGTTAAAAGTTGCTTGAGTTGAGCTCGTCCGCCAGGTTGGAAAAAAAACAGCCAAAGTAGAGCGATAGCTAATCCATATGCGACACTTTTCAGAATAAAAATCAGCGAGTTGCCCACGGTTCCACTCAAACAATAGCAAAAACGTCAGCATAGCATTTTCAGCAAGTTCTGGCATGAAAATATACAATCAACGACGAGTCACCGATAAAAACTGCTGCCTTTGTCTTGTCTATTGCGAGTGGCACCAGGTTGGAACCATCATGGTGTGGAACTGAACAAAAAAGCCAGCCGATAGAGGCTGGCTTTTTGAACAGGTGAATAATCTAACGGATTAACACGTAGAACAACATGTCTTCGCGTTGAACCTGCAGTGCAATAACACCGCGAGCTTTACTTAAGATATCGCGTAACTGATTAATGGATTCAGTCCGAGCCCGCCCAACGCCAACGACAACATCCCCTTTTTGCAGGCCAAGTCGATCTGCGGGTGAGCCTTGGGCAATGCTATTGATCACAATGCCGCTATCGCCATTGACAGTTTTACCGTTACTAAACTCAGCGCCCGCTAACATTTCGTGCAGGTTGCCTGCAGTTACTTGGGCTTGGTCTTGTGCACTGAGGGTCACAGAGAGTTCAACTTGCTTGTCTTCGCGCAAAATACCGAGCTTGACTGATTTACCTACCCCTAAGGTGCCAACGCGTGCGCGCAGCTCCGACATGCTGTGGATAGGTTTACCATTTAAGCTCGTGATGATATCACCAGCTTTGACGCCGGCTTTTGCCGCACCAGAATCTGGTGTGACGCGGCCGATAAACACGCCTTGGGTCGATTTCACATTCATGTTTTTGGCAAGGTCGGCATTTAAGTCACTACCTTCAACGCCCAGCACACTGCGTTTCACTTCACCAAACTCAGCGATCTGACCGACGAGATTTTTCATCATGGTGGATGGAATTGCGAAACCAATACCGATATTGCCGCCGTTGGGGCCTAAAATCGCAGTATTGATACCAATAAGTTCGCCGCGCAAGTTAACAAGCGCGCCGCCTGAGTTGCCGCTGTTAATTGCTGCGTCGGTTTGGATGAAATCTTCATATTTCTCAATGTTCAAACCGCCGCGGCCCAACGCAGAAACTATGCCTGATGTAACAGTTTGACCAAGACCAAATGGGTTACCAATCGCGATTGCATAATCACCAACGCGCAGCGCATCAGAGTCAGCGATTGGGATGGCAACCAGATTGTCTGCTTTGATTTGCAGTAACGCTATATCACTCTCTGGATCTTCACCGATCTTTTTGGCGTCGAACGTGCGACCATCTTTCAGCGTCACCTGAATTTCGTCAGCTTGGTTCACGACGTGGGAATTGGTTACGACATAGCCCTTATCTGCGTCTATGATCACGCCAGAACCTAGGGCTTGAAAGGGTTGTTGCCGGCTTAGTTCACCTTGACCGAAAAACTGTTGAAAGGCATCGGGCAGACGTTGTCGTACTTCACGGTTACCCGCGACATTGATATTGACCACCGCAGGCGTTGCTTTTTCAAGCATAGGCGCAAGCGATGGCATTTCATTGGTAGAGCTACTTCCGAAAAATGGTAAGGCGGCTTGCACTTGAACTGAGTGGGCCGCCAATACGGCCGCAAAAATACTGGCGGTGACAAGCGATAACTTCGTTTTCATAACACAATTGTCTCCATGGGATAACTGCCCATTGAGACAGACTGTGTTTTAAAAAGTTCACTCGTCTTGGGGTTGCTTTTGCGACGATGTTTTCATCAAGCCACTTGATTCACCTGAATAATCAAGTGGTTGCACACTATGGATCACCGGCTTGCGGCGGCGTTCTTCGATTTGATCAATCGATTGGCGAATTTGCTGAGCTGTATCTGTGGTTAAATAATTCAAATTGGTATTTTGAATTGTTGGCGCTTGTCGCTCGACCAAGGTCATTTTAGTGCTCGCCATGTGGCGGGCGATTTTTTCGTAGTTTTCTTGTAACTGGCTCATCAATTGTTGCGTCGTTTCTAAGTGATTCGACACATCCGAACGGTATTGCTGCAACTGTTCTTTACTTTCGGTCAGCTCTTGCTGCAACTGATGTTGATTGAATTGGCGCATGGCTAAAAACCAAGCTACACCTGCACCTGCAGCAGCACCTGCTAAAAAAACCAACACAAACATCATGATAGAACTCCTTAACACACTACATTTCCGATAGTGTAACCGAACTTCTTACCGACAGTGGTAAGGCATGTTAAGATATGCGCAGTTTTTTGTCGGCAAGCACTAGAATTTTCCGTCCATGACTCCGTTGCAAAAGTATCAGCAGGACCTGCAGCGTCCAGATTTCCATTTTGATGCCGCTCAGCAAGAGGCTGTTGTCCATTTGCAGCGCCTCTATGATGACTATGTAAATCATCAACCTGCGAAGTTGGGGTTCTGGCAGCGCCTGACTGGCAAAACTACTCAACAAATGCCATTGATGGGTTTGTATTTTTGGGGCGGAGTAGGTCGTGGCAAAACGTATTTGGTGGATACCTTTTACGACTGTTTGCCAACAACGCGCAAAATGCGCGTGCATTTTCATCGTTTTATGCACAAGGTTCACGACCAGTTAAAAGAACTGGCTGGCGAGAAGAATCCTTTAGAAAAGGTTGCCGATCAGTTTAAAAGCGAAACTGACATTATTTGTTTCGATGAGTTCTTTGTTTCAGACATCACAGATGCGATGATTCTTGGGACTTTGATGCAAGCTTTGTTTGCTCGCGGTATTACATTGGTTGCTACGTCGAACATTGAACCGGATGGCCTGTATCGCAATGGCTTGCAACGGGCACGTTTTTTACCCGCTATTGCATTGATTAAGCAGTTTACGCACGTCGTTAATGTCGATAGTGGTATTGATTATCGATTGCGCACTCTGACTCAAGCTGAGATTTACCATTCGCCGCTGGATGAGCAAGCAGCAACAAATTTAGAGAACTACTTTATGGCGCTGTCAATTGAGCCTCGGCAACGAGATGGCGCTATTCAGATCGCTCATCGCGATGTCCGTTACAGCCGTGAAGCTGAAGGTATCATTTGGCTGACATTCAATGAACTTTGTGAAAAACCACGCAGTCAATATGACTACATGGAGCTGAGCAAAATCTATCACACCTTGCTGCTATCTGACGTTAAGCAAATGGGGCAGGGGAACGACGATGCAGCTCGCCGTTTTATTGCATTGGTCGATGAGTTTTATGAACGCAAAGTGAAGCTTATCATCTCTGCAGCTGTGCCGATGGACCAGCTTTATACCACTGGAATTTTGTCGTTTGAATTTCGCCGCTGCTTGAGCCGACTGCAGGAAATGCAATCGCACGATTATCTAGCATTAGCACACCTGCCTTAACAGTCCTTTGAGTCTGCTGAAAGATCGAAAAAGTGTACGAAAAGGGCTGTTTTTTGCGCACGCTTCCTATATAATCCCGCGCCGGCCCACGTTACAGCCTGAGCCCACCTTAGCCAGGTGGGGTGCGGTACTCGAAGGGGTACGATCAACGACACGGTTCGAAGGGGCTGTGTAAGGTGTAACAATTTTATTTTTGGGTAGTTTCAATGAAAACTTTTACTGCTAAACCAGAAAGCGTACAACGCGACTGGTATGTTGTTGACGCATCAGGTAAAACCCTGGGTCGTTTAGCAACTGAAATCGCTCGCCGCCTGCGCGGTAAGCACAAGGCTGAGTACACTCCACACGTTGACACTGGCGACTACATCATTGTCGTTAATGCTGACAAAGTGGCTGTAACTGGCAAAAAAGCGCAAGACAAAATGTACTACAGCCACTCTGGCTTCCCAGGCGGCATCAAAGAAATTAACTTTGAAAAGCTGATTGCGAAGAAACCAGAAATGGTTCTGGAAGTTGCTGTTAAAGGCATGCTGCCAAAAGGCCCACTGGGTCGCGCTATGTTCCGTAAGCTGAAAGTGTATGCAGGTGCAGAGCACCAGCACGCCGCTCAGCAACCACAAGTTTTAGACATCTAACGGGAGCATAGAACATGGCACAGAATCAATATTACGGTACAGGTCGTCGTAAGACCTCTACAGCTCGTGTATTCCTGAAAGCAGGTTCTGGTAACATCGTTATCAACCAACGCTCTCTGAACGAATACTTCGGTCGTCCAACTGCTCGTATGGTTGTTATGCAAGCATTAGAGTTAGTGGACATGGTTGGCAAGTTTGACATGTACATCACTGTTAAAGGTGGTGGTATTTCTGGTCAAGCTGGTGCAATCCGCCACGGTATCACACGTGCTCTGATGGAATTCGATGAATCGCTGCGTCCAACGCTGCGTAAAGCTGGCTTCGTTACACGTGACGCTCGTCAAGTTGAACGTAAGAAAGTCGGTCTGCACAAAGCGCGTAAGCGTCCACAGTACTCAAAACGTTAATTCGTTTTTATCAAAAAACCCGACCTTGCGTCGGGTTTTTTATTACATCGCGTCTATAGTTGCCTTAGATACCTGCTATTTTTCATGCAGTTGGAATTTGCATGAAGACTAAATCGGTCAAAATCCGGACGGAACCACTGTTGTGGATCAAAACACTGAAAGAAATGCGGTGAGAAGACAAAGTCTTTGCGCCTAAATCCTTGTGTCGTACAGGGGTTTTCATTATGATCCGCGGTATTTTTTCAACTTATAATAATCGCTGTAAATCAGCCGTTCATATTGGTCAACAATTGAGCGCAAACGTGGAGATGAGTGGATGAGCAATGCGCCAGTAGATCATGGTCGCCGTCGCTTTCTGACCATCGCAACATCAGTCGTTGGGGCTGTTGGTGCGGTCGGAGCAGCCGTTCCCTTTATTGCTTCCTGGAATCCGAGTGAGAAGGCAAAACAAGCCGGTGCGCCTGTTTCTGCCAATATCAGCAAGCTCGAGCCAGGTCAGTTAATTCGGGTGGAATGGCGCGGTAAACCTGTGTGGGTTGTTAAACGTACCCCAGAGATGTTAGAAAGTTTGGTGACTACCGAGCCGAACCTTCGGGATCCAAACTCCGATGAAGAAGGGCAACAACCGGGTTACGCGAAAAACCGTCACCGTTCGAAAAAGCCGGAAATTTTCGTTGCAGTGGGTATTTGCACACATTTAGGCTGTTCACCAACCTATAAGATGTCAGATTTTGACGCCCACGTGTCTGGCATTGCTTCTGGTTTCTTCTGCCCATGCCACGGTTCTACGTACGATATGGCGGGTCGCGTGTTCTCTGGTGTTCCTGCACCGAAAAACTTGATGATCCCACCATACATGTTCGAAGACGATAACAACCTGATTATCGGTAAGGACGAAGGGGTCGCCTAATGTTCAAAAATCTAATGAGTTGGATTGAATACCGCATGCCATTTATGGAGAAAATGAATCTCCATGTTATGCAGTACCCTGCGCCAAAAAACTTTAACTTCTGGTACTTCTTTGGCTCGTTAGCCATGTTGGTGCTGGTCAACCAAATCCTGACAGGTGTTTGGTTAACGATGAACTTCGAACCTTCAGCAGAACGCGCGTTTGCTTCTGTTGAATACATTATGCGTGAAGTCGACTACGGTTGGCTGCTGCGCTACATGCACTCGACGGGTGCATCTGCGTTCTTCATCGTCGTTTATCTGCATATGTTCCGCGGTATGATGTACGGTTCTTACCAGAAACCACGTGAACTGTTGTGGTTGTTCGGTTGGTTTATCTTCTTAGTGCTGATGGCCGAAGCTTTCATGGGGTACTTGTTACCATGGGGCCAAATGTCGTTCTGGGGGGCGCAAGTTATTATCTCGATCTTCGGTGTTGTTCCGTACATTGGTGACGACCTAACACTGTGGATCCGTGGCGACTACGTAATCTCTGGCGCTACATTAAACCGCTTCTTCGCTCTGCACGTAATTGCTCTGCCTCTGGTTCTGGTTATTTTAGTATTCCTGCACATCATCGCTCTGCACGAAGTGGGTTCAAACAACCCTGATGGTGTTGAAGTGAAGCGTGAAAACGATGGCACTAAATACGAAGATAACGTGGCTGACAAGTTTACCTTCCACGAATACTTCACCAAAGGTGGTAAGAAGTTTATCGTTGATGCGATTCCTTTCCACCCTTACTACACAGTCAAAGATATCGTCGGCGTGGTAGGTTTCTTAATTCTGTTCTGCGCGGTTGTTTTCTTCGCACCGGAAGGTGGTGGTTACTTCTTAGAAGCGCCAAACTTTGAACCGGCAAACCCAATGAAAACGCCTGAGCATATCGCTCCAGTTTGGTATTTCACGCCATTCTACGCGATTCTGCGAGCGATTCCTGATCAATTGATCGGTGCTATTGCGATGTTTGCGGCAATTATTTTGTTGGCACTGTTGCCATGGTTAGACCGTTGTAAAGTGCGTTCAGTCCGTTACCGCAGCGTATGGCACAAGCTGAACCTAGTGAACTTTGTGATCAGCTTCGTTGTATTAGGTGTGTTAGGTGCATTACCTGCAACTCCTGAATACACCTTGATCGCCCGTATTGCGATGACCACTTACTTCTTGTACTTCGTTTTCTTGTATGTTTACAGCAAAAACGAAAAAACCAAGCCATTGCCAGTGAGGTTATCATAATGCTGAAAAAGTTATTGTCAGTCCTAGCGCTGGTTGCGTCGTCAGCAGCATTGGCTTCAGGTGCCGCGGTTCATTTAGATAAAGCGCCGGTCAACCTAAAAGATACAGAGTCTCTGCAACGCGGTATGCGTTTGTATCAAAACTACTGTTTAGGTTGCCACCAAATGGAATATAACCGCTATTCACGGACTTTCCGTGATCTGCAGATTCCTGATGAAGTTGGCATGGAAAACCTAGCTTTTGGCGCGCAAAAAGTCGGCGAGTACATCAAAAATGGTGCACCCAAAGCTGACCAAGCACGCTGGTTTGGTGCTGCTCCCCCAGATTTGACTAACGTCACTCGTGTGCGTGGCCCGAATTGGGTTTACACCTATTTGCGTTCATTCTATGTGGACCCAAGCCGTCCATTTGGCGTGAACAACGTCGTGTTCCCAATGGTAGGGATGCCACATGTGCTGCAAGAGCTGCAAGGTGTACCTACTTTGGAACACACCACGACTGTGGATGCACACGGCAACGAAGTGCACAAAACTGTGGTGGTGACCGATGGTTCAGGCGAGTTGAGCACCGACGAGTACGACCGTGCCGTTGCTGACTTGGTAAACTATCTGACGTATGCAGGCCAACCAAGCAAGTTAGAAGCGCAAAGCTTGGGTATTAAAGTGATGATTTTCCTGTTCATTTTCTTTATCTTCGCGTTCCTGTTGAAGAAAGAATACTGGAAAGACGTTCATTAATCCCGTATCCGTACCGGAAAAGGGGCCCCAGTGGCCCCTTTTTAACTTCAGCTGAAAGAGGATATTTTCATGGCAACTCAGGCCAGTCGACGTAATACCATGACGCTATTTACTGCCGCAGAAGACATGTATTGTCATCATGTGCGGATTGTTCTGGCGGAAAAAGGCATTGCTGCAGATTGGGTGCAAGTGAATGCAGGCCTGATCCCTGAAGAGGTATATGAAGTGAATCCTTACGGTTCACTGCCTACTTTGATTGATCGTGACTTAGCTTTGTACCAATCGGACATCATCCTTGAGTATTTGGATGAACGTTTTCCGCATCCTCCATTGTTACCTGTCTATCCGGTTGCGCGCGCCCAAGCGCGGCAAATGTTGTATCGTATTCGTCGTGACTGGTTTAGTTTGGTGACTCGTATTGAAGCAAACGAGGCAGGGGCCGCGGAAGCTCGTCGTGACTTGCGTGAGAGCTTGTTGTCGATCGCGCCATTGTTTGACGAACAGCCATTTTTTATGAGTGACGAGTTTAGTCTGCTGGATTGTTACTTGGCGGCATTATTGTGGCGTTTGCCGAAGTTAGGTATCGAATTGCAGGGGCCTGCGGCAAAATCGGTGAAAAGCTACATGGTGCGAGTGTTTGAACGTGATGGCTTTCAACAGTCATTGACTGAAAAAGAGCGTCGTCTGCGCGCAGATTGGTAGGAATAAAACAAATGCAAATGTCGTCAAATCGTCCCTATTTGGTTCGAGCTTTTTACGATTGGATTGTTGATAACAACTGCACCCCGTATTTGGTGGTGGATGCCACTCAGGTTGGCGTCAAAGTGCCGCCACAATATGTGCAAAACGGCCAAATCGTGTTGAATATCAACCCTGGCGCGATTGGGAATTTAGAGCTTGGCAATGATGCTATTCGTTTTAACGCCCGATTTGGTGGCAATCCATTCGCGATTTATGTGCCGCTGAAGGCAGTACTGGCTATCTACGCGCGCGAAAACGGCGCAGGGACTATGTTCTCCCCAGACGAGTACGAAGAAGACGAGGCACTCGAAGAAATTGAGCTTGCTGAAGAAGGTGTGGTTGAATCGGTAGAGCCAAGCCCAGATCCAGAGCCTACACCACCCAAAAAAGGTAGCCACCTCCGCGTGGTGAAATAAGTTTCAAACAGAGCCGGCAGCACGCCGGCTTTGTTGTTTTAGAGCAGGGTGATGCTTTTACAGATTGCTTTGTCCTTTGGCGGCAATTTGCCAAAATGCCCGCATTAACGGTTCGTGCAGCCGTTTAGATTGCATACAAAGCCCTAAATCAAACGGCTCAAAGGTGAATTCAGCGTCGATGACGCGCACGCGCTCACGCACCGGTGAATGTTGGATCACCGGATCGGCGGCAATCGCCACACCGGTGCCAAGCGCCACCATACTCACCATCGCCTCGTGACCTTCCACTTTCGCCACCACATTGGGTTCAATGCCCTCGTGTTGTAACCAAGCATCGAGTCGTGCTCGCGCGGGACCATGTTCAGGCAGAATAAGTGGCACTTCGTGCCATGGTATTGGACTTCTCGCCAGCAGATCGTTGACCTTGCAAGGCACCACCGGCGCTATTAAGTACAGCGGCAGTTTGGCAATACTGGCAAAGGTCAAATTCAACGGTAAGTTCGGTGGGTACACCGCGAGGGCGATGTCCGCTTCGTCGTGTTTCACTTTTTCTAGTGCTGCTGCGGCATCCCCGGTGGTTAGTTTGATTTCGGCTTTCGGACACAACACACGGAATTTATCCAAAATCAGCGGCAGATGGCTGTAGCTTGCGGTCACGGTGCAGAACAAGCGAATTTCGCCAGCGAGCGCATCTGGCGTGCCGCTTAAGTCCTGCTGCAGCTGTTGCCAATCATCGAGATACTTCAGCACAAACTGGCGAAACCGCTCACCGGCCGGTGTTAAGCGCACCGAACGTTTGTCGCGACTGAACAGTTGCACGCCAAGGTCATCTTCAAACCGCTGAATGATCCTTGTCAGCGTCGATGGGCTGACATACAGCTGCTCAGCGGTGCGCGCGTAATTCAAACTATTGGCCAGATGCAAAAACAGCTGGCAACTGCGAATGTCCATGGCGACTCCATTGCATGCAGAAAGGCTTTACCTGATAAGTATTGCATAAAGCGAAATACAGAATTTGAAATATATCACTTCACGCAACACAAACCAATGGCTACAGTAAGCTCATCAACACAACGTACAGAGGTCGTTGTGACGCTGCCAAGTCCGATGTTCCGGCGCAGCATATGAACAAAATTAGGTGAAGACGATGGCTAATTATTTCAACACGTTAAATCTGCGTCAGCAGCTGAATCAGTTAGGCAAATGCCGTTTTATGCAACGCGAAGAGTTTGCTGACGGCTGTAACTTAATCAAAGGCTGGAAAGTGGTGATTGTTGGTTGTGGTGCACAAGGTTTGAACCAAGGTTTGAACATGCGCGACTCAGGTGTTGATATTTCTTATGCACTGCGTGCCGATGCGATTGCGCAAAAGCGTAAGTCGTTTGTACAAGCCAGTGATAATGGCTTCAAAGTCGGCACCTACGAAGAATTAATTCCAACGGCAGATTTAGTGCTGAACTTAACACCGGACAAGCAGCACACCTCGGTGGTGAAAGCGGTCATGCCACTGATGAAAGAAGGCGCGACGCTGGCTTACTCGCACGGTTTTAACATCGTCGAAGAAGGCACACAAATTCGTAAAGACATCACTGTGATCATGGTGGCGCCGAAGTGCCCTGGTACGGAAGTGCGTGAAGAATACAAACGTGGCTTTGGTGTACCGACCTTGATTGCCGTGCATCCAGAGAACGACCCGAAAGGCCAAGGTTTAGCAATTGCTAAAGCTTACGCCTCGGCAACCGGTGGTGACCGTGCTGGCGTTCTGGAATCAAGTTTTGTCGCCGAAGTGAAATCTGACTTGATGGGTGAACAAACCATCCTGTGCGGTATGTTACAAACTGGCGCTATTTTGGCGTACGACAAGTTGGTTGCCGACGGCTATGAGCCAGGTTACAGCGCCAAGTTGATCCAATACGGTTTTGAAACCGTGACCGAAGCGCTGAAGCTAGGTGGTATCACGCAAATGATGGATCGCTTGTCCAACCCAGCGAAAATCAAAGCGTACCGCTTAGCCGATGAATTAAAAGGCATTTTGCAGCCGCTGTTTGCCAAACATATGGATGACATCATTTCAGGTCACTTCTCAGCGACCATGATGGCGGACTGGGCAAACGACGATAAACAACTGCTGACTTGGCGTGAAGAAACCCGTCAAAGCGGTTTTGAAAATGCACCTGTGTCACAAGAACACATTGCTGAACAAGATTATTTCGACCGCGCACTGTTTTTAGTGGCGATGGTCAAAGCGGGTGTTGAACTGGCGTTTGACACCATGGTCGAAGCCGGCATTCTGCCAGAATCGGCCTACTACGAATCGCTGCATGAAACGCCATTGATTGCCAACACCATTGCGCGTAAACGTTTGTATGAAATGAACGTAGTGATCAGCGACACCGCAGAATACGGCAACTACCTGTTTGCCAATGCCGCAGTGCCAATGCTGCGCGATTTGGTGAACGGTTTAAGCCCTGAGTTGTTGGGCAAAGGTGTCGACTCCAGCAAAAATGGTGTCGATAACTTAGAACTGATTGCAGTCAACGACGCCATTCGCCATCACCCGGTGGAAGTGGTTGGCAAGAAATTACGTGGGTATATGACCGCCATGAAGCGGATCGTGGTCAGCCAATAATTGACCCCCAGTTAACCGAGTTTTTTACGTGGACCTTGGTTGTTTGCCCAGCTTTGCTGGGCTTTTTTTTTACTTAAAAACATCCATTTAAATTCAAGCCAACCAAGGCTTGTCGCTTTGTCTAAATTACTGCTACAACAGCGGTATTGCTGCACAACTTCATCAACGGAGCCGGTATGAAATCAATTGCCTTAGTTGCGCATGATGGCAAAAAAGCCGAACTGCTGGCGTGGGTTGAAACCCATGCAGAGTTCTTTCAAGGGAAACAACTGTACGCCACCGGCACCACAGGTAAGTTAATCAGTGAACGTTTGCAGTTACCGGTAACTTGTCTGGCCAGCGGTCCACTGGGCGGCGATCAGCAAATTGGTGCGTTGATCACCGAGCAACAGATTGATTGGTTGGTGTTCTTTTGGGACCCATTGGCATCGCAGCCGCATGACCCTGACGTCAAAGCGCTGATTCGCCTCGCTGTGGTGTGGAATATCCCGGTGGCCTGTAACAAAGCGACCGCCGATTTTATTGTACACTCCAGCTTGTTTCAGACCGACTATCAGCGGCAAGTCCCTGATTTTCAGCAGTATTTGAATCGGCAAACGCCGGTGAAGGGTTAAAGCAGCAACCAAAGTTGTGCTGACAAAGAAAAATGCCAGCTAGTTGCTGGCATTTTTGATCCGCTCGGCGATCGCCGGATGCGAGCTGAAATACTTCAACATGCCTTTTTCGTCATTGGGGTCGACATCATGTGATTTAACGATGGCTTTGAGCGCGTCGGCAAATGCGTTCGGCGATTTGCCAAGCTGTTTTAACGCTTGGGTAGAGAAGGTATCGGCTTGCAGTTCAAAGTCGCGCGAAAAACTGGCTTGCACCATAGTGGTCGCTGTACCTACCACCACTTCTTGCAATGAACCCAGATCGCCAAGCACTACGGCTAATACCACAGCGTTGGCGGCGGATTGGGCAATGGTTTTCAGGCCATGTTGGTACTGCACATGCCCAAGCTCGTGCAATAACACCGCGAGTAAAGCGTCTGGCTGATCTTTCAGTAATTCGACGATTTGGTCAGTCACGACTATGGTGCCGCCTGGCAGTGCAAAGGCATTGGCACCAACTTCTGGCGCATCACGAAACTCAATAGCTTTTACAGGCACCTGCAGTGAACCCGCTTGATTGAAGTCCTTCAACCATTGTTCACGCAATCGAGTTTGTTCAGCGATAGGCAATTTACTCGCTTCCAGCAGCGTTTTATCCAATGTAAACAAGCTTTGTTCATCAATGCTTGCTACAACCGCTGCTGGCACATGTGGCACCAAACTGTAGGCCAGTGCAGGGATACCACGAAAGTAGGTCCACAGGCACAGCAAGGGGATCAGCACTATGGCTAAAAGCGCCAACACTGTACTGCGTTCAATCTGTGAAAGCTTGGCGTGATGTTTTAATTTACTGGGCAGTTGGCTGGTATTGCTGGTTTCAAAACAGCTGCCATCGGCAAACCCAAGCCGCAGTGGTAGCCCAGGCAATAATTCATCAGCGTGATAGTCAGTGCCTTGCCAAAGTACAGTGCCAGTGACAGCATCCTGTACTTCTAGCCAGCCTGCATGCGGTTCGATCAGCACCGCCGCTTGGTGGGCGGTGCTGGCAGGTTGTAGATAAACCCCTTCGATACGTAGCATGTTAGGTCAATGCAAAATCAACGTCGTACAAGTCCGACGCTTCTTCAGCAAACGCAGACGAGTCTTGTTGCAGTGGGTCGGTCAGGCGTTCGATCTCTTCACTGAGCAGCACTGTGGTGCAACTAGCGCGGTACTGCTGTAACCGAATTAATGCCCATGGGTAAGCCAGACCAAGCGTAAAAGCAACCAATAACGTGTTGGTAAATAACAGCTTGCTGTAACTGATAACTTCCATGTTGGATTCAAACGTTGCCAGCTGTTCGACCTTAAGATTGTTGTAGGTATAGTTGCGGATCACACAAGTCCACATGGCCCGTGAGATAACAGCCAAGCCGATATAAAACGCACCCGCGACAATAAAGGATAAAACTTGGGAAGCTATTTCACCCATCATGCTCCCCACAACAGCGGTGATCATCACGGCGATAACCATTGCAATCACGATGGCGAACGACATACCGATGATTTTGAAAGCGGTGGAGTAATAAGTGCCTGCTTCTAACGACAATGTAGAGCGACGGCCGCCATAACTCACGTTGTTATAGACATATTCATCCATGCGTTTTAATGCGTATGGCATCAGCAAATACATTGTAAATACAGAAAGCACCGGCAAGCCGATGAAATACTTCAGGAAACCACCGTAGCTGCCATGAAAGCCAAACCGGACATTGCGGTATGACGTCATGCGCATTTTAAAACGCAAGCTTTGAAGTAATAACCAAGGAAAAGCAAATAGCATCAGCAGCGACACGCCGAGACTAACCAGCGGATTAAAATGGTTCAATACGGCGATCAAGGCAAATATCGCTACAGCGATCAAACGACCTTTTAAGATCTGAATAGGGTTCGCTAAATAACGAAAGGCATGCCCAGCGATTTTGGTGTGGCTGTATAGATATTGGTTCGTACGAACTTTTGCCCAAGCGCTGTAAATACCGAGCGTGACTATGCTCAATAGAATATTCACAATCCAAATACGGAAAAACTCTGCCGCATCGCCAGTGAATTCAACGATATGGCGGGTGGATGACGGTTGTACCGGCGCGGCGCTAAGGGCGTCCACTGATGTAATGGGTTCTGACATAACTTCCTCATTGTGGGTTTTTAAATCCATTCTTGGAACAAATTGCCAACTTTGTAACAAATTGTCAACGGCAGCTCCTTGGGAACCGCTGAACTTTGTAACCATATTGGAAAATTGAGTCAGAGCTTTGTTTGAGGTTGTGACGCCAGCGTCCGCCTTGGAAATCCACCAGAGTGCTCTGCACACTCTGGTGGCAACAGCGGATTAGACCGCCGTAGGTGTCTGGCGGCTGCGACGCAGCGACAACCAAATGGATGTCCCGATGATGATCACTACTGCGCTTAGTGATACGGCGACTGGGATCTTCACCAAGTCAATCAGCAGCATCTTAGTGCCAATCAATACGAGCACTAGCGCCAAACCGTACTTCAGTAAACTAAAGCGGTCTGCCATATCGGCCAGTAAAAAGTACATCGAGCGCAGGCCTAAAATCGCCATGATATTGGACGTCAGCACGATAAATGGGTCGGTGGTAATAGCAAAAATCGCCGGGATTGAGTCCACTGCGAAAATAACATCGGACAGTTCCACCAAAATCAGCACCAACAACAGTGGTGTGCCGTAACGGACCATTTTGCCGGCTTCTTGTTTCCAGACAAAAAATTTCTCGCCGTGCAACTCGGTGGTCAGTTTCATGTGGCTTTGCAGCCATTTGACTAGCTTGTTGTCGCCCAATCCGCCTTCACTGTCGGCAGCAAACCACATTTTAATACCGGTCAGTAACAAGAAGGCGCCAAACACGTACAACAACCAGTGGAACTTGGCGATCAGCCAAACACCGGCGAAGATCATGATGGTCCGCAGTACGATGGCGCCTAACACGCCGAGCACCAGCACGCGTTTTTGTAATTCTGCTGGAATGGCAAAGTAACTAAATATCATCAACCAGACAAATACGTTGTCGATGGCCAGCGATTTTTCAATTAGGTAGCCGGTTAAATACTCGACGGCTTTTTGGTTGGCGAGCTCGCGCCCGACTGAGCCATCTAAATACCACCACAAGCCAGCGCCAAACAGCAAGGACAAACCAAACCAGACGCCAGACCAAATGGCGGCTTCACGCACAGAGACTTTACGGGCAGGGCCACGACCAACCCAGAACAGGTCAATCGCCAGCATAACCAGCACTAGGGTGAAAAACACCACCCAGAGCCAGGGGTTTGCAATCGTTTCCATGGATAACTCCACAACAGGTGAATGGGACTTTTTCCGACCGACCGGACGGGCCCTGTTGTAGACAGACCTATGCCGGGACGGCAAAGGTCTTGCTCATCAGGCGAACCTGACCCAGCGACCGGAAACATAGTTTCGTAATGACGATCGGCTGGTAGTGAGCTACTCCCCTTTGGGATGACGGCACTTTATAAAAGTTGAGCGTTTTCGTCAACTATTCCATCATGTGGTGTACCAGTGACAAACCAGCCGTTCCACGTCGTCCCCGTTATTGCTGGAGCTATTTATGGCATCAGAGCGCGACGCCATGTTTGCATCTCAAACAAGCGTGAAACGGTGCGCTCAAAGGCAAACTCCAACTGTGACGCTTGGTACAATTCAAACGCCGGTACTTGGCTGGTGAGGACCAGTAAACAATCTTGCTCGTAGCATTCATCGACCAGCGCAATAAACCGCCTCGCTTCATTATCCAAACGACTGACAAACACATTGCTGTGCTCGCGTTGGTAGTTTTCTTCAACGCCATGCAAGATGGCCGTGTCTGCGTTGGGCAAAAATACCGGCACGTTAGCAATGGCGATCACACGAAACTGTTTGGCCAATTCGATATAGTCGAGTTGGCTACGTGGCCCGCTGCACAGCGCCATAAAATCAAAGGCGATGAGTTGGTTGTGTTGCCATAAATACGGCAAGGGCCGACCGAGGAGGGTCATCGGCGTTGACGCTGCGCTAGGCGCTATTAATGTGCTGTCAAGTTCAGCGCAACGTTGCCATAACCAGTCGTTGGCTTGTTGCACGCCATACCAGTGCCAATCGCTGTGTTGCACCCGGCGATAATCGATGCCGGAATCCAGTGACAGCAATTCACAGTGCTGTTCCAGTAATGCAATGGCGGGCAAAAAGCGGCTGCGTTGTAAGCCGTTGCGGTACAGCTGCGCGGGTGCTGCATTAGAGGTGGCAACCAGCATCACGCCATGGCTAAACAATTCGCGCCACAAGGTGCCGAGTAACATGGCATCGCCGATGTCTTCCACCACAAATTCATCAAAGCACAGCAGCGCGTATTGGCCAGCCCAGCGCTTGGCAATACCCGCGAGCGGGTTTGCTTCGCCTTGGCAGGCGGCCAGCTCTTGATGCACGCGGCGCATAAAGTGATGAAAATGCAGCCGAAGTTTGCCGTTGGACGCATCAACATTGTCCGACGTTTGATAGCGGCTAGGGTGCACCACCACATGCTGGAAAAACAAATCCATCAGCATGGTTTTGCCACGACCAACCGGCCCGACTATGTAGGCGCCATAGTGCTGGATTAAGTCACTGCGCTGGGCTGAATCGCTGCGCAGGGCTAGCGCATCGATGCGCGCGGCGAGCTGCATAACAATTGCCCGCTGCGCTGCATCGGGTAGCAGGTTTTGCTTGATAAGAAGCTGCTGATAAGCAGCGATAAACGCGTCGGACATACAGCACTCACCCAGGCTTTTGGGAAAACAAAGCCCTGTCGAAACAGGGCTTGGCGAGTGTATCACAGCAGGTGGCGGCAGCGACTATTGGCTAGGGCCTTTACCGAGGTAACGCTCCAACCAGTTTTGCACTTCGTTGTACCAAAACATCGAGTTTTGTGGTTTTAAGATCCAGTGATTTTCATCCGGGAAATACACCAAACGCGCATCCACGCCTTTGCCTTTGAGCACGCCGTACAACGCTAGACCTTGAGTGACTGGCACTCGATAGTCTTTCTCGCCATGGCTAATCAGCATCGGCGTTTTGAAGTTTTCGGCATACATGGCGGGGCTGGCTTTAAGCACATTGTCTTTGTTCTGCCAAGGTGAGCCGTTGTAGGCATGCACACGAATGGTGGTGCTGTCAGAGGCAAATTGCGCCATTAAGTCATACACGCCGGCATGGTTGATCAGCGCCTTGTATTTGCTGCTATGACCGGCGATCCAGCTGACTAAATAGCCGCCGTACGAGCCACCGGCGGCCGCGATGCGGCTTTCATCAATGTAACCGCGTGACACCATATAATCGACCGCAGCTTCAGTGTCGAAAAAGGGCTTGGTTGGATGGTCACCGTGAATAGACGCGGTAAAGGCCTCGCCAAAGCCGGTTGAGCCGTGGAAATTTGGCATGATCACCACATAACCCATGGCGGCAAACACTTGGGCGTTCCAGCGCATGCTGAAGGCGTCGAGGGATGCGCTATGTGGCCCGCCATGAATGACACTGAGCAGCGGCCAGCGTTTCGTTTTGTCAAAGTTGGGTGGATAGATGATATACATCTGCACGCCTTGGCCATCGGCACCAGCAAAGGACACATCTTCCACTTGGCCCCACGCGGTATTTTGTTGCAGCTGGCTATTCAGTTGACTGACTTGTTTCAGCTTGCGGCTTTGGTTATCGAGGAAATAGATCTCCGGCAATTTGCTTAAGCTATGCTGCACTAGCAGCAGTTTTTGCGGGCCTGCCACTTGGATTTGTTCGTTATTGCCTTGATTCAGCACTTGTTTGACGGCACCGCCAATGGCGGGCACAGAGAACAACGAGGTTTTGGCTTTGTCTTGTGCCAGGAAGTACAAGGTGGCGCCGTCGCGGCTAAACGTCCACGACTCGGCTGACAAATCGATATTGCCAGCCAGCACGGCGGCCGTTTGTTTGGCGAGGTCAAAGCGTGTTAATCGCACGTTGTCAGCACCAAAATCAACACGTTGCCGCGCGCCATACACTAACGACCGATTGTCTGGGCTAAATACCGGTTTTGTATCATCAGACAGATTTGCCGCGGTAATGTTTTTCGGTTTGCTGCTGCCATCCAGCGGCACAAGATACACATCAAAATTTTCGTCGTTGTACGGCGGTTTGCTGGCAAGGGCGCTAAAGGCTAACCATTTGCCGTCAGCCGACACATCAAATTCAGGGCTACCGTCTAGGTTCGCTAGTTGATCCCAGCCGGGTGTGAGCGCACGGATCTCTTTGCTGCTGATATCGATACTAAAAAACTGCGGTACTGTTTCGTCAGTCAGCCAATGATCCCAATAGCGATACAAGCGGTTTTCCGTGACTTTGGCGCTATAACCACGTTTTTTCTCTGCGGCGATTTTGTCTTTTAGCGCGGCAAAATCACCGGCAAACCCTTTGGGCACTTCGGCAACAAACAACAGATGTTTGCCATCAGGCAACCAACGTGGGTTGCTGACGGCCACCGGTAAATCGGTTAGCGTGATGGGTTCAGCGCCGTCTAACGACAGCAATTGTAACTGGGCTAGCTCGCCATCGCGTTTGGAGAGATAAGCAATCCGGCGACCTTCGGGGCTCCACACCGGCGAGGTGTCAGGTGCTTTGTGCGAGGTGAGTTGCCGGGTCGTGCCGCTGGCGATATCCAACAGGTAAAGATCAGTGGCGGTGAGGTCTTGCGTTGCCTGGTATTGACTGAGACTGAACACAGCTTTTTGGCCATCCGGCGAGACTTGCAAGCCTTGTGGGCGCGCCGTGCGCCATAAATCCATCGCCGTAAATGGGGTTGGTGCAGCAGACACCGAACAGGTCATGCCACAAAGCAGCAGCGTGGTAAACAACGACAAACGACGCATAACGGTTCCTTTCTCAGCAAACTACAAAATTTGACCCAGGCAGCCACGGCGGGCTGCACAGAACAACAGCAAAGATCACAAGCAAAGACCCACAGCATAGAGTAGCGCACAAGGGCAAGGCAATTGCTGCGGCGCTGTTGATGCGTTGGAGTGCCCGATTGGCTCGTTAATTCGACATCTGCAATAAAATGCTGAGGTATTTCTGATAGATAGCTTCGCCTTTTTCTACCGCAAGCAGCTGCCATAACTGCTCTGCCAATTGTGGCTGGGCCTGATAAAACGCATGGCTGAACACCAGATAGCCGGTGTTGCTATACAGCGGTGGGTAAATGACCTGCAACTGGCGTTTTTTCAGGTAAGGCGCCTCGGCGTTTTTGCCGGCGATCCGACACAAGGTGGTGATGGCATTGACTCGTCCGCCTTCGAGTAAATCCAAATCCATCGCCCCAGAAAGGGTGTAGTGAATAGATATTTTCGATTGATCCGAGGTTTTCAGCGGCGCATAACCAAGCGGGCGAGCAATCACGACTTGGTCAATGCCACTAAATTTCTGGCCATCCCAGCGCCAGCTGACTCCAGGTTTACTGACTAAACAGGTTTGATGGGCGCTAAAGGCGCGACTGCTGTCGGGTGGACCGGCGGGGTCGCTGGCAGATTTGGGGTAGTGGCCCAGCGTTTCACGTTCTTTGGCGTAGCTGGCAATCAAAGCGTCGACTTCGCCTTGTTGCAGCTGCTGCAAGCAGCGTTTCCACGGCAGCCGGCGCAATTCGAGTTGCAGCCCTGGCACTTTGCTGACCAATAACCGTAGATGTTCAATGGTCGCGCCTGGCATATCAGCCGGTACATCGGCGCTGTTACCAAAATAATAAGGCCGCAACTGCTTATCTTCGTAACAAAACTTCAGTGTGGTGGCGTGGCTAAATAGACTGGTTCCGGCCAACACCAAGCCCCAAACATAACGCTGCATAACGGTTCTGACTGCCATAAAAAGATATTTGCAGTATGGCACAGAGTTTTCCATGTTACCGGTAAGTCATGTGGCGAATTTCGGCACGTGGTTAGTAGGCGATGCGCTGCACCAGCAGGCAAAAAAAAGCCCAGTGGCGACTGGGCTGGCAGGTTCAACAGAACAAACGCGGCGCTGCTTTCGCATGGCTCGCAGGACAGAACATCACAGGGAACCGAGTTAGTGCTCCAGCCAGGCTTGGATCGCCGGCGCGGCATCTTGAATATGCAACAACCCATCCAAATGGCCCATCGACCCCGCGGCAGGCTGCGCAATCGACTGTTGCGTGACCTGGGGATTGCTGGCTTGGATGACTGCAGCGGTTTGTGCCGCCATCGCTGGCGTTAACAAGCCATCGCCGGCGGCGGGTAAGATCAAGGTTTTGGCGCGAATGCGTCGCAGCGAAGCTTGCCAGTGCTCATCCATGCCGGCGCGCCACAGCTGGGACGCTCGCACCAAATACAACAAAGAATTGGCATCCATCAGTTGGCTGCGTGTTGTGGCTGCGGCCAGCAGCTGGTCCCAGGCAGTAAAGCTTTGCCGAATATCACGGTGTGCGCCGATATCCAGGGTTAAATCCGGGTATTTTTGATTAAAGCCGCTGGGGTGTAGTGCATCTTGCGTGACATACGCCAACGCGACCGCCAAACCCGTCTTGGGTTGTTGTGGCTTGTTGTAATAATTGCCTTGTTGCCAGTTGGGGTCGGCTTTGATGGGGTAAGCCCAGCGCTCAAGCCGCACAGCGGTCCACGCGTCCATGTAGCCGGTGCCAATCACCGCCGCGACCCGCTCGACTTTGTCTGGGTAACGACTGGCCCATTCCAGCGCTTGAAAACTGCCCATCGACGGGCCAATCACCGCGTGCAGTTTTTGTATGCCCAAACTGTCTAATAAGGCTTTTTGCACTTCGACAAAGTCGGTGATGGTGACGACGGGGAAATCGAGGCCATACGGCTTGCCGGTTTTCGGGTTGATGCTGGCGGGGCCTGTGGTGATCACCTGCGGATCTTTGACATTCAGATTGACCAGCGTGTCGCTACTAATGACAAAATATTTATTGGTATCAATGGCTTTACCTGGGCCAATAATCGCATCCCAATAACCAGCTTGCGCATCGGTCGCGGCATACTTGCCGGCAGCATGCGAGGTGCCTGAGAAATAATGTGTTACTAGCACGACATTACTTTTGTCGTGATTGAGCGTGCCATAGGCTTCCCAACCGACGCTAACGGGCAGCGTCACTCCGCTTTGCGTGGTAAATTTGGGCATATCAAAGCGTTGCTTGTGGACTAGCAATTCGGCGTGCAGTGGCTGCGCGAGCATGCAAGTGACCAGCATCAAGGCGGCGCCAAGCAGGCGGCGTGAGCGAGCAGCTTGCTTGGTTTTCATTAACAGATGAAAAGTTGGCTGCATCTTAGTTACCACCATTGAAACAACAAAATCGCCAATAAAGTCCCCACTGCAGGCACGACCACAGTCACTGCCGCCACCGGCCAATAGGCATCTTGGTGTTTTTCCCCGCAAATAGCGCGAATGGTGGTCACCACATAGCCATTGTGCGGCAAGGAATCTAACGCGCCGGACGAAATGGCTACCACGCGGTGCAGTTCATCCGGTTGCACGCCGCGATCGAGATAGACTGGCGCAATTTCCGGCAGTGCAATGGCTTGGCCGCCCGAGGCCGAGCCCGTTAAACCGGCAATCGCACTGACGGCGACAGCGGCGCCGAGCAGTTCAGGCCCCGGCAAGTGGGTGAGGTGCTGCACTATGCTGTCAAAAGCTGGTGTGAGTTTGGCTACGGAGCCAAAACCGACCACAGCCGCGGTGTTACCAATAGCCAACAAGCTGCCGGTGACTCCTTCATTGAGCGCTTTATCCAGCGATGCCAAATAGCGCCGATTCAGCAGATACAAACTCACCACACCGCCGGCCAGCGCCACAATCAGCGCCGCTTGTTGCAATGCATGATGCAAATAGTTGGATAACAGCAGCACTACCAGCAGCGGCAATGCCGACAGCAAAGGCGATGGTAAAGCACGACCGACGCAGCTTGGGTCATCGTCGCGACCGACAAACCCTTCGCCGCGCGCTACAGCACCGGCAATCATCCGGCGCAGCCAGGCATACCCAAACGCCGCCATAAAAATCGCCACCACGATACTGACTTCCCAGCCTGCATAAGGTGTGGTTTTTAAATATTGAATCGGGATCCAGTTTTGAATTTCCGGCGAGCCCGCCGACGTCATGGTGAAGGTCACAGAACCTAGCCCTAACGCGGCCGGGATAAAACGACGTGGCAAGTTGGCGTCTTTAAACAAACTCACGGCCATCGGGTAGGCAGAAAACGCCACCACAAACACCGAGACGCCGCCGTAGGTTAAGACGGCGCAAGCCAGCACCACAGCGCCAACCGCATGGGCTTTGCCAACTTTACTGACGATCCAAAGGGCAACAGAATCCGCCGCGCCGGTATGTTCCATCAATTTGCCAAACAAGCTGCCGAGCAAAAACATCAAGAACCAAGCGCTGACAAAACCGGAAAACCCGTTCATGTAGGCATGAATAAAATCGGTGCTGCCCGTTTCTTGCCAAAACGGCACGCCGTTGGTGAAAGCGACAGCCAGCGCACACAAGGGCGCAATGATAAACAGGTTGGCGCCGCGCATGGTCAAGTAGATGAGGGCGAGCAGACCAAGCAGCAAACCACTGATACTGAGCATATTTTCGGTCCTTGGCTAAAGTGATCTGCCGTCTTGCAAGCGGCGATCATGGTGTTTTTTGTTCTGGTTATCGAGTCTGAGCTATCCGACTGGGCATCTCTATAGTACTAAGGTACAGATTAACATTTCAGCAGTTCGGCCTAGAGTAGGGGAACAAAAACACCACACCGAACTGTTCGATCAGCAGGAGATGCCATTATGGCCCATAACAACAAGAAGACGATTTGCTTGCAACCTACCTTACTCGCCTTAGCGATCAGCGCCAGCTGCGCCGGTTCTGCGTGGGCCGCCGACCAACAAGCGACAGACGCAAACACCGTGACGCCAAGCCAAACGCAAGACAAAGCCACGAAAAAAGACGATGGCAGCTTGGAAACTATTCAAGTGACGGCGCGTCGCACTGCAGAGAATTTACAAACAGTGCCGGTGGCGGTGACTTCGATTGGCGCTGAAGATCTAAAACAAAAAGGCATCGAAAACATCGTCGCAGTGCAACAACAATCACCCAACACTACGCTGCAAGTGTCGCGCGGCACCAACAGCACTTTGACGGCCTACATTCGTGGTATTGGCCAACAAGACCCACTGTGGGGGTTTGAACCTGGGGTCGGTATTTACATTGACGACGTGTATTTAGCGCGGCCACAAGGCGCGGCGATGGACGTGTACGATGTCGAGCGCATCGAAGTATTACGTGGCCCGCAAGGCACCTTGTACGGCCGTAACACCATCGGCGGCGCCGTGAAATATGTGACCAAACCACTCAGTGGTGACAATGAATTCGCTATTCGTGGCACGCTTGGTAGCTACAATCAACGCGACTTGAAACTCAGTGGCCAAACCGCGCTGACCGATAAACTGTTTGTTGGCGCCGCCGGTGCTGTGTATACCCGCGACGGCTTTGGTACCTATTTAAACACCGGTGAAGAGAACTACAACAAGGACATCAAGTCAGGTCGCATCAGTGTGCAATACCAAGCGGCGGATAACCTGCGGATTAACTTTGCAGCGGATAAAACGCAAGACGACTCCAACTCCAAAGGCGGCCATCGTTTAACGCCAAGTTTGCTGACGCTAGAAACTCCACCGAGCAATGTGTACGACTCCAACACCAGCATGCCGGCAGATAACTCGGTCGAAACCAGTGGTCAATCGGTCACTGTGGCTTGGGATGTCAACGCTGATTGGACCATTAAAGCGATCAGCGCGCGGCGCGAAGGCGTCACCGACACCAACATCGATTTTGACGCCACCAAATTGCCATCGCTTGATGTCCCGGCGTTTTATGAAGACGAACAAACCTCGCACGAGCTGCAATTTTTATACAACCACGACAAGTTAAAATTCGCGTCGGGCCTGTATAAATTCAGCGGCGATGCCTGCGGCGCCTTTGGCACCGTGTTGGTGTCTGGCCTGGGTGTGACCATCGAAAACGGCGGCTGTGTCCAAACCGATTCTATTGCGGCGTATGCCCAAGGCTCGTATCAAGTCACCGACCAATGGTCATTTACCTTAGGTGGCCGTTACACCAAAGACGACAAAGACGCCAACGTCTATCGCTATGTGTATTTGGGCTACAAAAAACCACGCGATACCGCCAACAAAATTGGTACTCAGTCCGATTTCACCGGCAGCGAAAGCTTTAACCATTTCTCGCCACGCGTTGGTTTTGAATACCAAGCCAATGACAAAGTGATGGTTTACGGCAGCTACACCGATGGCTTTAAGTCGGGTGGTTTTGATATGCGCGGCAACCAATCGGTCAACCCGAAAGCCGGCGATCCGTATCAACCTGAAACCGTGGATACCTACGAACTGGGCATGAAATCGGAGCTGTTTGACCGTCGCTTGCGCTTAAACACCGCGTTGTTTAGCTCGAAATATGACGATATGCAGGTGACAGTACAACGCGCCGTCAACAACACGGTAGCGTCGCAAGTATTAAACGCCGCCAGTGCTGATATTCAAGGCTTGGAATTTGAAGCGACCGGCGTGGCGACTGATAATCTGCAGTTCAATTTGATTCTGGGTTATTTAAACGCCAACTTTAACCAAGTGCAGTACTTTGACGCCGCGACACAAACCACCACCGACGTGTCGAACCTGTGGTCGTTTGCCAATACGCCAAAACTGACCGCGACCTTGGGTGCGAAATACACCATGGCGCTCAGTTCAGGCGAGTTGGTGTGGACCGCCAACGCGTCACACCGCAGCAGCACGCAAATCTTTGAAGTGCCAAGCATGTTGGACTTTGGTGGTTACACCTTGTTGAACGCCGGTGTCACTTGGTACAGCAACGATGGCCACTGGGATGTGTCGCTGCAAGGCCGCAACTTGGGTGACAAAGAAACTCGGATCGCCGGTTACAACTTCCCGCTGTTGGCGAAAGAACAAACCATCACGGCCTACTACGGTGACCCGCGCACTGTCAGTTTGAGCCTAGGTTATCGCTTCTAACGCGAGCATGGGGAAATAGCAACAACAAGGGCGGCGTTAGCTGCCCTTTTTTATGGTCGTGATGGCCTGAGTAGGCGCCAAAGCAACTGTGATCAAGGTTTGGTTGGCTGCAAACCGCATGACGGGACCTTGCATAGAGCCAGAGTGTCAGGGCCAACACAAAGCGTCGATGAGTCGGCGTCGCCAACAAGCCAAGGCGCTTGCACGGCGCCGCTGGCTCCGTCATCATGGCCAAAGTTCGTAGAGGAAGTTTTATGATTGCAATTATCGCTGACGATCATCCGCTGTTTCGCGTGGCGTTGTCGCAAGCCCTACAACAAATCTTGGGCCCAGACGCGGGGCTGCACCAAGCGCACAGCATGCAGCAGCTATGGCCGCTGTTGCGGGCACATCCTGATACCCAACTGATTTTATTGGATTTAAAGCTGCCGGATGCGCAAGGGTTTGCGGCGCTGACGGCACTTCGCGCGGAATATCCGGACATTACCATTCTGATGATTTCGGCCATTGAAGAGCCGGCCGTGATCAAACAAGCGTTGCAATTAGGCGCTGCTGGTTATGTGCCGAAATCCGTGCCGCTGGATCTGCTACAGCATGCCGTTGCCACTGTGTTGCAAGGCGACAGCTGGGTGCCGCCGGAGTTGTCAGCGTCTGTGGCACAAGCCGAAGATTTGATCGACGCCGCATTTGCCAGCCGGTTGGCGCAGTTGACGCCGCAGCAACTGCGGGTGCTGAAAATGATCGCCGATGGCCTCCTGAATAAACAAATCGCCTATGAAATGAATGTGCAAGAAACCACGGTCAAACAACATGTGTCGGCGATTTTGCGCAAGCTCGAAGTGAATAACCGCACGCTGGCCGGTATCATGTTTGAGAAACTAAAACTGACCGAGGATTTAACCTGACATGGTTCGCGCTTTAGTGACTTTAGGTATGTTGTCGACGATCTGGGCATGTTCGTGCAGTGCAGCGACCAAAGCGCCGGCCTTACCAGCATTAAAAGCCGGCGTCTGGCAAAGTCAGCATCAACTGTGGATCGACAACGTCGATGTGATTGCCGATTTAAAACAACAGCAGCAAGGGCTGATCGGCTTTTTGCCAAAAGCGCAGCAGGCCAAAGTGCAACAAATGGTGCAGCAAAAAGACCCATCAAAAACCAAACAATGCCTACCCAGCGCTCAAGCCAAAACTCTGAAAACGCCGCAAGATTATCAAAAGTGGCTGAAACAAAAACTGCCGAAATGCCAATTAAGTTTCCAAGGCCAACAAGGCAATCTGCTGCGCTTTGGCGGTCACTGCAATGCTCAACAAGGTTATACCGGCACTGTGTCGGCGCAGCTGCAAGTGCACAATTCGACACGGTTGACTCTGCAGGTTCAAGGGCAAGGTAAAGCACTGGTTCCTGGTTACAGCGATGGCCGCAGTCAGTCACAATTTCGGGTGCACTCTGATGCCAGCTGGACAGGCGCGAGCTGCGGTTAGTCTGCGCTAGAAGCAGCCGTTGTCGACAGGTTAAGGCTGTGACTTACGACGATTCACAGCTAGCACGCGTCGCGGTTCTTGTGGCAAGATGGCAACAACACCCACGCCTGTCTATTGTTATGGGTACAAAACGCGTAGTGCGTCTTGCATACCAAAAGTCTGCTTTTCAGGAAATCAAGATTGGAACAGAGTCGAGTGACGATATCCGGTTTGTCAGTACTAAGTCCTGTGTTGTTGCAGCTGCTACGGCAATCGTGGTTGGCGCGTAATCTGTTGGTATTTGTGTTGTGGCTGCTGGTGTGGGATATCGGCTGGCTGGTCGAGTACACACATCATGCGTCCGTGTGGTTTCCCGTAGCAGGTTTAACCTTCGCCGCTTTTTTGATTATGGGCTTGTCGGCCTTGCCGGCGTTATTGGCAGGCTGCATCTTTATCACCTTCTACACAGCCGAACATTACAACATTGTGTTGTCGACCCCAGCCTTGCTGTACGCGGCAGTGGCGTTCGCCTTCGCCCATATGATGCCGTATGCCTTTGGTGCCTTATTATTGCGAGCTATTGCCCAGCATGGGCGTCGTGACATCACTACTGTGATTGTGGCGTTTTTAGTGATCGCAGCGAGTTGCTCGTTATTAGCAACTGTATTGATTCTACCTACCTTGGTGGTCACCGACATGATGGCGCAAGCCGATGTGGCCAAAACCTGGTTGCCATTCTGGATTGGTGATATGGCGGGCGTGCTGGTGATTGCACCATTTTTTATTGGTCTGTTCAGTGCGATTATGCCTGGCGCTTTGTTCCGTTTAACCGATATGTCTGGCTGGCAACAGCGAGGCGTCAGTTGGTCTTTAGCGGCGAAATTGCTGATCACTTGGTTGTTGCTAGCACTGAGTATGCTGCTAGCGGCATGGACTGACTCTCCTAACAGTGCATTTGCGATCTTCTTTTTAGTGATCCCGCACATGTGGATCGCCTGTACTGAGTCGCCACTGTGGAATGCCGTCGCTGTGGCGTTGAGTTCGTTTTTTATTGCGTTTTGGGTGCATTTGCTAGGGCTGATGGACTTTGTGATGGTGTACCAGTTTGCCATTTGTGTGATAGGCGCCAACACCTTGTTTGGTCTGGCGATACCGACCTTGCTGGCGGATAACTTGCGCTTGCGCCGGGTAGCCTTTACTGATTCATTGACCCAAGTTGCCTCGCGTGACCGACTGGAACAACGGGCAGCACTTGAAGTGATTCGCTGTCAGCAAGAGCAAACGCCACTGGTGCTGATGGTGTTTGATATTGACCACTTCAAGAAAATTAACGACGAGTTTGGCCATCATGTGGGCGACCAAGCCTTGCAACAAATGTGTCGCGTGGTGCAACAGAATTTGCGTCCGACTGACACGCTAGGGCGGTTTGGCGGCGACGAGTTTGTGGTGTTGTTGCCACAAACCAACAGCGCAGCCGCGGCTTTGATTGCAGAGCGCGTGTTACAAGAACTCACCCAAGTGCGTATCGCCGATGTCGCGTCGTTGACGGCTAGTTTTGGTATCGCTAGCTGGCATCCTGATGAAGACTACGACAGTTTATTCCGCCGCGCTGATCAAGCCTTGTATCAAGCCAAAATGGCGGGCCGCAATCGTGTGGCGATCGCCCAGTTTTAAGACACAGAAGCAGCGAAGACTTCACACCTAAGTGGGTGTTCTGCTTGCTTGTTGTGCTTATTTCCTCTGCTTGCGGTATCTGCTATTGCGTCAAGCGTGGCATGCGAGACCACTTAACGTGGCATCAGTCGGTGCAACAGCCGTTTTAATGTCACAGCTTTCAGTGGTTTTAGCATAAAGTGATAACCATTGTTGAGCGCATCATCACGGGTCGCTTGTTGTTGGTCGGCGGAATGAATAATCACCGGCACCTGACTGGCCCAATGCTGTTGCAGCTGCAACGCTACCTGCACGCCAGTAGCACCTTGGTCCAAGTGATAATCAAACAACATTAAATCCACCGAGTTCTGCTGCTGCAAATACGCTAATGCCTCGCCGGGCGTTGCCGCAACGAACACCTGACACCCCCAACTGCGCAACAACTCCGCCACCGCTTGGCGCAGCTGTGCGTCGTTATCCAGCAATAGAATCGTTTTGCCGGCAAAGCCGCTGTCTTTATCTTGCGGTAGCACGGCCGGTGTCGCGGTGGTGATCGGACTGGCCAGCGGCAGTGACACGGCAAAACAACTGCCATGACCGACGCGGGAGCGCAGCTGCAGCGGGTGCTCGAGTAGGTCGCTAATGCGCTTACTGATAGCCAAGCCAATGCCTAATCCTTGCTGATCACCACGCCGACCTTGCTGAAACTCTTGGAAGATCCGCTGCTGTTCATCGTCTGCAATACCAACGCCTGTGTCCCAAACTTCCAACCGGATCCAACGCTGGCCTTGTGGATCAGTCAGTTGACGCCAGCCCACCAAAATTTTGCCGTGCTCGGTGTAACGAATGGCGTTGCTGAGCAGGTTTTGCACCAAACGTTTCAGTAAACGCGCGTCGGTCGTGATAAAACGCGGGCAAGGGCGGTAGTGCAACAGCAGGCCTTTTTGCTGTGCCAATACTTGAGCGTCTTGCACCACTTGCGCAATGGTCTCGCTGAGCCGTTGCACGGTTGGTTGCGCTTTGACGGCACCGGCGTCTAGTTTGGTCAGCTCTAAAATCGCCGCGAGCAGCTCTTCTGCAGTCGCCAAGCTGGCGGACATATGTTCGGCTAGTTGCCGCACCTGCGGGTCGCCGGCTTTTTCGCGGATCAAGCCTGCAAACAAGGCCGCGGCGTTAAAGGGTTGCATCAAATCGTGGCTAGTGGCGGCAAAAAAACGATGTTGGCTAGCGCTTTGCTCTTCCAGTTGTTGTTTGGCCTGGTTGAGTTGGTCGTTCAGCTGTTGTAGTTCGGCAGTACGCTGACTGACACGTTGTTCTAACGTGTCGTTGGCATCTTGCAGTTGCTGCTGCACGTCAATAAAGGAACTGACATCTGTGTAGGTGGTAACAAAACCACCGCCGGGCAGCGGACTGCCTTGCATTTCAAACACTCGGCCATCGCGCTGGCGGCGTTGAAATTTATAGCTCGAGCCTTGACGCAAATAATTCAACCGCTTGCGCACTTCTTGTTCGAACGCGGCGTCGTCTTGATCCGTAAGCATCAACACGCCGCGGCGCGCGTTGTAGCGGATTAACTCTTCCACCGGTGTGCCGACTTCGATCAGATCCGGTGGGTAGTGAAACATCTGTACATAGTGGCGGTTCCAAGCAATTAACCGTAAATCGCGATCGATAACGCTGACGCCCAAGTGAATGTGTTCGAGCGTGCTAGACAGCAGCGCTTGGTTAAATTGATACACTTGGCTGGCTTCATCGACAAATTGCGCCACCGATTCAATCGGTAGCTGTCGATGAGTGGCCGCAGCGCCCAATAACAAACGCATCGAGGCGCCACCGACCACGGCGGCTAAATGCCGCTCGACCCCTTGTTGCATCGAGAGGGGGGCCAACGCAGGCGATTGTGGATCGACATCGCGTAAGAAGCGTTGCATCAACTCGCGAGCTTCGCGCTCGCCACTGTAACGCCTAAGCAAGCTGTAACAGTCTTGAATGGTCAGTCGTGCCGGTAGCTGACGCGGTAGTGCTTGGCGTTTGACAAAGGCGGCGCTATCAAGCCATTCGGCCATGCGGGTCTGGGTGAATTGACTCACCAGCCATAACATCAAACTGTTGACTGACAAACTCAGCACAGTGCCGGTGCTAATCGCATCAGGCCCTAGTTGGTGCAGAGTCAATGGCGCTAAAGAGTGGATGCCAAAAGGCCCTTGGCTAAGCCAAGGCCAATCGACCAGTCCAGCGCGTTGTACTTCCGGCAACAATAACAAATACGCCCATACGGCAGCGCCCGATAACAAACCGGCCAAAGCGCCTTGGCGATTTAAACGCCGTTGCTGCAGACCCAAAATGAGGGCTGGGGCGAGCTGCGCAATCAATACAAAAGCCAACAAGCCCAATTGCGCCAGTCCAGTGTCATTGCCAAAAGTGCGGTAATACAAAAAGCCAAAGCCTAACACCAGCAGCATTGAGCCACGGCGCAGCACGACCACCGGCACGTCGGTGCGGCCCAGCCGATGCAGCAGCGGCGTCAGCACATCGTTACTGATCATAATCCCCAGTACCACAGTCGCCACGATCACCATACTGGTCGCCGCAGAAAAGCCGCCTAAATAGGCGAGCAAGGCGACATCGGTGCGGTTGGCGCTAAGCGGCAGCTGCAGCACGACCAGATCAATACTGGCGTGATCGCCCAGCAACAAGGTTCCAGCCAGTGCCAGCGGCAGCGTGAAAATACTCATCAGCAGCAGATAGGCAGGGAAGATCCACCGCGCATAACGCAGGTGCGGCAACTGCTGGATCTCAACAAAACTGACATGGAATTGCCGTGGCAGACATAAAGTTGCTAAAAAGCCCAGTAACACGTGGATCCAATAGACAGACGTCGGTGTTGCGTGTTGTTGCAGCGCGTGGACCGCAGGTGAGCGACTAGCTTGCTCGAACAAATCGGTGATGCCGTCGTACAAGCCAAAACAGACAAACAAACCAACCGATAACAATGCGACCAATTTCACCAGCGATTCAAACGCGATGGCTGTCATCAACCCCGGGTTCGGTTGATGCGCCCGCGCCGATTTACCTGCAAACAGCAAAGCAAACAAGGCCAGCCAAATGCTGACAAACCAGCCTGTGTCTTGATACCAAGCAACTGGATGTGAATGCTGCGACAGCGTGGCAGTAGGGGCGTTGACCAGCGCATCAATACTGGTCGAGATCGCTTGCAGTTGCAGCGCAATATAAGGAATAACCGCTACCAGCACTATGACGGTAGTGACCATCGCAATGGCACGGGAGTGGCCGTATCGCGTGGCGATAAAGTCGGCGACTGAGGTAATGCGAAAGCGTCGCGCTGTGACGGCAATGCGGCTGACTAATTGAAAGCCCAAGCCAAATAACAAAATAGAACCGATATAAGTCGGTGGGATCCACCAGCCATTTACAGCGGCTTGCGCCGTCACGCCATAAAAAGCCCAGCTGGTGCAATACACTGCCAACGCGAATGAAAACACCCAAGGCGCCAGTGGATGACGACCATGCAAACGCTGGCCTAAGCGCCCAACGCTATACAGCACCAGCAAATAAATAAGGGACAAAGCAGCGATACTGCCAAGTCCAATCGCACCTTGGTCGAGCAGCATAGCAGCCTGTGTGGAAGACATGGATATCGCCTGATTGTGCCTGAAGTTTCGCCAACTGCCCAGATGTGCTGGGCAGTCAGGGCGTTAGCGCGCGGTCCAACCGCCGTCGAGGACCAAGGTTTGTGCCGTGATGTGGCGCGCGCCTGGGGCCAGCAAAAACAGCACTGTGTCGGCAATTTCGCTAACATCAATAAAGGCTTTTTGCGGCATCGGCGCCAACATGATTTGTTCAATCACTTGTTGTTCGGTCAAGCCATGTTCTTTGCATTGTGCGGCGATTTGCGCATCGACCAACGGCGTGCGTACATAAGCCGGACACACAGTATTAATCGTGAAATCAAAGTCAGCGTTTTCCAGCGCCACTACTTTGGAAAACCCGAGCAAGCCGTGTTTGGCTGCCACGTAAGCCGATTTAAACGGCGAAGCGATTAACGCGTGGATGGAGCCAATGTTGATAATGCGGCCAAAGCCACGCTCGCGCATGCCAGGCAGCAGCGCTTTGCTCAGCATGGCCGGGCCCGTCAGCATCACTTGTAGTAACAGCTGCCATTTGTGCTCGGGGAATTCATCTAACCGCGCCACATGTTGCACACCGGCGTTGTTGACCAGCACATCAATAGGCCCAAGCTGCGCGGCCAGCTGTTCAATGCTGTGTTGCTCGGCCAAATTCAGCGCGAGTGCTTGTACCGCCAAGCCTTGCGCTTGCAGTTGCTGGGCTTTTTGTTCGGCCAGTGCTACGTCAAGGTCGGCAAGAACCACTTGATGACCGGCTGTGGCACACTGAGTGGCGATGGCAAAACCAATACCGCCACTGCCGCCTGTGATGACAATTCGCATGAAAAACTCCTGTGCTGTGATGCTGTCAGGCTAGGTTTTTCATGAAGGCGCAGCAACGGTACTTTAGTGCTATATGCAGGTGTTGCACCTGGCCATTCAATGCGAATGCCATTGGTGCGAATTTAAACAGCGCCTCAATTATGTTCAGTAGTTTTTCGCTCAAACATCAAAGAAAAACGCTGGTTTTGAGGCACTAATGCTAATCATCGAAGCGAGCTGGTTTTCTATCGATTTATTTTGCCTGATCCGCATGCTGTGGTATGTTCGGTTGGAAGATCTTGAATAGACTGTGACAAACAAGCCGGTGAATTGCGCTTTTTGCCAAGCAAAACACGCAGTTAATGATAAAAATTATTCGAACCGGCTGTTTTTGACATTAAACAACTAGGTATCCAGCATGACTGCCACCACGCCATTTTTAACTAATGACGCTGTGGTGTTGGGGTTATTAGCCCTGACCCTCGGTTTCGTTTTTTACACTAGCCACAGTAGCTCGCCAGCATGGCAACGGTTTTACCGTTATGTGCCGTCGATCTTGTTGTGTTATTTCATTCCTTCGCTGTTTAACAGCTTTGGTATTATCGACGGCGAAACATCGCAGTTGTATAAGATGGCATCGACCTATTTGCTGCCTGCCTGCTTAATTCTGTTAACCTTAAGTGTTGATTTTAAAGCGATTTTGGCGCTAGGCCCCAAAGCGTTAATCCTGTTTTTAACCGGCACGGTCGGGGTTGTTATCGGTGGGCCAATCGCCTTGTTGCTAGTCGGCAGTGTGTTCCCAGAGCAAATGGGCGGTGTAGATGCCAACGCGGTGTGGCGCGGTATGGCGACCATCGCGGGCAGCTGGATCGGCGGCAGCGCCAACCAAGCGGCGATGAAAGAAGTATTCCAACCCAGCGGTGAGATTTTCTCGGTGATGATCACGGTCGACGTGATAGTCGCAAACCTGTGGACTGCCGTGCTGTTGTGGATGGCCGCCAATGCCAAACGGTTAGATGAAGCGCGTGGTGCTGATACCCGTTCGATTGAAGCACTTAAAGCTAAAATCGAACAATACGAAGCAGAAAACAGCCGTATTCCAACGACCAACGACTTGATGATGATTGCTGCCGTTGGTTTTGGTTTAGCCGGCTTGTCGCATTTCTTGGCGGACTATATTGCGCCATGGATCCAAACCAACGCACCAGAGCTGGCGATGTACAGCTTAACCAGTAAGTTTTTCTGGGTGGTCGTCATTGCCACGACCTTTGGCTTGTTGTTATCGGCCACCAAAATGCGTCATCTAGAAGCCGCCGGCGCGTCAAAAGTCGGCTCTGTGCTGGTGTACATCTTAGTCGCCAGTATTGGTATGCATATGGACGTGACTGCAGTACTGGATTACCCGGTGATGTTTTTAGCCGGTTTGGTGTGGATCTCCATTCATGGTGGTCTGATGTTGTTGATGCTGAAAATCACCAAAGCGCCAACCTTTTTTATGGCGGTGGGCAGCCAAGCGAACATCGGCGGAGCCGCGTCAGCTCCTGTGGTGGCCGCGGCCTTCCATCCTGCGCTGGCGCCAGTTGGCGTGTTGCTGGCGGTGCTCGGTTATGCGCTTGGCACTTACGGTGGTTATTTATCCGCGTTGATGATGCAAGGCGTCGCGCCTTAAGTTTTATCGCGCTGTTAGTTTCGTCGCGGCTAGGTGCTGGCCGCGTTGTGTCTCAGTGGCCTGCCAAGTGCGCAGGTTTACTAAATAAAAAAGGCCACTGTTGCAGTGGCCTTTTCTGTTGTTGGTCCTGTTAGCGTTTGGCGGTTGCCACCGTGCGGGGGCCGGTTGATTCACGCACCAGCAGCTCAGGGATAAACACCGGTTGCTCGACATTGCCTGGCGCCGCACCTGGGCGGGTTTGTCGGAACAATAACTCAGCGGCTTGCGCAGCAATGGTGGTGTTCGGCTGATGCGCTGTGGTCAGCGGGGGCCAGGTTTGGCGCGAGAACGGGCTGTTTTCAAAGCCGACAATCGACAGCTGCTCTGGAATTTGTACATTCGACAAGCGCGCGCTAAATAAAGCACCGGCGGCGATTTCGTCGTTACAGGCAAATATGGCGGTGGGCTTTTGCGGCAAGTTCAGCAACTGTTTGGCGCCATTGACACCGCTTTCAAACGAATAACTACCCGGCACTACAAATTTCGGATTGGCTTGAATGCCGCGTTTGGTCAATGCCGCTTGAAAGCCGGCCAAACGTTCGCCACTGGAGCTGTGCTCTTCGTCACCGCACAAAAACGCGATGTCGGTATGGCCCAATTCCAGCAAATGGTTGGTGATTTTAAACGCGGCGGTGAAGTCATCGATCAATACGCAATTGCTTAATTTAGGCGAGGGCGTGGAACCCGAAATGATCCGCACAAATTCGACATCTTCCGCTTCCAGGGCACTGACAATTTCCGGCATCTCAGAGAACGGTGGTGTCAGTACTAAACCGGCCAGGCGCGAGCGCTGCACCAATTCCAGTACTTCTTGCACTATCTGCGGTGATTTGGCGTTGGTTGGATGGATCAACAACTCATAGCCGTTTTTGCGGCAGGTATCCAACAAACCCCGTTGCATATCAATCACATAATAAGCGTTGGGGTTGTCATAGATGTAACCAATGGTGTACGACTTGGTACTGGCTAAATTCCGTGCAGCGGCATTGGGCTGATAATTGAGTTCAGCAATCGCAGCCATCACTTTGTCCAGTGTGGCTTTTTTTACCGACGGTTCGTTGTTCATCACACGTGAGACGGTCTTAATCGACACGCCCGCGCGATCAGCCACATCATTGATCGTGACTTTCATCGTTAGAATTCAATCCCCTGAATGTTGTTATTGACCAGTCGATTCGGCATGCGCTTGGCTGCGTCCTTCGCGGCTTTGTCGCAATTTTGCTGGTTTGCCCGCTTGAAAATGACAGCGGTGGTCATTTTGTAACAGAAATTGAGATTAGAGATACACGGTTTTTGGCCTGAGAACAATCGCTAATTTGTCAAAAAATAACCAGTGGCAAAAACAGTATTTGTTTGTAAAAAATAAATCTATATAAATCAGTAATATAAAATACTACCAACGTTGACCTCTGCTCAAAAATGACCAGCGCTATCAGCAAATGGCTGATTCTGCACTAAAATCAGCTTTGAAAATTTCGTCTAATTTTTCATCGAGTGGGGTTTGCAAATCGATTTTTTTTTGTGTATGTTGATTTCTAATGACAACGCTGTCATTGCAGGACAAAAAACTATTCATCGCACACGAAGAACAAACAGGAATGGGAGAAGCTCATGTCGCACAATAAAATGAATAAATGTGCCGCAGCAGTGAAACTGGGTTTATTGGTTGGTACCGTTGCACTCGCAACACCAGCTTTCGCTCAGCAAGCCGCCAAAGCCGATGGTGCTAAGAAAGACCAAAATGTTGAAGTTATCCAAGTACGTGGTATCCGCGCTTCTCAAGAAGCCAACTTAAACGCTAAGCGTTTCAGCGATTCAATCGTCGATGTTGTTACCTCTGAGGATATTGGCAAATTCCCAGATAAAAACGTGGCTGAATCTCTTTCACGGATCACAGGTGTTGGTGTAAGCCGTGAATTTGGTGAAGGTGAGAAAATTACTGTGCGTGGCGCCAGTTCGGCAACGAACCGTACATTGTTAAATGGCCAGACAGTTGCAACTGCGGATTGGTTTATTTTGGATAACCCTGGTCGTAGCTTTAACTACACCATGTTGCCATCTTCACTGGTACGTGATTTAGAAGTGTATAAGTCGCCTGAAGCTCGCATCGATGAGGGGTCAATCGGTGGTACAGTGATTCTGAAAACTCGTACTCCACTGGACATGGATGCCAATACCTTAAACTTGTCTGTTGAAGCACAATATTCTGATTTATCAGGCAAAACAGACCCTCAATTAGGTGCTCTGTATTCATGGAAAGATGATGCCGAAAAATACGGTGTACTTGTTTCTGTGATGAAACAAGACCGTAATCTCGTTCGTGAAGGTTTTGAAGTGTTGTCATGGCCTGTGAATGCTGAAACAGGTAAGTCATCGCCAGGCGTGATGGGGGTGCCGCGTTTCGTGCAAAAACGTGAACGTCAAACTGGGTTTGTTTCGTTCCAAGCACGTCCTACAGATTCTTTAGATCTAACGCTGAATTTGTTGAAATCAAAAGTAGATGCTGATAACCACAACGCGAACTACCTGCTGTGGACAGGCAACGATTTAGCAGCTAACCGCATGACTGGGCAAGTCTACGAGAATAACAGTTTAGTTGCTGGTACCGTCGCCTCTGGTGGTGAAATTGGCTACAACTTCATCAACCGCGTGGCTTCAACAGAAACTCAATCTGTTGATTTAGATATTAAATATGACGCTGGCACTTACAAAGTTCATGGCCAAGTTGGTAAGACAGATGCTGAGGGCGGCACTCTGCGCGAAACATCTTGGGAATACAAAGCTAAATCAGGTTACAGCTTCGATTTACGCGGCGATAAACCAACGGTTAACACTGTAGTTGACGGTTCAGATGGTACTAAGTTTGCTCCAGGCTGGATTTGGGGTGGTGAAAAGCCGACAACAGATTCAGAAAAATATGGTCAGCTTGATTTCGACATTCCTGTGTCTGCTGGCGTGTTCAATAGTGTGAAAACGGGTGTAAAAATTCGTCAAGCAGAGCGCACCCAAGACCGTATCGCGTACAGCTGGCACGGTCCAAATACATTAAAAGATCCGTCGAAAGCTCCATCTTGGCCAGTATATCTCCAATACATTTTTGATACATGTTCAGATTTGACTAAATGCGGTTTAACGAATGGTCCAGTCAGTGTGGATGGCGTTGTAAACGGCAACTTAGCCAATCAAGTGTTGCACAATCGCGAAGCAATGGAACAGATTGCATTTGTTGGCTTGAATGGTGTTCCAGCTGATTATGCGCGCTCTCGTGTCCTTGATGAGAACTGGGCTGTTTCTGAAGATATTTTGTCTTTATACATCCAAGGTGATTTCCAAGGTGAAGGTTTCCGCGGTAACGTCGGTGTTCGTTATGTTGATACCGCACAAACATCTGGTGGCTGGGAGCATACAGGCACAGACTATTGGGGCTTCCACACGATTGACCGTAACTGGCTGAAACCAGCGACCTTGAATTGGAAAGAAATCGACAACGATTACAGCGAAGTTTTACCAAGCTTGAACGTAGCTTTTGACCTATCTGAAGATACTATCCTGCGTTTTGGTGCTGCTCGCGTTATGGCTCGTCAAAACTGGAATGACATTTCAGCATCATCAAGCTATGGCTCGTTGAATGTGGCTAACCCAACAGGTGTGGCAAACAACCCACATTTGAAACCACAAATTGCGGACCAATTTGATGTGAGTTATGAGTGGTACTTCAATCCATCATCAGTATTGGCAGCAACATACTTCTTCAAAGACGTGAAGAGCTACCGCGGTTATTCAACGTTTGTTGAGCCACGTTATTGGGAACAAGAGCAGAAAATGGTCAATGTGACTTTCTCTCGTCCGGATAACGGAGCTGGCGGCAAAACTCAAGGTATGGAGTTGAGCTATCAACAAACATTTGGTCAGTTTGGCGCGATGGCAAACTACACCTACACCGATGCAACTCGTGATGATGTGCGTGACATCCTCAAACCGGGTTCTGGGCTAGTAGAAGGTACGTCCAAACATATGTTTAACGTGACAGGTTATTATGAAGACGATACCTACAGTGCACGTTTGATGTATAACTATCGGACAGACTGGTACAAAGGCTTGCATTGGAGCGGCTCTGAAATTTGGAACGATAACTTCGGTCAACTTGACGCAAGTTTAGGTTACAACGCGACTGAGAACATTACTGTGTCTCTGGAAGCAGTGAACTTGTTGAATGAAGAAGTTGTTGAATTCAATACAGACAAAGCTCGTTTGTTCTCACTGTATGAAAACGGTCGTCGTTATGTTTTCGGTGTTCGGATGAAGTTTTAATCGACTCAAATCCTTCATGATGAGATATAAAGAGCTTACATCATTGATGTAAGCTCTTTTTTTATGGAGACATTATGCGAAGCATTCCAGAGCTTGATGCAACCGCGCCATCATTCGACATTTCTTTGATTTTCTCTGCTGCAGAGCCCGTCGTGATCCGAGGGTTAGTGGACCATTGGCCTGCTATCACAGCTGCACGTCAGAGCAATGTGACGTTGACGCAGTTTCTGCAGGGCTTTGATAACGGGGCTAGTATGGATACCTTGTTACTCGCCAACGAGACCGAAGGCAAAGTTGGTTATGACGACCAGAGTTTGTCGAAATACAATTTTGAACGTAGGAAGTATCCGATTAGTGCTGTGCTGCACCAATTGCTAAAACCACAATCAGCGAATGCAGTGCGTATTGCATTACAAAGTGCTCGACTAGATTGGTGTCTGCCTAAATTTCAAGATCAACACCGAATGCCGGGGTTGTCACATGATGTTATTGGTCGTATCTGGATTGGAAATCAAGCCGTAGTTCCTGCGCATGTTGACCATGCAGATAACTTAGCTTTGGTTCTGGCCGGTTCGAGAACCTTCACGCTATTCCCACCAGACCAAGTTGCTAATTTATACATTGGCCCACTCCAAAGCGCCCCCACTGGAGCGCCAATTAGTTTGGTTGATGTGCTCAAACCAGATTTTCAAAAATTTCCACGTTACCGACTAGCCGAAAGTGCTGCGATGCGAGCAACCTTGCATGTTGGGGACATCTTGTATTTACCTGCATTATGGTGGCATCACGTCCAAGCCCATGACGACTTTAACATCTTGCTGAATTATTGGTGGGGTGGGCCTATTGGTACAGGTAGCAAAGAGCCATCACCTTATGACGCCTTACTTACTGCCTTATTCACGTTTAACGACATGCCAGACGTACAACGTGAACGCTGGCGTACCATGTTTGACTACTTTGTATTTAGGCAGAAAGCCGATAATTTTGGGCATATCCCGCCCGAAACTGCAGCCATTCAACGTCATTTATCGACGGCAGAACAGCGCGCGCTTTTGCAGTATTTGCAGCAAAAGATGGTTGATTATCTGGGGATGTTACCTGACGGAAAAAATGCAGAAAAAAACAGCAAATAAATAATGACAGCGTTGTCATTTTATTTTAAGATACTCTTGCAGCGCAGAACTTTGCTCCCTGGCGACAGTTCTGCGTTCGGACAGTCTCCCTGTCTGAAATGCCGTCTGAATGTCATTGAAGTTATTTGTAGTTGGTAACTTCGACTGTCAGTCATGGATGTTGTGTTTTATTTGCCAATCCTTATCCAAGGGTATTTCGCAGGATACAAAATTGGTATCCTGCTTTTTTCTTTTC
>DMYW01000042.1:32673-46637 GCA_003482455.1 Rheinheimera sp. | reverse complement strand
CCTATCGTATATTCAAGTTCTCTGCTGAAAAAGGATTGCTTTTTTGACCCACTTGTATAGTGTAGAGGATGCTTTTGTAAACGTTTGGAACCGGCGAATGCGCTGTTGAACCTGGTTACCGGAATGGATCCTGAACCTGATTCAACGACTTCGTGCGGCTGACTAGATGGATGATGGGTCGAGATGGTATCTAACGTAACAGATGATGAATTGCTGTTCCTAGCTGAAGACGAAACGTTTCAAGTGCCTGTACATCAGGTCGCTGGCGAATGGCATTTATTGATTGTCGATGACGATGAAGAGATTCATACCGTCACGCGCCTTGCTTTAACGGACCTGATCGTCATGGGACGGCGATTGGTGTTCCATCATGCTTATTCTGGCAAAGATGCGGTTCAATTCCTTCGCATCAATCCACACATCGCCGTTATTCTGCTTGATGTGGTGATGGAATCTGATGATGCTGGTTTGTTGGTTGTGCAGCAAATTCGCGAACAATTGGGGATGGATGAAGTTCGCATCGTATTGCGAACAGGCCAACCAGGTTACGCCCCAGAAGAAAGCGTGATCAAAGAATATGACATCAACGATTATAAGACGAAGACTGAGCTCACTCGCAGCAAGCTAGTCACTTCAATCATTGCATCTATCCGTTCTTACCAACAAATTCGCACAATTAACCAAAACCGCCTGGGCTTACAAAAGATCATCAATGCGGGTTCAAATCTACTGGAACAGCATTCGCTGCATGAATTTTCCGAAGGCGTAGTGACCCAGATCGCGTCTCTTATCGGTTTGCACGCTGAAGGTGTATTGTGTGCACAAATTGAAGACGATGGCTCAACCAGCGAGAACGTTTATGTGCTGGGTGCAGCAGGTCATTATGCACCATTTATCAAATGCAAATTGGAGCGTCTTAATAATCCTCGGATTATTCAACAAATTACGATTTGTTTAGAACAGCGCCGGCATATTTTTTCAGCCTACGACACTGTGTTGTTTTTGGGCAATGCCAAACACAATGCCGCTGTGTATATCGAGACTAACCGCCCGATTGAAGCATTTGATCGGCAACTCATCGAGGTTTTCCTCAGCAACATTTCGATTGGCTATGAAAACGTTACGCTGTTTCAACAGCTGAAACATGCGGCCTACATAGACCCGTTAACCAAAACGCCAAACCGCAACGAATTCACGCATTTACTGCAAGAAACTCGGCGTTTGGATGCAAAACATAATGTGGCAGTGCTGATCGACATCAACCATTTCTCTGATGTCAACGATGGGCTTGGTCAAGAAATCGGTAATGAATTGTTGGTCGCGGTAACACACCGTCTCGTGTCAGAATTTGGGGCTGTGGCGCAGATTGCACGCATTGGTGCAGATGTGTTTGGTCTGATTGGTCCAGAAGAAGTATTAACACCTCATGCGATCAACGCGGTTTTCCAACAGCCGTTTGAAGCCGCAGAACATTCGTTACAAATCAACGCGACGCTCGGTTTATGTCAGTTGGAACTCGCTGCGCGCCAAGGGCTTGGCATCCTCAAGCAAGTGTATATTGCGCTGAACCTAGCCAAGAAAAACGTCAGTCAAAATTTCGAATATTATTGCGCAGAAATGGAAGAACAAATGGCAGCCCGCTTGTCGTTGCTGCGTTTGTTACGTCAGGACTTTGCGCAAGGCAAATTACAGCTATGGTATCAACCTCAGATCTCGCTTCACAGTGGCAAGGTGGTTGGTATGGAAGCATTACTGCGCTGGCCAACTGAACATCAAGGATACATTTCACCTGCGGTGTTTATACCGCTCGCAGAATATTCTGGCTTGATCGTCGATATTGGAGCTTGGGTTTTACAACAAGCCTGCCAGCAAATTCATACGCTGCAACAACAAGGTTTTAATGACGTGCGCGTCGCGGTAAACGTATCCATGCCGCAATTTCGTAGTGCCGATTTTGTGCAAACTGTGTTGGATGCCATTACCAAATGGCAAGTGCCGCCGGAGCTATTAGAGCTTGAAATCACCGAGTCTGTCGTGATGGATGAACCGAAAATGGTGATTGCGGCGCTTAATGAGCTGAAATCCCACGGAGTAAAAGTCGCCATCGACGACTTTGGCATTGGCTTTAGTAGTTTACGCTACTTGCAACAGCTGCCGTTGGATCGAATTAAAGTCGATAGAGCCTTTATTCGCGATACCGCCCAAGCCCCCAAAGGCGCTGTTATTGCAGAAACCATAGTTCACCTCGGCAAACGACTCGGATTACTGACGATTGCCGAAGGCGTTGAAACGCAAGAACAAGTTGAGGCCGTCAAAGCCATGGGCTGCGATGAAGTGCAGGGTTTCTTATATGCCAAACCCATGCCCGCCGACGAGCTGCTTAAATTTTTGCAGCGCAAATAGCAGATAAAGAAAAATCCCCGCAAGGGGATTTTTTTATGCTTTGTGATACGGGAGAGAACTAGTCGCTGATGTAGCGGAATTGCACACGACTGGTGATATTACACAGCAGTTCGTATGGGATGGTTTGCACTAATTCAGCAATCTCTTCTACCGGCAACTCATCCCCCCACAACACCACTTGATCGCCGTGACGAATATCGTCATCGCCGATATCCACCGTCGTCATATCCATCGACACTCGGCCGACAATAGGGTACCGCTTACCGTTAATAAGTACAGGCGTACCACAAGGTGCGTTGCGCGGGTAACCATCGCCATAGCCAATCGCCACGACCGCAAGGCGAGTGTGTTTGGGGGCTATCCAGCTAGCGCCGTAACCTACCGCGTCACCGGCCTTCACTTCACGCACCGCAATGACCGAGCTGCTGAAGGTCATCACAGGTTGTAAGCCATGCTCGACAGCTCTACCCTGCTCCATCGGCGAAACGCCATACAATGCAAGACCAGGACGCACCCAATCGCCATGACATTGCGGCCATGCCAGCACAGCTGCCGAGTTGGCTAGGCTTAGTTCGCCTTCACACCCTTGGATGGTCTGCTGAAATAACTCGAGCTGCCGCAAAGTAGTCGGATTATTCGGTTCATCAGCACAAGAAAAATGCGTCATTAACCGCATCGGCTTTAATACGTTGTTACTTTGTGACAGCTGCTGGTAAACCTTTGAAAACTCTTCCGGGTAGATACCCAACCGATGCATGCCTGAATCAATTTTCAGCCAAACATGGATGGGTGATTCCAATTCGGCTTTCAGCAGTGCTTCCACTTGCGCAGGGTGATGCACAACGACCTGTAGATTCGACGCCACAATTTGCGACAGCTCATCGGCGTGAAAAAAACCTTCAAGCAACACAATCGGTTTTACAATGCCGCCGGCGCGCAGTGCCAGCGCTTCATCAATGCGTGCCACTCCAAAAGCGCCCGCGTCACGCAATTGAGCTGCAACCGCCAATAAACCATGACCGTAGGCATTGGCTTTTAAAACCGCCAACACTTTGCTTTGTGGCGCAACATCGCGGATCCGCTGAAAGTTATGCAGCAGCGCTGAAGTGTTGATTTGCGCGAGAGGCCGGCGACTCATCAGTATTCATCCTCAAACCGTGCAGTACCTGCGTAGTTATCAAAGCGCGAATAACGTCCGTGGAAAGTTAAACGAATACGTCCGATAGGACCGTTACGCTGTTTACCGATAATGACTTCTGCTGTGCCTTTATCTGGGCTGTCGTCGTTGTACACTTCATCACGGTAAATAAACATAATTAAGTCAGCGTCTTGCTCAATAGAACCCGATTCACGAAGATCCGAGTTCACCGGGCGTTTATCAGCGCGTTGCTCCAAGGTCCGGTTCAGCTGCGACAGCGCAATGACTGGCACTTTGAGCTCTTTGGCTAAGGCTTTCAGCGAGCGGGAAATTTCGGCGATTTCGAGCGTCCGGTTGTCCGAGAACGCTGGGACCTTCATCAGCTGCAAGTAGTCGACCATAATCATCGACAAGCCACCGTGTTCACGCGCCACGCGCCGCGCCCGCGAGCGAACTTCTGTCGGTGTAAGGCCAGAAGAATCGTCGATGTACATTTTGCCTTTGCTGTTGAGCAGTTCAATGGCCGATGACAACCGTGCCCAATCTTCATCATCCAATTGGCCAGTTCGCACCTTCACTTGGTCGATACGCCCTAATGACGCGAGCATACGCATCATGATTTGTTCCGATGGCATCTCGAGACTGAAAATCAGCACCGGCTTGTCGCTGGTAATAGCTGCATGTTCACACAAGTTCATCGCAAAGGTAGTTTTACCCATCGACGGACGAGCAGCTACGATAATTAAATCCGACGGCTGCATGCCGTTGGTCATCTTGTCTAAATCGGTATATCCGGTAGAAACACCGGTCAAACCGCCATTACTTGGATTGCGAAACAGCTGGTCGATTTTATCGATGGTCTTGGCCAAAATGCTGTTCACTGGTTCAGGACCTTCGTTGGCATTGGCGCGTTGTTCCGCAATTTTAAATACTTTGGTTTCGGCAAAATCAAGAAGTTCAGCGCTGTTGCGGCCTTGCGGGTCGTAACCGGCATCCGCGATATCATGCGCCACGGCAATCATGTCTCGCACAACGGCACGTTCCCGTACGATATCTGCATAAGCCAAGATGTTCGCCGCACTTGGCGTATTTTTCGCGATTTCACCTAAATAGGCAAAGCCACCACATTCATCCAGTAGTTGATTGCGCTCTAGCCATTCCGAGACGGTAATCAGATCAATTGGCTGGCCTGACTCTGCTACTGCAGTCATACTTTTAAAGATATGGCGGTGTGAACGCAGGTAAAAATCATGTTCAACGACTTTTTCAGCAACTTTATCCCAAGCTTCGTTATCCAGCATCAAGCCGCCTAACACGGACTGCTCTGCTTCAATCGAATGCGGTGGCATTTTTACCGCAGCGACTTGTTTATCTTTGAAATTGTTATTCGTAGCCATAACACTCGTTTGTAGGTTAAATAACCAGTTCAGGGCTTAGTTACACGGCGCGGACGTCCCGATAAGGGTCACGACGGGCATCAAGAAAAGAACCATAGACTAGCATTTTTGCGGGCCAAAGGCAGCGAATTTTCTGTGGATTTAATACGGCAAATGCGTACAAAGGTTTGGTAGTAACGAACGCGACAAGGATGCCGAAACAGCAAATAACCAAAGGGTTGCAGGCAAAACGACCGGGATCACGTAAAGAAACGAAGAGGTAATACCAACAAAAACGGCGACCGAAGTCGCCGTTTTGCTCAGATAAAATCTGATTAGGCTTCAGCCACAACAACCAGTTTGATGGTTGCAGTAACTTCTGCGTGCAATTGCAGGTCGATGTCGAACGTGCCAGTTTCACGGATAGTACCGTTTGGCAGTTTAACTTCGGCTTTAGCAACAGCAACGCCAGCTTCAGTGATAGCGTCCGCGATATCGCGAGTACCAACTGAACCGAACAGTTTGCCTTCGTCACCTGCTTTAGAAGCGATAGTGACTTCTGCCAGCTCGGCAACTTTCGCAGCGCGATCTTGAGCAGCAGCCAGGTTAGCAGCCAGTTTGGCTTCTAACTCAGCACGGCGAGCTTCGAATTTCTCGAGGTTCGCTTTGTTGGCTGGAACTGCTTTCGCCTGTGGGAACAGGAAGTTACGAGCGTAACCAGCTTTAACACTTACTTTGTCGCCTAAACCACCCAGGTTAGCGACTTTATCCAACAGAATGATATCCATTGTTTAATCCTCTCAGTACCGTTGAACCAGGCTTATGCGTGTGAGTCGCTGTATGGCAGCAGAGACAGGTAGCGAGCGCGTTTGATAGCGCGTGCCAGCTGACGCTGATACTTTGCACTGGTACCAGTGATACGGCTAGGAACGATTTTGCCACTTTCAGTGACATAGTTTTTCAGTGTTGCAACATCTTTGTAGTCGATCTCTTGCACGCCTTCGGCAGAGAAACGGCAGAATTTACGGCGACGGAAATAACGAGCCATGAACTTTCTCCTAACTTAATTTTTCAATCTGTTGGGCGTGGAGCACCAGCTTTGCTTGTCCACTCCGGGTTTGGTGTCGGTTTAAAAAGCCGGCCACTCGAACCACATCACCCTGCATCAAATTGTGACTTTGTCTGGTTAACTCGCCTGCAACTACCACATGAATGCGGAAATAACTGGCTCTGTTAACGCCGGCTTCTTGTTGCATCGACCTGTGCTCAAGCACAAGATAATGATGCTGGATGCCGGCAGGACTTTCGCTCCAATCAGGCTGGCGACAAATGACGCCAGTAACGACGAAGCAGTTGTCCATCAGATTACTCGTCGTTTGCTACCTGCTCTTCAGCGTCGCGAGGAGCACGTTCACGACGTTCTTCGCGTACTTTAGCCATTGGTGATGGCTCTGTCACAGCGCCGTTAGTGCGCATGATCAGGTTACGCAGAACTGCGTCGTTGTAGCGGAAGTTAGTTTCCAGCTCATCGATCACTGACTGTGGAGCTTCAACGTTCATCAGAACGTAGTGTGCTTTGTGCAGTTTTTCGATTGGGTAAGCCAATTGACGGCGGCCCCAGTCTTCCAGACGGTGAATTGAACCACCAGCTTCTTTGATCGCGCCAGTGTAACGCTCGATCATGCCTGGAACTTGTTCACTCTGATCTGGGTGAACCATAAAAACGATTTCGTAATGACGCATGGTAGCTCCTTACGGTTAATTAGCCTCGGGTGAGCTCGACCAGACTCGCATAGAGGCAAGGAACATTCTGGATGGTCGAAGGCCAAGCATTCTAAAGATCGATTGGCGGAAAGACAAGCAAAAATACAGATTTGACGCGGTTTTCTAGCGGTATCTGGTAAATACTAGTGACTGGCTGTAACTCAAACTATTGCTTGGTGTAACAAGCGTTAAGCAACCACAACAAACTATGGAAATTAGGGGCGTTGTCCAGCGCCCCTTTTCAATTACGACTGGCGTTGGCGTACCGCTTCGTACAAACAAATCCCCGTCGCCACCGACACGTTTAAGCTCGAGACAGCACCAAACATTGGGATTTTCACCAAGCCGTCGCATAACTCTTTGGTTAAACGGCGCAAGCCATCGCCTTCCGCGCCCATCGCCAGCGCCAGCGGGCCTTTCATATCGGCGGCGTAAATGGTGGTTTCCGTTTCACCGGCAGCCCCTAACACCCAAACGCCCGCGTCTTTCAGTTCACGAATGGTGCGCGCTAAGTTAGTGACGGCAACAAAAGGAACAGCTTCGGCGGCGCCACAAGCCACTTTGCGCACGACGGCGGTTAGTTTCGCGGAGCGATCTTTAGGTGAAATGACCGCATGCACGCCTGCGGCATCAGCACTTCGTAAAATCGCACCTAAATTATGTGGATCGGTAACGCCATCTAAAATCAGTAAAAATGGCTTGTCTTCGCGCGCCAAGATTTCCGCCAAATCTTTTTCATCACCGGCATCTTTTAACCGAGCTTTGGCGACAATGCCTTGGTGCTGCGCACCTTCAACTTTTTCATCTAAGGTTTTGCGCAGACAAAACTGCACCGCGATGCCGTTTTTGCGGGCAATATTCACCAGCGGCTGCATCCGTTGGTCTTCGCGGTCTTTTAAAATAAACAACTCCAGCACATCTTCGGGTGTTTTTTCCAAAAAAGCTGACACGGCGTGCAGGCCAAAAATGTAATCTGTACTCATACGATTCTCACTAAAAACAAGAAGTTGGCAAACTGCCAACTTCATTTATCTGGTTTATTGCGCAGGCTGTTATAGCCATTGCTTCGCCTTAACGTGCTTTGCGTTTGCCGCCCGTTTTGCCCTTGCCTGCTGAGCCTTTGCCGCCATCGCTGGTTTTACCACCGCGACCGGCTTTGGTGCGACCTGGTCGCTGCGTCGGATCGGCAATTGCTCGGCCTTTTTTGCCGGAAAAACCTTTGCTGGCTTTGGCTTCTTTTTTCAGACGGTCAATTTTCGCCGCAGCCCGTTTGCCGGGCTGGTTTTGCACCACCACGCCTAAATCGATTTTGCGCGCCTCAAGGTTCACTGCAAGAACTGACACATCCAGCAAGTCGCCCATTTTGTAGACGACACCGGCATGTTCGCCGCGCAGTTGGTGGCGGTCCGCATCAAAGTGATAGTAGTCGTTAGGCAACGAGGTGACGTGCACCAAGCCTTCGATATACAAATCGACCATCCGCACAAACAAACCGAAGTTGGTAACCGACGATACTACGCCTTGGAACGTCTCGCCGATATGGTCTTGCATATACTCACATTTGAGCCAGTCGGACACTTCACGCGTTGCGTCATCGGCGCGACGCTCAGTCATCGAACATTGTTCACCGAGCGGCACCATTTGCTCAGGCGTATAACCACGAGCGCCCGTAACTGCTTCACCTTGTTTTTGCAACACGGCTTTGATAGCGCGGTGCAATAACAAATCAGGGTAACGACGAATGGGCGAGGTAAAATGCGCGTACGCTTCCAGCGCCAAACCAAAGTGGCCTTGATTATCTGGCTGATACACCGCTTGTTTTAACGAGCGCAACAAGGTGGTTTCAATCAGCTCTTTGTCTGGGCGTTCACCTAAACGTTCGAGCAGTGCCTTAAGTTCCAGCGGCGTTGGGTCTTGCGGCAAGTCGGTATGAATACCCAGCTCGTTTAAGAACCGTTTGAAACTAGAAAAACGCTCGCCATCCGGTTGTTCGTGTACACGATACAGCGCCGCAGCTTCGTTTTTCTCCACCAGCTTGGCCGCCGCAACGTTGGCCAAAATCATACATTCTTCGATAATTTTGTGGGCGTCGTTGCGATGCACCGGCACGATTTGTTCAATCTTGCGGTGGCTATCAAAAATAAACCGCGTTTCCACTGTTTCAAACTCAATGGCACCGCGTGCATCACGCACTTTGGCCATTTGTTTATACAGCGAATACAAATTATCCAAATTGGTGAGTTGCGCTTGATACTGCTGACGCAGTTCGGGGTCGCCTTTTAAAATGGCCGCCACTTTGGTGTAAGTCAGCCGCGCTTTGGAATGCATCACAGCTTCGTAAAAGCGGAAACTCCCAAGCTTGCCTTGCGGGTTGATGTGCATCTCGGCGACAAAACACAAGCGATCGACGTGCGGGTTCAACGAGCACAAGCCGTTTGATAAGGCTTCTGGCAGCATCGGCACCACGTGATCTGGGAAATACACAGAGTTGCCGCGATCCAGCGCTTCTCGGTCTAGCGGTGTATCTGGCAGCACGTAAGACGTCACATCGGCAATGGCGACCCACAAGTGCCAGCCGCCGTCGTCTTTGCGCTCGCAATAGACGGCATCGTCGAAATCGCGGGCATCTTCACCGTCAATAGTAATTAAACCAAGTTCCGTTAAATCAACCCGGCCAACTTTGGCCTCGTCAGGCACTTCTTTGCCAAACACGGCGACTTGTTTTTCCACCGCGGCTGAAAAAGTATGTGGAATGTTGTGGTTACGGATCGCCACTTCGATTTCCATGCCAGGCGCCATATGTTCGCCCAGCACTTCTACCACTTTGCCAATCGCGTTGATACGTTTCGAAGGACGGCTAGTGACTTCCGCCAGTACAATTTGACCGTGCTGCGCGCCGTTTTCGTCCCCGACAGGGATCACGATATCTTGGGCGATACGCGGGTCTTCTGGCACCACCACACATAGCGCAAAATCTTTGTAGTAGCGTCCGACTATCGGCTCTTGCCGCGGCTGCAACACACGTACAATACGCGCTTCAATTTTGTCTTTGCTTTTAACTTCGCCGGCACTGGCCAGAACTAAATCGCCCGGTAGCAGCCGCTGCATTTCAAAATGCGGGATATACCAATCTGGGCCACCTTGCTCAAGTTTCAAAAAACCGAAGCCTTCACGATGGCCAAGCACTGTGCCTTTTACTAAATCGAGGTCATCCACTAGGCCGTATCGTTTTGTTTTGGTGAACAATAACTGACCATCACGCTCCATCGCGCGTAAACGTTTTTTCAAGGCAAATAAGGCTTCTTCGTCATGCAAATTTAGCTCTTGGGCTAACTCATCGAAGTAGGCTGGTTGTTGGCGCTTGCGGATATGGTCGAGGATAAATTCGCGGCTAGGGATAGGGTTTTCATATTTTTCTTGCTCACGGGCAAGAAACGGATCTTTTATCGTCATGGACACTCTTTTGCATTAAATTCGCCAACAGTGTACCAGTTTAGTAATGGATTTTCACTTTATTGGCGAAAGCTTCAGCAAAATGTCATTAAAGTGGCCGTTTGGCTCGTTCCAACACGCTGGCCGGCATCCGACTAGCCAAACCGCTGAGCGCTTGCTCAATGCGTTGATGTAATGCGTTGTCCGATGTCACCGAATGATGCAACCAGCGATAAACAGTCTCATAGTCGCGCGGGCTGCCAGCATCCGCTAACAACAATTCTGCCAATTGCAACTGCGCAGCTAGGCTGCCCATAGCGCCCGCTTGGTAAAAAAACTCGCGCGCTTTGGTTAGGTCTTTTTGGACAATTTTACCTTGTAAATAGTATCGACCGACCTGCTCAAGCGCTTCAGGCGAGCCTTGCAACGCCGAGGCTTGCAAAAGATCCCAGCCTCGTTTTGCGTCTTTGGGAACACACACACCAAACATCAACATATCACCAAATAAATGTTGATACAGCGGCAGTTTCATCACATCGGCTCGAGCCTGAATATCTTGCACCAGCTGACATTCATCATCTCGTACTCGCTGTAGATGTTTATTTTGCTTAATCAACTCGGCGAGTTCATCTTGGGTATAGATCTGCACCACTTTTGCTTCTTCAACATCTGCGACCTGCCATGCGATAGCGGGCGCGGATAGACCAAGCAACAAAAGCACTGTGAACTGGCGCATACTTCACCTTTTTCAAGTCGAGTTGAGTAATTTCGTAATACAAAGATTGTGCCAGCTAGACCGACAATAATCTATCGGCAGGCGTCATGCGTTCTTTAGGCGAGTGGCCGAAACAAGCTTAAGGATGAACTGATGTGATCAGATTTTGATGTTACAGCTTGAATCCTGCGAGTCGAAATTTAGGGTAAAAAAAACGCTGCGAAAGCAGCGTTTTTTCGAAATCAGGACCTTACACTTCGTAAGGATGACGTAACACGATCGTTTGAACGCGGTCAGGACCTGTCGAGATGATATCGATCGGCACTTCGGTCACTTCTTCTAAGCGCTTGATGTAATTGCGAGCGGCTTGCGGCAGCTGGTCAATCGATTGCACACCGAAGGTAGATTCAGTCCAACCTGGCATTGATTCTAATACCGGTTCGACTTCCTCGTAGCCTTCTGCAGCCATTGGTGGAACGTCGGTGACAGAACCATCAGGATGACGATAACCCACACAGATTTTCACTTCAGCAAGGCCATCTAACACGTCAAGTTTGGTTAAGCAGAAACCTGAAATCGAGTTCAATTGCACTGCACGGCGAACCGCGACGGCATCAAACCAACCACAACGGCGTTTACGGCCTGTCGTTGCACCAAATTCGTGACCTTTCACACCTAAGTGCTCGCCGACTTCACAATCAAGCTCTGTTGGGAACGGACCCGAACCAACACGTGTGGTGTAGGCTTTAACAATACCTAACACGTAGTCAATGTGACGTGGGCCGAAACCTGAACCTGTCGCAACGCCACCAGCAGTAGTGTTAGACGACGTCACATACGGATAAGTACCGTGGTCGATGTCTAACAAGGTGCCTTGAGCGCCTTCGAACATGATTTCTTTGCCAGCCTTGCGAGCTTTGTCCAGCAAATCAGTCACGTCAACTGTCATTGACTTCAGCAGGTCAGCCATCGCCAGTGCGTTGTCCAGCGTCGTTTGATAGTCAACCGCGTCAACTTTGTAGTACTGAGTTAATGTGAAATTGTGTAATTCCATCAGAGACTTCAGCTTCTCGGCGAACAGTTCTTTGTTGAACAAATCACCCACGCGCAAACTGCGACGTGCCACTTTGTCTTCGTACGCAGGACCGATACCGCGACCCGTGGTGCCGATTTTCTTATCGCCACGCGCTTGTTCACGCGCAACGTCAAGCGCAACGTGGAAAGGCAGGATCAAAGGACAAGCTTCTGACAGCACTAAGCGCTCACGCACTGGCACACCGCGAGATTCAAGCATCGTCATTTCTTTCATCAGGGCTTCTGGTGATAACACCACACCGTTTCCGATGACACACTTGACGTTCTCACGCAAAATACCAGACGGGATCAGGTGCAATACGGTTTTTTCACCGTCGATCACAAGCGTGTGACCGGCGTTGTGACCGCCCTGATAACGCACAACATATGATGCCTTGTCGGTTAATAAATCGACGATTTTACCTTTTCCTTCGTCACCCCATTGGGTGCCGAGCACAACAACGTTTTTGGCCATGGTTCCTACATCATGGAGAAAAAATTAGGCGGGGATTCTATCAAATCCAATCCAAAAGGTCAGCCACAAGGGCAAAAAAAAACCAACTAATAAATTAGCTGGTTGATTTGTATAGGAATTCAAATAAGGCTGAGTGAAAAGACGTCCAGATTTCTAACTATTTTGTAGCCAAATCACCAACAAGATTCCAGCGCCAACCAGCACCATGCCCATTTGACGGACGGATTGTACCGATTCCGCTGCAATTCGCCGTAAGTATTCTTGCCAGCGATTCGGAAACAATAATGGACCTATGCCCTCAACAATCAGCACGATCGCTAATGCTTGCCAAAACCAGTCCACTTAACGCAGCTCCCGCAGCGGCGATAAATCAATATCATCGAGTTCAAGATACGGCGCAAAACCGAATCGCAAACGATCCCCACGATAATCTGTATGGATAGCTCGGCGCTTCAGTGCTTCAGCGAGCTCAGCAACCACTTCTGCCGATGGCCCACGAAACGTAAAGAAATGACCATGCTCATCAGGGTGACTTTGCAATAAGTTGCTTTGGTTGAGCCATGGATGGTCGTACCGTGCGAGTTCTTGCAAAAACCGTTGCTGCAGCCGCTGGATATAGCTATGGATATGTCGCACACCAATCGCCCTTTCTTCAAACAATGACAATACTGCGCGCAAACGATACATAGCAGACAAATCCATAGTGGCACCGGCAAAGCGATAACCATCCGTCGCATATTGCACCTGCGCTTGGCGCTCACCACTTAATGCACCAAACTCAGCAAACCAACCTGTGTACAGCGGGCGGAAACTATTGGTGGCTGGCACCACCATAAAACAGCAGCCTTCGCCACCTTGCGCGTATTTATACGAACCGGCTAAATAGAAAATTCGGCCCTCTAAGGCTGACAAATCGGTCGGCAGCGCCATAAATGCATGGTAGCCATCCACAGCTATCGTCGCGCGGCAGCATTGCTCAAGCGCATCGACTAAGGTAGGCAAATCACCTACCGTGATACCCGAGTTAAAAAACACTTGGCTAAAGAACACCAAATCTGGTTGGTGCTCAGCGGCGGCCGCGACGAAACGCTCCCGAAAATCAGCGAAGGGTTCGGTTGGAACCATCACCACATCGATAGTCGGCAGTTCGGCTAGCCGGCGGATTTGTCGATTAAAGCTGTGGAACTCGCTGTCCGTTGTGAGCACTTTCAGCGGTTTCGACCAGTCGTAACAGGTCAGCAGACGAAACAACAATTCATGTGTGTTTGGCGCAAAGGTGATTTGGGAAGGCTGTTTTAACTGCAGAACTCGGCTGATCAAGCGCTGCACGGCAGGCACAGTTTCGCCGAACATGTGGTCCCATTTATCATCAACCCACTGGGCGCTGTCATCCCAATACTTGAGCATCGCATCGCGGGTCACGTCAGGCCAATAGTGATGTGAATGGCAGGCATAATGTTGGACGCCGGGATTGGCACTTAAAAATCGTTGATAAAACACTTTGAGCATCAGAGTTCTCCGGATAGCTTTGCTTGCCATCGACCGCTTTTCGCGTGTTACAAGAAGCCCTGATTGTACTCAGATAAA
>DMYW01000042.1:1394-32393 GCA_003482455.1 Rheinheimera sp. | reverse complement strand
GCTTCCATACTGCGTAAAAACGTAAAGAATTCTGCGTTTTTACCGTAGGCATTCGCATACACTTTTGCCGCTTCCGCATCACCTTCACCTCGCAGGATCCGTGAGTTGCGCTGAGCATCGGCGAGCATGACCGTAATTTTGGCGTCAATATCTGAACGTTTCTTTTCAGACTCTTCCATACCACGGGCACGATGTTCTTTGGCAACTGCAATACGTTCTGCACGCATCCGCTGGTAAATGTTGTTGCTGATGGAGTCAGGTAGATTAATTTTCTTTACGCGCACATCAAGGATCTCAATGCCGAGTTCTTCAGCACCTTTGGAAGCTTGATCTAACGCCTTTTTCATCAAAGCACTACGCTCGCCAGACACAATTTGCCCGATTGTGCGCGAACCGAATTCAGTCCGCAAACCGTTGTTAATATATTGTTTTAACAAGGTTTCTGCGCGTTCTAGACGTCCTTGGGTGGCCAAATAATATTTACCGAAATCAGCGATGCGCCATTTCACGTAACTATCGACCAACAAGTCTTTTTTCTCGGATGTAACAAACCGGTCACCAGGGTTTTCCAGTGTTTGTACTTTGGCGTCTAAATCACGGACTTTTTCAACAAATGGCAACTTAAAATGTAAACCAGGTTCAAACACTTGAATATTGCCGTCTGCCGTACGTTGTACTTTGTTGAATTGGAACAAAATGGTTCGTTCACCTTCTTGCACCACAAAACACGACGAAACAACCGCCAACAATGCAATGGCTACCACAAATAACAATTTCATCGTTTAGTTTCTCCCTGGTCGACTGGCATCACGCAGACCATCTTGGTTTGCACTGCGAATATCGAGCATAGGCTGATCTTGTGGCGCGAAGGTGGTGCGTTCAGGTTGGACTGCCGGCTGTTGCGCAGACGACTGCGATGCCGCTGGAATCATTTTGTCTAACGGGATGTACATCATGTTGTTGCCATTTTTTACGTCAACCAACACTTTTGACGAATTGCCGTACACTTGTTCCATAGTCTCCAAATACAAACGTTTTTTGGTGACTTCAGGCGACGCTAAGTACTCTGGCAACAACTGCTCAAAACGAGCAACTTCACCTTGGGCACGTAACAAGGATTGTTGCTTGTAAGCTTTCGCTTCCTGCTCTATCCGGTACACTTGACCCAGTGCTTTTGGCTCTTGCTCTTTGGCATAGGCTTCAGCCTCACGAATAAAACGTTGTTCGTCTTCCTGTGCTGCGATTGCATCATCAAATGCCGCTTTCACTTCTTCCGGTGGACGCGCGTCTTTAAAGTTCACCTCAACCAACCGCAAGCCGAGATCGTAAGGCTTGATGATTGCTTCCAATTCACTGCGTGTATTCAAGCGAATTTGCTCACGGCCTTTCGTTAACACATCGTCCATGATCGAATGACCGACGACATAACGTAATGCGGCATCAGTGGCCTGTTGTAAACTTGTACGAGGATTATTCACGGAGAACAAATACTTGCGCGGGTCTTCAATTCGATACTGCACTTCGAACGTGACCTGTACTAGGTTTTGATCCTGCGTCAGCATAAAGCCGTCAGTTTTAATGGTTTCAACCGACGACACATCTATCGGTGTTACGGAATCAATGAATGTTGGCTTCCAGTTCACACCAGGGCCGACTTCACCTTGATACTGACCAAACCGCAGAATAACGCCACGTTCGGACTCTTTGATGGTGTAAATACCGGAGGCTGCCCAGCCTAAAATAGCAAGACCAGCAACCAATCCGACGACAGCACCGCTGCCGCCAGAACTGTTGGAGTTGCCACCACCAAACAGACCACCGAGCTTTTTGCCGAGGTCGCGAAATACGTCATCCATGTCTGGTGGCCCCTGATTGCGGCCTCCTTGATTCCATGGATCATTATTTTTGCCGTTATTACCCGGCTCGTTCCAGGCCATGATTCACTCCATATTGCCAAGAGTTAAATTCAAAATTATTCCGTAAGCACCAAGTCATCAAGCAAGCCTTGGCTTTGTTTTAACCACTTATCCCACAGGGCTCGCGGTAATGCCAGCTCAATATGGCAGTCCCCGAATTCATCAAAATCTTCGTGTTGCACCACACCGGCTTCGTGAAACTTAGCCCGCCACGCGCTTTGCTGCGGCGGCACCGCAAGTTGCACCCGCACATGACTGCCGGACAGACGTTCAATGATCGCTTGCTGCAACAATTCGAAGCCTTGACCAGTTGCAGCACTGATATATACCGCAATAGGCGTTCCTGATTCATCGTATTCAATACGTGGCGATTGCTCAATTAGGTCAATTTTATTAAAGACTTTGAGCTGCGGAACCTCGTCGGCTTCGATCTCTGCAAGTACGTGCTGCACCTGCTTGATATTGTCGTCGACGCGCGGGTCAGCGACATCAATCACATGCAGTTGCAAATCCGCTTCACGACTTTCTTGCAAGGTGGATTTAAACGCAGCGACTAGATCATGGGGCAGATGTCGAATAAATCCAACGGTGTCGGCAAAAATCAATGGCCCAAATTCGGCGAAACGCACTTGGCGCAAGGTAGGATCCAAAGTTGCGAACAATTGATCTGCCGCATAGACCTCAGATTGAGTCAGTCGATTAAACAAGGTCGACTTACCCGCATTGGTATAACCGACTAGCGACAGCACGGGGATTTCCGCGCGCTGTCTGGCTTTTCGCCCTGTCTCGCGTTGTTGACTGACTTTCTCCAAGCGCTGCAACAAAGCACTGATGCGGTTACGCAGCAGCCGGCGGTCGGTTTCAAGAGCGGTTTCGCCGGGTCCACGTAAACCTATACCACCTTTTTGCCGCTCATTATCAAAACCACGGATTAGACGAGAAGCTAAATGCTTGAGCTGGGCCAATTCAACTTGCAGCTTGCCTTCATAAGTTCGAGCACGCTGAGCGAAGATATCGAGGATCAGTGTAGTTCGGTCAATGACGCGGCACTGACACAAGCGTTCGAGATTGCGCGTTTGTGCAGGCGACAACGAATGATTAAAAATCACCACGTCCGCTTCGTATAAAGCCACAGCTTCAGCCACTTCTTGTGCTTTGCCGCTGCCGATAAAAAAACGCGCATCTGTCGTGGTGCGATTGCCTGTAATGACAGACAAGGTAGCAACACCCGCAGAAGACACCAGCATTTTTAATTCCTGGAGATCTTCTCGGGCGTTTTCTTGCGGAAAACTGATATGAACAAGGATCGCTTGCTCTGCGGTGTTATCGCGCTCAAACAAGCGTTCAGATCCTTGTATTATTCCAGTTCGTCAGACTCTGACGCACCGCCGCCATGACCGGCCATAGTATTCACAGCTCGCGCCGGAACCACAGTCGAAATGGCATGTTTATATACCATTTGGCTAACAGTGTTTTTCAACAGGATGACGAATTGGTCAAATGACTCGATTTGCCCTTGTAACTTAATACCATTGACTAAATAAATCGATACCGGGATACGTTCCCGGCGCAAGGTATTCAAAAATGGGTCTTGTAAAGATTGGCCCTTTGCCATGTGCCGCTTTCCTTATACTATCGTTCTGATTCTTAATATGTGGATTATTATATAGTTTTCAAGCCGTTATTTAACGTTTTTTTTCACTACTAATTTAGCGTAGCGACTTTAGAACAGCTTGCAAGTTTTCCTTTGGGCAACTTTCGGTCAAAAGCCACTGCAGATCTGGCCAACTGCGTAACCAAGTAAGTTGCCGTTTTGCTAATTGCCTTGTTGCGGCGATCCCACGATACACCATCTCATCGTAAGTCACTAGCCCGTCCAGATATTCCCACATTTGGCGATAACCGACGCAACGAATACTCGGCAGCCCAGGATGCAAATCGCCACGTTGGTATAATTGTCTGACTTCGTGTTCAAAGCCTTGCTGCAACATGAGTTCAAATCGTTGCGCTATTCGCTCATGCAGCATCGCACGCTCCTGCGGTGCAATGGCGAATTGACAAACTTGATACGGTAACGGCTCACTTTTGGTTTCCGTTAATTCCGTCATCGACTTCCCCGTCAATCGATACACTTCAATCGCTCGATTGATGCGCTGCGGGTCATTTGGGTGAATCCGCGCTGCAGACACCGGATCAATTTCTGCTAACTGTTGATGCAGGCCGTCCCAACCGACGCGCTCAGCTTCACGCTCAATTTCCTGTCGCACATCGGCATCCGCTTCTGGCAAGGGCGAAATGCCGTCAATCAAGGCCTTGAAATACAGCATGGTGCCGCCGACCAAAATAGGTAGACGACCTTTGGCGATAATTTGCGGGATCAGCGCCAATGCGTCTGTTCTAAAATCGGCAGCAGAATAGCTTTCTAAAGGGTCGATAATGTCGATTAAATGATGTGGCGCAATGGCCAGTTCCTCTGGCGTCGGTTTAGCGGTGCCAATATCCATTTGCCGATACACTAATGCACTATCCACGCTAATGATTTCAGCAGGAATTTGCTTAGCAATTTCAAGTGCTAAAGCGGTTTTACCCGATGCAGTCGGCCCCATCAAACATAAGATTTGGTTGCTCATCGGTGTCCTCTATTCGACTGGTTTGAACACGTGCCACAGCGCAGGGTCTGATAACGTCGTTTGAAAACACGCAAACCAACGTTCGACATCCAGCGACTGCACAGACACCATTGTTAGTAGAATGGTCACAAAATCACTGGTATCCATCGACGGCTCGCTAGCAGCTTGGTTGAGCCACTGCGGCAACCATTGGTCGATACGCGTGGCTTTCAGCAGTTGCGGCACCGCCCGCACAATCAAGGTTTGATTGCTCACCAAAAAATCAAAGCCCAATTGTGGTGCTAAGTCGACAAACTTCAACAGCAAAGATACTTCCGCGCCATGCAATGGCCAGCGCTGCGGCATCATTAAGGCTGCTGACGGCATCCCTTGCACCAGCCAAGCATTGGCCAGCGTTCGCACCGTATCAAGCCAATAGAACTGCCCTTGCAGTCGAGCGATCACTCGCCCCTGCGCGTCCCAGATGATGGGAGATGCTGAGAAGGTCGAATTGGAGGTCACAGGGGCCTCTGATCCCACAACTTGCCACGCTTGGTCTTGCCGATGCGAAGGGCGTTCTTCTACCGCGTGATAGCGACTCGGCGAATATGTGGATGGCAACATCGTCGATGATGAACGAGCAGGTAATTGTTGCAACTGTATGCCTGCGGGCGCGACAGACTCGTCTACCGCAGGCTTTGGCGATGCAAAAACAGTTGGAGACAATTCGTGTTGCACCTGCGCCAGTGCTTGCACCAGCGCACTGGCGACAAAATCATGCACCATCCGAGCTTCATGAAAACGCACTTCGTGTTTCGCCGGATGCACATTAACGTCCACTTGATGCGGGTCAACAGACAAATACAACACAAATCCAGGTTGTAATGTGGCTGGGAAATCAGCGCCATACGCCTGACGGATCGCATGATTTAACAGCTTATCACGCATCATGCGACCATTGACGTAACTGTATTGCGCTAGCAGTTGTGTCGTGCAAAGTGCCGCAGGCAAGATCCAACCTGACAGTTGCATCGACTCGTACTGGCTTTCCAGCCAAATGGCTCGATCAGCAAAAGCACGACCGAGCAGTTGCTGCAGGCGTTTTTGTCTATCCGCAAGAGTCGTGGCGACTTTGAGCTGTCGAACCACTTGACCATTGTGCGTGAGTTGCCAAGCGACATCAAAACGGCTGAGTGCCAAGCGCTGCAACAACTCTTCGATATGCGAAAACTCGGTTTTTTCGCTTTTCAGAAAGCGGCGGCGAGCAGGTGTGTTAAAGAATAAATCGCGCACCTCCACAGAAGTACCATCTGGGTGTGATGCGGGGCGCACCTGCACTTGCATATCGCGCCCTTCAGCCATCGCTTGCCATGCGGCATCTTGCGCAGGCGGTTTGGAGGTTAAGGTTAAGCGCGACACGGAACTTATAGACGCCAGCGCCTCGCCGCGAAACCCTAAGCTTAAAATGGCTTCAAGGTCGGCTAAATCGTGAATTTTACTGGTGGCATGACGACTCAGTGCCAGAGCAAGTTCATCTTTGACTATGCCTGCGCCGTTGTCGCGAATACGAATCAGCTGACTACCACCCTTTTCGATGTCCACCGTGATACTCGTAGCCCCTGCATCGAGCGCATTTTCGACCAGCTCTTTGACAACCGACGCTGGACGCTCGACCACTTCGCCTGCGGCAATTTGGTTGGCTAACTGAGGTGATAACAACCGAATGGTCATGGGATCCTCAGGACTTGGCCAATCTGGATCTGATCTGATTTTAAGTTGTTGTGCTTACGCAGTTGCGCCATGCTGACGCCATAACGGCTGGCCAGTAGCGACAACGATTCCCCCGACTTCACTTTGTGGGTTTTTGCTTTAGCAGTATCAGTCGATGTTTTCTTTGCTGTCGCGGATTTGTCGGACGGTGCCGCTTTTTTGGCTGGTACCTGCCGCACAATCGGCCCTGGTTGGCGCAGCACAGGCCCAGGTTTTGATACTGAACTTGCGACAACGGATGCAGTCGCTGCCGGTAATGGTGCAGCAGGCATGGTGCTGTCTGTCGCCGTTACGACTAATGGTTCTTTACCGGTTTTTAACGCAATGGCCGTATCGGCGGGTGGTGATTTATAGAAATGGGTTTTTAGGCCTTTAAAAATCGCATTCGCCAACTTTTGCTGGTGTGATGGAGATTTAAGTTTTTGTTCTTCACTGATATTGGAGATGTAGCCAGTTTCGACCAGAATCGATGGAATATCCGGCGCTTTTAATACACCTAGACTGGCCGCTTGCGGCTTTTCTTTGTGTAATTTAGTCACATCGTCTAGGTGCTCTAACACGGACTCGGCCACATCAAAGCCTGCGCTCATCGAATGATTCATCGAGAGGTCCAGCACCATTTGCGCCAAATATTTTTCATTAGCAGAGTCTTTAATGACCTCGGCGACACCACCGAGCAACTCTGAATGCTGTTCGGTTTGCTCCATCATTTTACCGACTTCGGTGGTCGCGCGCTTGAGCGAAAGCACCCAGACCGACGCTCCACTGGCTTTACGGTTCTCAGCCGCATCCGCGTGGATGGACACTAGCATGTCAGCTTGCAGATCACGGGCCACATCCGGACGTTTACTTGGGTAGATATAATAATCGCCAGTGCGAGTCATCACGGCTTTAAAACCCGGCTCTTTGTTAATCAGGGCCTGTAGTTTTTGGGCGATGGCAAATGTGACATGCTTTTCATAGGTGCCCTTTTTACCAATTGCTCCAGGATCGTGCCCGCCGTGTCCAGCATCGATCGCAATAACAATGGCTCGGCCTTTGGTTACTTTAGTTTTGGTGGCTTTTGGCGCCGCTTCAATCGCAGCAAGTGCTTTGTCGGTGATATCAATGACTAAACGATGGCCATAATTATCCACCGGCGGCAACGCAAAAGCTTCTTGGGTGGTCGCGCCAGAGACATCAAGGATCAACTGCACGGCTGTACGTCCTTGGATCTTGCGAACCAAAATGTTTTTAACTAACGATGATTCGCCAGTGAGCTTGCCCAGCGAGGTCGAATTGATATCATTTAGCTCAACGATGATCTGGTTACCAGTTCGCCCCACGAGCTTGAAGTCTGGTTTTTCGGTGAGATCAAACACGACTCGCGTGTTATCTGGCGAGGGCCACAACCGCACACTTTGAATTTTATTGGCTGCGTCGCTGACACAACTCACAAACAGACCCAGCAACAACCAGTATCTCATGCGGCAAGCTCCTGCAACCACATAGCGCCCCGGGGCGTGCTCGCGGTCAGCAAACAAGTGCGACTCTGCTCATCGATACGGTTTAATTCAATCAGTAAGTCTGCGTCAGGCAATAACGGTGCCCCGCGTTGCGGCCATTCAACGATACATAGATTTTCTGCGGAAAAATAATCACGGATCCCCATAAACTCAAGCTCTTCGGGGTCGTGCAACCGATACAGATCAAAATGGAACACTTGTAACTGAGGTAATGTGTAGCTTTCAACCAGCGTGTAGGTCGGGCTTTTTACATTGCCCTCATGCCCCAAACTGCGCAATAAATACCGCGTCAACGTGGTTTTGCCGGCGCCTAAGTCGCCTTGAAGATAAATCACCCCACCTTGCGCACACAACCCGGCAAGGGCTTTTGCAAGCGCGGCCGTGTGTTGTTCATCAGTGATGGTCAGCTGTCGTTGCTGGCCTGTCATGCAAGTCCCCAAAAAGTAAATGCGATATCAGGCGATATGCTACCAAATGTAACCCAAATGCTCTACCGACATTCCTATCCTTTGCCATTCTGATAGACTATCTGCTTGATTTTCAGAAGCACCTTGCCGTCAATGAGTGAATTTTTGCCACTTCATCAACAAATTAAACAGTGGGCGCATGAGCTCGGCTTCGCTGATTGTGGCATCACGGATCTCGATTTGTCGGTAGAAGAACCTCGGCTGCAAGCCTGGCTCGATGCCAACTACCACGGTTCGATGCACTACATGGCGAGTCACGGCATGATGCGCGCACGGCCTGCCGAGTTGCAACCGGGTACGCTGCGGGTAATTTCTGTGGTGATGGACTATCTTCCTGCGCAAGCCAATTTCGCCACCAACCTGCAAGATGCGACATCGGCGTACATCAGCCGCTATGCGCTGGGGCGCGACTATCACAAGCTTATCCGGCAACGCTTAAAACAACTCGCCGAAAAAATTCGTTCACTGGAGCCACAACTTGGCTATCGACCGTTTGTCGACTCAGCCCCTATCTTGGAGCGGCCTTTGGCGCAAAAAGCCGGCCTTGGTTTTATTGGCAAAAACAGTCTGTTGTTGCACAAAGAACAGGGCTCATGGCGCTTTATCGGTGAGTTGTTAGTCGATATTGAACTGCCCATTGATACCCCAGCAACAGGCGATTGTGGCAGCTGTGTGGCCTGCATCACCATGTGCCCGACGCAAGCCATTGTTTCGCCTTATGTAGTGGATGCGCGTCGCTGTATCAGCTACCTAACCATTGAGTCGGATGACGATATCCCTGAGGCGCTGCGTCCCCTGCTTGGTAACCGCATTTATGGCTGTGACGATTGTCAGCTGGTCTGCCCGCCGAATCGACATGCGCCATTGTCGATTGAAGCGGATTTTCAGCGCCGAGACGTCTGGCTTTATCACGACTTATTAAGTTTATTTGCCTGGAGCGAACAGGAATTTCTGCAAAATACCGAAGGTTCAGCAATTAGGCGGATAGGCTTTCGACGCTGGCAACGCAACATCGCTGTGGCACTTGGCAATGCGCCAGCCAACGATGACATTATTGCGGTATTGCAGCATTACCAAGGGGATGCACAGGTGCTTCGACATGTGCAATGGGCGCTGACCGAGCAACTTTCGAAACGACAAAGCAACCAGCAGCAGTCAACCATTCAACTAGAAAAAGCACTGCGCAAAAATGAGCGATTAATTCGAATCGTTCGTACCGGACTGACGCGCGACGCGTAACATGATGTTGTGACGTCGTTGCTGCATGCGCTCGGCTGCTCGCTGACAAATGGCTTGTTTTTCAGCAGGTTCCGCATGATGCCAGCCGGTAATTTCGGTGATGGTGCGGCCGCAGCCCATACAGACGTCATCCGTATCTAAACAACAGTTTCTGACACAAGGCGACTGCACCATCTCACACCTCAATTATCGTTTTTTCGGCACCCAAGCCCAAACAAACGTGGCTTGGATAGGTTCTATCTGCGCCGTATCTGTGATCACCACAGACACCTGCACTTCACCTTTCTCTTGCTGCGTAATGAACTGAATTTGTTCGGTTGTAAGGCTCGCGACCGCTTTTAGATCACCGGTTGCGCGTTTGGTGTAATCGATGTGCATAGATTTGAGTAACGGGATCCGGTCATCCGGCACATGAATACCAACCAAAAACCCAGTGGCAGATTCCCCAAGCAGCGCCATCGCAGCGGCGTGAACACCACCAATGTGGTTTTGCACCCGTCGGCGGTTTTTTAAGGTGAGAACCGATTGTTCGGGGTCAAGTTGTTCCACGCGCACGCCGGCAGTTCCGGCAAATTTAATCGCACCACCGAATAACTTGGTCAACAACCAAGGCTGGAGGAATTGTGGCGCTTGTTTGATTTTATGCACGAGGTTACTGAGATTGTTGTGTTTTTTCATACTGGTCATACCTGATATTTTTTACGTACGCTAGCAGGTTCATTGTAGTTGAACAAGCAACCGTCGAGGATTTTGGCGAAGCATGAAAGCGCAACAGCTACACAGGCAAGTAGCGATAAACTTTTGTATTGTGGAAGTATTTGAGAATTTGGAGCGGGCAACGAGACTCGAACTCGTGACCTCGACCTTGGCAAGGTAGCGCTCTACCAACTGAGCTATGCCCGCTCTGCGAGATGTGTGTTCTGATTTGGAGCGGGCAACGAGACTCGAACTCGTGACCTCGACCTTGGCAAGGTAGCGCTCTACCAACTGAGCTATGCCCGCATACAATCAGAACTTTAGAGAATTTGGAGCGGGCAACGAGACTCGAACTCGTGACCTCGACCTTGGCAAGGTAGCGCTCTACCAACTGAGCTATGCCCGCATCCAGGCTGAAGATTTTGGAGCGGGCAACGAGACTCGAACTCGTGACCTCGACCTTGGCAAGGTAGCGCTCTACCAACTGAGCTATGCCCGCAAAAATCTTCAGCAGCGCCGCTTCACTTTATGAAGCAAGCGCGGCGCATTTTACAAAATCAAACTGACATTGCAAGACTTTTATTCCGGCAAACGGAAAAAGTGCGTGCGATAGGTGACTAATTCAGCAATTGAGTCGCGAATGTCGTCCAACGCCAGATGCGATGATGATTTTTTCACCAACTTGCTTACCTCTGGATTCCAGCGCTTAGCCAGCTCTTTGACCGTGCTGACGTCTAAATTGCGGTAGTGGAAAAATGCTTCGAGTGCTGGCGCATATTTCACTAAAAACCGGCGGTCTTGTCCGATGCTGTTGCCACACATCGGTGATTTGCCCGCCGATACGTAGTGGCTTAAGAATTCGATAGTTTGTGCTACAGCGCTGTCTAAATCGACTGAACTTTCGCGGCAACGTTGCGTTAGGCCTGATTTGCCGTGTTGTTCCACACACCATGCACTCATGTTGTCCAACACACTGTCAGGCGTCTTAATCGCAAACACTGGGCCTTCGGCTAAAACGTTGAGATTGCTGTCCGTGACAATTGTCGCCATCTCTAAAATGACATCGGTTTCTGGCTCGAGGCCTGTCATTTCTAAGTCAATCCATACCAAATTATTGTCGCTGTGTGCCATTGTTGGGCCCCTTGGTCTTTGTGTCATCAGGTGAATCCTAGTATGATACATCGGCTATTGCCTATGAGAAACCAACTCTGTTCATCAGATGGTAGCTCCCGTATTCCTTGTTCAAAAAGAATCCAGTGTGACCAAAAAGAAACATTTAACCCAACGCCAAAACGATCGGATCGCAGCAAACCAACAAAAGCGACTCGACCGCTTAGCTAAAAAAGCTGAAAAAGTAGCCGCTGTATTAGACTCAGCCACTTTTGGCGAGCCTGAAGCGGGCGTCGTGATTAGTCGATTTGGACAACATGCCGATATCGAAGACTCACAGGGTGTCATTTTCCGCTGCAACATCCGCCGCACAGTTGCATCTTTGGTCACAGGTGACGAAGTGGTCTGGCGTCGCGCGTCGCAAATTCAAGGCACTATTGAAGGCGTGGTCGAAGCTGCACACGAGCGACGCTCTGTGCTAACTCGCCCAGACTTTTACGACGGATTAAAGCCCGTGGCCGCCAATATCGATTTACTGATTATTGTCTCTGCCGTGCTGCCGAGCTTGTCGCTGAATATTATCGACCGCTACTTAGTTGCTGCCGAAGCAATGCAAATTAAACCCCTGTTATTGCTAAACAAAATCGATTTGTTGTCCACCGAGCAACGCGCAGATGTCGAACGACAACTCGATATCTACCGTAAAATCGGTTATGAATTTTTATTGCTCAGCGCCAAAACAGGCGAAGGCATGGAACAGTTGCATCAGTATTTACAAGCTGGCACCAGCATTTTTGTTGGTCAGTCCGGCGTAGGTAAATCCTCGTTGGTCAACGGACTCATGCCGGAAATAGCCGCGTACACACAAGAAGTTTCCGAAGCGTCAGGCCTTGGCCAGCACACCACCACAGTGGCGCGTTTGTATCATCTTCCCAAAGGTGGCAATCTGATCGACTCGCCCGGTATTCGTGAGTTTGCGCTGTGGCACTTGGAAGCTGACGAAGTGACATGGTGTTTTAAAGAGTTCCGTCCTTGGTTAGGGCGTTGTAAATTTCGCGATTGCAAACATGGTGACGACCCGGGCTGTGCACTGCACCATGCGGTCGAGATTGGTGAAATTAGCGCCGAGCGCTTAGAAAATTATCATCGTATTTTGGTCAGTATGGCCGAAGACAAACCCAGTTATTATTGAGTTTTATTTTAGACATGAGGTTGTGATCTTTATGGATCAGTTAAAAATTACGTTGCAGTACATCCTGCCAAAGCATTTGATTTCTCGGTTGGTTGGATACCTGGCAGCTGCAAAACTTGGTTTTGTCAGTCATGCGCTGATTAAGCTATTTATAAAAGCGTACGGCATCAATATGGCGGAAGCCCAGTTTGAAAATGCCGAAGCTTACCGTAGCTTCAATGAGTTTTTCACTCGCCCACTGAAAGACGGCATGCGTCCCATTGTGGCAGACACGAACCTGTTGGCCCACCCGGTCGATGGTACAGTCAGCCAACTCGGTGACATTGAAGGGGATCAACTGATCCAAGCTAAAGGACACTACTATTCGGTTGAAGCGCTACTTGGTGGCGATCAAGCGACAGCAGCGCCTTATCAAAACGGTAAATTTGCTTGTATTTATCTAGCGCCGAAAGACTATCACCGCATCCATATGCCGGTAGACGGTGTGCTGCGCGAAATGATTTACGTGCCTGGCGATTTGTTTTCGGTCAATCCATTAACTGCCGAAAATGTACCTGGGTTATTTGCCCGCAATGAACGCGTCGTTACTATTTTCGACACGCCGGTAGGTCAAATGGCATTGGTCTTAGTCGGTGCCACAATCGTCGCTAGTATTGAAACTGTATGGGCAGGGACAGTTACCCCACCAACCGGCAAAGAGGTATTCCGTTGGCAATATCCAGCCGAAGGTCCTAATGCTGTTCACCTGAAAAAAGGTGACGAGATGGGTCGCTTCAAGCTAGGTTCGACAGTCGTACTCACCTTTGAAAAAGATCAAGTTGAATTTCTGCCAACCAATTACCCCGGTTCTGTGACTCGCATGGGCACTGCGTTTGCGACTACACTGAAATCATCTTGATTTCAGTGAGGCCAAGTATGCAGCTGTTTGCTCATCGAGGCGTTAGTACTTTATATCCTGAAAACACGCTGCGCGCGTTTGCCGCAGCGTTGGAACTCCCAAACGTCGGCATCGAACTTGATGTTTATCTCCACCAAGATCAGTTGGTGGTGATCCACGATCGTTTCGTCGATCGCACCACCAATGGTCGCGGCGCACTGGAAGATTTCTCAGTCAGCCAGCTAGCTGCGCTGGACGCTGGTAATGGTCAAAAAATTCCAACGCTTTGGCAAGTGTTGGAGTTATGCGCCAATCGATGTTTGCTCAACATAGAGCTGAAAGGCCACGATACCGGCCCAGCTCTGCTGCGATTGCTAGCTCGCGCACAACATGAGTTACAGTTAGACCTTCGGCATATTTTAGTCTCTTCTTTTCATCACCCGCTGCTTCGCTGGTTAGGTCTAAATCAACCATCCTTACAACTTGGCATGCTGATAGCGCACTACCCGCTCGAGCTAGCTGCATGCGCAGCAGCGCTGGGGGTTGACTCCTTGCACTGCGATCGCAGTTTTGTCGACCAAGTCTTAGTCGATGATGCGCATCAACGCGGCTTGAAAGTGCATGTGTACACAGTGAATTATCAAAAAGATGCTATTGAACTTGCACAGATGGGCGTCGATGGATTGTTCTGTAACCACCCGGCGCAAGTGCAACAGTGGTTAACAGATGCTTCGCTTGCCTGAAACAGCTGCTTCCGATGAAATGACAGGATGATTAACACAAAAAACCTTTGCATGAACTTATTAAGGCTATTCATCAAACACTCATCCTCGGCGGCAAAACGCAGATTCCACCGTCAATTGATTTAAAGAAGGCTTGTCTTCGATTCTTCAGCTGTACTCAAGTTTTGCTTGTCGAATCTCTTCTGACACAACTTCAAATGTAGCAATAGAAGCTCGTAAACAAAGCAAATCTCAAGCGTAAAAAAAGCCGCATTAGCGGCTTTTCTTTAATGAGATTCACAACTGTGGCATTGGTTACAGAGCCTTAGGTTCAACACATGCGCAAGCACCACCAGCGATGCCCCAATGATGAGAACAAAATGCTCATATTGTGGCCCTACAGCGTCTTTCTGCCAGTAGATAAAGCCACCTAAAAATAGTGAATAGAACGGGTAAAGTTTTCGATGGTAACGATGAAAACCAGCAAAAAGCGTTACAAAACCTAACACCATAGTAATCAATAAGATAATCCGTTCAAAGGCATGGTTGTGTACAGCACTTAAGCCCATCAACGGCAGCAAAGGCAACAAAACAGGCAGCATAATGCAATGAATTGCACACAAGGATGTGATTGCAATACCTACTTTGTCTAGGGTGTTTCGGATCCGATCGATCATACAAGCCTCTGCACACGTTGAATTGCTATGATATAACAATTCTCGAAAATTGGAAACTTGACTGCGACGAAATACCGATAAATGTATGGCATAATGCTGCTGTTCAGAAGGAGAAAAACTTGGAAGAATTACTCAATAAACTTGACCAGAATCTGCGTGAGTTATACCGAAAAGCAGTTGATGCCGACACAGTACTCGATGAATTGCAAACGAGCGGTCATGGCAAATATCAAAGTATTTTCAGAGATGGTATTTTTACGGTAAACAGTAATCGATTTATGCCTTACTTGTCAGAAACCGCTGAACAAATCGCGTTAATCAGACAAACCCAGCATTTTGATACCGCAGTTTTAGAGCGGATTGTCCGCCAATTGCAACAGCTACATACCACTCTACAGGAGTTTAAAACTGTTCTTAAGTAGTAAAATTGTCTACACTGCATTGTAGACTTCGTGTTTGGAGCTTCTAGTTATGGCAGGTGTGAACTCTGCAGCGATAGACCGATACAATCGGCAGCTGCAGCAAGCATATAGCAATAGCTCAATTGCAAATAAGCAGGGGCAAATTCAGTCTCTGCTACAGTCCAGCACCTCTCAAAATATCAATCAACAATCTAGTAGCATCGATAACTTATCGAATTCAGAAAAACAGCCTGCACCTGCTGCAGAAGAGTCAGTCAAAGTGAGTTCATCCATTGGCAAAGCTGCAGCAAAAGGCCAGCTAACTCGCGCGGAAGCAATGGCTATTTATGAAAAAATAGCCAGCTTCTTATAGTTCCCTCGCGCGCGGAAATTACTTAGCAACAGCAGTGGTTTTTGGCAGGATAGTTTTAGTAAACCATTTGTCCAGCATGTTTTTTTCATGCCCAAACTCTTGGGAGCTATAGCGCAGGCCCACAGAACTCATAAAATTCATATCCTTGATTTTCACATCTTGCGCAGAGTCTATGACAGTTCCACTAGCGTCCTTCAACTGATAATCCAAGGTAATTTTAGGGAAATACATATCTTTAATTACGCGAATATCACGATTATCAACCCGATAAAGCGGATTCACGTCACCAGCTAAATCTATATCTTTAATAGTGAGCGTCAATTGATAACCTGATGGCAACTTCTCACTAAGCTTGGCCCAAAATTTCTCAAAAGTCTCAATTACATGCTTACGGTACATTGCTTTGGATTCGTTTGAAGGCCGAATGTCTGTATATTTCTCAGGCTGAAACCATTCCAACTTAACAGCAGATTCAGACGTTTGAGCAGTCACAGTAAAAGATGACAATGCCAAACATACGATTGCAAAACGCTTCATGATTACTTCCTCATTTTTTACACAAGCCTACCTAATCTTACTCAGAATCACCACGTGTTGCAGTGGACAAATGTCTTAAAATGTCTCGGCCTGTTACCAAGTATTAAGGAAAACTTACGAAGGGTTGCCAAGCATATCCCCAACTCCACAGTCACATTCGATTTTATGAAAGCTCAAAACAGCCTAGTAATTATACATTTCTCTAAATTAGTGATGTAATTTAATTAACTTTTTTTAAACATATCAGTTGTCTCTTGGCAAAACTCTAGGTATACATTCTGTATCAGCAAGTCAGCTGAATATAAAAAACATGGGGAACATGAATGCGAAATATCAAACTTTCACCATTAGCCCTGCTAATCGGTGCTTCACTAGCTCTTCCTGCAGCTTCAGTCTCAGCTGCAACTAATTCCATCGATTCACTGCAAAAGGTAACCTCAGCCAAGAGCGGCCAGTTGCCAACCGTCTCCGGAATGAAACAACAGATTGATGTGAAAACCGGTCAAACTACATTTGCGTGGGCACCGCAAGGCTTAGCACAACCAAACTTAAATGCGGTTGCAGCCGAAGCACAGCTGGAATATGCAGCAAACTTCTACTTGGATGCGCTAACAGGCAGTGTCAGTAAAAGCTACGCCACTGGATTAAAACCTGTGATGGTAAGTTCATACACGGACAAAGATGGCGTAAAAATCGCTAAATTCCGTCAAGAATTGCAAGGTATTGAAGTTTTCAATAAAGAATACAACATCTTGATGGATGCTGAATTCAACCTAGTTGCTGGGTCAGGTGTACTCGCAAACGCAAGCAATCAACCGAAAAAGCTTCAGGCAGCTGCATTTGGTGAAGCAAATACCGCTATTTCTAAAGCCTTTGCTGCAGCCGGTGGGAATGCTGATCAACTTACATTGACCGTCAATTCAGATGATGGCAAGTATCAGCGGTTTGATGCCCAGGTCAATGGTGAAGTTAAGGTTCTCGGTGAGCCACGAGCCAAACAAGTGTACTTCGAGAAAAAAGGTAAACTGGTTCCTGCTCATTACGTCGAGTTAGAAACTAGCAATGAAGATGCTACAGATTCTGATTACTTCAGTTATGTTGTTTCAGCTGAAACTGGCGAAATCCTGTTCAAAAACAATTTGAAAGCACATGCCTCAGCATTTAACTATCGTATTTATGCAAATGAACACGGCGTGCCTTGGGATGGTCCACATGGCAACGTGGTGCCAGCGACCAGCGAAGACCAAGTCGATGCAACTGCCTATTTAGATGCTCCATTAGTTGCATTGAAAAACGGTCCAATCAGCACTCAGGACCCGTGGCTTGCCGATGATGCGACCCAGACCAAAGGTAACAACGTATTCGCGTACGTAGACGCTATCGCTCCAGATGGTTTTACCAACGGTGATTATGCGGCAGAAACTACATCTCCCCAGACTTTCGATTACAAATATCGCACTTCAGAACCAGAAATGTCGGTGAACAACCGTAAAGCATCAATTGTGAACTTGTTCTACATGAACAACTATTTGCACGATTGGTTCTATGACTATGGTTTCGATGAAAAAGCGGGTAACGCACAGGCGAAAAACTTTGGCCGCGGTGGCGTCGAAGGCGACATCTTAAGAGCAGAAGTTCAAGATAACTCTGGTTTTGACAATGCGAATATGTCGACGCCTGCTGACGGTGGCTCACCGCGGATGCAAATGTATCTGTGGGCAAGTAAAGACGCGCAATTCGGCAAAGACTTAGGTATTACAGCAAATACAACTGACGGTACGAACTTACCTATCACCGCGATGCAAGGCGCCAGTTTTGGTCCTGGCCAATTTAAACTTACTGGCAATGCAGTTGTATTTGAAGACACCGCCGCGCCTACTCGTGATGGCTGTACAGCCGCAGCAACTCCCGCCAATATCGCTGGCAAAATTGCCATCATCGATCGCGGTGCTTGTACATTTGCGATCAAAGTTAAAAATGCCCAAGACGCTGGTGCAATCGGTGTAGTGATCGTCAATAACGCTGCAACAGGTTTACCAGGCATGGGTGGCTCAGACGCTACGATCACCATTCCAGCTGTGGGCATTGCACGGGCCGAAGGTCTGACGATTTACAATGCGATTGGCGCTGGTAAAACCGTCGCAATCGACATGTTTAACAACAAACCATACAAAGACAGTTCATGGGACAACGCAATCGTTTCGCATGAATGGGGCCACTACATCAGCAACCGTTTAGTTGGTAACGGTAACGGCTTGTACAACAACCAAGGCCGCTCGATGGGCGAAGGCTGGGGTGATTTCCATGCATTGCTGACAGTATCTGACGCTTCAGATCTGAATCTGGAAGGCAATGACATGCTGCAACGACCTTATGCGGCAATCAGCTACGTTGCCTCGTTCTACTGGGGTATTCGTGCATATCCGTATGCCGTTAGCAAAGATTTCAACCCAAAAACTTTCCAAAACATCGAAGTAGGTAAAGGTGTTGCTGTGGGACAAAGCGGTGAAGCAGAAGTCCACTCAGCCGGTGAAGTATGGGCACAAGTGATGTGGCAAGGTTTTGTAAATTTGGTGAACCACCACCACGATTACAACAAAGCCAAAGACCGCATGATGTCGTACTTGGTCAATGGCTATAAGATGACCCCAGTTGGTCCAACTTATACTGAAGCTCGTGATGCAGTGTTAGCGGCAGCATATGCTAAAGATCCTGAAGATTATAAGCAATTACTGGCTGCCTTCGCGGACCGCGGTATGGGCTTGGGGGCTGTGTCTCCTGATCGTGACAACCCACAACATCAAGGTGTCGTTGAGTCGTTCAAAACCGAATTAAGCACTTTCGATGTTACTGGTCACAGTGTCAATAACGACTACGACGATCTCGATGTAGGCTTCTGTACTGCAAACGGCATGTTAGACAATGGTGAAACTGGTACTGTTCAGTTCAAAGTAACTAACCGTGGTTCGAGCGTACTGAAAAACCTGAAAGGTAAAGTCCAAGTCGTTAGCGCTCACGGCGTGACATTTGAAAATGATGGCGTTGTCACATTGCCAGAACTTGGTCTGATGAGCAGTGGTACAACAGTTCCTGTGAAATTCAAGTTAAGCGGCGCGCAACCTGGTGATGAATTACAGCTGAAACTGAGCTTCCCTGATGTAGATCCTGCCATCGTCACAAGCGACTATACAGTTTCTGAACGTGTGAATTTAGCGTTCAAAGACCAAGCACCTGTGAACATGCAGTCCACAGACAACACCGAAACGTTCGCCAACTTGAATAACTTCAAAGAGCGCGTGTTAGATGGTGGTGACTTAGCAAAAGGTACACGTGTCCTTGATGATACCAATGCCGCTTTCTTCGCCAGCAAAGGTCACAATGTAGGCTCGCAATATATGCTGATCCAAAACAACGGTTTCAGCTCTGATGTTGTGTATGAAACAAAACCATTCAACGTTGGTTATGCTGGCGACTTCTCTCTGAGCTTCTGGCATTACTACCAATTAGAGCAAGGTTATGACGGTGGTGTGATCGAAATCAGCATCAACGGTAGCGATTGGATGGACGTAACTAAGGTGCAGAAAGGCACTTCGGGTGGCGCCCCGGTCTACGCTGCGTTCGCAACTAGTGGTTACAACGCGACGTTGGCTGAATTATTGCCAGGCCGTAAAGCATTTACGGGTAATGCCGATGCGACTTTCGGCCATAACGAATCGATTAGTTTTGGTTCTGCATTAAACGGTAACGAAGTTCGCTTCCGCTTCCGTGTGGTATCTGATTCAAACACTGCTGATGCTGGTTGGTTCATCGACAACATCAAGTTTAACAATATTACTTCATCGGTATATTCAGATGTCGTCGCTGGTGATGCTGTAGCTTGTGATAACCGTGTACCTAAGTTATCTAGTGTCGTAACGAGTGCGTCAAAAGGTGTTGAAAAAGACAAGATCACCTTAACCGCAACAGCGAAAGATCGCGATGCTGCTGATGTATTAACTTACAGCTGGACGCAACTTTCAGGTACTGCGGCAACATTAAGTGATGCAAACAAAGCTGCTGCTTCTGTAACTCTGCCAACATCTAAAACTGCAGCCGATGACTTGTTGTTCCAAGTTGAAGTGTCTGATGGCAAAGTTAGTACCAAGTCAACGGTGGCACTGAAAGTAGAAAACCGCGCACCAGTGTTATCGGCAGTTGCAGCTTCTGCGACAACTGCAGATGAACGTGCAAACGTGACACTGTCCGCTACAGCTAGTGATGCAGATACCGGTGATAAGCTGACCTACAAATGGGAGCAAGTCAGTGGTACAGCAGCAACATTTGCAGCGACCAACACAGCATCTGTGGCGGTTACATTGCCTTCTATCAGTACAACAACTGAAGAATTAACCTTCAAAGTGACTATCACTGATGGCAAAGCAAGTTCATCTAACACTGTAAAAGTTACAGCAAAAGATGTTCCTGTTGATGTAGTAAACAACGGAAAATCAGGTGGTAGCGCAGGTTTCTTAGGCTTGTTACTGTTGCCACTGGCGATGTTCCGTCGTCAACGTCGTCGTTAATTCGATGTCGCCTCTGGCCTGACTTAAGGCTATGTACTTAAAAAGGAGCTCATTGAGCTCCTTTTTTGTTGCTTACATCGCCCAAACACTAGCTAGTCTGCAATACCATTGAGCAGCACGCCTGGTGCGTTTCAGATAAAAAAAGGGGCTCCATGAGCCCCTTCTTCAATGCAAAACAGCCTGATTACATCATGCCGCCCATGCCACCCATGCCGCCCATATCTGGCGCTGCTGGAGCATCTTTCTTCGGCAGTTCGGTCACCATAGCTTCAGTGGTGATCATCAAAGAGCCCACTGACGCCGCAAATTGCAGAGCTGAACGAGTAACTTTGGTTGGATCCAGGATACCCATTTCCAACATGTTGCCATAAACACCAGTCGCCGCGTTGTAACCGTAGTTACCTTCGCCTTGTTTGATTGAGTTTACAACCACTGATGGCTCTTCACCGGCGTTATCAACGATTTGACGCAGTGGTGCTTCCATTGCACGCAGCGCAATTTTGATACCATGGTTTTGGTCTTCGTTAGCGCCTGTCAAGCCAGCCAGCTTACCAGCCACGCGAACTAATGCGACACCACCGCCAGGCACTACGCCCTCTTCAACGGCAGCACGAGTCGCGTGCAGCGCGTCTTCAACGCGATGTTTCTTCTCTTTCATTTCGATTTCAGTGGCAGCACCAACTTTGATCACGGCAACACCGCCAGCCAGTTTGGCCAGACGCTCTTGCAGCTTTTCTTTGTCGTAATCAGATGTTGCGTCTTCCACTTGTTGACGGATTTGCTTGACGCGGCCGTCGATCGCTTCTTGGCTGCCAGCACCATCGATGATGGTGGTGTTGTCTTTTGTGATCACAACGCGTTTCGCTGTACCTAAATCTTCCAGTGTGGCTTTTTCCAGCTCCATGCCGATCTCTTCAGAGATCACCACACCGCCAGTTAACACCGCGATGTCTTGCAGCATGGCTTTACGGCGATCACCGAAACCAGGGGCTTTCACTGCAGATACTTTGACGATGCCGCGCATGTTGTTAACAACCAGCGTTGCTAAGGCTTCACCTTCTAAATCTTCAGCGATGATCAGCAGTGGTTTACCTGATTTTGCAACACCTTCCAGTACTGGCAGCATTTCGCGGATGTTCGAAATTTTCTTGTCGACAGTCAGGATGAACGGGTTGTCCAGTTCAACTTGGCCCGCTTCTGGGTTGTTGATGAAGTATGGAGACAAGTAACCGCGGTCAAATTGCATCCCTTCAACAACGGCTAATTCGTTGGCTAAACCTTGGCCTTCTTCAACGGTGATCACGCCTTCTTTACCGACTTTATCCATCGCGTCGGCGATGATTTGACCGATTTCGTCATCAGAGTTGGCAGAAATAGTACCAACTTGTGCAACCGCTTTGCTGTCTGCACATGGCACTGACAGGGCTTTTAACTCGGTCACTGCAGCTGCGACTGCTTTGTCGATACCGCGTTTTAAGTCCATTGGGTTCATGCCCGCAGCGACAGCTTTAACGCCTTCGTTGATGATGGCTTGCGCTAGAACAGTTGCAGTGGTGGTACCGTCACCGGCTTCGTCATTGGCTTTAGAAGCAACTTCTTTCACCATTTGCGCGCCCATGTTCTCGAACTTGTCTTCCAGCTCGATCTCTTTGGCTACAGATACACCGTCTTTGGTGATCAGTGGCGCGCCAAATGATTTGTCTAAAATCACGTTACGGCCTTTCGGGCCTAAAGTGACGCGAACGGCATTTGCCAGAATGTTCACGCCTTTTAACATCTTATTACGGGCTTCATCGCCAAAACGTACGTCTTTTGCTGCCATGTTCTTTAATCCTCAAAAATTCGTGTTAATGCAGGGATAGGAAATTATTCAGTGATAACGCCCAGAATATTGTCTTCTTTGGTGATGACGTATTCTTGACCGTCGATTTTCTCTGTGCGCTCTACATAGGCGCCGAAAATCACTTTGTCGCCGACTTTAACTTCCAGAGGACGAACAGTGCCGTTTTCCAGAATACGGCCATTGCCAACGGCAACGACTTCACCACGGGTAGACTTCTCTGCTGAAGCACCTGTCAGCACAATACCACCAGCTGATTTGCTTTCTGCTTCCAGACGCTTGATGATGACGCGATCGTGTAATGGACGGATATTCATGTGTATTAGCTCCTAAACACTTTTGTTGTTTTAACCGAGGGTTAAATCGATTTGTTACCCCTATGTGGGGTAAGGGCATAAAGTTTCCAAGGGTTTTCCGATAAAAAAATTCGAATTTTTCTTAAGTCTTTCTTCAGATGACTGAAACAGAATTGCTCGAAGGTCGGTCAATATCGGCTAAGATACGGAATTTGCAAAGACAAAAGGTGTGAGATGAGCTCTGGATTGTTAGTTGTCTTGTGCAATGTGCCAGATGGCGACGTCGCCAAACGCCTGACCGAAAGCTTGTTACAAAGACGTTTGGTCGCCTGCGTCAATCAGCTTCCTGCCATCAATTCGTCATATCGCTGGCAAGGTCAGATCGAGCAAGCACAAGAAATTCCGTTACTGTTTAAAACATTGGAACAGAATTTTTCTGCACTTTGCCAAGCTATTAAGGCCGAGCATCCGTATCAGGTCCCGGAAATTATTGCAGTCCCAGTCAGCCATGCGCTTGAAGCCTATGCAAACTGGGTAAAACAGGAGTGTGATGTTGAACACTAAATTTACACGTTGGTTACCCATCCTTGCGTCTTCGCTACTGCTGAACGTCGCTGTTGCGCAAACCGCAGAGCCGCCGCAATCGTCACCGCTCCCGGGTAATAGCGCGAGTTCTGTGCTGGCATCTTTGCAGCAAGACTCCAACTTCTTGCAAGTTGATCAAGCATTTCAATTTGATTTCGTGCAACAAAAAGACCAATTGCAGCTGAGTTGGCATATCGCAGACGGCTATTATCTGTACCGAGAGCGGATAAAACTGGCGGGAGTTGCCGTGAGTTTTTCCCACCCTGCCTATCCAACTGGAGAGCCGCACGAAGACGAATATTTCGGCAAAATGGAAGTGTATCGGCAGTCGTTGCAACTGACGGTGCCACTCAGTGACATCGATAAAGATGCTGTGCTGAAAGTTCGTTATCAAGGCTGCGCCGAAGCCGGCCTCTGTTACCCACCAGTCACCAAAGAAGTGCCCCTGTCGCAACTGACAGCACAACCGAGCACTGCAGAGGCTGTCGCGGCAGGTTTGAGCTCAACCGCGACCTCGGCAAACAACGAGGCTGCGGCAACACCTTCACCCACAGATAATGCCGGCCAAGCACCAATTTCTGTGCAAGATCAGCTACTGACTAAGTTGCAACAGCAACAAGGCATCGCTGTACTGGCTATTTTCTTTGTCCTCGGCCTTGGTCTCGCGTTTACGCCATGCGTGTTTCCGATGTACCCCATTTTGACCAGTATCATCGCGGGTCAAGGACAACAACTATCGACCAAACGAGCGTTTGCCTTGTCGATGTCGTATGTGCAAGGTATGGCGATCACTTACTCTTTGCTTGGACTAGTCGTCGCGAGCATGGGCGTGAAATTCCAAAGCTATTTCCAACACCCCGCCGTGCTTTGGGGCATTAGCGGTTTACTCATAGTGCTGGCTTTGTCGATGTTTGGCGTGATTAATCTGCAACTGCCATCAAGTTGGAGTGAAAAAGTGTCCAACGCCAGCAACGCGCAACAGGGCGGCACGATCAAAGGCGCGCTGGTGATGGGTATGCTGTCAGGCTTAGTGGCATCTCCTTGCACCACAGCTCCGTTAACTGCGGTACTGCTGTACATAGCGCAAAGTGGCGACCTAGTTTACGGCATGTTGGTGCTGTACATTTTAAGCCTCGGCATGGGATTACCTATGTTGCTGCTTGGCAGTTCAGGTGGCAAATGGTTACCGCGGCCTGGCGCTTGGATGGATATGGTCAAGCATACATTTGGCTTCTTGCTATTAAGTGTGCCATTGATGTTGTTATCACGCGTGATCTCCAACGAGCTGTTGGTGATCTTAAGTAGCGTGCTGGCGCTTGGTTTTGCCGCATTTTTGTATCACACCGGCCAAACGCTGCTGCACAGTGCCAAAGCGAAAACCATCAGTTGGTTAATCGCAAGTGTCGTATTGATTGCCACAGTGCAGTTTAACAGTGAGTTTTGGCGCCCAGCGCCAGCCCCAACTGCTGCCGCAGCAGTGCAAGCGTCGACCACCTTTAGACGGATTTCATCATTGCAAGAGCTCGATGCCGAATTAGCGAGTGCCAAAGCAGCCAATCAATTTGTGATGCTGGATTTATTCGCAGAATGGTGTGTTGCTTGTAAAGAGTTTGAGCACATTACCTTTGCCGATCCGCAGGCTAAAACAGAAATGGCCAAGTTCCGTTTGCTACAAATTGACGTTACTGCCGCGACTGAGCAAGACCAACAATTGCTGGAGAAATTCCAAGTACTGGGTTTACCGACCATTTTGTTTTTTGCCCCCAATAGCGGCGAATTGACGCAATCTCGCATCACCGGATTCATGCCGGCTAACGAATTCGTCGCGCATTTACAGAAAATCCAGCAAAGTAAATAACAAAACTTCAGCGATTTTCGGTGAATAAACGAGAAAAAGCCGTGTTGTTTAACACGGCTTTTTTTATTGTTTTTTGCAAAAGCCAGCGACTTAATTACAGCGAAGCCCTTGCGCTACGTGCATTACAAGCCGCTCCGACCAGTTACTGCGCAACTCGACTCCAGTCTCAAGAAAAAGTTCCCCGCGGCTGATAAGACCAGTATTTTGCTGCCATTTGCAGCGATTTCTCTATAATAAGCGGCAAATTCTGAGTTTGCGTTTGCGGCCGAAGGAAAAAAAGTGCTTTTTGGTGCTTGCTCTGGCAGCATAAAGACAACTCAGAACAGTTCGACGGAACAGACAACAAATGACCACACAATTACGGATTTTGCTGCTTAATGGCCCCAACTTGAATATGTTAGGGCAACGTGAACCTCACATCTATGGGGCGCAAACATTAGACGACATAGTCCGCGATTTAACGGCGCATGCTAGTACTTTGAACGTGACCTTGACTCACCTCCAAAGCAATGCTGAGCATGAATTAGTAACAGCTATTCAGCAGAGTTTGGGTAAACAGGATTTTATTGTGATCAATCCTGGTGCATATACCCACACCAGCGTTGCGATCCGCGATGCACTGCTTGCTGTCGCAATACCGTTTATCGAGGTGCATTTATCCAACGTGCATGCACGGGAAGCGTTTCGTCGACATTCCTATTTGTCGGACATCGCCAAGGGCGTAATTTGTGGCCTTGGCGCCAGCGGTTATCGGTTTGCGCTAGAAGCCGCGGTGTCCACCTTAACCACCACGAAAATCAACTGAGTTAGGCAACAAAGTTATGGATATTAGAAAAATTAAAAAACTGATCGAACTGCTGGAAGAATCAGGCATCAACGAGCTTGAAATCACCGAAGGCGAAGAGTCTGTTCGCATCAGCCGCAGCGGCCCGATGCAGTCGTTTGCCCCAGTTCAATACACCCATTCTGTTGCAGCTCCTGCACCTGCCGCCGCGCCTGCCGCAGCTCCGGTTGCCGCCGCGCCAGCAGCTCCGGTAGCCACTGGCCATCGCGTGAAATCACCAATGGTTGGTACTTTCTATCGCGCAGCGTCACCAACGTCGAAGAATTTCGCTGAAGTTGGCCAAAGCGTCAAAGTTGGCGATACCTTGTGTATCGTTGAAGCGATGAAAATGATGAACCAAATCCAGTCTGACAAGGCCGGTACTATCACAGCTATTCTGGTTGAGAATGGCGAACCGGTTGAATTCGACCAGCCAATGTTTGTCATTGAATAATTAAAGGCGGCACCATGTTAGAAAAAGTGCTGATTGCCAACCGCGGCGAGATTGCATTGCGTATTTTGCGCGCATGCAAAGAGCTCGGTATCAAAACGGTGGCGGTGCATTCCACCGTCGACCGTAATCTAAAACACGTGTTGCTGGCCGACGAAACTATTTGTATCGGCCCAGCCCCGTCACCACAAAGTTACTTGAACATTCCGGCGCTGATTGCAGCGGCGGAAGTGACCAATGCGCAAGCCATCCACCCAGGTTACGGCTTTTTGGCTGAACGCGCGGATTTTGCGCAACAAGTTGAAGAATCAGGCCTTATTTTCATCGGCCCGCGCCCTGAGTCGATTAGCTTGATGGGCGACAAAGTCTCGGCCATCGAAGCGATGAAAAAAGCCGGCGTGCCTTGTGTACCTGGCTCTGATGGTGCTGTCGGTGATGACGCAGCCACCAACATCGCGATTGCTAAACGCATCGGTTACCCCATCATCGTAAAAGCCGCCGGCGGCGGCGGTGGTCGCGGTATGCGCGTGGTGCGTGGTGAAGACGAGCTGGTTAGCTCCATTGAGATGACCAAAGCCGAAGCGAAAGCTGCCTTTGGTAATGACATGGTGTACATGGAAAAATTCCTGGAAAACCCACGTCATATCGAAATCCAAGTCCTGGCGGATGGCCAAGGTAACGCTATTCATTTAGGTGAACGTGACTGTTCAATGCAACGTCGCCACCAAAAAGTGGTAGAAGAAGCGCCAGCGCCAGGCATTACGCAAGAACAACGTGATTTTATCGGTGCTCGTTGCGTACAAGCCTGTATCGACTTGAATTACCGCGGCGCGGGTACTTTTGAGTTCCTGTATGAAAACGGCGAGTTCTTCTTTATCGAGATGAACACCCGTATTCAGGTAGAACATCCAGTGACCGAAATGATCACGGGCGTGGACTTGATTAAGGAGCAGCTGCGCGTCGCTGCTGGTGAGAAACTGCGCCTGAAACAAAGCGATATCGTGATCCGTGGCCATGCGGTGGAATGCCGTATTAACGCTGAAGATCCGAAAACCTTTATTCCATCGCCAGGCACCATCACCCGCTTCCACCCACCAGGTGGCAACGGCGTGCGTTGGGATTCGCACATTTATGCCGATTATACTGTGCCGCCAAACTACGATTCGATGGTCGGCAAGCTAATCACCTACGGCGAAAACCGCGATATCGCGATTGCACGGATGCGTAATGCGCTCAGCGAATTGTTAGTCGGTGGCATCAAAACCAACATCGACCTTCACAAAGAGATTATGACCGATGCCAACTTCAATAAAGGCGGCACCAACATTCATTATCTCGAGAAAAAGCTTGGGATGCAGTAACGACTTCAAGTTTGAAAAAGGCGCCTAATGGCGCCTTTTTTTATGCGAACGCCTGGTGTGGCGCCCCGCCAACAAATTTGTGCTGGGGTAATCCCACCATTTTAGAGTAAAATGTCTGTTTTCCGTGTTGATAAAGTGACGTTATGAAACGAATTGGAATTGCAGGGGCTGGTTTTTCCGGCGCTATTATTGCTAACGAACTAGCCAAAGCTGGTTATCAATGTGTGGTGTTTGAACCACGTTCACATGTTGCCGGCAACTGTTTTTCTGAACGCGATGCCGACACGGGTATCGTCTTGCACAAATACGGTCCACATATTTTCCACACCGACAAGCACCATGTCTGGGACTATGTGACTGCACTGTCTGAGTTCAAACCTTATGTGAACCGCGTCAAAGCTGTCAGTGGCGGCCAGGTGTTTTCACTGCCAATTAACCTGCATACGATTAACCAATTCTTCGGCACCACCATGTCACCGAGTCAAGCGCAAGCCTTTATTCGTGAGCAAGGTGACCAGTCAATTGTCGAACCGCAATCGTTTGAAGAACAGGCACAAAAATTTGTCGGGGATAAGCTCTACAAAGCATTTTTCTACGGCTACACCCGCAAACAATGGGGCCGTGAACCTAGTGAATTGCCGGCGAGCATTCTAAAACGGCTGCCCGTACGTTTTAACTATGATGACAACTATTTCAATCATCCGCATCAAGGCATGCCGGTCGAAGGGTATACACCGCTCGTGGAGAAGTTGTTGGCTCACCCCAATATCGAAGTCCGTCTGGGCACTAAGTTAACCGCTGCCGATAAAGCTGATTTTGACCATGTATTTTTCTCTGGGCCATTGGATAGTTACTTCGATTTTAAATTAGGCCGTTTGGGCTACCGCACATTGGACTTCAAAGAGATCCGCGCGGAAGGCGACTACCAAGGTTGTGCGGTATTGAACTATTGCGAACAACAAGTGCCATACACTCGCGTGTCGGAACACAAACATTTTGCGCCGTGGGAGCAACACGCCAAAACCGTCTGTTACGAAGAATACAGCCGCGAAGCGGGCCCTGACGACACACCGTATTACCCAGTGCGCTTGGTCGCCGAAAAAGAACTACTTGAACAATATGTGGCACTGGCCAATAACGAAACCAACATCACTTTTGTTGGGCGCCTTGGCACCTATCGTTATTTGGATATGGACGTCACCATTGACGAAGCATTACAAACCGCCGCCGCGTTTTTAACTCACCAAGCACAAGGCTCGAACATGCCTGCGTTTGTGGTTCCGGTGTTATAAGAGGCTTTATGAACAGATTTTTAGTTATTGGTCGCGTCGGCGATCGGTCGTTGCACCCGCACTGGCTGCAAGGCGCACAACCTTTGTTTGACGTCTATTTAAGTTATTTTGGTGATGAACCAGAAAAATACAAAGACCAAGCCCAGTACTATGAGCAAGTCAAAGGCGGCAAATGGCCAGTGCTTGCACGCATCGTGCAGGAAAACCCAGAGATCATGCAAAAGTATGATGCGGTGTGGATGCCAGACGACGATTTGCTGATCGATGCCCATCAAATCAACCGGATGTTCCAGTTTTTTATGGCATTTGAACTGCAACTTGCACAGCCAGCGTTGTCCGAAGATTCGTACTTTTCACATTCTTCATTGTTAAAACCAGATGCACAATCGGTACTGCGTTACGTCAACTTCATCGAAGTGATGGCGCCAATTTTCTCCAAAGCGTGTTTGGCCCAATTAACCCCGACACTTAGCCAAAGCCCATCAGGCTGGGGCTTAGACAATTTGTGGCCGAATCTGCTAAATAACCCTGACAAAACGGCTATCGCGGTCATTGACGCAGTGACTGTGGTGCATACCCGCCCAGTCGGCGGTGAGCTGTACAAGAAGAACCCTGAACTTTCACCAAAACGCGACGTGGAACAACTGCAACAACTGTACCCGCAACTGGATATCGACCGACGCTCGAACAAAAACAAGTTCCGCGTGTACAGCCAAGTGTCGGCCAGTGCTCTGTTGTCGGAAACTTCATCGTTTGTGGTTGGCAAAATCCAGCGGATTAAAGCCAAACTGCGCAGCAAAAACGTCCCTAAATACAAATCGCCTGTCTAGTACAGGCGTCTTTGCAGAGTTTAAACCATGCCTTGGATCCAACTTCGGGTGCACACCACCGAAAAACACGCTGAAACCGTCAGCGATATGCTGATGAGCTGGGGCGCGCAAGCGGTCAGCTTCGTAGATGCGCAGGACACGCCAATTTACGAGCCTATGCCAGGCGAAGTCATTTATTGGGCCAACACTGTTGTGGTTGGCTTGTTTGATGCTGAGCACAAAATGGACAAGGTGATCCGGCAACTTGAACAGGTCAGTTTGTTCAAAAACGGCGTGCAATTCAAACTCGAGCAATTAGAAGACAAAGATTGGGAACGCGAGTGGATGGACAACTTCCACCCCATCCAATTTGGCAAACGCCTTTGGGTGTGCCCTTCATGGCGTGACATCCCAGATCCAAGCGCTGTCAATGTGATGCTCGACCCAGGACTTGCCTTTGGTACAGGCACTCACCCCACCACCGCACTTTGTATGGAATGGCTCGATGGCCAAGACTTAAGTGATGCCACTGTGGTCGATTTTGGTTGTGGTTCCGGTATTTTAGGGATTGCCGCTTTAAAACTGGGTGGCAAACGCGTTATTGGCATTGATATCGACCCACAAGCGATTGAGGCCAGCGGTGCAAATGCTGAGCGCAATGGTGTCGCAGGGCAAATCGAACTTTATTTGCCCAAAGATCAGCCAAGCCTGCAAGCTGATGTGGTGGTCGCCAACATTTTGGCAGGCCCTTTGGCAGAATTGGCGAGTATCATCAGCGCCTATGTTCGCCCTGGCGGCAAGCTAGCGCTCAGTGGTATTTTGGAAAGCCAAGCGCAAAATGTCATTGACGCTTACCGTCACGAATTTGATTTTGCCCCTATTGCCGTTAAAGACGAATGGGTACGCTTAAGCGCGACGAAGCATTCATAATCCTCGTTCCATACTCGGCGTCCTGAGCTTGGCCTCAAGACGCCGCATCACTTGCCGTAACACTTCAATCGCAATACTTGCATCTCGCATCTCGCATCTCG
>DMYW01000042.1:0-1247 GCA_003482455.1 Rheinheimera sp. | reverse complement strand
CATCTCGCATCTCGCATCTCGCCAAAACATCATGCGATAGATAAAAACGTCACAACTCGTCTCCACAACCTTTGCAGTGTTGCAGGTCATATCCCGACAAAAGTCGCCGTTGCACCACGACCAACTCGAGAAATTCTGCGATAGAGTGATTTTCAACAGCTTTGCAGCCTGCAATTAATGTTATAATATAACATCTCCTGAGACTTACTTAGGACGCATTCATCAATCCATGTTCCTGGGAGATGAACTTTAAAGCAGCTGGCAACAGCTGCTTTTTTTTATTGATTCACTGTTGACTTTTTCGACAGCTCTACAATTATCTTCGACCAATTTGCCCTGCAAGCCGCACTCTTATTTTCGGTAAGTCGATTTTTCAGCCGTTTAGTGATTGTCAAGGCACGAAGGGCTGAAAAATTATTTTTTTGTTTAAATAATAACCTTTGCATTGTGCCGAAAAATCCGTAAACTTGGCGCCCCTTGAAGGTAGAGACCAGAGAGATAGCGGTGCGCATAGGTCCGTATCAACTTGCGAACAATGTCATATGTGCACCGATGGCTGGTGTCACTGATTTCACTTTTCGTGAGCTTTGTCGGCGCTTTGGCGCTGGGTTAGCTGTATCAGAAATGATGTCGAGCAACCCAATGGTCTGGCAGAGCGATAAATCACTAAAACGCATGTCACATGCGGATGAAAGTGGTTTGCGTTCGGTGCAAATTGCTGGGGCAGATCCTGATCAGATGGCGGACGCCGCTCGGTTTAATGTCGAGCATGGCGCTCAGATCATCGACATCAATATGGGATGCCCTGCCAAAAAAGTGAATAAAAAACTCGCAGGCTCGGCGTTGTTGCAATACCCAGAATTGGTCGAACAGATCATTCAAGCGGTCGTGGCGGCAGTGGACGTTCCAGTGACGTTAAAAATTCGCACCGGTTGGGATCCGGAAAACCGCAACGGTATCCAGATCGCCAAAATTGCAGAAGATAACGGCATTCAAGCGTTAGCGGTGCACGGTCGCACCAAGGCTTGTATGTACAAAGGTGATGCCGAATACGACACCATCCGTGCGATTAAGCAGGCAGTGTCAATTCCCATCATCGCCAATGGTGATATCACCAATGCGCAAAAAGCCCGGTTTGTGCTGGATCACACAGGTGCTGACGCAGTCATGATTGGCCGCGCAGCGCAAGGCCGGCCCTGGATATTCCGGGAAGTGGTGCATTATTTGGCCACAGGTGAAGAGTTACC
>DMYW01000044.1 GCA_003482455.1 Rheinheimera sp. | reverse complement strand
CCTAAATTATTGTTTTATCTATCAACTTCTGGGGATACCTCAGTTGATGCCCTCGATTCGGCACGCTCGCGTTTGTGGCGGGCGTTTATGTCCGCTATTCGCTCATAGCGTTGATCGTTTCTGTAGCAATGGTGGGATTTCACCGAGATTTGATTCAATTGCCGTTTTTCAGAATGGTGGAGTGGCCGAATTTTTAGAAACAGAGAGTTTTTGCACACAGGCCTGCCACTGGTTGCAAAATCCCTCTGGGACATTAGTTTGTCCTACTCGCAAAAGTTTAACCCCTTGTAAGATGTTCGGATTCTAACACATCTTTGAGTTAAAACTGCTTGAAGACATTATCTCGGAAATTAGCCGTTCAATAGCTGTCGCCACCTGCACTGACGCACTTTCCATCGCCTCAAGGTGTTGATTCATTTTGCCTACGTCGCCATAGGCTCCCGCAGCCAAAGCCTCTCTGCCCATATCATGCACCAACTTATGCGGTGCATCTATGGCTCTAAATGACTGTGAATTGCCATAAAGTTCAGAGCCTGCACCTTGGAAATACCATTTGCCAAGTCGGCATTCCGTATGTTTATTCACAGTCTCAGTAAATTTCTGTTGGGAAATTTTACTGTAAATAGCGTTTTTCCAAACCACATGGTCAAGTTTAACGGTGTTTAAGAAGGCTATCTGGGACGATACATCGATGATGCTGTGCATACGCAGTGCACAGCCGCTCATTTTATCAATCACTTCACCGATATCATGAACAGAGTGACCAATATCATCAGTCGAAATAACTGTTTCATCTACCCGTGCTGCAATCTGGTCCGTTTGTGCAAGCATGTCAGTAATTAGCTTTTCAATTTCCGTGGATGCAACGTGCGCTTTACTTGCCAGCTGGCGAACCTCATCGGCAACTACGGCAAACCCTCGCCCTGCTTCACCCGCACGCGCTGCTTCGATGGCCGCATTGAGTGCTAATAAGTTCGTTTGATCAGAAATTTCCTTGATGGATGCAATTAATCGGAAAATCTGACCGCTGCTCTGTTTCAAGTCTCCAACTGACTTTTTACTCTCCAATGCAGAGAAGTGAACTGCATGCGTCTTTGCTTCAAGCATTTTGGATGTCGTAGATGTGTTGGCAACCAGATCTTTCACTTGGGTCAGCGCAAATAATTCATCACCAAGGGATTGAGCACTTTGCGCAACCGAATTGCGAACGGCGTCGGTAAGTTCTGCACCACTTAATAAATGCACTAAGATATCTCGTTGTTTTTCATTCGTTTGCCAAGACGTACTGAGTTCCGCTTTGAGATCTGCAACAGTCTGATTCAAGGATGTAAGCTCCTGCTGGTGCTGCTCTTGCTGCTCGGCCAACTGCTTTTTTAATTTCTCAATTTCGTCGATGTATCTTTTGTTAAACATTAGTTACTTCCCGATTTTCGTACATAAAATGCGTTCTCCGCTATGACTCGGATGAATACAAATTGTCATAGTTCATCACTGCCAGTGATTTTTGGTACCAAATTTTCACCGAGTTCCGCACAAAACAGCGCTCCATCGTCATCCGGAAAATACAACGTCATACCGCACTGTGTCTGATAGAGCTCTATATCACAGCTGTTGTCCCCGGCCTTGGCATTGCTGTCGACATGAATAATTTCGCGATACACCAAATACTTTCTGCGTGTGTTTTCCGACTCATAGACTCCCACAAGTATTTTTCTCAATTCTTTTAATGTCCTTATTAGTCGATACTTGATCACACACTAGCTTTACTACCTAACTAAATTTCAAATCCCGGGTCGGTTGTGATTTTGCAAGTCTGTTTATCGGCATACATTCGTAAATCTGCGCGATGCAGCAACAACTCAATTGATGAATCCTCACCAGGATAAATCGCATATCCGATACTAACTGACAGTTCGCGTCGAAAATCTTCAAAGGCAAAATCTCGGTTCACGTGTTTGCGCAACCGCATAATGACTTGCTGGGAATCAGGTCGTTCGGGAAATGTCATTACAAGTGCAAATTCATCCCCACCCAATCGAGCAACAACATCACCAGGTCTTGAACCGCTTTTCAAGCGACGAGCAATCTCTACAAGAGCAGCATCTCCAAAGCGATGACCGTAGGTATCGTTGATAGTTTTTAACCCATTCATATCAATCATTAACACGAGCACATGTTGATTGGCTTTACGTACAGATTCACGAAGAGACTCCATGAAAACAGACCGATTGGCCAAGTCGGTCATTGCATCATGAGTCGCTTGATAGAGCAGACTATCCGAACTAAATCGAGTACAAAAATACATGGCGGAGCCAAGCTGTTCGGCCACTCGCTCTAAAAATTCAATTTCGCGAAGTGAAAATCGGCGCAGTCTGGTCGACATAACTTTTAGCACGGCTACGGGCATTTCGTAATAATGAAGTGGAACCAACAGCATTGAGCGAATTCCCACCTGGCGACTTGCAGCAAGATTCACGCGGGGGTCTTTTTCAACATTCGAGCAGTGCTGTGTCATGCCTGAGAGTAAACAATGTCCGGACAGGCTTTGAGAAACTGGAAGTGTTTTTCCCAAAAATGACTCTGCTATTCCAGCACAGGCTCGATAGACCATGGCATTGTCTTCTTTGAGCTCAATCACGACACCGTCAATATCAAGCAATTCCAATAACCGCTGAACAATTAGGTTCATAACGGCGGAAAGGTTCATTCCTAAATGGGAGATATCTCGGTTTAAATCAATAATGTCGAGTAATTGGGCTGTAGTGAGGCGTGTCATCGCAAATTCCTTTAGCGGCAGTCGCAGTACCTTAGATGCGATGGCAAAAGATAGTTTTAATACAACCAAAAGTAGTCAATATGTAGTGATTTGTAAATTCGGGATATAGGGAGCATGTTGTGCCGTACAGTTTAGCAGCGAGTTTGATAGCGAAGATTTCACGACATTTTTTCTATTACGTTTGCTCAGGCATCTGAAACTCCATTAAATCAATCGATTAAGATGAAAAAAATCCCAAAACGAAGCAATCCTATTCGCAAGTTGCGGAAGTAGGCGATAGACTGATTTTTAAATTATTTTTTGTACCATCACTATGAAACGGAAATTTAAATATCTAGTGACTTTATTCGCATGCTTTTTTCTCGGCGTTGCTCACGGGGCTGAAAGAGTTGTCGTTTACAGCTGGCCTAAGACCATGCAGGCCGACGAACGGGGCTCCTATCCAATTGAACTGCTGCAATTAGCCTTATCCAAATCTGGCCGAGCAATCGTTGCCCGTCCTAGTGAGTTTGCGATGTCGCAATACCGCACACTTAAGCAGCTAGAGATGGAAAAGGGTATTGATGTTGTATGGACCATGACCAATGCAGAGCGAGAACAACAAGTTCGCCCAATTCGCATCCCGATAGACAGAGGACTTATCGGTTGGAGATTGTTGGCTATCCAACAAAAAGACTTTGAACTGTTCCAAAGCCTACCAGATGAAACCGCACTGAAGACATTACTCACGGTGCAAGGCATTGACTGGCCCGATTACAAGATTTTGCAAACCAATGGCTTCAAAGTGGCCCCTAGCAACTTCTTTGACGGTATGTATCAGATGCTGCAAGTCGGACGCGTGCGATTTTTTGCACGTTCGTTGACCGAAATTTGGCCTGAGCTTAAGTCGCTACGTGATTCCGACAGACCTATTGTAGTGGCACCTCGATGGGTTTTGCATTACCCAGCTGCACTCTACTTTTTTGTTCGTAATGACGACGAAGAACTCGCATCGGCTATTGAATCAGGACTGGAAGCGGCTCTCAAAGATGGCAGCATGAAAAATTTATTTCTACAGCATTTTCAGGGGATCTTAGACCAAGCAGACCTTCAGCATCGTGAAGTCGTCGAATTGACAAATAAGGGACTACCGCCTCAAACCCCAATCCAAAGGTCTGAGTTGTGGTTTAACCCAAAACAAGGCTTCTGAGGAGTCTACACACCCTATGTTACGGAAATGGCTTCGACAACGGCTTGGTCTGCGTTTGGCTGCAGTGTGTTTTATACTGAGTATTTTTATTGCTGTCCTAGTGACATCCTTTCAGGTGTATCACCTTAAGCAAGCGGGGCATGAACAAGCTGAACAGTTATTTACTCAGATAGAACAGTCTTTTATACCAGCGTTATCCGATGCTATGTGGACACTAGATCCGATCAGAACCAAAGCCCAACTAGACGCGCTAAGTCACCTGCCAACCGTTGGAACCATTACACTTGTCGATGACTCGGGTCATGAGTCTGTCCGTGAAGTTCATCCTATTCAACATATCCTAGGTAAGCGTACCTATAACCTTGCCATTTCGATCGACAATCAAGAGTTTAAACTAGGTACGCTAAAAGTCGTCTTAGATAGTACTGCGCTAGATCTGCAACTGAGTGAATTGTGGAAGGTCAGCCTTCTCACCGCTTTTACCGTAACGATGATAAGCAGTTTTTTGCTGGTGTGGTTATTTCATCATTGGGTCGTTTTGCAACTACAACAGGTATCGACTTACGCCAGTCAATTGAATGCACAGAACTTATCCACGCCATTAGTCTTAACTCGACCTACAGCCCCAGATGATGAGATTGGAGCGATTGTTGTTGCGCTCACGGAGATGCAACAGCAATTACTGAAGGAATTTGAACGTCGGGCGACAGCCGAAGGTGAGTTGCGAGCCTATCAATCGCACTTGGAGACGATGGTTGATAACAGGACACAACAACTTGCGGAGCAAACAAAAGCACTTGAATCGCAATCTAAAATCCTTGTCGAGCAAAACTCAGAATTAAATGCGTTTGCGCATACCGTTGCGCATGACCTTAAGCACCCCATCACTAGTTTGATAGGCCTATCGACACTACTTAGTAAAGCGTTTGATTCGCTGGAAAAGGATCAGCAGCAGGAGTTTTTGCAGCAGATTCTACAATCGTCTATCAAGATGAACTCTATGATTAATGGACTATTGCAGCTTGCATCCTTGCGCTCAGATGAGCAGCCAGAAACATCAACCGTTGATATGAACGCGACCGTCCAAGACGCACTAAAAAATCTTTCGACGCTAGTGCAAGAATACAATCCAATTGTCATGGTGTATCCAAACATGCCAACTCTACAAAGCCACGGTCAGTGGATTGAAGAAATTTGGTTAAACTACATTTCCAACGCAATTAAATATGGCGGCGAACCAGCATTTGTCACAATTGGCTTTGATAAATCTAAAACTGACAACACATATACTTTTTGGGTAGAAGACCGTGGCGCTGGAGTTTCATCGGAAAAAGCGGACAGACTTTTCACCGAATTTAGCCGGCTTCATACACTGCGCAAAGACAGCCACGGTTTGGGGCTTTCCATCGTCAAACGGATCTGCAATAAACTCGGTGGGCAGTGCGGCTATGAGCCTAATAAAGATGGCGGCAGCAGGTTTTGGTTTTCGCTGCCGTTAACCAACTCTATTGATAGTGTAATTGATAGCGATTATGTCGCCTCAATTACTTAATTCGAAAGTCTATCAATACGGCTATGCTGACGACAGAGGCGATTCTGAACAGCTGCTATTCGCTCTTTGCGGATTTTGAGAACGATAGATTTAATTCAAAATGTCTAAAGTATGGAGACGCTTGGCAAATCTAACCAAGCGCTTTTGTCAGCTAATGCACCAACTCAGCCAACATCAATAGCTTTTGCTCACGACTCAACCGTGACAGCTGTTTTTTCAATTCGTGGATTTCGCTATCAACTGGTTGACGGCCTGCGGCTTGCAAGATTTTGTGTGTAATACGTTGTGCTGGTTCTCGGAGCTCATCTGCGGTAAGGATGGTATATCCTCCTGTAACGTCGTTTCGACCAGTTCTGTGGTTAAGCAGGCGTTTAAGGGTATAAAGCCCTACTCCCAAGCTTTCTGCGATTGAACAGTAAGTACGACGTAAGTCGTGCAACTGAATATTCAACTCGGCAACGGCATTTACTTTTGCCAGAATTTTACGCGGTTCGACAATATGGCCGCAGCTATTAGCGACACCAAAGACATAGTCATTGACTCGGTACTCCTGGCGTCGCGCCAAAATGGCTTTTAGCGGTTCAGTTAAGGGCAACTCTACGTTGTCGCTGTTTTTGGTGTCTTTGAGCAAAAATAACTCATCCGCCAAGTGAACATCTTGCCAGCTTAGCTTCATCATTTCGCCACGGCGCAGACCAGTGAACATTATGAACTCAATATAGTCGCAGACGGTTACTGTGAAGTCTTGCCGATAACAGATGGCATCATTTCGCACAGAATCAATCGCATCCAAAAATGGCTGTAACTGTGAGACGCGCAAACGAGTTTGTTTACGGCCTATGTTATTCCATGCCCGCTTAGCTGAGATGATAGCCACTGGGTTGTGAGGGAAAAGACTCACACCGTTGGAGTCTTTGTACTCGAATTTAGCAAAGTTAAAGAAGGCGCGTAACATGCGCATGATGTTATCTGCTTGCGCCCGACTACGGAGTGACAGCTCGGCATGACGCTTAGCTATTTGATCTTCGGTTAACTCAGACAACCGCTTGCGCTGCCAATCTTTCAGGTAATTGCAGACGTTGATCTTATAGCCTGACAACGTGCTTGGTTTTAGTTCACGTTGTTCGATGTAAGCTCTGTATACATCCAGCAATGTTACAGCTGAGGCACGAAACTGACGTTTTTGATCATTTGGATTGATGCCATCAGCCATATCCGCCATCACTTTTCGCGCTAGTTTTCTGGCACTTTCCACGGTCAGTGAAGGGAACTGCCCAAGAGATACAGATGTGGGAACAAAATGGTTTGGGATGCGTTTGTAGACACGAAACACTTTCGCGTTGTTTGTAACATCTAATACCAAACCAGGCATGGCACTGTCGTGCCAACGGGTGCGTTTATTGCTAAAAGGAATGGCAGCGACTTCTGCTTCAGTGAATCGAAGTTTGTGTATGAGAGTCATGACTGTGCTACCTCTGTGCTACTTTGATGCGATTTTGAAAGCCGTTGAATCACAACGGATTTATGCATCAAGTCAGTAGCAAGAGGCCATAACCCCTTGAATTTTTTAGAAGATTTAGTAAATGTTTCGATAAAAAAGTAAGTGGCGGTAAGTCTTTGATTTTCCTCTCATAATCGATTGGTCGCTGGTTCAAGTCCAGCTGGGGCCACCATTTATCAAGCAGTTCCCTTCATCTAGAGTTACAGCTATTTCTCTGTGCTACGCATGTGCTGGTTTTAGCTTGGTTTTTTCTGCTAAACATTGCAAATCCGCTTGGCAAAATCGACGCGGTAAATAGCGGTAGTGTACTCACACGTGCAAATTTGCAACTTCAAATCCATTCGTCGTTGAGAATAGACGCTGATAGCGCAGTTACGCGCTTACCATACGATTCACGCAGAACCTGTTCCCCAACTACAGCACTGCACCTTCATCGCCGCTGAAATCCAAGCCGGCAGTCACCATGTGTCGTCACTACCATGTTGATGCAGTGGCATCTACAGCAGTCGTTCCACTAGGTCCATCGCCCTATTTGTGTTGAAGGGGCGGCGGCAATCACCCTCTCTTCGACTATAGATCCATTGCTGCCACGGCCACGCTACGTTATGGTAGCGAAATTATGGCGAAGGGTTTGTGCATGTATTTGATTGATATTGCTGATGATCATCCACTTGTTCGCGAAGCGATTGGCCAGCTATTGCAGCAACAATTAAATAATTGTCAGGTTCGGCTATCCGTGGATTTTCCGAGTTTGTGGCAACAGCTTGCAGAGGGTCCTGAGCCTGATTTAATTTTGCTGGACTTACAGATGCCAGGCTGTCAGGGATTTGATGGATTACAGCGGCTGCAAGCTGCATTCCCGCAAGTGCCGGTTGCGATTTTGTCGGCGAATGACGACAAACCAACCATGCTTGCAGCCATGACGCATGGGGCTATCGGCTTTATTTCGAAAGCCAGCGAACGCACGCAACTTGTACAAGCTGTGCAACAACTGCTGCAGGGCGAAGTGTATCTGTCGGCAGCGCAATTTCGCAGCGATTCGCCCAAAACGCCGACTCCGCCACTGCTTGAAACCGTGTCGCCATTGGAGTGGAAAGTCCGCGCACTGACGACACAGCAGCAACGGGTGCTGCAATGGCTGCTAAAAGGTCTCAGTAACAAAGCCATCGCACGCGAACTGCACTGTGCCGAAACTACGGTTAAAAGCCACGTCTCGGTGGTACTGGAAAAATTTGCCGTCAAACGTCGTGCTGAATTACTGGCGCTCTTTGCCAGCACTACAGACTAACCATGCTGTCGCAGTAACACTGCAATCAGCAGCGGTTACGAGTGGCGTGGCTGGGTCAGTGCCCGTAACAAACTGCGAAGTTTCAGCGGCCGGACGGGCTTGTACAACAGATGCCCTTGTTCTTGTTGCAGCAAATGTCGTAAGTCAGGCGATTGATCGGCCGTGATCATCACCACCGGCATGATGCCAGCTTGTCGTTGTTGGTATTCGCGACGGACTTCCCGTGCGAGGCTCAACCCAGTGTCGCCATCATCCAAGTGATAGTCCACGATGAGTACATCGGCAAATGCTGCGCCGCGTTGTTCGCGTAGCTGCGCCAGTGACGCCGCGACAACCACTTGATAACCCCAGCCTTGCAACAGCACTTGCATGGCTTGGCGGATCGCTGCATCGTTATCGACCACCCAAATTAGCCCCTGCTCACCGGTCAAACTAGCAACAGGAGCTGGAACAGTTCGAGGCTGTTCACTGCTTCGCACTTGCGGCACCCGCAATTCAAAGCAGCTACCGCGACCAAGCGCTGAGCGCAATCGCAGTGGGATCTCCAGCAAACGACAGATCTTATCGACAATCGACAAACCCAAACCAAGCCCTGCTTGGTTGTGCGCTGCAGCGCTGGGATCGACACGAAAAAACTCCGAAAACACTTGCTGTTGCAGTGCTGGCGCAATCCCGATGCCGTTGTCGATCACCCGCAGTTGTACTTGCTCTGCCTGCCGCCGTGCGGTAACCAGCACGCGACCGCCTACCGGAGTGTACCGGATCGCGTTACTGATCAAATTGCGTAGCACCCGCAGCAACAAAGCCTCGTCGCAGCTAACCAACAACTCTGCGCAGTGCGCCGCGAAGCCAACGCCCTTGGCCTGTGCTTGCGGCGCGTATTCTTGTTGTAAACGCTGCAATAACGGCTTGAGTGCAAACACGCGGCGCTCAACTGTCATATGACCGGCATCCAATCGTGATACATCAACGAGGCTGCGCATTAAGCCGGCTAAATCATCCAAGGAGCGGGCGACTGCTTGCGCTTGTTCATGTGCATATACCGGCAATTCACTATCGAGCAAAGCGCCGTTAAACAAACGCGCCGCATTCAGCGGTTGCAGCACATCGTGGCTGACGGCAGCAAGGAACTTCGATTTCGACAGATTGGCAGCTTCTGCTTGCAGCCGTGCAACATCTGCCTGTTGATGCGCTTCCGCCAACTGTTGATTTAAATCTTGCAGCGCTGCGGTGCGCTCCAGCACGCGTTGCTCGAGATGCAAATTCGCCTGCCGCAGCGCCTCAGACGTGCGTTTTCGTTCGGTGATATCACGAATGAGCACAAAAAAACCAATCACTTGCGCTTGGTTGTCCCGATGCGGCACATAGCTTTTTAACAAATGCCGCAATTCCCCTTGGGCATTGTGCTCGTCAATCTCAAACGACACGGGCTCGCCCGCCAGCACTTGCGTAATGTAAGGCTGTAAGCGACGAGCTCCGACTTCGCCATGGACGGCAAGCAAAGTTGCATCCTGCAAACTGCCACGGCTCACGCCATAAAATTGGTCATACACTAAGTTGGTAAATAGATAACGGCCCGCCGACGATAGATAGGCGATCATGGCTGGCACTTGGTCGGTGATAGTGCGGATCCAGCGCTCACTGGCTTTGAGATCCTCAGAATACGCCATCGAACGTTTCAGTTCCGCATAAGCGGCACTGAGTTCTTGCGTACGTTTTTGCACTTGTTCTGCCAGCAACGCGGCATGTTCAAACGCCGCATAAGGGCTGAGCTGCGCATGCGTTTGGTCCGAGCCAGCCTCAACACGACTGATCAGTGCCGCATTGATTTTTTGTTGTTTCTGCAGTTGCGACTGCAACTGTGCCACTTGTTGGTCACGGGCAGCGAGCTGTGCTTGTAGCGACTCGATGCTAAGTGCTGCTGGGCTGCTCGCCGCAATATGAGCTGGCGTTGACTTTGGATCTGTCATGGCAACTCACGTGAAGTTACAAGGTGCGCAGCAGGTGTGGCGTCGCCCAGCGCCACGGGCGCGGGTTTACCAAAGACCACGCCGGTAAAGGTTTGATTCAAATGCACGCCATCAAGGTGTTCGCCATAGGTGTTAAACCCAACAAAGCGATACCGTTCAAACAACTGCTGCGCGGCGGCAAATTCGTCACGTAGCGCCAACTCACGCCGGCGTAGCACGCAGTCGCACCCCAGCACCCAGTCAATGGCACCAATCTCTTGAGCGATAGCTGCCAAACGCGCTTCTAGATCCGGTAGCAGCGCTTGTACCTGCATTTCCGTCAGCACTGCGCCTACCCCAACTGCACAATAAAACGTCAGGCTGCCATCGGCATTCACCCGCTGGATGGAACGCACGTAATAATCCTGCCCCATCCGCACGGCTAACGGATGCATGGCAAACACATCCGAATTCAGAGCGTCAATCGGCAACCCGAGCAAGTCTGCATAGGCCTGCGCAGCAGGTTCTGCGTTTAATTCATACAAGGTGCGCATATCGCTCGACGCCGCCGTCACGACCAGTTTTTGTTGCATAGCGCGCAAATGCTGCGTACTAAACACCTGAAACGGTAGCGAAGTGCGAACAAACAGCACCACGGCCGCATCGGTGCGAAATTGCCCTTGCATCAGCACATGTGTACGTTTGAGCTGGTTGTTATCACCTGCCGAACCACCAAAATGCGGGATATGGCCAAGTGCCGTCTCCAGCGTCAACAACACGCGTTCTTCTTGGCTCGATAAGCCATCAAGCAAGGTAAACGCAAAACTCGCAGGCCAGTCGTCCCGCCCTTGATCACGCTGCTGCAGGTCATTAACCAGACGCTGCGCATCGGCAAAGGAAAATTCACCCAGGGATGAAATCAGCGCTGTTTCGATGCGGAAATATTGCCGGTCAAACCCGACCGCCAGCACTTGCTGATCACTGTAACCTGAAGGGCTGAATTCACCTGCACTGGTGCACCCAACAACGCGCAGCTGAGCAAACGCCACCGACAGGGCTCTGGCAAGGTCGGTTAACCAATCGCCGGGTGGGCAAAACAACATCAGCAGTTCTAACTGTGGCAGCGGTAACTGCGCGGCCAGTGCTGTGGCCACTTGTTGCGGGGAGCTCGCATCCGCCATGGCGTAATACAGTGCAGCCATCATCAAAGCCTATGTCAGGGAAATATTTTCAGTCTAGGGCGCTCGGCCCTTATTGAGCAAGTCTTTGCTGCGTCAGCAAAAAAGCGAGTGATCACTCACTCGCTTGTGTAGCTCGCATGCCCGAACTGTGACGAGGCCCAGCGCGGTGTTTAGAAAAAGCCCAGCGGGTTGATGTCGTAGCTCACTAACAGGTTTTTCGTTTGCTGGTAGTGGTTTAACATCATTTTATGCGTCTCGCGACCCACCCCCGACTTTTTGTAGCCCCCAAAGGCGGCATGCGCTGGGTAATGGTGATAGCAGTTGGTCCACACGCGCCCCGCTTCGATACCACGGCCCATCCGATAGGCACGGTTCATATCTCGAGTCCAGACGCCTGCGCCTAAACCAAACTCTGAATCGTTGGCGATCGCCAGTGCTTCGGCTTCATCTTTGAAAGTAGTCACCGACACTACAGGGCCAAAGATCTCTTCTTGGAACACGCGCATTTTGTTGTGGCCTTTGAGTAGGGTCGGCTGGATGTAGAACCCTTGCGCAAAGTCGCCGGCTAATGCTTCTTTGTCACCACCCATCAGCACCTGCGCGCCTTCTTCGCGACCAATGGCAAAATAGCCCATGATTTTATCAAACTGCTGTAACGACGCTTGCGCACCGACCATTACTTCGGTATCCAGTGGATTGCCGCGTTTGATTTTCTTGGTACGCTCGATGACTTTTTCGATGAACCGATCGTAAATGTCTTCTTGGATCAACAAGCGTGACGGACAAGTACAGACTTCACCTTGGTTAAAAAATGCCAGCACCACACCTTCGATACACTTATCCAGATAACTATCTTCGTGCTCCAGCACGTCACTAAAGAAGATATTCGGCGACTTGCCACCGAGTTCAACAGTGGATGGAATGATGTTTTCTGCAGCGCATTTCAGAATATGCGAGCCGGTTGGTGTCGAGCCGGTAAAGGCGATTTTGGCGATGCGTTTGCTTCGCGCCAGCGCTTCACCGGCTTCACGACCAAAGCCGTTGACCACGTTTAACACGCCTTTCGGTAGCAAATCACCCACCAACTCCACAAACTTTAAAATCGACCAAGGCGTTTGCTCGGCGGGTTTTAAGATCACACAGTTGCCGGCCGCCAGTGCTGGCGCCAGTTTCCAAGCCGCCATTAATAATGGGAAGTTCCATGGAATGATTTGTCCAACAACGCCCAGCGGCTCGTGGAAGTGATACGCCACGGTATTGTGATCAATTTCGCCCACCGAACCTTCTTGGGCACGAATACAGCCAGCAAAATAGCGGAAATGATCCACCGCCAGCGGAATGTCGGCGTTTAAGGTTTCGCGCACGGCTTTGCCGTTATCCCAAGTTTCAGCCACAGCCATCATCTCGGTGTGTTGCTCTAAGCGATCGGCGATTTTCAATAAAATATTGGCGCGGTGCGTCACTGAGGTTTGGCCCCACGCCGCTTTGGCGCCGTGGGCGGCATCCAGCGCTAATTCAATATCTTCGGCGCTTGAACGCGGGATTTGACAAAATACTTGGCCGGTTACCGGCGATACATTGTCAAAGTACTGGCCTTTTTGTGGCTCGACCCACTGACCATTGATGTAATTGCCGTAACGCGCTTGCACTTCAACTAGCGATCCGACTTGACCTGGTTGCACGTAAATCATAAGACACCTCAAGTTATTAGATGGAACCCATGCCCATCCCTGTGTCTTGATGCTAGGTCGATTCGAGGTGACTCACTATCCCGCAAAAGGAGGAGAAAAAGGAGGAGATTGTCGTGTTAAGACGTGGCGCGGCTGAACAATCGGCGAATTAGGTAGCGCCATGGCTTTAGTAACGGCATCGCCAAAAAATATATCAGGGCGACCGGCTTAGGTAGCCGATTCAACCAGGAAAGGTCAGCAACATTTGGCCAAAACACTAAAGAAACACCCGCCTTTAACCAATCCAGTGGGTTACGTTGATACTTCAATAAAAACCACAGATTGGTAAAAGTTGCTCGCTCACTGCGACTACCATGTTGCCAGCTTCCCACTAACTCGCGTACGTCCTGCGGCAGCACTTGCGATCCTTGCAGCTGTTCCCCGCGAGTCAGCGCCGGCAATAACGCCACTAAATGCAGCATAAAGGTTAACTGAGCGGTCACGTGCAACCTCGCAGCACATTGAAACGCTTGTTGTTGCCAATCAGGCTGTTGCAGTGAAAGCACATGAATATAATCAGCGACATCAAGCGCCCATTTCATGCGGTGACATCGGCTATACATGGCATGCCAGCATAAATACACCAATTCATCGACTGACAACTGTTGCGGAGCAAGCTGCAGAAACACCGGCGTGAGCTGGTTGCTCAAGGCGGTACGCTCGCTGGCTAAACGCCAATGTAATTCCAAAGCGATGCCATTTTTGTGGTACCAATGTTCATCTTTTTGCAAATGCATTAACCAACGCGTGCCGAGACCATTGGCGGGAAGCAAGTCAAACTCCGAGTGAAAGCCACGCTCGCGAAGTAACTGTGCAACTGCTTGGCGTGATGCAGGCTCAATCAACAGATCTATATCTCGCGAAAAGCGCCAACCTAACTCACCATGCAGTTTCAACGATAAGCCTAGCCCCTTGATAAATTGATGCGGCACAGCCAACGCCTGCAGCGCGGCTGATAGCTGTTGCTGCATCAGCCAATGCGCCAAGGTTTTTTGCTGTGCGGCTTGTTGGGATTGTTGCAACCATTGTACAAATTCATCAGGGCACAGACTGATCAATGGAGCTCCGGAGGCGGTTTTTAGCTGTCGGAGATTTCGAGAAACGGCAAGCCACAAGCGATGGAATTCGATAAGTTGCTGAAACTGCAAAAAATCGACTTGCACTAGCAAGGGTTGGATCCGCTGGCCTTGCCAAGCATGGCGTTCACTGAGCAGCCACAGCAGTCGTAGCTCCGCCGATAGTTCAAGCCTGTCGTTTGTCATAACCAGGTAAGTCCGTGTTGGCGACGCAACGCATCGACTTCTGCAGCAAGCGCCTGCGCATTTGCTTGATGACGCGGTCTTTGATAATGCCACACCGGGATGCTGGCAAAATGTTGCGACAATAACTGCGCTTGTTGGCTGACTATACCCAAAGCTTGACTTAAATACGGTCGATAGCATTGACGGCGCAGCAATGCAAATTTGGCCATGCCTTTGAGCTCGTTCACTGCCGTAGCATCCGCAAAACTAACACAAATCAGTGCTTTCACCGGATAACAACTCTGTCGGCTTTGCGGAACTTGTCGTAGGTTGCGTTCGCCTTGAGCAACCACCGGAAATGGCCATTGCTCGGCTGCATCTGGTTGCAACAATAGATACTGCATACCTCGCCAAACCTTTGCTGGATCTGCGAACACCGCAACATCTTCACTATGGATGCGGTAGCCGTTGGCGAGCAATTGCGCCGACAGTGTCGATTTTCCCTGGCCAGAATCACCGGCAATCAATATGACTTGCCCATCTTTCTCTAAAGCATTCGCATGCAGGGCTAGGCGCTGTTGCAACATGGCAGCCCCTGCTAAGCCCCACCCGACTAAATAAAGCTGTTGTAGTAACGTGAGTGGATGTTGCGGTGCATCCAGTCGAATTTGTTGCGCCTGCACTTGCATACAACCCAACTCGGCGCGCTGCAAACGAATTTCCGTCGATGATGCATGAAGCCAAGGCGTGATTTGTGGTAATTCGCAGTCCGCTACCGCCGCATAATCAACGTCCACACGTGCGACAGTGTTCGTCGAGTCAAGCGGTGATAGTGGTAACAGGATGCGGCTATGTACCGCCATACCGTAACAGAAGTAGTGATTAAGCTGCATCGATCTGAACGAGCATGCCTTGACTGTGCATCTGCTGCAAAAAGCGTTGTAAATCAGTTTCACATTGCGCGGCGGACACCTCATAACGGTCCAGCAATGCAGTTAACAACTGTGTCATCGATTTAGGCTGCTCCAACAGGTGCCAAATTTCGGTAGCGACCGGGTTTAACCCCAAGTATTTGCCCTGCTCAATGTCCATCATCACCAATTCATCATCCATCGGTACAAAACTAAACCTTTTACTACGCGCGTACAGAGGTGCAGGCACTGACATTTGAAGACTCCTTGGTTAATTCAATCACTAAATCGGCGAACTGCTCGGCAATGCCTTGGTGGGTAATGACTAAAATGGTCAGTTGCGGGCGCAGGCCAACCAAGGTTTGTAACCATTGACGCTCAGTCGCTTCATCCAGTGCATTACTCGCTTCATCTAAGATCAGCAAACTGGGCCTGCGACATAAAGCTCTCGCCAACAGAACACGTTGACGCTGGCCGCCGGACAATAACAAACCGCGTTCACCAATTTGACTATCTAAGCCATCCGCCAACTGACTAACGAAGTCTGCGCCGACATCGGCCAAGGCTTGCGTGATGGAGCTGTCATCCAATGACATGCCCCAACGTACATTGTCACGCAAAGTCCCTGCAAATAAAAATGGCTCTTGCGTCAAATACACCACATGCGATCGCCACTGTGCCAATTGCGTTGGGGGTACGGCATGATCGTCGAGATACAAAGCGCCTGCTGCAGGCTGCAATAAGCCGGCGAACAGATCTGCCGCCGTCGTTTTCCCTACTCCTGACGCACCTTTGAGCACAATAAACTGCCCAACCGGTAGGCTCAAATCAAAAGTGAGCGTTAGAACTGGATTGTAGTGGACTTGAGCATGACGCAATGCAATCTGCTGCTTCGGCAGCTGCAGGGGCTCCTGAGCGACTGGTTGAAGTTCACGTTGAGTACACAACCATTGATAGTGCTCGGAGATATCAGCAAATGCTGGCACTGTATTCGTCAATCGCTGCAGATTTGTTTGAAAATCAGCAAGCAAAGGCATAGCGCGAGCCACGACCAATACCAACAACAGCAGTGTTTCCACTTGCAATTGCAGGAACGTCAACCCAACGAACACTACAAGACATAACAAAGCCGCACTCACCACGCTAAATAGCCACTGCACAAGCCCGGTTTGTTGTTGAAATTGCAGTTGATTTTCGGCCAAGGCCGCTTGTGTGTTGACCATAGATTGCATTTGCGTTCTTTCTTGAGCAAATGCTTTGATGCTTTTAAGTCCCTGTAAGTTAAATAGAATTCGTTCTTGCAATTGCCGATGCAGGTCCGTCAGTTCACTCCCAGCACGTGCCGCGTCACGCTGAAAGCGGCGCAATCCAATAAATACAGCGACGCCTACCAACAAACACACGACTAAACTTAATGGCGCCACATGCAATGTCACCACCAAATAAAACAGCAACATGATGCCTGAAGTCATGCAACGCAATAAGAAGAAATTTGCTTGGCCAACACGCAAAATGCCGCCAGTTAACTGCTCTGAAATCCGTGCATGATGGAGTTGACTCAAACGTTGCCATGAACTTTGCAACACGGCTGAAAACAATTGGTTGCGTAACAGGTCTGTGGTCTGCAAACGGATGCGCAATAGCACAACTTCGCGCCAGTAATTCAATGATGACCGCAGCACCAGCGCAATAAACAACCCCGTGAGAACGGAGCCAAGGCTTGGTGATAAACCTAGATGTCGAAAGACTGTAGCTATAAATTCAGGCCAAGCGCGCTCACCATTAAACCACTGAATTAAAGGCAAAATTAGCGCAAGTCCAATACCTTCGGTGAACGCACTGAGCAACAACAATAACAAAGCAAGCAGCAAGCTGGCTCTATTGTGCCTGTACAAAAATCCTAGATAGGCTGACAACAAACACTCCGACGATTAAGACGCCATTGGCCCTGCAGGATCAAAGGGGTCTGGCGTGTAATCGGTTGCTGCAACGTCTAAGTCAATAAGGGCTGGCGCCTGCCATTGAAGTTTTGATTGGACTGCCTGAGATTGTGTGTTTGTATCAGATGAGTGCATCAGGAACGACCTCGCAGATTAGATGATGTTGGCAGGTAAAATACCTACAGATTCGATGTTTCGTAAAATACTACATCGCCTGTTAATGTAACTGAAAATCTGACACAATTCAGCGAATTAGCCAATGTTTATTCTTCGAAGTTGCCGACCAATACCGGAATGAGTCTATGAAATCTTTTGCTGGCACTTTGTATGGTTTAAACATTCACAGCGACATACAGCTGCCTTTTTGCACGCCGCTAGATGCAGCGGCTCCTGACATCTCAGTAGAGTTAACCACTCCGTTACCCCTGCCCTTCGCTGCCGGACATCAAGTTAGCCAGACACATAGCTGCATCCAATCGCCATGGTTTGGCCGACAAACGTTGCAGCGCAGTGATTCGACTATGCGCTTGTTGGTAGAACCGTTGCAGGACGTGACTTCAGAACATTTAATCACCTTTGTGCTGGGTAGCGGCTTGGGCAGTGCATTGCATTGGCTGGATCGACTCCCACTCCATGGAACTGCGATAGCGACACCACGCGGAGCGGCTTTGTTTCTCGGCGCCTCTGGCAGCGGCAAAAGTTCTCTAGCTCTGCTAGCCGCTAGTTGCGGTGTCGCGGTATTGTCTGATGATGTGATCCCGCTTCAACGGTGGGATCAGCAATGGTGGGTCGATCCTGCGCATGGGCGACTCAAAGTTGATCGAGGGACGGCTGAAGCACTTGGCTACCCAACCACCAATCTGTCAACTACAGCCCCGACCATTTCAAAATTAGCCCTGTCGCTGCCACCAGAAAGCCTTGGAGTCCGACAACCGGTATGGCGAATCTATCTGCTTAATGCGATGGTTGCTGACGAAGGGACGCGCCATGCCGTTCATCGACTACAGGCAGTTCCTCTCCTTACCAACCAAATCTACCGTTTGTCCACGCGTCGCCAGCTACCTGCTTGGGCGTCCACGCTGCAAGATGTTGCTTCATTGGCACTACAAGCTCCAGTTTTTCAATTGCAGCTGCCGCGAGTCTCTGCGACGTGGCCTTGGATGAATTATCAACAATGGTTTCGGCAATGGCTGTCTGAGCAGCTTGCGGTTGACTAACAAAAAGCCCCGCATCGCGGGGTTAATTGCACAAATATGCAAGTCGAATTGCTCGATCGCCAAACGCATGCGTGAACAAAGCTACAGGGCTTTGACTTACGGCTGAGCGAAATGACTCGAAAAAGTAGTCGAACTATGCAAGCTATGCTGCGCGCAAGTTGTCTATGTTAAAGCGGGTGTATTTGCGACTTTGTTGTGAGTAGCACCGCAATGGAGGTGCTTTGTTGTCTCCATGCTGCAATTTGAATTTTTCAAAGACAGAAGTGCACATCATTGAAGCAATTGATCGACTAGCGCATAGGTAGGCAAGTTACAGATACCAGTCAACGGCCAACCATCGTCGTTCCAACTGGATGAGGTCATACATATACCTGACCTACAGCTGTTTTAGCATGAGTTAAAGTTCATGAGTTACTTCACGCTGCAGCCCTGCCAAAGCTTGTTGCCAGTTCGGTGGAAGTGATTGCAACTGCGCGGAACTAAGCTCCTGACGTGACAAAGATTTTACGGCTGGACACAATGTGGCGGCAATACCGAGAACCGCCGCAACTTGTTCTTCAACCACTGAAAGTTCTTTCCATGGTACTTCTTGCAGCAACACTGGACGAACATAATGATGGCTAAATCCCCACACAGTCATCAATACCGCACTGATCTGCGCGCTGCTTAGCTGTAACAAACCATCTGCCGAGGGTTCAGCCCGCAACACGGCTTCACCAATCCCAGACAATAATGCACAGGAGAATGCCAGTTCTTGGAGTTCAAGACTTAGACCGACTGCTGCCGCATATTGCCGGCTATAACGCGCATGGTGCCAGCTCCACAGCAACCAATCAGGCATTGGTGCATCAGGTTCGACATCTGCAGCCGCAAGCGTGATCACCAAACCATACACCAAATTCAAACCGATCCGAGTAATGGCTATTTCCAACGAACTGGTTGGGCGAGAAAACCCCATGTAGGGCGAGTTTGCTAATTGCAACAACCGGGCACTTAATACCGCGTCTCGCTCAACCACCGGCAATAAAGCCTCTATCGCTAGATCTGGATCTAACAACATTTCTTGCAGTTGCACGGCAACAGGTGCTGCAACTGGCAGATGGTGTGCAGCCAGCACCGCCTTAACCGCATGTAAAGGCAGTGGCAACTGCTTGAGCAATTCGGGACGAAATAACAGTTCAGACAATTGCGTTGCCGACAGAGTTCGACTGTAGAACAGATGGAAAGCGCCAAGCTGCATGATCAGTTGTTCGTCTTGCATCATAGGCAGGCACAACACACGAATCGCTTGCGGATGAGATACTGCAACTTGCTGCAGTAACTCATTGCTTAGCTGGCCGGAAATGTCGTCAACGATCACCATAGACGGTTGCAAATTTGCATTTAGAAACGCTGGAATATCCGCGAAATTATACAGACTAAGCGACGGTTCCAAGCTTGCAACAGCACTATCAATTTGCTGTTGTAATGTTGCGTCTTTGCTAATCAATGCAATGAAATACAATCCAAATCCTCCACGCGAGCCAGTGTTTAGGAACCGGCGACGGGTAACATGATGCTAAAACAACTGCCACGACCGAGAGTACTTTCCACATCAATCTGTCCTTGATGCTCTTCTATTATGGCCTTACTCAGCGATAAGCCCAAACCTGTACCCTTGCCAACGTCTTTTGTCGTGTAAAATGGCTCAAAAATACGTTTTTGTAATGCAGGTGACATACCACAGCCATTGTCACAAATTCGTATCAGCACCTGCTCATCGACCAATGCAGTCGTTATTTGAATTTGTGCAGGACTCTTATCCATTGCTTGTGCGGCATTCATCAGCAAATTTAAAAACACCTGACTTAATTGTGATGGATTAGCCTTCACCATCAAAGGTTGCTCGCACAACTGGTACTGTAACGTGACCTTATTTTTTAACTCACTCCAGATGATTTTTACCGTGCTTTCCAATATTTCATTGATGGAAAGCACTTCAATCTGGCCGCGATCTGGATGGGAAAATCGCCTTAAACTACTGATGATATCTCGCAGGCGCATTGCACCTTCGATAGAGTCATGTACTAACTCGACTGAGTCTTCCAACATAAACTCAATGTCATCTTTGCGGTATAACTCATTGATTTGATTTTGTAAATCAGATGCTTGTTCACCGGATGATGTGGCAAGTTGACGATACAAATGTATCAGCTGGTTATAGCTTTGAATGTAGGAGCGAAAGGTCGTGATGTTACTGAGGATGTACCCCAATGGATTGTTCAGTTCGTGGGCAACGCCTGCGGCAAGTTGCCCCAAAGAAGCCATCTTTTCAGCTTGGATCAACGACGTTTCCATGCGTTTTTGGCGTTCGCGTAACGTGGTGTTTTCCGACAATAACTGTCGCACTTCAATCCGATCCAACAATCCTGCGACAAACAGGCTGAATTGCCGAACCACTTCTTGATGATTGCTAGCAAACGCGGCTGATTGTGGATGCATCAGCAACAAATAATACCTGTGGTGAGCCGAATCGATCGGTTGCACCAGCAAAGAGCGAAACGCATGCAACGAAGGCCATTGTACAAGCGCCCAACTCGGCTCATCTTGCGCATCAGCCAGGTTGACTGACTGATCCGTAAGCCAAGGCGCTAGCTGACTCCAATCCCCCACTTCAAAGGTTGCCGTTTCGGGATAAACACTCAGTAGGCGCAAATAAGGCGTTTCATCTGAACGCTCGCCAATCAGCCATGCTTGCTCAAACGGTACGACCGATTGCACTAGTACCAACAGCTTGTATTGTAGCTCCGCAGCATCGGCTGCATTGAGCAGCACGCTGACTGCATCAAGCATCAATTGATTAGTTTGCCGATAGCTCGTCAGCTGTTGATTCTCTTGAATAAGTTGCAGCATGGCTTGCTGGTTCTGCTCATCACTCAGCATCCGAACTCCCAAAAATTACTGCCGATATCATCAAGTTGCCATGTCGACTCTGCCCATCGACAAAGGTTCCCTGTTCGCCAAAGGTGAAGGTCACCACAAAAGGTAACTCGGGTAGCTGGCGATGAATTTGCCGAAGCACTTCCGCCACGTGAGGCCGGATCGCTAACATGCTCCCGGCGCAAAACACCAACACGCCGCCGCGTGGGATCACCCCACGCTCAAGCAATCGCGCACAGGTTTCTGCAGCAACATCAACGGCTTTGCCAGCCAACTCATCGTGATTGCCGGCTAACAAGTGTACCTGCTCACCGCGATGTACTTGCGAAAACAAACCAATACGTTGGTCCGGTTCCACATAAGCTGGATGGCTTAGCAGCAAGACCGGTACTCCATTGACTTCGGCGACAACCCGCCCCAGCGGATGTAATGCACTATCACTCAATATAGTCGTACGTTCGAATAAACTGTACGGTGAATTGCCAAGCCAGCGCCGATAGACCTCTGCAGCGGGCTGGTGATCAAGTTCGATGATTTCGCGATCATGGAGCTTGGTTACCCGTGCGGCTTGTCCGGTTAACCGATAGCCGGCAGCAAAAAATCCACAAATTTCAACACTTGGCACCATCACGCCAATAACCAGCTGACTTTGTCCTATTTGACCATTACACAGCTGCCACCATTGGCCACTTAAATCATCATCTGCGCTACTCCCGCCGAAAATAGGTACCTGCGGACCAAGTAAAGCAATCAACGCTTGTAGCACGGACTCTTCTTGGCCGGGTGCCTGATACAACCACACCATAGCCGGTGTCACCGACTCATCCAATTGGGCTTGTTGATAGGCGTTGCTGAGGGCCTGTTGCACCGCCAAGTTGACGGCGACATCTGGAGCTAGCGCTGCTTGGCCAACACCATAGTGTCCTGCCGGATCAGTGATTTGTAGAGCCGCCACCGCAGGCCCTTCGAGATACAAATCTTGATCAGACAACCCCGCTAGACATGAGCTACCACCGAGCCAACATTGCGAGGTCTGCCACAGTTGACTTTGTCCTGCAAGCGCAGCCAGCAGTTGATGTTGTCCAAACAACAAAGTCAGACTTGCCGGCTGACGGAGTCCTCCCAGTTGTTGCAACAAATCCTGCTCGAGCAGAAGCGGGTCTTGCTGCTGACTACGAGCACTGCGAAGTGAAAACATCCATTTCTATCCTGTGGGTTGCGCCGGGTCCTGAACCTCGGGATCAATTAAAAATCGCATGGTCTCGTGTTGCCCTGCCAGCAGTTTTCGCAATTTGCTGATTAGTGTGGTCGTCAGCACAGTACCATCTGGGATCAATAACATATTCTTTTGATTGTAGACGCTTGATTTAAGTTTCATACCGGGTTGCAGTTCATCTAACGATAAGCCTTGTCGGTTGGTCGCCACCAACTGCGGTTCTACTACGTCATGCGCCAGAATTTCCTGCAGCGCAATCAACACTTGCGGGTCGTAGACGGTACCTTGTTGTTGTCGAAGCATCCGCATCGCGTCCGGTTGCAGCAAGGAGCGCCCTAACAAACGGCCTCCATGGTAGCCATGGTAATCCCTTACGGCAGCGAGAATTCGCGCGCCGAGTGGTATATGCTCTGCGGTCAATTTGTCCGGCCATCCCTGCCCTGAAAATTGTTCATATTGATGGCGAATCATTTCAGCCATAGGCGCTAATGCCACGGCTGGAGTGAGAATTTCCTCAGCGTATCGGGCGTGTTCGCGATAGCGGATCCAGTCATTGGCATCAAACAAATACATAGGTTTGCTGAGCTGAGCCGCCGTCAGACCGGATAAGCCTATTTCACATAACAAGCCTGCAATAGCGACTTGCTCTTGTTGCGGTAATGCAAGGCCCAACTGCCTCGCTACAGCGCGGCAATGCGAACTGACACGCAACGCAAATCGCCCATCAATAGATGGGTTCATCGAAATTTGATTGTACAAAACTTTCAACAATGCCGAGTTGGTGCGCTCAGTTTGCGCATTGCTGATTTTTAGTTGAGCCAAGGTTTGCTTGAGTTGCGCTGTGCGCAGCTCAACCCGCTGTTCTAAGTCTTGGTTTAGCAACTTGAGTTGTTGATTCTGTGCGATAACTCGTTGTTGTAACACAGCATTAGCTTTCTGCAATTGCCGCATCTTTAAACCATCTGCAATCGCGGCGAGCAATTCTTGATTGTTCCAAGGCTTGGCGATGTAACGATTGATCCGGCCTTCGTTTACTGCTGCGACGGTGGACTGCATGTCAGCGTAGCCGGTCATTAAGATCCGATAACAATCAGGTTGCTTGTGATAGGCGTGTTTTAAAAACTCAGCGCCATCCATCTCTGGCATTCGCATATCGCTGATCACAACATCTATCGCATGTTGCTCCATCAACGCCAAAGCTTCATTTCCATTGGTGGCCGTAAGTAATTGCACTGGCTCCGACATCAACAAGCGACGCAGCGATTTCAGAATGTTTTGTTCATCGTCAACACACAACAGAAAAGGCTGCTCAACCACTGCATTAGGCATGCTTGCATCTGTGCTCATAGGGTTACCTCTGCTGTCAGTTGCCGTTCGATGCTTGAGACATTTGTCTCTAGTGTCTCATTTGTCTTGAGTAATATTTATGCTAGAGTGTTTTATAGATCCCGTCAATTAAACAGGGTTTGTCCCATGAAAACGTTGAAACCCAGTGAAATAGCCGCCTATTGTGACGTCCATCAACGTACGGTGAGTCGATGGATCGCCAACGGTGACCTCAAAGGGCATAAGCTCCCTGGTCGAGGCAACTACCGAGTGTTGCTGGATGATTTCTTATTATTCTTACAGAAATTTCAAATTCCGCTGCCTGCCGAATTACAAAACCTGACACAAACCAGTGTATTAGTCATCGACGATGAACCTGGTTATCGCAACAGCCTGAAACGCTTGTTGGTGCAACAAGGCTTTAAAGTGACCACCGCCAAAGACGGCTTTGCTGCGGGCGTCAGCTTGCTGGCGGAAAAGCCGCAACTGGTCACGCTAGACTTACAAATGCCGGGGCTGGACGGTTTTGATGTCCTGCACTACATCCGGCAGCGTGCAGACTTAAACGACCTAAAAATCGTGGTAATTTCAGGTTTGTCACAAGCGGAACTTGATCAAGCGAAAGCTGCCGGGGCAGATGCCGTGTTAACCAAACCTTTTGAAAACCATGTGTTGATTCAAGTTGTGAATCAATTGCTCAATCGCGGTTGAGTTGGAGGCCCTGATGCAAGGTCCAATTTTGCTGGTGGATGACGAACTGAATATTTTGCGCGCGCTAGAACGCATGTTACGGCGAGCGGGTTATGAAGTGTTCACAGCCCAAAGTGGCGCCTCGGGTTTAAAACTGCTGGCTGAGCACGATTGCCCGGTGATCCTGTCGGATTTCCGCATGCCAGAAATGAATGGGGCTGAGTTTTTAGCGCATGCACGCAAAGTCTCGCCCTTGTCGGTGGCAATGATTTTAAGTGGTTATGCCGATTTTAACTCAGTCATCTCCGTACTCAATGAAGGTCTTGCCTTCAAATTCTTGCAAAAACCTTGGCTTGAACAAGCATTGCTTGATGACATCCGTGCGGCGTTTGTGCACTACCAAAGCCAAAAAGACAATGAGCTTCGTACGCAATTGCTCATTGGTAGCCAAGACGCGTTATTAGAACTGGACTATCAGGGGCAAATCTTGCGCTTCAATGCCGCAGCACAACAATTGCTGCAATTGCCAACCAGCGAATTGACGCACAGCCGGGCGTCACTGATTTTCCGCGACTGGCAAGACAACCTGTTACTGCGCTTAGTGCAACATCAAAGTTATTCAGTTCCCGTTGAAGCCTTTAATGGCCAGAGTTTTGATTTAACCGCCGCTCGTATTGATAGTCAGACCTTGCTGCTGCGGTTAGACCCAGTTCAAGCCACTCTCAGCAGTACCGGGCAATTTGCCGACCAACCGAACATGCTTGACCAACAACAGTTGATCCACTTAATTGAGCATCAACTGCAAGTTCCAGGCACTACTTTGGCGTTAGTCTACTTGGATATCCACCATTTCACTGAACTTCACGACAGTATCGGTTATCACGGTGCCGACGATGTGGTAGCCACAGTCGGTTCAATGCTGCAAGGGCAATTGCCGCTGCAGGGGCTGCTCGCCTATTTATTTGCGGACCAATTTGTCGTCGCGTTGCGCGATTTTGGCAATGAAGCACAGCTGATGACCCAAGTGCAACAACTGCTGCAACCGTTCCAAGCGCCGTTACTGATCGCTGGGCATCCGTTGCATCTGCGCTTTAATCTTGGCTACACGCTAGCGCCACAAGATGGACAGGACGCTAAAACGTTAATCCATCAAGCTCGACAAGCGGCCCGCAGCAATCCAAGTCATCAGAATGGCTTTTTGATGCGATTTGACCGCAGTTACGTCGAGTTAAAACGCCAGCATTATGAAATTAGTAATGCCTTATACGAAGCGGTATCGAATAACAGTTTGCACTTGGTCTATCAACCCAAAGTAGCCGCCAACCAATTTCAATGCGACAAAGCGGAAGTCCTGCTGCGCTGGCAACATCCGACGCTGGGCCTCGTATCCCCAGCGTTGTTTATTCCAATCGCCGAGCGTGACGGGCAAATTCATCAGCTGGGTAGTTGGGTATTGAAAACGGCGGTTCAGCAGCTCGCCCAATGGCGGGACATCGGCTTTAAACCGCAACTAGCGGTGAATGTCTCGGCACTGCAGTTACAATCTGGCAATTTTGTCGACGACTTGCGCCAGTTGTTGTTGAAGCATCAAGTTGACGCCGTACAACTGCAGTTAGAAATCACTGAAAGTTGTTTAGTCGAGGACATCAACACATCGGCATTGCAGTTACAGCGCCTACGCGATCTTGGTTGTGGTGTCGCGATTGACGACTTCGGTGTTGGTTACTCATCACTGGCGTATTTAGCGCGTTTACCTGTGGATACAGTGAAACTAGACAAAAGCTTGATCGATGAATTGGAGCAATCACTGGCGATGCAATCCATGGTGCGCCATATTATTCGAATGAGCCATGAACTACAGATCGCAGTCGTCGCCGAAGGTGTTGAAACCGCCGAACAACAAAGCTTGTTACGGACTATGCATTGCGATTATTTACAAGGTTTTGGCTGTGGCAGACCAATGACCGCCAGCGACTTTTTTAGCTACTGCACGCCGACCTTGATAGCGGCGATCGGAGGCACGGATGACTGAATTCACGGCCTTTATCCTTGATGATGACGAATTCATTTTGCGCGCGTTACAACGCACCCTCAAACGATTGGTCCCGCATTGGCATTTGCAGTTTTTTCAAACATTTGCTGACTTGTTGCCAGCACTGGACACGTGCCCGACCTTGCAACTGGTGATTAGCGATCGGATGATGCCCGATTGCCATGGGGAAGAAGTGCTTGCCGCCGTGCAAAAACAACGCCCTGCAGTGATCCGCTGCTTATTGACTGGCGACACTTCTGCAGATGTGGTGATCCAAGACAGCAATTTTATCCATCACTTTTTAGCCAAGCCTTTTACCGAAAACGACTTATTACGTGTATTTAGCAGTGTTGAACATCTGCACCAGTTGCCGCTGCAACCGCAGTTACGGCAAGAGCTAGGGCGGATGTCCCATCTACCGATTTTGCCTTGCCATTTCTTTGAATTGCAGGCCATGTGCCAGTCAAACGACACCACGGCCGCAGCCTTGGCAATGCACGTGTCACACGATCCTGTGTTAACAGGTCGGCTGTTGCAGCTGGCCAATTCACCATTTATGGGGTACAGCCGCGCAACTTTAGATCTCCAAGAAGCGATCCAGCGCCTTGGATTTGACCTGTTACAAAGCATCGCCATCATGTTGTACAGCCAACAACAACTGCAGTCGGCGATTTCTGAACAACAACATCGGCAATTATTATTACAAGCCTGGCAACGCGCTGGGGTGTGTAAATTAATCGCCCACCAAGCGGGACTCATGAAAGACATCCAAGACAAAGCCTTTATGCTGGGCCTGCTGTCAGGTCTGGGTGAATTGGTGCTGGCTATCAGTCCCGAACTCGCTCTCCGTCCTGAAGATCACCTCCCCGCCGCCATCACGGCCTATCTGCTCACCTTGTGGGGATTTGAGGGCGCATTGCGGCAAGCCTTGTTGTTTGAACCCCAAACCCATTCACTGCAACACGAAGCCGGCATCTTGCAACTGTGCTGGCAGTTCGCCAATCAATTGCTCGCTCTACAACAAGCTGCAGTGCAAGGCGTAGATACGTCAGCGCAGTGGCAGGTATCTGACGAAGTCCCGGAACATCTCGGGTTCGCTATGCGGCAGTTATGGCAACAGGCGAGTCTGGGTCAATTGCCTGAGCTTGGAGTTGGCTGATGGCGCGCGCACGGATGGCTCGGCGCGGCTTCTTTTTCTTTTATGTAACAGCTTTGGGGTTAGTTGCCCATAGCCTGATCATTCAATTGCCCATGGTGCTACCGCTATTACTTGGCATGGTCGCGCCGATGCTATTGTACATGCGGCTTGGCTTATTGTGGTCACTGCCTGCGCTGGTCATCGTGATGCTCCCTATTTGGGATGGCCATATTTGGATCATCGCAATTGCGCAGTTTATTTGCACAGTGGTGGGGCTTTGGCTGGGCGTCTGGAGTCGTTCGATTGTCTCAATCGCCTTTTTGCTTGGGACCATGGCTCTGCTATCGACGGTCAACCTCGATATGCCATGGGCGATGCAGTGGTTCTGCGCTTTTATTCAAACCAGCGTGTTGGTGTTTAACCAATATGCCGCCAACATGATGCTTGCCATTACCCAAACCATTGAACAGCGGCGCGAGCAAACATTACAAAGTCAATTGTCTGGACGGATCGCGGTGTATTCGGCGATCCCGGCCGGCCTTTTGGTCCTGTTGACTCTGTATGGTGCCACTGTCTTGGACATGTCCAGATTGAATTTGCGGGCGCATCAACAAGCCACCGATGTTGCTCACGCACTGCAAGCTCGTCTCGAATCCTACCAAGCTGAATTGGAACTGGCCGCAAACCAGCGACCTTTATTGCAAGATACCGACCTGCTGCGGAACTTGGTCAAACATCATCGGGAATTTATCTCAGCCCTGATCACCGACAAACATGGCAACGTCACCGCGTTTTACAAGGAATTTATCGACCACGATATTGCTGGCGATAACGTCAGTTTCCGCCCCTATTTTCAAGTTCCGAAACAAACCGGTTTACCGGTGATCACAGATATGTTTCGTGGCCAGCAACTTGGCAAAGATCTGATTGTGGCCATCGCGGTGCCGCTACTTGATGAGCAGGGCTTTGCGGGCGTGTTGGAAGTGTCGATTGCGATTGAACGCCTCACGGCGAGCTTTGGCGAGATCAATGCTGGACCTTGGCAAAATTTCATCCTCTTAGATGGACAAGGTTATAAATTATGGGGCACGGATGCCTCGACTGCGCTGGGCCAACCGGCAAATTTGCAGCAGTTGCAACTGCAACCAGATAAGCGTTTGTTTAGTCAATCGTGGCTATTAAGTGGTGCAGTGCCAGTGCTGTCAAATCGTGGTGAGCATTTATTGCAACAGGTGCAAATTGCTGGCACCGATTGGCAACTAATTCTGTATACAGAAATGGAACCAACGTATTGGCAATACAACACAATGACAGCCATCACCCTGATTTTACTTGGTTTATCAACGCTGATCGTACGCCATAGCGCTGGGCAGTTTGTCGTTGGCTACACCAATACTCTCAGCGCGTTAGTCAAACTTCTACGCAACCTCGATGTTGCCGATGCGGGCCCAGCACTGCCCAAACTCACCACGACGTCACGCGAATTCGAGCAGCTGCAACAGAGTTATTTGCACCTACAGCGACGCATCCAGCAAGCAGTACGCGAACTACAGCAAGTGCTGAAAGAAAAAACTGAACTCAGCGATGAACTGGAACTGCGAGTGCAACAACGAACGCGTGAGCTCGCCACAGAGCGCGATAAAGCAAACGAGCTGGCCGCGGTCAAAACCCGGTTTTTGGCGAACATGAGCCACGAACTTCGCACACCTCTGACCGTGATCCAAGGGTATGCTGAACAGCTCGCTGCGACACAACAAGGCGACGAACCCAGCCGACAATTGCGGGCTCTGCGCGATCACAGTGACTTCCTGCTGCAGATCGTCAATGACATTTTGGATAGCGCCAAAATCGAAGAAGGCAAGCTAGCCATCAACCCGGAAGTGTTCCAGTTACAGCAACTTCTCAACGAGCTCCAACAAGCCTGCCAACCGCTGGCGGAGCGCAAAGGCTTGCGGTTTGAGTTAGATCTGAAAAAGAACCTCCCTGAGTGGATCTATTCCGACAGTTTGCGGCTGCGGCAGATCTTATTAAATCTACTGAGTAATGCGCTGAAATTTACCCAACAAGGTTTTGTGCGTCTGACCATTCGCCACGAAAAGCAACAACTGATTATTGAAGTGACCGATTCAGGCCCAGGCATCAGTGCCGAGCAACAAGTACGGATCTTCCAAGCGTTTGAACAAGCGGATGTCAGTACGACTCGACAATTTGGTGGCACAGGTTTGGGTTTGTTTATCAGTAGGCGCTTGGCGGAATTACTCGGCGCGTCACTAAGTTTGCATAGCACCTTGGGGTTTGGTAGTTGCTTTACGTTACATCTGCCACTGATTGAATTGACGGCAGATGCTATCGAGCACGCCAAAGAGCGAGTTGACCAGCAACAAACCGAGCTGCACGAACAATGGCAAGGCACCTTGTTACTCGCTGACGACGTCGACGAATTGCGTCGTTTATTCAAGTCGATGCTGGCAGAGACTGGTTTGACGTTCTTTGAGGCCAGTGACGGCAATCAGGTGCTACAAACGTTACAACAACAGCCGGTGGATCTGTTGTTACTTGACATGCATATGCCGTTACTCGATGGGATGGGCGTTTTAAAACAATTGGCGCATTCGCCGGTAAAACCCGTGGTGATAGCTGTCACGGCCGATGTGCAAACCGATGTTCATCAACAAATCCTCGCTGCGGGCGCACAGCAGGTGCTCACCAAACCGCTGACGCGTCATGCCCTGTTGCAGGCGGTGAGACCTTACGTCCGACAAATCAACGAAAGCTCTGCGGTAGCTACGCCGAACGGTTTGCAAACTGTGACGCAATCCACTGTGGATCCCACCAACGTGTTTGATGAGCTACAGCTGAGTTATATCGAATCATTGCCACAACAGCGAGTGTCACTGCAACAAGCATCGACTAGTGAACTGAAAGCTTTGTTACATAAAATCAAAGGCACAGCGGCGTGTCTCGATTTTGCCACGTTAAGCCAATTTGCCCAGGCCGCAGAAACGCAACTCAAACAAGATCCAAACAGTCGACCCGAACTTGCGGCGATCATCGACGAAATGACCAAACTGTTACGGCAAGCCAACATCGAATAATGCTCTGTCATCGATAAAAAAAGCCACCGGTCGTTGGTGGCTTTTGTTGCATGCGCGGCTGCTGATTGACTTTAATGAGCGCCGTTTTGCTTCATCCAATGCTGCACAGCTGTCAACAATTCATCTGGGTGGAACTTAGCAATAAACTGATCTGCACCGACCTTTTTCACCATGGCCTCGTTGAACACCCCGCTGAGCGATGAGTGCAAAATGATATGAATGCCGCGAAGCGCCTCATTGGCTCGGATCTCTGCAGTCAGGGTGTAGCCATCCATTTCAGGCATTTCGATATCGGAGATAATTACCGGGACTTTTTCAAATAGCGGTCCAGCGGTTTTTTCCGCTTTGTCGACCAACCACTGTAACGCTTCTCGGCCATCATTGACGGTTTCGGTGTTGACATTGATTGCACTCATAGCCCGTTTGACTTGGTTACGAGCGACGGCCGAGTCATCTGCAATCAAAATGGTGATATTGGTCAGATCAATCTCTTTGGCTTTTTCTTTGACTTCTTTACTGACATCTTCGTTGACCGGCGAGATCTCTGCGAAAATCTTTTCAACGTCAATAATTTGCACCAGCTTTTTGTCGATCTGTGTCACAGCCGTCACATAGTGGGTACGGCCAATGCCGGCAGGCGGTGGCAGAATTTGGTCCCACGAACTGTTGACGATCCGGTCAACCCCCGACACTAAAAAGCCTTGGGTGTGGCGATTGTATTCGGTGACTAACACGTAGCAAGTCTCTAGATTTTCTAGTTTTGGCCCGCCGGTTGCCATACTCAAATCGATGACAGTCACGGGCATGCCGCGCAGTTGCGCCACCCCACGCACGGTCGGGTGGGCGCCAGGGATGGAACTCAATTCAGGACATTGCAACACTTCGCGCACTTTGAATACGTTGATGCCAAACGGCTGCGTGCCGTTTAAAAAGAACAATAACAGCTCAAGACGGTTATGGCCGGCAAGGTTGGTTCGCTGATCAACGGAGTTAAGAAGTGAGCTCATAACATAAACACCAAAATAGGGAACGTTACTTTAGTATTTACCACAGAGCTCAAAAGGCAACAATCAATTGCAAGTAATTGATTGATTTGATTCTTTACATCAAGTTTTACTTGGTTGCGCAGCGTCGTTCGCTTGACATGGCAACAAATGCACCCATTGTTGCGGGGCAATACCCAGGCGCTGCGCCTCGGCAAAAAACTGCTGGCAGATCATGGGGTCAGGTGTATCGGTTTTGGCGAGCAACCACGCATACTCAGTATCTTTACCCACCACCAACGCATATTGGTAATCGCTACTGAGTTTCACCACATTGTAAGAGGCGTAAAAAGGCCCAAAAAACGATACTTCGAGCTCAGCCCTTTGCGCCGTCTTAGCTTCTTCGCTGACAAAACGAGCAACACCATCAGCTTGTTGCCACTCGCCACTTTCTGCATCAAAGCCACGGTTAGTGACTTGAATACGTCCGTCGTCAAGCAACTTGTATTGGGCGGTCACTTTGGTTAAGCCACGTTCGAACCTATTATCTAAACGGGCGACTTCGTGCCACACGCCCATATAGGGCTCGACCGCAAAAGGTTGCACCACCTTGGCCCCTTCTGGCACTCCGGTACATGCAACGACGCTACCGACTAACAGCAACCAAGCACTAATTCGCATAAACGCCCTTTTCATACCCGCTCCCATCAGGATCTAATGTGCTGCAGGCTTTAGGATATTCCCACCAAGGCCCGCTTGTTCAAGGATATGTATGCTTGGATTGTCGAGCTGGATCACTTGGCGCTGCGCCAAGTTAGCCGCTTGGATGGAGCGGCCATATCGCTCATTGAATAGCCGATCAAACTCACCCGATTGTTGAATGGCCTTTAACCCAACTTCTAATCGCTTAGCTAATTCGTCATTGCTTTTGTTGACAAAAAAGTACACGGCGGCTGGGTAGACCAATACAAATTTTGGTTCAACCATCAGTTCAGGGTAGTTTTCTTGCTCGCGAAACGCTTCGATCACCGAGCGTGGGAACGCATCCGCACGATGTTTGAGCAGCATTTCAAACATTGCCGGTGGATGCTGTGCCGTTAGGACTTTAAAACCATTGGCAGTGAGCAGTGGAGTGTCTGGCCAATCATGACCTTGCACGAAGGTTAAACGTCGAAACGACGACTCGGTACGCATGGCAGCAAATCTCGCCTGATCACTTTTTCGGATCAACAAAATGCGCCAACCATTGAGTCCCTTATCTAAGGCCACTCGGATTGGCCGCAATGACGCCTCGCGCTCTGCTGAAGTGGCGCTCCAGTACACATCGACATTGCCTTGTTCGATTTCCCGCAGCACTCGACTTTGCACCATATCGGCATTAGCAGGCTGCAATTGATAGGGTTTGCCTGACGCATCTAGCGCCGCTTTGAGCATTTTGTAGGGATACATTTGAGGTGTGGGAACAGGGCCTACAGGCGAGCCATAAACGACCCGCAGCGGTGATTCAACCGCATGAATAGCAAACGCCGCCAGCAAAGCACTCAGCATTGCTAGCCCGACATAGATGCAGCTGAACGTGCGCCGAGATGACATCTGCGGCTTCCATTTCGATGTTCCTGTTTTGAGCATATCAAAGCTTCAAGTTTTCGCCCAGTCGCCGCTAGCGAAGTTTCGTCGCAACGGGATAGCAGGTATGAAAAACACGATTGGCGGTGGCAGGAGCGTAACGGCAAAGATCCGTGAAGACGCGGAACTTGTCGCCTCGCCCCCACTCAAAGCATCACTTGCTTTTATGCTGTGGAGTCATTTTGTTACGACGTGCTCGCCCCTGGCTCATTTCATTGTTGGTGCATGCGCTGCTATTTGCTGGCATGTGGCAACTGCGCACCACCGCCCCCACGAAGCAACCAGCACCCATCGAAGTCAGTTTGTGGCAGGCGTCTGCACCAACAAAACCTATCATAAAAAGCGAGATGGCAACGCCAAACGAACCAGCTTCGGCAAAGGAGCAAACATCAGCGACGCATACCAGCTCAACACCGTCGGTTACATCCACAGCCGCAGTACCTAAAAAAGCGATGACAAAACCCGCTATGACCAAGCAAGTTCGCGACACCTCTGCCCATCAAGTCAACACGCCCGCAGCGCAAAAGCCTACGTCGGCGACGAGCGTCGTCACAACCGCCAGTAAAGATTCAATCACACTTTCAACAACGACGTTGCCGCAACCAAACCGCGGCTCGTTGTTCGATAGAGCCACCGACTATCTGCAAACCCAGCAACAACGCGAGTTAAGCAAATCGGAATTGCAGGCGGTTAGCACGCGCAGCGCCCTTGAGCAGCCGCGGTCTATTGCACAACAGCACCAAGCGGCACTGACCGCCAGCGGCATGGCCAGCAATGTGCAAGATGTACTAGATGATGGGCGACAAGTGGTCAAAATCGGTCAGAGCTGTTTTTTAGCGTCCGCCAACACAGACTTGCTGAAAGATCCACTCAGCGCCAAAAGTGTCGCTTGCGAGCGCAAAGCGTCTACAGCGGATCAGCTCAATCAACTATTGGAATCACGACGTAACCGCGGTTTTACGCAGAACGAGCCGACGGGTCGTTAAATACCGCGCCAGCGAGCAGCGCAGCGCCATAACAGCTGCTGTTGGCGAGTTGTGCCAAGCGGATGGTCGGCACCTCGACACCACTAAACAAGGCGCGTCGACACGCTTGCTGGACGGCATCGAGGTCGATCCCCGCCGCCACCACACCGCCACTTAGCACCACAAGTTCAGCATCAAATGCTAGTTGCTGCCCAGCGATGACCCAGCCAAGACCATCCCACAGTTGCTGCCATGCCTTGAGTGCGGCAGGTTCGGCCGCTGCAAACGCCAGTTGCCATTGCATTAACTCTGGCATCGTTGGTAAGTGAGCGGCGTGTTGATACAACTGCAACAAGCCGCGGCCCGACACATATTGTTCAACACAACCAAGTTGGCCACAACCACAGCGCCACAGTGGCAGTTGCTGCTGTGCTAGCCACGCGGAAGCCATGCCTTGATGCCCAACTTCGCAGGCTACGCCCTGATGACCTGAGTACAATTGACCACCGAGACAAAAGCCGCCGCCAAGACCAGTTCCAAGCCGCAGGTGCAGAACTTTGTCGACGCCACGTCCAGCGCCAAGGCGTGCTTCCGCCCACCCCGCGAGTCGACAATCGTTGCCGACCGTGACATCAAACGCTAGTGCCTGTTGCAACATGTCGAGTGTGAGTTGACCATCGAGCAGCGGCAAATTGGACGCACGTAACAGGCCCTGCTTGCTCAAGACACCCGGAAACGCGATGCCAATGCGCAGACGCGAGCCATGCAACAGGGCTGGCGCTACGCACTGACGCAGCCAAGCTAACCACTGGTTTGGTGCTAACGCGGCGGTCGCTTCGCGGTGGTGCAGCACCCAAGCGCCTGAGGCATCAAACAACATCCACTCAGTTTTTGTTGCCCCGATATCAACCCCAAGCGTCCACACCGTGCTGCCCTTTTAGCTAATCACCAATACACGAATGCCGAGTTTTTCAAGCGCTGCCACATGCTCTGGCAACACGCCCGCATCTGTGACTAAGGTGTGTACTTGCTCTGGGCGTGCGATCAGATGGAAACATTGCTTGTCGAACTTGCTGGAATCCGTCACCACAATAATTTCGCGGGCGACTTTGCACATCAGGCGGTTTAGGGTCGCTTCGGCCTCAAAATGCGTCGACAGCCCCGTGCTGAAATCAAAGCCATCAACGCCGAGTACCACTTTATCGAACAAATAGTTTTGCAGCGATTGTTCCGCTTGTGGGCCGTAAAATGACAAAGATTTTTTACGCAACGTGCCGCCGGTCAACATCACGTCGACCCGTTCGGCTTGCGACAGCGCTAACGCGATGTTTAAGCCGTTGGTCATCACGGTTAAATTTTTATGCAGGCTCAAATGCTCGGCCACCGCTTCGGTGGTGGTGCCTGAGTCCAAGATGATCCGTTCATCGTCTTTGATCAGCTCCGCGACAGCGCGGCCAAGCTTTTGTTTGAGCTCGGAATTTTTCTGGCGCTTTTCCTTAAACGACAGCTCGCGGCTTAGGTCGTCGTTCACCAAAGCACCGCCGCGTGAACGCACCAGTAATTTTTTACTATCTAAAGTGGCCAAATCACTGCGAATGGTCACTTCCGACACGCCAAAGCGGCTGGAAAGGTCCGCCACAGTGACTTTGCCTAATTCATTAGTCAGCCGAACAATTTCTTGCTGACGTTCAATTGTTGATAACTCCACGTCAAAACCTCTGTCACTCTGTATTTTAAATACCAATTGCTTTCATTTATTTTCGTTATTCTGCAAGTGAAAGCTACTTGCTGGGTACATGCACAGTCTACCGAGGCTAAATCCTTTGCTACACAGTAAATCTATTCGAAAGCATGCAAAAACAAATCGCTGCGCGCTTAGTCGTATTTCGGTTATTTTCCGTCGCGAAACCAGAATAAACACTTGCGTTTGCTTTCATTTTGACGTTATAACAGCCGAACCGACAATAGTTAACCGCGCTTTAACGTCAAAACAGACACTTTGCCACTAAACTGTGCACAAAGCTATCGCTGGCGCGCGGTAACGGCCGATAACAGGAGTTTTTATGCGGGCTTCGTTTGCTCTCGCTGTTCTACCATTGCTTTGTGCTAGCGCGTGGGCTGCACCACTTGGCAACGTGCAACAAATCCAGACAGCACCACAGCAAGTACAAATTAATACCGACAATCAATTGCAGCTGCAAATCAGCGTTTTTAGTGATCAAGTACTGCGCATTCAAGCCGGCACGCAAGGTGTGTTGGTTGGCGAAGGCAGCAAAGCGGCGCCGATTGTCATCGCCGAACCTCAAAGCAAGGTGCGGTATGACTTCAAAGATGCCGATGGCTATCGATTGCTGACAACGGACAAGTTAGCACTGCGCATCTATGAAAAACCGCTGCGCTTAGCGCTATACAAAGCCGACAACCGCACCAAGTTGTGGGAAGAGTTGCAGCCACTGACACTTAGTGACAAACAATCGTTGCAAACCCTTTCCAGCAGCGCCGATGAGCATTTTTATGGTGGCGGCCAACAAAATGGTCACTTCGAGTTCAAAGGCAAAGCGATGGAGATCTCCTACTCCGGCGGCTGGGAAGAACACGACAGACCAAGTCCGGCGCCTTTTGTGATGTCGAGCAAAGGCTATGGCTTATTGCGCAACAGCTGGGCCAACGGCAGCTATGACTTCCGCTCGGCTGATTACAGCAGCTTTAATCACCAAGAAAATCGCTACGACACCTATGTGATGGTGGCCGATGACCTGCGCGGTGTGCTGGATCAGTACACCCGCCTCACCGGCCGCGCCGAGCTACTACCGCGCTGGGCCTTTGAATATGGCGACGCTGATTGTTACAACGACGGCGACAACGTCAAAAAACCAGGCACAGTGCCCGATGGCTGGAGCGATGGCCCCACGGGCACTACACCGGATGTCATTGAAACCGTAGCGAAAAAATACCGCGAACACGACATGCCAGGCGGTTGGATCCTGCCCAACGACGGCTACGGCTGTGGTTATACCAATTTGCCGGAAGTGGTCAAAGGCCTTGCTAAATACGGCTTTAAAACCGGGCTTTGGACAGAAAATGGCGTGGATAAAATCGCTTGGGAAGTAGGCACCGCCGGAACCCGCGCCCAAAAACTCGATGTGGCTTGGACCGGCCAAGGTTACCAATTTGCTTTAGACGCCAACCAAGCGGCCGCCAACGGCATCTTGCAGAATTCCAATGCACGGCCCTTTATTTGGACTGTGATGGGCTGGGCTGGTATTCAGCGTTACGCCGTCACTTGGACGGGTGATCAATCCGGCAGCTGGGACTATATCCGCTGGCATATTCCAACGCTGATTGGTTCAGGTTTGTCAGGCCAAGCCTATGCCACCGGTGATGTCGACGGCATTTTTGGTGGCAGTCCAGAAACCTACACTCGCGATTTGCAATGGAAAAGCTTCACCCCGGTGCTGATGGGCATGTCAGGCTGGGCCAAGGCCGAGCGCAAGCATCCATGGTGGTTTGACGAGCCGTACCGCTCAATTAACCGCAAGTTTTTAAAGCTAAAAATGCGTTTGATGCCTTACATGTACACGACGGCGAAACAAGCGGCCGACACTGGCGCGCCGATTGTGCGCGGCTTGATGTGGGACCATCCACAAAGCCCTGGCGCTAAGAACGAGCGTTACAAATACCAATTTATGCTCGGCCGCGACTTGTTAGTGGCGCCTGTCTATCGCTCGATGGCCGCCAGCAAAGGCTGGCGCAAAGATGTGTATTTGCCAGAGGGCCAATGGATTGACTACTGGGACGGCCGGGTGGTCGATGCACCTGCCGCCGGCACTACCTTGGACTACCAAGTGACGCTGGAGACTATCCCGCTGTTTGTGCGGGCTGGCGCTATTTTGCCGATGTACCCGGCGATGAACTTTGACGGTGAAAAACCCAAAGATCTGCTGACTCTGGACATTTATCCGTATGGCGAGAGCAGCTATTCGTTGTATGAAGATGACGGCGTCACGCGAGATTATTTGCAAGGTGCATCAAGCACACAGCGCATTGAAGTCAAAGCGCCGCAAGGTAAAGCCGGCGATATCCAAGTCACAGTAGCGGCCGTGCAAGGGACCTATCAAGGTCAAGAGCCGACACGTGCGTACGAATTTTGGCTGCACAGTCGAGTAAAACCCGACAGCGTCGAGCTCAACGGCAGCGCCTTGAAACAGCGCTCACTGGCCGAACTGGCCGCAGGCAAAGCGGGTTATGCCTTTGACGATGCGCAATATGGCGTGATCCGAGTACGTACCGCTGCCCAATCGATCCAAGAACCGCTGCAGATCATCGCGCGCATTAACGCGGCCTTGCCGCTTAATCGCACCGGCGACTACCCTGCAGCCCCAGCGGATGACCACAGTATCGCCCCCGACAGCATGTTGGTGCTGAACCGCCCTGCCGAAGAATCAGGCCACGTGCTGGAGAACATGTTTGATGGCAACCCTGATACTTGGTTTAGAACTAAACGTGACCAATCTGTCAAAACCGGTCCCCATGAATTTGTGTTGTCTTTGGGTGAGCGGCGGATGATTGAAGGGTTCTCGATAGCGCCACGTAACGACAAGCACTGGCAATATGGCCAAGTGCGCGACTTTGAAGTCTATTTGGCGGACAACAACGGCGATTGGGGCCAGGCGGTGTACCGTGGTAGCCTAAAACAGCAACAACAAGCACAACGTGTCAGCTTCCCAGCCAAACCCGGCCGGTTAATGCGCCTGCGGGTACTGTCGACTTGGGATGAAGCGGAGGCAGATCCTATGGTCACGGCAGCCAATAGCACTAGTGTTAAAGCATACAACGCCTTGTTGCCACGCCAAGTCAGCCCTATCACCATTTCGGAGTTCAAAGTGTTTGAGCAAGCCCTGCCAAACGCTGCACCGCAACAATTGTTCTTAGCCGAGGTGACACCACTTCGCAGCGACAACGCGGTAGGGCCAGTGGAACTAAATCGCGCCAACGGCGGCAAAGCCAAAGCGGACGGCCCTGTCATGCAAATGAATGGCCTGAAATTCAGCAAAGGGCTTGGCGTATCGCATCACAGTCGCATCGACTATGCGCTCAAAGGTTACTGGCAATTATTACGTGCCGACGTTGGGGTCGATGACAGCTGTAAAGCCGCCGGCGGCGTGCAATTCCAAATCTATGGTGACGATGTGTTGCTCTATGATTCAGGCTTAGTGCAAGCGCCGGCCGTGGTGAAACCAGAACTCGATATTCGTGGCATTCGGGTGTTGAGTTTGCGCACCACCGGCGGCAACGCCAAAGTCTGCGCCAACTGGGCAAATGCTTCGCTGCTGGGCTTTGCCGGGGATTCGGTCGGTTCTAAATAACCTTCGCTCCTACATGAAAAAGCCGGCCTCCTGCCGGCTTTTTTGTGCGTGCGGCGCTGGGCCTCACTACCTTGTAATGTCGAGAGTTTGGTTGGTTTGATCGCAAAGTTTGAACCGACTGAGCACTTGCAGTGCTGATCTGCTGCCACAGACGTGCCCTAAAACCAGGTTCTATTCCTATGTTGCCGTGATTTCATGTGTTTTTCTTGCAAGCCATGTTCCGATGTGACTGCGACCAATTGTCGCAGTAGCTTTCGATGTGCGACAAAGCTCGTTACAGTAGTCGTTTGGCGCGACTTACCTGCGACAACTCGCATCTTATTCACCTCAAGGTTGATTATGTTCAAATCTCTAGCTACCTGGCGTCGCCTGCATTTATGGTTAAGCGTGCTGTTGTCACTGCAGTTATTAGCCTGGTTTGGTTCTGGCCTGCTGATGAGTGCATTTGATATCAATGAAGTCCGTGGCAATTTGCTGCGTAAAGATTGGCCGGCGGCAGATTGGTCGAGCGCTCGCATTGCGCCACAACAGCTCGTGCCAACCGCGCAGGCAGCTGCGGGCTTGCAGCTTAGCCTCACGCAACGTGCCGAACTGCCTGTGTATCTGCTGCAAGGTAACCAAGGTGAGCGCTACATCGACGCGCAAAGCGGCAAGGAGTTGGCGCCATTGTCACCCGAACAAGCCACTGCGTTGGCATTGACGCAATACCAAGGCGAGGCCAGCGTGCAGCAAGTGCAATGGTTAACGCAAGTGCCACTAGAAGCGCGTGGCTTGAGTGCGCCGTTATTTCGAGTGGATTTTTCGGATGACGTGACCTTTTATCTGCACCCTGTGACAGGGCAGGTGCAACGCGTGCGCACACCGCTGTGGCGCGCTTATGACTTCGCTTGGATGCTGCACATCATGGATTACCAAGAACGCGAGAACAGCCACAACCCACTGCTGATCGCTAGCAGCATTACTGCGCTTGGTTTTACCTTATCAGGCATAGTACTGCTGGTGCTTACCCTCAAACGCCGTCGCCGCAGTGTCTAAAAAAACAAATGGCGCTTAGTTCGAGCTAATTTGGTGTTCCAACTGATACAGCGGTAACGCGTCAAGCCGACGCTCAATTTCTTCGACAATTTGTTGGTACAGCGTCGAATCTATCGACTGATACTTCTGCTCAAACAGCTCTTTTGGCATCCCTTCTGGCAGCCGGGCTTTGGATGGAAACACGTCAGATTCTTGGCGATCCATCGAGCTGAAAAAGGCCTGTACCGCTTGGGCATGCTGCGGGCTCAGTGTCGCTAATCTGGCAAAACGAGCCCCGGCTTTGTCTGCCAATAAGTCGACAAAACTAAAACCACTACCACCTTGCAAAGAATCCAATAACTCTTTGGTTTCGCCGACGGTTGCCGACATGTTTTGGCTGGTTAACAAGTGCAAAGTCGCGGAATAAATAAAGTGCTGCTGCAAATCACGCCGACGCGCCAATGTCACCTTCAGCGCAGCTTGTTCATCGTCGTGTTTCACTTCGTTGACCATCAGTTGCAAGTTTTTACCACCTAGCAGCTGCGCCAGACCATAAATAGCGGCGCGGTTCTCTACCAAGGCTCGCTCTGGATCTGCTGACGCTTGCGAGCGACGTTGCGCTTCCCGAAACACCAGCTGCAAATAGGGCACTAAGCTACTTTCCTGTTGTTGCCGACTGAACTGCTCGGCCAGCTGATAATAAATTTCAATGTCTTGTTTTAGCGAATCGGCACCAGTGAACTTGCGATACAAAGCTACGCCTTGTTGCTTGAGTGAACTCACGCCAAAGCCTTGTGGTTTTTCCAGTTCGACCGTCAGCTCTTGGTCATGCACACTGACCGAACGCACCTTGGCAAGCAATTGAGCGCCCGAGCCCTGCCCCCATGCCTCGTCGGCCACCCAACTAAGTAGATTCAGCGCAAAGCGCCCTGGCAAGGTCACTTTGCCCACTTGTACTTGCTTTAACTGCAACGGACCTTGCACCGCTTCGATGTGAATTGTCGCATTGACGTAATATGTGCGCTCGATGAACTGCCACGGCATCGTCATCAGCACAGACAAGCCATCGGATTGCAGTTTGGTTTCGCCTTGAAAACCCGGCAAGGTCCGCGCAGCAATCGCAAACGCAGCATTCAGCTCATCGGCATTGGTTTGAATGACTAACTGAGTGGCAGCCTCGTTTTCCATCGAGGCGTTAATGGAACTCATCAGCTGCCGACCATTTTGTACTGAAGTGGCACTTAAAGCGGAACTGCGTTCCACCAGAGGTTGAGTATCCAGCAGCAACCACCCCGTCAACACGATGACGACCAGAAGCAGCGCCAAAAAGGAAAGGATTTGTGCAATGAGATGTTTAAACGCTTGCATGCCGGACTTTCAAATTCAAGTTTGCCCCATCTTAGCAGATGGATGGCCAGTCGTCGCAAACTCATCGTCGCAGTTCTTCGCCACTTGAACGGTTTAGTTTCTATTATTTAAACAATATTTGCCGAAAACTCCGACAATCGTTATGCTGATACAGTCTGTAACAAATTCCGACGGAGTTTGTAGAAAGGTCCATAATACCAATAACGTCAGCAAACTGACGAGGCCCCAGGAATCCATGCATTTATCCTTGTCTTGCAAACGCTTGCTTGCATCCGCGCTTGTCACTGTCGCTCTGGCCAGTCCTGCGGCTATTGCGGGTCCCTTAGATGCGCAACTCGACCAATATCTTGAACTGTTTGACTCCAAACCCGTTGAAGCCAATGCGCTGTTGGCATCGTTAGAGCCACAGTTGCAACAGCTTATTCAGCCTGAAGATCAAAGCAGACTTTTGGTGTATTTGATGATGGCCGCTGGCACGCGCCAAGATGTGCAAGCACAGAAGCACTATGTAGAACTGGCTGAAAAGTTTCTGCAAGAACATCCGAATATTGATTTCCAAGCGGAGCAAGACAGCCAGAAATATTATTTCTATAAAAGCCAGAATTTACTGAATGAAGCGAACGCCGTGTTTAACAACGTGTTGCGATTGGCCCCCAACGTTGAAAGCCCGCGCATTCGTTATGTGGTATTTAGTTTCCTTGGCTCTGAATGGCAAAACCGCAATAATTTCCCTGAAGCCTTAAAAGCCTATATTACGGCTTACAAAACGCTGGAAAACTACCATCATCCGCGTACACCTGCCCGCAAACTGGTGCTGGCGAACAGCATGATCCAGCTAAATATCAGCATGGAAAACTTCAATGAAGCAAAAAGCTTGTTGAAGAGCTCGATTGAACTTGGCTTACGCAGTGACAACTTGCGCTCACAAGTCCCTGATTTATATCGACTACAAGCTCATATTGAATCGGAAGAGAATAACCATGCTGCTGCCGAACAAACCTTGCGTCGAGCACTACAATTGTCAGCCCAATATCCTGGCCTTGACACCTTTTTGCTCGAAAACAACCTCGGCGATGCACTACTTAAACAGAAAAAGCTAAAAGAGGCATCCGCCGCATTTGAACGTGCTTATCAAATCGCCCAAAAACAGAATTTCCGGGATGGCATCGCTACCGCGCAATTCAATCGCGGCTACGCCATGTTGCTTGATGGTCAAGTTAAAGATGGTATAGCGCTGATGGCTGAAATGGTGTCGATGGCCGAGCAAGACCAAGTGCCTGAATTTGAAATGATCAGCTATTACGAAGAATTAGCCGACGGCTATAAACTCGCAGGCATGCACGCCGAAGAAGCAGAAACAGTCCGCAAACAACTCAACTCAAGCCAGCGACTGTTTCAATCCGAACGCGATAAACAAATGAGTGCACTGCAGGAAGCTTTCTCCGCGGAGCAAAAGGCCCGCGAAATCGAAACACTAAAACAGCAAAACGCCCTCAAAACCGCCGAAATTGAAACCAAACAGCTCCAACAGCGGGTGGTGATCTTATTTGGTTTGGTGTTGGTCCTCGGCTCTTCATTGCTGTATTTGCTATACCGAAAAGTCCGTTCGGCCAACTCGATGTTGCAACAAGCCAACGACCAGCTCGCTTATACCTCCACGCATGACCCGTTGACGGGCCTGCTCAACCGGCGCTCGTTACAAGATTATATGGCCAGTCGCACCGCGAAAGATGAGCGGCGCAAAACCCAGACTGACCATGAAGCTTTTATTCTGCTTGATGTCGATTTCTTCAAACACATCAACGACCACTTCGGCCATCAAGCCGGTGACGTGGTACTTGTCGAGTTGGGGCGTCGACTGAAAAAGCTCACGCGCACTGACGATATGGTGCTGCGTTGGGGCGGTGAAGAGTTTTTAATCTTGTTACGTCGTATCGAACAAGACGCACTCGAACAACTGGTGCAGCGGGTTTTAAATGCCATCGGCAATACGCCGGTGGTCAGTGGTGACCATCACATCCATGTCACTGTGTCGGCAGGTTTTATTACCATGCCGTTTGATGGGCTTAGCGATGAACAATTAGGTTGGGAAAAAGCACTACAACTCGCTGATATGGCACTATATTTGGGCAAAGTGCACGGCCGTAACCGCGCCTATGGTTTTAAACGTTTATTAAAGCCATTTAATGAAATTCAACCGCAGTTGGAACAAGACTTAAGTCAAGCTATCGAGCAACAACAAGTCGAAATGACGTTAGTGCTGGGCCCCAATGCCATTGCCTGATCACAACAGCTGAACGCTGTGATAAAAAAACGCCGGTGTAAACCGGCGTTTTTTATGGCATACGCTGGCAGGGGCTTATTCCCAGTTCAGCACCACTTTGCCGCTTTGCCCTGAGCACATAATGTCAAAGCCTTGCTGGAAGTCTGCGACTGGCATTTCGTGAGTAACGATTGGGCTTAAATCCAAACCAGATTGGATCAGGCTTGCCATCTTGTACCAAGTCTCGAACATTTCACGGCCGTAGATACCTTTGATCACTAAGCCTTTAAAAATCACTTGGTTCCAATCGACCGCCATATCGGACGGTGGAATACCTAACATGGCAATTTTGCCGCCATGGTTTATGGTATCGAGCATCGAACGAAACGCCGATGGCACGCCTGACATCTCAAGGCCCACGTCAAAACCTTCGGTCATGCCAAGCTCATTCATCACGTCGCGCAGGTTTTGTTTGCTGACATCGACAGCACGTGTCGCGCCCATTTTCAGCGCCAGCTCTAAACGGTACGGGTTCACATCGGTAATAACGATATGACGCGCGCCCACATGACGTGCCACGGCTACTGCCATGATACCAATGGGGCCTGCGCCTGTGATGAGGACGTCTTCACCAACTAAATCAAACGACAAGGTGGTGTGCACTGCGTTACCGAACGGGTCGAAAATCGCTGCGATGTTGTCAGGAATATTGTCTGGAATTTTGAAGGCATTAAAGGCTGGGATCACCAAGTACTCGGCAAACGAGCCTTGACGGTTGACGCCAACGCCAATGGTGTTACGACACAAATGCACGCGGCCAGCGCGGCAATTGCGGCAATGGCCGCAGACCAAATGGCCCTCGCCCGATACGCGGTCACCGACGCTAAAACCACGCACTTCCGAGCCCATACCGACCACAACGCCGACATATTCGTGTCCCACCACCATGCCGTGTGGAATGGTTTTTTGCGCCCAGTCGTCCCATTTAAAAATGTGCACGTCGGTGCCACAAATGGCGGTTTTTTTAATTTTGATCAGAACATCGTTCGGACCGACTTCTGGCATCGGCACTTCAGTTTGCCAAATACCTGGTTCTGCTTTTAATTTTGCTAATGCTTTCATCATCGACCTCAGGAAATCACGCCCATGTCTTTACCGATGCGGATAAAGGCGTTGATGGCTTTATCCAACTGTTCTTTGCTGTGTGCTGCTGAAATTTGCGTGCGAATGCGCGCTTGGCCTTTTGGTACGACCGGGAACGAGAAGCCGACCACGTAAATGCCTTGTTCGAGCATGCGGCGGGCAAATTCCGATGCCACTTTGGCATCGCCCAGCATCACCGGGATAATGGCGTGGTCTTTACCGGCTAAAGTAAAACCTGCAGCCGACATTTTTTCGCGGAAATACGCCGCGTTGTCCCACAGTTTGGCGCGTAAATCATCGCCTTGCGCCAGCATCTCCAGCACTTTGATCGAGGCGGTAACAATCGATGGCGCTAAGCTGTTCGAAAACAAATACGGCCGTGAACGTTGACGCAGCCATTCGATAATTTCTTTTTTACCTGAGGTGTAACCGCCAGATGCACCGCCTAAGGCTTTACCTAAGGTGCCGGTGATGATATCGACACGGTCTAACACGTCACAGTATTCGTGAGTACCGCGGCCTTTTTTGCCAACAAAACCGACAGCGTGGCTGTCATCGACCATCACTAAGGCGTTGTATTTATCGGCCAAATCACAGATGGATTTTAAATCGGCAATGACGCCATCCATCGAGAACACCCCGTCGGTGGCAATCAGTTTAAAGCGTGCGCCATCCGCGTCGGCTTGTTTTAACATGGCTTCCAGTTCAGCCATGTCGTTGTTGGCGTAGCGGTAACGTTTGGCTTTACACAAACGCACGCCGTCGATGATCGAGGCGTGGTTCAGCGCATCGGAAATCACCGCATCTTCGGCGCCTAAAATGGTTTCGAACAAACCGCCGTTGGCATCAAAACAGCTGGAGTACAAAATAGTGTCTTCAGTGCCTAAAAAGGCGCTGATGTTGGCTTCCAACTGCTTGTGGATATCTTGCGTGCCGCAGATAAAGCGCACCGACGCCACGCCAAAGCCGTGGCTATCAAGGCCAGCCTGCGCTGCTGCAATCAGTTCTTTCGAATTGGCTAAACCTAAGTAGTTGTTGGCACAGAAGTTTAACACTTGCTCGCCGTTGACCGTCACATCAGAAAATTGTTGTGAGGTAATGATACGTTCGCCTTTGTATAGGCCTTCCGCTTTCACGTCGTCAATTTGCGCTTGAATATGCTGCAGAAATGCGTCTTGCCGCATCTGAGCCTCCTGTTGGGTCGGTGGACGAGGATCATCGGGCTTGTTGTAACCCGACTGGTTATAGTTCAGTGAATTGTACCGCAATCGTCTGAAATCCACAGCGAAAACTCGCTGGTCAGCGTAGGTTGCTGGGTTAGTGGTAATTCCCTAAAGGTGTAATTACATTCTATTAACGATTACCGCAATTCTGTGACCACCTGCCCTAAAGACCGCATGCTGCAGGGCTATCGTCGTATTGATAGAACAACATGCAGCTGTTTTACACTTGCTCGTGTGAAGAGTTCGGCCAGAAGCACTGCCATTGTTCATGATATAACCCATCGAAGGGGATATCTGCGGCCACGCGTTCAGCGGCGCCTTTGCCCAAAAAAAAGAGCTGCATCAGCAGCTCTTTTTTTCGATGTTAGCGAGGCGCTTGGCCCCAGCCGACTTATTTCTTTTTCGCTTTAGCGTTTGGCAGGTCGGTGATTGACCCTTCAAAAATCTCAGCTGCTAAACCAATTGATTCGTTCAGCGTTGGGTGCGCGTGGATAGTCAGCGCGATATCTTCTGCGTCTGCGCCCATTTCAACCGCTAAGCAGATCTCGCCCAGCATTTCGCCGGCGTTGATACCAACAATAGCGCCACCTAAGATGCGGTGCGTTTCTTTGTCGAAAATCAGCTTCGTGAAGCCTTCAGTGCGCGCTGAAGCGATAGCACGGCCTGACGCAGCCCATGGGAATACCGCTGTTTCAATGGCAACGCCTTTTTCTTTCGCTTCTTTTTCAGTGATACCTACCCAAGCCATTTCTGGATCTGTGTAAGCCACGGAAGGAATGCAACGTGGGTCGAAGAAATGTTTCTGACCAGAGATCACTTCAGCAGCCACATGGCCTTCGTGTACCGCTTTGTGTGCCAGCATTGGCTGACCAATCACGTCACCGATCGCGAAGATGTGAGGGACGTTGGTACGCAGTTGTTTATCGACATTGATAAAACCACGCTCGTCAACGTTGACGCCCGCTTTAACAGCATCCAGCAGGCTGCCGTTTGGACGACGACCAACAGCGACTAAGATTTTGTCGTAACGCACTGGCGACGCTGGCGCGTTTTTGCCTTCAAACGTCACGTACAGGCCGTCGGCTTTCGCTTCCACTGCCACTACTTTGGTTGACAGCATCAGCGTGAAGTTGTCTTTGTTGTACTTGGTGTAGGCTTTGACGATATCCGCGTCAGCCGCTGGTACCAGTTGGTCAGCGAATTCAACGACCGATACTTTTGAGCCCAGCGCACGGTACACAGTACCCATTTCCAGACCGATGATACCGCCACCCAATACCAGCATTTCGCCTGGGATGTCTTTTAATTCCAATGCGCCAGTTGAGTCGATGACTCGTGGGTCATCTTTTGGAATAAATGGCAGCGCAACTGGCTCAGAACCGGCAGCGATGATGGCGCTATCAAATGTAATAGTGGTGTCGCCGACTTGCATCGTGTTCGGGCCGGTGAATTTACCGTAGCCGTTGACCACTTTTACTTTACGCATTTTCGCCATGCCTGACAGACCGCCAGTCAGTTGGCTAACGACTTTGTCTTTCCAAGCACGGATTTTGTCTAAATCGATTTGTGGTGCGCCAAAAGTTACGCCATGAGAGGCCATTTCTTTTGCGTCATCAATGACTTTTGCAACGTGTAACAAAGCTTTCGACGGGATACAACCCACGTTTAAGCACACGCCACCTAAGGTGCTACGTGCTTCGACTAATGTCACTTCTAAACCTAAATCGGCTGCACGGAATGCAGCTGAGTAACCACCAGGGCCAGCGCCCAGGACGACGACCTGAGTTTTGATTTCGTTGCTCATTGTTTTACCTTAACTGTGCTGACAGTTCGTTTGCTTGTTGCGAGAGCTTGGCCTCGCGTAAAAAAATTGCGCGGATTTTAGCACCCTGTCTGAAACTTGTCCCGTAACTTTTCAGTCACGGGACCAGAATTGCTACCATCCGCCGTTTGCCGGCCACAAGGGCCAAGCCTTGAATTACATAATGATTTGGCGAATATCGCTTAAATACGACGCTAAGGTCGCAGTAAAGCGCGCGGCCAAGGCACCGTCAATCACGCGGTGATCATACGACACCGACAACGGCACCATCAGCCGTGGTTGGAAGGCTTTGCCATCCCATTTTGGTTTAATTTCGGACTTCGAAACACCCAAAATAGCCACTTCTGGCGCATTAACGATTGGCGTAAACGCCGTGCCACCGATGCCACCTAAGCTAGAGATAGTAAAACAGCCGCCTTGCATATCCGCAGCGGTCAGCTTGCCTTCACGTGCTTTGACAGAGATTTCTTGCAATTCACGTGACAGTTCAATGATGCCTTTTTTGTTGACATCACGCACCACTGGCACCACTAAGCCGTTCGGGGTATCCACCGCAATGCCTAAGTGTACGTATTGCTTGAGGATCAGGCTCGCGCCATCGTCCGACAACGAACTGTTAAAGGTTGGGAATTCTTCCAACGCTTTGGCCACCGCTTTCATGATAAACACCAGCGGGGTGTATTTCACGCCGAGCTTTTTCTTTTCAGCCAAGCTGTTTTGATCTTTGCGGAACTCTTCCAACTCGGTGATATCCGCTTCGTCAAATTGCGTGACGTGTGGGATCCGTACCCAGTTGCGATGCAAGTTCGCGCCAGAGATCTTCTGGATGCGTGACAGTGGTTTTTCCACCACAGCGCCAAACTTGCTGAAATCAACTTTTGGCCATGCCAACAGGTCAAAGCCCATGTTGTTGCCAGGAGCGCCGGCCGCAATCGCTGCGCCTTTGCCTTGGGTGACTTGGGCAATGATGTTTTTGACATAATTTTGGACGTCTTCGCGTTGGATCCGGCCTTTGCGGGCAGAGCCTGCCACCTTGCTTAAATCCACGCCAAATTCACGTGCTAACCGACGCACCACGGGTGAAGCATGCGCAAAGGCTGCAGATTGCGTGACTTCCGCATCAGAAACTGCCACTGCTGGCGCTGCAGGAGCGGCAGCTTGAACCGGCGCTGGTGCAGCCGCTGGTGCGGCAACAGGCGCAGAAACAACTGGCGCTGCGACAGGAGCTGGCGCCGCTGCAGATGCCGCGCTACCCGTGGTGAATACAAACACCAAGGAGCCCGTTTTTACTTTGTCGCCGACCTTGACCTTCACTTCAGCCACGGTACCTGCAAATGGTGCTGGCACTTCCATCGAAGCTTTGTCGCCTTCAACCGACAGCAGCGATTGGTCGGCGCTGACCACGTCACCGACTTTTACCAACACTTCGGTGACTTCCACTTCGTCACCGCCGATGTCTGGCACAGCTACGTCTTTGCGCTCGCTGGCTACGGCTGCCACAGGCGCAGCCACAGGAGCAGCAGCTACCGGCGCGGCGGCGACTGGTGCTGCTGCGGCAGCACCTTCGACGTCGAACAGCATGATCAGCGAACCAGTTTTAACTTTATCGCCGGCTTTGACTTTAATTTCTTTAACGACACCGGCTTGCGCCGCAGGCACTTCCATCGAAGCCTTGTCGCCTTCGACCGACAATAAACTCTGATCCGCGGCAACCTTGTCACCGACTTTGACCAGGATCTCGGTCACTTCCACTTCATCTGCGCCAATATCCGGCACAAAAATTTCAATCGTCATGGCCTATCCTCTTACGCAAACAGCGGGTTTGGCTTGTTGGTATCGATACCGAAACGCACGATGGCGTCGGCGACCAGTTGTTTGTCGATGCTGCCTTGTTTGGCCAGCTCGCGCAGTGCGGCGAGAACCACGTAACCGGCGTTCACTTCGAAGTGACGGCGCAGGTTTTCACGGCTATCCGAGCGGCCGAAACCGTCGGTACCCAGCACTTTGTAGGATACAGCTGGGATAAAGGCACGGACTTGGTCCGCATAGTTTTTGATGTAATCAGTCGCAGCGATCACCGGCTCATTGCCTAGAACCTTAGCGATGTACGGCACTTTTTCCGCATCGTTTGGATGCAGCATGTTATAGCGCTCACAGTCTTGACCATCACGAGCCAGCTCGTTAAATGACGTCACCGAGAACACATCCGATGCTACACCGTATTCTTCGGACAGAATTTCTGCCGCGCGACGCACTTCATTCAAAATGGTGCCTGAACCCAGCAGCTGCACTTTGGCTTTGCTACCGGTTAAGGTTTCCAGTTTGTAAATACCACGGCGGATGCCTTCTTCGGCGCCTTCTGGCATCGCTGGGTGATGATAGTTTTCGTTCATCACAGTGATGTAGTAGTAGACGTTTTCTTGCGCTGGGCCGTACATGCGACGGATACCGTCTTGGATGATCACGGCCAGTTCGTACGAATAGGTTGGGTCATACGAAATACAGTTTGGCACTGTGCCCGCCAGAATATGGCTGTGACCGTCTTCGTGTTGCAAACCTTCACCATTTAACGTGGTGCGGCCTGACGTTGCGCCCAACAAGAAACCACGCGCTTGTTGGTCACCGGCCAGCCATGCCATATCGCCGACACGTTGGAAACCAAACATCGAGTAGTAGATGTAGAACGGGATCATCGGCAGGTTGTTGGTGCTGTACGAGGTTGATGCAGCAACCCACGACGCCATAGCGCCCAGTTCGTTGATGCCTTCTTGCAACACTTGGCCAGATGTTTCTTCTTTGTAGTACGACACAATAGCGCGGTCTTCTGGCGTGTACGTTTGACCGTGCGGGTTGTAAATACCGATTTGACGGAACAAACCTTCCATACCAAAGGTCCGGGCTTCGTCAGCGATGATCGGCACAATACGTTGGCCGATATTGCCGTCTTTCAGCAGAATGTTCAGTGCGCGCACAAACGCCATCGTCGTTGAAATTTCACGTTTTTGCTCTTCAATCAAGCCATCAAACGCGCCTAATTCTGGCAGCGTTAAGGTCTCAGTGAAGTTTGGCAGACGCACTGGCGTGTAGCCGTGCAACGCAGCGCGACGCGCATGTAAATACGCCAGTTCCGGCGAGCCTTCTTTGAGCGTCAGGTATGGCAGTTCAGCCACTTGCTCTTCGGTTAAATAGTCTTCGAGGCCCAAGCGCTTACGAATTTGCAGCACATGCGTCATGTCCATTTTCTTGACTTGGTGCGCGATGTTTTTGCCTTCAGCCGCTTCGCCCATGCCGTAACCTTTGATGGTTTTGGCCAGAATCACCGTTGGACGACCTTTGGTTTCTTGCGCCGCTTTAAAAGCTGCATACAGTTTTGAAGGCTCGTGACCGCCGCGTTTTAAGGCGAAGATCTCTTCGTCGGTCATATCAGCCACTAAGGCGGCTGTTTCTGGGTAACGACCGAAGAAATGTTGACGCACGTAAGCGCCATCTTTGGCTTTGTAAGTTTGGTAGTCGCCGTCAACGGTTTCGTTCATCAGTTGCAGCAACTTGCCGGTGGTGTCTTTGGCCAGTAGTTTGTCCCAACCACTGCCCCACACCACTTTGATCACGTTCCAGCCTGCGCCGCGGAATAAACCTTCCAATTCTTGGATGATTTTGCCGTTGCCCATTACAGGGCCGTCTAAGCGCTGCAGGTTACAGTTGACTAAGAAACACAGGTTATCCAGTTTTTCGCGCGCGGCGAACGACAGAGAACCACGGCTTTCTGGCTCGTCCATCTCACCGTCACCTAAGAAGGCGTAGACGCGCTGTGCGCTGGTGTCTTTCAGGCCACGGCCATGTAAGTACTTCAGGAAACGGGCTTGGTAAATCGAAGTAATTGGGCCTAAACCCATCGACACTGTTGGGAATTGCCAGAACTCCGGCATCAGTTTTGGATGCGGGTATGACGACAAACCTTCACCACCGACTTCTTGGCGGAAGTTGTCCAGTTGGTCAGCCGTCAAACGGCCTTCAACAAATGCACGGGCGTAGATACCTGGAGAAATGTGGCCTTGATAATAAACTAAATCGCCGCCGTCTTTTTCGTTCGGCGCGCGGAAGAAGTGGTTAAAGCAGGTCTCGTAAAACGCAGCTGACGACTGGTAAGACGCCATATGGCCGCCCAGTTCCAGCTCTTTTTTCGAGGCGCGCAGCACGATCATAATGGCGTTCCAACGAATGACCGAGCGAATTTTCTTCTCCAGGTTCACATCACCTGGATAGTGTGGTTCCTGTTGCGGCGGGATGGTGTTGATATAGTTGGTGGTCACGCCAGTTGGCATATCCACGCCTTCCAGGCGAGCTTCTTCTAACACGCGTTCTAAGATGAACTGTGCACGCTCCACCCCTTCAGTACGTACCACGGACTCCAGCGCTTCTAACCACTCTTGGGTTTCGAGCACGTCGACGTCAACTTTATTGACTTCAGACATATCAAGTTTCCTTTAAAATCGTCCTGCCGCGCAGGACCCTGCTGTTATTGTTCTGCTGTGCCTGTTCAGTTTTGTTGTGAACGGCGCAACGATCGTTCCAGTCGTGAGCGTTCCCGGTCAGCTTCCAGCAATGCCTCTTCGATAAAGGCCAAGTGGCTGTTGCTGGCTTGCCGGGCTAGTTCCGGCTCACCGCGAATGACCGCTTCCATTAACCGTTGTCGGTGTGAGTTCAGTTGGCTCACGATGCCTTCCGTTTGCTGCAAAATCTCCAAGTTTTGTCGGATATTTTGCTCCACCAGCGGCGTTAAGCCGCGCACCAAATGCAACAGCACCACATTGTGGGATGCTTCTGCTACGGCGCAATAAAACCGGCCGACGGCCGCTGATTCGGCGCTTAAATCCCCATGGGTTTGCGCCTGACAGATCTCGTCATACCGGTGTTTAATTTGTTCAAAATCATTGTGTGTGCCACGCAGCGCCGCGTAATAAGCGCAGATACCTTCTAGCGCGTGACGAAACTCTAATAAGTCGAATTGCGATTCGGTGTGCCGACCAATCAGCGAAAACAGTGGGTCGGTTAAACTGCCGACTAAGTTGTCACGGACAAAAGTGCCACCGCCTTGTTTACGGCTGACCAAGCCTTTGACTTCCAGCTTTTGCAGCGCCTCGCGCACCGACGGCCGCGACACGTCAAATTGCTCGGCTAATTCACGTTCGGTCGGTAACTTTTGCCCAGGCAAAAAGCTACCCTCAAGCAGCATTTGTTCGAGCTGCTCGACAATTTGATCAGAGATTTTTGCGGGTTTTATTTTTAAGTCGTTTTTCATCGCTCACTCAGCGTAGCAAAGCGCTTGGCCTTGTCACATCTGATGTGCGACGGCTGTAGCGATTTTTGCTACCGGTAAATTGGTAAGACCAATTATCCAAGATACCCAACAAAGTAGCAGAATCACCAAAACCTGTAAACATTCGTGCGATGGAATGGCTGGTTTTCGTGCATTTTTATAGAGCGCCAACTCTAAAAACCACCAAAAACGCCGGACAACGACTAATTGGTCTGACCATTTAATTTCAGCATAAAAAAACGGCCCCGCAGGGCCGTTTCATAGAGCTGTAACTACAGCTTAAGTTGCGACACTAAGCTTAGTGCATGCGGCGACGGCGCCACACTGCGACTGCTGCCAATAAGGCCAACATAGGTACTGAGCTGCTACCGCCTGATTTTTTCACCACCTCGACCGGTTTCGCTGGCTCTGGGTCGACAATGTTGACACCCGGCGTGACTTTTAATTTGAAGCTGGTGCTGGCTTGGTCTGCGGAATTCAGTTTATCCGCCACCGTCACTGTCACCGTGGTTTCGCCTTCAAAGTTTTTGCCTGGAGTTAGATCAATGGTCGCACCGGATTCCGAGCCATTGACCACGGCCGTGACATTAGCGCCGCTGACGCTGATCACATTCGGCAGCCCTTCCGCATCATGGTATTGCACCGCGATCCCTTTGAGTGTGGTGTTTTCAACCACGGTTTGATCATTGATTGGGTAGACTTTCAGGTTACCTGCAACCGCCAGTGGCTGGCTTAACGTCCGTGAACCCATACCGCTGACCGCACTTTGCAGTGTCACTGCCAAGTCTTTACCCGCCGCTGTTTCAGCGACGCGCACTTGGAAGTTGATGTCAAACGCAGTGGCTTCAGGGCCCGTGTAGTCGTAACAAACCACTAAGTCTTTTTGCAATTTGTCTTTGAGGTCGTTGTAGGCGTAACCTTTGCCCCCTTCGAATTGCCATGGATAGCCGAAGATATCTAAAGCGCCGTAGTGGCCATGGATCCCAATAGAACCTGTGCCCGCATCGCCGGCAAAATCGACATCGCCATAAGCCATGATCAGCTCATATTTGCCATCGGCAAACCGATTGCGTGGGTTGAGGATCAGATCAAAGTTATATCGATCGGCTGATTCACCATCTTTGGTGATGCCGTTCCATGTCGCTGTGAATTGTTCGCTGCGCGCATTGACCCATTCGATAATCAAATCATCCGTGTTGGCGGCGTGGCCGATCACCATGCCCGAAGTTGCAGCATTGTCGCCCCACACTACATTTAGCGGCGTACCGAGCGTACTGATGCGTTGTTGATCCCAAGTAAATTCCAGCATAGTGCCTTTCCACATCACGCCAATCATCGGTGTGTACGGCGAGCTAAAGAACGGGAACTTTTGATGGAATAGCGGCATACCCACCCATGGATCCAATGCCACCCAGCCTTGCGGCGACACTTTCAGCTCTGGATAAGTTTGGTTCGCGTCGTTGTTGTACAGTGCCAAGCCTTTATCCCAGAAATAATTCAGCGGGATGGTAAAGCGCGAATCTGTCCATTCAACCGCCGAACCACCAAAATCTGGCGTTAAACCAAGAGTTTTCACCAGCCCGACAAAACCACCTTGGCTAGAGCCCGCTTGGCTGCTGTACACAGGTGTACGGCACATGGCATCGGTGCGGCTATCGGTGATGATGTAATCCCGTGGCCAGAACTCTGAGTTCTTCTGTACGCCTTTTAACGAAATCGTATTGTTTTGTACGGTCAGCTGTTTGGCCATCACGGCTTGGCTGACGTCCACTGAGCCTGGCACTAAGGTTAAACCTGCTGGCAACGCTGCGGTTAAATCCAAGGTGCGGTCAGCGCCACTGTTGTTGGCTTCGACATGCACACTGACGTCAACGACATCGCCACCACGCGCTCGGGTTTGGCTCACCGCCATGGTCACGTCATCTAAACCACGCGTCAGTTTCACCGGCACAAAACCGACTTTACCAGGCGCGGTTTCAGGGCCAACATCAAAGCCGGCATACGCGACATCACCAGTTTCGAAGTTATTGATATTCCAGCCTAAATCGATGGTCACTGGCGTACCGTCTGTGCTGGCTGGGCCTTGCACTGTCAGCGCATTGGCCGATTGTGGCACCACAGCCGTGGCAATTTTGTAGCTGTCTTGAATGTCAATTTCTTCAAAATCGCCTGAACCGGTACGCACGTTGCTATAGGCAATCCAGTAGCTACCAGCATCTGGATGCGTGATTGAGCAGTAGTTCAGTTCAATTTCGGTGTTGGATTGGCATAACAACTCTTCAGCTGGGTCCGCCTTACCATTGCCGTTGCTATCGCGTCCGACATAGATGGTCATCCAGCCACGACGCCAGGCTTCTTGTGATGTCGTCGCGCTGTTTTCCAGCACTTCAGTCACCAGACGCGCGGTGTTTTCAGGCACATTGATAAACTGGAACTGCACGTTGCCATGTGACAAATCATTGTCATCGATAAATGGGATATGGTCGATATCCTGCGGCAAGGTCAGCGTTTGGATGTCCGCTTTCACTGGGCCAAAACCACGATAGGTCACTTTACTCATCGCTGGCAGCGCGGCGTCATTTAAACGATATGCACCTTGGTCACGATTAACCGTGACATTGAGGTTTTTCGGCAGCGGCCCTTTGTCAAAGTTAATCGACACAGGCCAGTGCGCAACTGACATGCCCTCTTGTTGCGGGGTAAACCGCACGTTGCTCCACAACTCAATTTCTTCGTTGCTGTTGACGTGCAGGCGCGCGTCACGGCGGAATTGGCTGTCAGTTAAATCAGCGCGAATGGTCACCACTTGAGTTTGACCGGCTTTGAGATTAAAGCTTGCTGGTTGCACGTCGATTTTCACACCGTTGACGGCAATTTCGCCTTCAAAGGTCGACCAACGGTCGAACATCACAGGATCGGTGGAAACCGACCAACTGCCATCACGCGTCGCTTTGACCGTACGGGTCCAGGTACAAATGTCGCGACAATTGTTGTTGACCAATTGTGGCAAGTTCAATTGTTTGACATCACCGCCGTTACGCGGGTTGGCCATCAAGAAATTCGCGGCGGTTTCGTCCATCACGAGACCGGCGTCAATTGCAGCTTTTACATCGACTCGCCCGGCACCGGCGCGATATTGCCGCGCCGGGAAACCCGCAGAATTCCACTCAGTGACATCACGACGCACGGTTTCAGCCGCGGACATCACCAGCGCAGATTGCACTTCGGCCGGTGTCCAGCTTGGATGCGCTTGGCGAACCAGCGTCATCGCGCCTGCGACATGTGGGCTGGACATCGAAGTCCCGCTCAAAATGCCCCAATCTTGCGACAAGGCACTGCCTGGGTTAAACGGATGTTCATCAGCAAATGGCGCGAAGATATCCACGCCTGGACCTGTGATATCCGGTACTAAGTGCCCTAAGTAGGTCGCAGACGGGCCGCGTGACGAGAAGTCGGCCAGAATATCGCCTTTGCTGGCATCTATCGTGGCGCTGATTTGGCTGGCAGGAATGCTCATCGCGTGATCGGAGCCGCCATCGGCCATCCACGCCAGTAGCGCTTGTCCGTCCCAGCTTTGTAGTTGCACACCTGGTAACGGATACGTGTCATTAATGATGTCATCGTTATCCGACGGATAACCTGCGTTGACCAACACAAAACCACCGGCACCGCCGGCAAGGACGTTATAGGCTTTTTGCACCCGGGCTACGGTGCCACGTTTACAGACAACAATTTGATCTGCGGTAAAAGTGCCGGCGGCAAACGGCTCGGCGCACAATTCATCGCCTTTGTCCGCGGCATTGACTAATGTGCCGGTGACACCTGATGCCGACATACCACCGATGTTGGTATAACTTTGCAGTGGAAAATCCGGTGGTGTGGTAGCGCCGCCGGTTAATTCCAATTGACGCTTAGCCACGTCTAACACGCGGTCGTGCGTGCTTGCGGCAACAACCATACTCCAAGGCGCTGAATGGCCCAAGGTATAAAAGGCACTGCCGAAGTTACCTGCCGAAGCGGACAAACTAATGCCTGCTTCGCGCGCTGACAAAAACGCCAATTCAGTGGCATCTTCCCATGGGAAGTCTTCCGCACCACCAATTGAGAAGTTGATCACATCGACACCGTCGGCGATCGCTTGGTCTATCGCCTTCACCACGGCTTCGGTTGGGCAGCCACCATCTGGAATACACACTTGGTACGCAATAATGTTAGCATGGGGCGCCACACCGGAAACTCGTGGGAAGAAAAAGCCAGTGTTGATGCCATCGCCATCACCCAATGACGCGCCTTGCAGCGGCACGTTAAACATCACGTTCCCAGCAGCTGTACCGGCGGTGTGACTGCCGTGGCCGTTATAATCTTCACCACTTGGCGGTCGAATGCCAGCAAAGTCGTTGGTGATGACCGGCCAGCTCCACACCCCAATTAATTTGCTATTACAGGTCACAGTGCCTTTGACGCAATCGCCTAGATACTTGCCTTCGCCCAGCGGGTTTTGCACCTCGTAGCCGTCGGCACCAACAGGCGCAAACGATGGATGATCGCTGTTAATGCCGGTATCTAAAATACCCACGACCATCCCTTCACCTTGGTAAGGCACACCTGTTGGCGTTTGGCCTTGCCACACTTTATCCGCACCAATAAAACTTGGGCCACGGTCCGACTGAATGCGCAGCATTTCCGAGCGCTGTACGAACTCGACTTCCGGTAACGCGGCAATCGCTTTGGCTTCGGCTTGGGTTAGTTGCAGTGAAAAACCGTTTAACGCATCTTGGAAACGGACGCGGACATCGGCATCAATGCCTTGATTGCTGATCTGCGTCAGCACTTGGTCTTGCTTATCGGTTAAATATTCTTTGTACGACTCCACCCGGCGCTGCGCGTCTGTGGTCATGCCTAAACGACTGGCACTTTGGTTCAATAACTTGCTAAAACCCGAAGCTTGTTGCTCTTGCTCTGCAACCAAGCTGCTGGCTGTGGCGTCTAACCCTTTGAGTCGGCCGTCGTAGGTCGCCACCGGCAAATCGCGCAGCCGCACTATGTAAACGTCTTTGCCTGAACGCGGCGCTTCTTCGATAAATTTGGCACGAGTTGATGCCGGACGAACTTGTTGGTTCAAACCGCCAGGGCGACCTTGGCGAGTCACTTGTTGTTGATTAGCTTGAGTACCCGCGCGTTGGCTGGCGTATTTTTGTAATTCGGCCATCTGAACTTGCTGCACTGTACCTGCAGGAGACGCCAGCGCATTGGCGGTTCCTACTGTATAAAGTGCGCTCGCCAGCAGCACGGAAAGTGGACGTCGGTTGAACATGGTGTAGTTCCCTGTATTGTCGTTGTGTTACTGCTCACTTCGGTCAATACATAGAAAAACAGCGGTTCAGGTTGGGAGAGAACCGCTGTTTTTGGACCGAAAATCAGCTGTTCCGACGGTAACAAGGCGGCTATACCGCCTCAACCAACAAAAGTTTGATATCGGCGTATGTTATTGTTATACAAGGAAATACCAATAAGTTATTTGGCAAAAGACGCAATATTGAGTTGATTTTAGGCGCAGCTCAAATGACCGTCATAAAAAAGGCCCAGACGGGCCTTTGTTAGCAACAAGGGAATACTCAGCTGCTTTATGGCCAGCCCAGTGAGTTATCCAACCCAACCAGCCAGCGTTAAAATGGCAACTAACGCCAGGAAGAATAACAAGTTCCGTTTCGCCAGCTGCACCATGGCAATCGCTTCTTCAACCGAGCCACGCATCTCTTCAGGTACTGGTTCTGACGCATAGACGAGCTCCCCCACTAAGGTGCTGGCTGGCAGATGCAAATCTGCTCCTTGTTGCATCAATGCTTGGCTGGTGCGACTAAAATCGCCCACTAAGGCCAAACCGAGGCCGTACAAGCGAGCGGGCAATACGTCAGCCCAGTGACCAAAGGCCTCTGCCAGTTGGGAGACTTGCTCTGGCACAGGCGTCACGACTTCATTTTCACCTTCGCCATCGGTCCAACTGACGGGTTCTGCTAAGAAACGCAAGGTGGCATACGCAACAGCGCCAAACGCGCCTAACAAGGCGTACCAAAACAGCACTGCCGCATAATATTTAAAGTTCAACCACACCAACCGCTGGCCACTACTAAGCGTGGTCGCCGCCGCACCTTGTTGGTTTGCGATCAGTTCCAACGACAAAGCCATCGCTTCGGTATCACCACGCTGCGCGGCATTAAGATATTGCTTGTACAGCTGACGATAACGCCAGCAGCCAATACACAACAATAACACTGCAACATTGACGGCCAATTGCAACAACCAAAAATCGACCAGATAGACAGCTACTCCTGCAACGAAGGCAGGAATTAGCCACCAAACGACCACACCGTATTTTTGTTGCGACAGGTTTTGTAGCGGGCCTTGCCGACTTATTTGCAAGTAAAGTTTCAACCACGTAGATAGTTGCCACGATGCTGAGCGCACCGCGAGCCGTTCGATAATCAGTGCGAGTAACATACTGATTAAGGTCATGCCGAAACTCCTTGCCAATCTGAAGACGATGCTGACGTGAGCGCGGATTTATACCGCGACCAATCAAATGCTTGCCCTGGGTCGGTTTTGCGACCCGGTGCTATATCACTATGCCCGACGATCCGGTCAATGGAAAGCCGCGGATAATCAACTAGTAATTGTTTAGTCATCGCTATTAAAGCCTGATACTGGGCATCCGTAAACGGTAAGTCATCCGTTCCTTCCAATTCAATGCCAATTGAGAAGTCATTGCAGCGGTCGCGGCCCTGAAACTGACTTAGCCCGGCATGCCAAGCTCGCTTCTCAAACGGGACGTATTGGCATATCCGGCCGTCCCTGAATATCACACAATGTGCGGACACGCGTACACCTGCGAGCTGCTGAAAATACGGGTGAGCTTGCGCATCTAACCGTCCGCCAAAGAAGTCATCTATATAAGGAGTGTCAAATTCACCCGGTGGCAAACTGATATTGTGGATCACCAACAGGCTGATATCGGCTGGATCAGGGCGATCATCAAAATGACTGCAAGGCCGAGCAGTGATCGAAATGGATATGGACATGTGACTCCAACAATGCCTTCTCAGGAGGTCTCGTAAAGGATAAGCTGCCGCTATTGTCAGAAGTGGAGCGCACAAATGCAAGAGATGCCTGAACAGCAAGCCTATGGACGTTGGTTTAGCCTGATCGCTTGGCTGCTGATCATGCTAGTGATTTTTTGGTTTGCGCAAAAACATTTGGCACGCCGTGAAAATCCTAACATGCAGGTGCAAGGCTCGGTGCAGGCCGATGGCTCTCGGCAGGTGCAACTGCGCGCGAATGCCGCGGGTCACTTTGTAGGTACCATCGAGTTAAATCAGCAACCGGTGCAATTTATGTTAGATACCGGCGCCACGGCGATTGCCGTGCCCGAACAATTAGCCGCGCAACTCGGCATGAAAAAAGGCATGGTAATGACGCTTGATACCGCTAACGGCAGCAGTCGTGGCTATTCCAGCCACATTGAGCAACTGAAATTAGGCCCGATTGAACTGCAAAATGTCCGCGCTATTATCACCACAGGTATGGAAGGTGACGAGATTTTGTTAGGAATGTCGGCCTTAAACCAATTAGAATTCAGCAAACGTGACAACACACTGACCCTTATTCAACATCTGAACTAACTATGCATACACAATATTCAGCTGCACATCAGGAAAAACTGTTTCTGGAAATCCGCCGCGGTGTTAGCGCCGCACTCGCCGAAGACTTGGGTGATTTGCCGTTACATGAAGGCGACATCACGGCCAGTTTAATCCCTGTGACACAAATTGCGACGGCCCATGTGATCACCCGCGAAGACTGCATTTTGTGTGGCACGGCGTGGGTTGACGAAGTGTTCGCGCAACTGTCGGATCAAGTGGTGATCCAGTGGTTTTTCAAAGACGGCGATAAAGTAGCGGCGAATTCACGTTTGTGTGAAATCACCGGCCCCGCGCGCATCCTGCTCACCGGAGAGCGCACTGCTTTGAACTTTATGCAAACCTTAAGTGGCACAGCCACTACTACGGCACGTTATGTGGCACTGCTTAGCGGCAGCAACACGCGTTTGCTCGACACGCGCAAAACCCTTCCCGGTATGCGCCTGGCGCAAAAATATGCGGTGTTGTGTGGCGGCGGCAAAAACCACCGGATTGGTTTGTATGATGCGTTTTTAATTAAAGAGAACCACATCGCAGCCGCCGGCGGCATTAGCGCGGCTGTCAATGCCGCACGCACAAACTTCCCAGGCAAACCGGTCGAAGTCGAAGTCGAAGACTTAATCGAACTGGAACAAGCACTGGCAGCCAAAGCTGACATTATTATGCTGGATAACTTCCCCCTGTCGGACATTCAACAAGCCGTGGCTATCAATAAAGGCCAAGCCAAGCTGGAAGTCTCTGGTAATGTCACGTCAGAGAGCCTGCGTGCGCTGTCGGCAACGGGCGTTGACTATATCTCTAGTGGCGCACTGACGAAAAACGTTCAAGCCATCGACCTGTCGATGCGTCTTTTTGCCAAAACTCACATCTAACCCACCAGGCCCCTCGTTCACCCGAACAAGGGGCTAACTGCGGTCCAATTGCAGGCACTTCTGGACTTAGGATTGGTACATCTTATTGATGAATTGTTTGCATTTGCGGTTACCAATTACCCGAAATGCTCAAATTAAAACCACTTTTAACTGCAAAAAATACCAAGTGCCGACTTGTGCAGCGAGTTTGTTAGCAAACTCACTGCTACTTTTTTGAGCGGTTGATGCGCAATTTGCAAAAAATGCGCCGAAACTACATGTGCGGAAAACTTGACAAAATCCAGAGCCAACACTTGCTCAAAAAAACAACAACGAAAAACCCCCTTATAATCAATTACTTAAATATTTAGGCATGGTTTTTGCTATATATTCAAATCTCGATCCAATTTTGCGTACTTACCGATCAAAAAGCCTC
>DMYW01000054.1:19695-37546 GCA_003482455.1 Rheinheimera sp. | reverse complement strand
AAGGGGTACATAAAAGTTCACGAGCATTGGCAATTGCCGAAGCACTGACACTTTCGCCGGCCAATAAACGCGCAATTTCGTGAACGCGCTCATCGTCATTCAGCTGACGCATCCGCGTTTCGGTATGCAGCCCGTCAGTATATTTTTCAACAAACAATTGTTGATGACCCTGGCTAGCTACTTGTGGCAAATGCGTAACACAAATAAGTTGTGTACTCGCTCCCAGTTGGCGCAACAAGCGACCAACCCCGGCTGCGACAGGGCCTGAAATACCTACATCGACTTCATCGAAAATCAAGGTGGGCGTTGTTACTTTGCCTGCCAAGATCACTTGAACCGCTAAGCTGATCCGCGACAATTCGCCGCCGGACGCTACTTTGTGCATCGGCTGCAGCGGTTGTCCTGGGTTGGTGCTTACTAGGTAATCGACATGATCGAGACCATGTGCGCTGGCGCGGTCATCCGTTAATGCGGTCAGTTGAATATGAAACCTTGCATTGTGCATTGAAAGTTCGGCCATAGAGGCTTCGATTCGGTGGGATAACTCTTCTGCGGCTTGTTGTCGGCTGTGTGAAAGGGCAGCGCAAGCCAGCTGATACTGTTGTCGCGCTGCGAGAATCGCGGTTTCAAGTTCTACCAGCCGTTCGTCAGCACCGGTAATTTTCGCGAGCTGTTCTGACAAATGTTGATGGTGTTCGGCCAGCTCGGCAGGGGCAACCATATGCTTGCGGCTTAACTGCAAATAGCCGGATAACCGTTGATCCACTTCAAATAACCGCTCTGGATCTACTTCCACGCGTTCACTGTAACGCCGCAGTTCGCGACCCGCTTCTTCTAGTTGCACCAAGGCTTCTTGTAGCATGGTATCGATTTCGCCGAGCTGTTGGTCGATAGCGACTGCATCGGCAAGTTGGTAACAGGCTTGTTTGAGCAACGCCACCGCATTGGTTTCATCGCCGTCTGCCAGTAGCTGCAAACTCAACTGGCTGTTTTGGATCAAACTGGCGGCATGACTGAGGCGTTGCTGCTCTATTTCCAGTTCTGCAAATTCGTCCGCTGTGGGGGCGAATTGATCCAACTCGGCAACTTGATACTCCAGCAGTTGTTTTTTAGCGTCGCGTTGTTGTTGATCGGTTTGCAGTTGCTGATGTTCGGATTTGAGTTGTTGCCAAGATTTATGGCTATGTTTGACTGCCGCCAATAAGTCGTGGTGTGCCGCATAAGCGTCCAGCAGCTGACGTTGTTGATCCGGTTTGAGTAAAAGCTGATGTGCGTGCTGACCATGAATACTCAGCAGGTGCTGGCCCAGCGATTTTAACTGTTGCGCAGGAACTTGTACGCCATTGATATAGCCACGCGATCGCCCCTCAGGCCCCAGCACTCGACGGATAATCACTTCGTTACCCATTGCGAGATCTTGTTCTTGCAACCATTGCTGCGCTTGCGGAAGTGCTGTGACATCAAAGGTGGCGACTAGATCCGCCTTGTCGGCGCCCGGGCGCACCGCCATGCCGTCTGCTCGCTCGCCGAGGCACAAGGCTAAAGCGTCCAGTGAAATTGATTTACCGGCGCCTGTTTCCCCTGTGATGGTGGTCATACCGGGTTGCCATTCGATTTCCAGCGCGCGGACAATTGCAAAATTACTGATGTGCAGGTGGGTCAACATAAGAAGCACTCGCAAAAATGATTTACTGTGAATTTATACAGTAATTTATTTTCTGGCAAGTGCTCGGTTGAAAATTAGTACAACTTCGAGCCCCAACCTAATTTGTTGCGCAGCACGTGATAGTAGCTATAACCGGGTGGGTGGATCAGCGTGAGGGGTTTGGGGTGTTTGCGGATCATGATTTCATCGCCAGGCATTACTGCCAAAATCACATGGCTGTCGCAACTGATTTGTAAGTGCGCATCGTTGCTTGGCGCCACTTTTAATCGGATCTCGGCAGTCCCTGACACCACCAACGGCCGGCTACTTAACGTATGTGGAAACATCGGCACTAAGGTCATGGCATCCAAATCTGGGGTTAAGATCGGGCCGCCGCCAGACAAAGAGTAGGCCGTGGACCCCGTTGGCGTGCTGACAATCAAACCGTCGGAGCGCTGCGAATAGACGAATTCGCCATTGATATAAGCTTCAAATTCAATCATATGAGCGACTTTGTCGGCATGCAAAACCGCCTCGTTAACCGCACTGTTTGAGCTTTTAATGCTGCCATCACGCAGTACTTCAATCTCAAGCAGATTACGATTTTCCGCGACAAATTCACCGGCAAGCACTTTTGCCAGCGGTTCTTGGAAGCTTTCAGGCGACAAATCCGTGAGAAAACCTAAATTGCCGCGGTTAACTCCAATCACCGCCACGCCAAAACGCGCCAATACGCGCGCTGCACCGAGCATATTGCCGTCTCCACCCACGACAATGGCTAAATCACAGGCTTTACCTAAATCAACCAAATCTGCGGCACGCACCTCTTTTATCCCAAGCGATGCTGCAACACGCTCTTCGACCAATACCTCGACTGGGTATTTCTGTAAAAAGTGATACAAGCTTAACAGTGTATGGTTAGCACCTGGGTGATTTGGCTTACCAATCAAGCCGATAGTGCGAAAACTTGGTGTCATGTAGTGAGGTTCCTTCGCGACAGTTTCTGCAGTATACAAACTCAACTGGGTGTCGACCAGTGCTGATAGGGTGTTGATTTTTTCTAATAAAACCCCACTATAGACCTGACTTTTATTAAGAGGCAGGCATGACTGAGTCGTTAAGTCGCGCAGAAACCATTCTGAAAATTATCGTGGAACAATATTTGGCGGACGGAGCCCCGGTGTCGTCGAAGTTTATCTGCGAGCTCGGCTGTCTGCATGTCAGCTCTGCGACTGTCCGCAATACCATGGTGCAACTCGAGCAATCTGGGTTGATCCGATCGCCGCATACGTCAGCGGGACGGGTGCCTACCACACAAGGCATTCGCTTGTTTTTGGACAAAATGCTGCAATTGCAGCCGTTACCCCACGACTGGAAACACGAATTACAACTTAATCTGACTGCTCAGTTGCCACCGGCACTGCTGATCCAACGGGCGGGGCAGTTGTTGGCGAACTTGACCGGTTTGGTCTGTGTTGTCAGTCCGGTTAAAGCTGCGGGCCGGGTGATCCGCCAAGTTGATCTGATCCGTTTAGCGGCGGATCGCTTGTTGTTGGTCGTGATCGACGAAGAAGGCGACGTGCTCAATCGCGTCATGTCAGTGTCGCAACCTGTTGATTCAGTTGTGTTATCAAGAGCCTTGTGTCTGCTCAATGGCGCAGTCTGTGGGCAGCTGTGGCCAGATGGTATCGGTCGATTGAGTTTGATGCTCAAGAACGAGCAAGGTGCGCTGCAGCAATTATTGCAAGATGTCATGGCGCAACTGAGTTTAGATGAGATGCAGCAGAATCAGCCGCAAGTCTATGGTTTGCATCATTTATTGCAATCCGCCGTGTATCAAAAAGATCCCGGTGTCGCACAGACCTTAGCACTATTGGAGAATCCGCTGTCGTTAGTGCAGGCGTTGTGCCCCGTGGTTGGTGATGCGGGCACAAAACTAGTGCTTGGTCGTGAATCAGGCGTTGCGGAAATCTCGGATGTGGCCTTGGTTGCCTTGCCCTATCAAGCAAATCCACGGCGTTTTTTAACTTTAGTTGGACCGCGTCGCATGAACTATTCGTTGGTCATTCCTTTGCTCGAAGCCTGTGGGCAACTTTTATCAAAGCACTTGAATCCCAATTATTGATCCCCATAATAGCCGCACTTAAATTTGGAGTATTGAAGCCATGAGCGAACAAGACAAGGTACAAGCTGCTGAGCAAGCACAAGCAGCTGCAGAACAAGCCCAAACTGAAACGGTGCAACTGTCTGACGAACAACAAATTATTGCCAAGTTGGAAGCTGAATTAACTGCAGCGCGCCAACAAGCGGCAGAACAAACTGACTTAGCCTTGCGCATCCGCGCTGACGCAGAAAACATCAAACGCCGCAGCGCGATGGATGTCGAAAAAGCCCAAAAATTCGCTTTAGAGAAATTCGCCGGTGACTTGTTACCTGTGATTGATAACTTAGAGCGCTCATTGAGTTTTATCGACCCAGCTAACGATGCATTAAAATCGGTTGCTGAAGGCGTAGAATTGACGCTGAAAAGCTTCTTAGACACAGTGGCAAAATTTGGTGTGAACCAAATTAACCCGCAAGGTCAAGCATTTAACCCAGACTTCCATCAAGCGATGTCCATCCAGCCAAATGCTGATTTAGATCCAAACACCGTGATCTTCGTGATGCAAAAAGGCTACGAGTTAAACGGCCGACTACTGCGCCCTGCGCTAGTTGGCGTGTCGAAAAAGCCAGACTAAAACGAAAAACCAGGTTCGCCTGGTTTTTTTACGCCTCAAGGAGCTCACAGATGCAAACTCAGTTATTGATCAACGGGCAATGGCAAAGCAGTCCGCAAAGCTTTGTGGTCAGTAACCCAGCTACTGGGGAGCCGATTGCCACGGTCAGTGACGCGATGGACCTGCATCTGGAACAAGCGCTGGTAGCGGCGCAACATGCCTTTGGGCTCTGGCGGCACGAGCTGGCCGCAAACAAAGAAAAACTGCTACTAAAATTTGCCAATTTGGTCATGTCTCATCAGGACAGGTTGGCGCAATTGATTTGCCAAGAAAGCGGCAAGCCACTCACCGAAGCTGTGGCTGAAGTGCAATACGCCGCGTCGTTTTTGCAGTGGTTCGCTGGTGAAGCACGGCGGATTGACGGTGATTTGCAAGCTAGCAATAGCGCTGGGCGGCAATTACTCAACCGCAAAAAGCCACTTGGAGTGGTCGCGGCAATTACGCCTTGGAACTTCCCGGCGGCTATGGTGACGCGTAAGTTAGGCGCTGCACTTGCCGCTGGTTGTGTGGTTATTTTAAAGCCGTCTGAGCTAACGCCACTCACCGCACTTGCATTGGCGGAACTGGCGCAGCAGGCCGGATTTCCTGCTGGTGTGGTGCAGGTGGTACCGCTAAAAGATGCCAAGAGATTTGGTGATCTAGTCACGACAGATCCGCGTGTGCAAAAAATTACCTTCACTGGGTCCACTCAGATTGGCTTGAAACTGCACCAGCAAGCGGCGCCGTCGCTCAAACGAATCAGTTTGGAACTCGGGGGAAATGCTCCAGCGATAGTTTTTAATGACGCTGACATTCCTCAAGCAGCGGCGGCGATTGTCGCGGCGAAGTTTCGCAACAGCGGTCAAACATGCGTTTGTATCAATCGTATTTTGGTGCAAGCCGGTTGTTATGAAAATTTTTCTGCGCAGTTGCGGCAAGCCATTAGTCAGTTGCAGGTGGGGCCAGGTCAGTGTGCCACCAGCCAAGTCGGGCCATTAATTCGACCGAGCGACGTCACGCGACTGACCGAATGGGTTGACCAGGCCGTCAACGCTGGCGCCAAATTAGTGTATCAATCGAGCGTGCCTGATCCACTGCGGTATTATCCCGTCACTCTGCTTGAACAGGTCACCGCAGACATGCAAGTCTGTCAACGTGAGCTGTTCGGACCTGTGGCGACTTTACAAGTCTTTGTTGACGAAGCTGATGCGATTGCCAAGGCCAATACAGGGCAAGGTGGTTTAGCAGCCTATGTATTTAGTAAAGATCCTGCCTTGTGTTATCGCGTCGCCGACGCCTTAGATGCAGGCATGGTCGGCATTAACGATACGGCAATTTCAGATGCCAGCATCCCGTTTGGTGGGGTTGGTTTAAGTGGTATAGGCCGAGAAGGTTCACGATATGGCGTTGATGACTATGTGGAATTACAGCATTTGTGCTGGCGCTGGTAAGTTAAGCCACTGAGTCCTGCGATTGGGCCAACCAAAACTGAACTTTTAACAACAAGCCCTTGGCGTCAAAGGGTTTCACGACGTAATCATTCATGCCGGCAAGTTGTGCTTGTGCGCGAAACTCATCATCACCATGTGCGGTTAATGCAATAATCGGTAAGTTTGCCAAGGATGGGCGTGCACGCAAGGCTTTGGTGGCCTCAAAACCATCAAGTTTTGGCATATGCACATCCATCAGTACCAACTGATAGCGGCCATGTTGCGTCATGTCGACGGCAGCTTCGCCGTCGGGGGCAATGTCCACTTCGTACCCCGCGCGCTGCAAAATAATTCGCGCAAGCGCTTGGTTATAATTGTTGTCTTCAGCAAGCAGGATCCTCGGTTGGCTAATCACTGTACTGCTTGCGACCGGAGCTGTGACCTGCGGTTCTGGAGCTGCATGGGTTTTCACGATAAAACTAAACTGGCTACCTATGCCGGGCTCACTTTCCACGACAATTTGGCCGCCCATGAGTTGCACTAAACGCTGTGCGATCGATAAGCCAAGACCTGTGCCGCCAAATTTACGACTCGTTGAGCTGTCTGCTTGGCTAAAGGCTTGAAATAACTTGTTTTGCTGTTCTTTGGTTAAACCAATACCTGTGTCATTCACAGAAAATTTGATGGCAATACTTTGGTCGGTATCACTCGATTCAACCTGATCAACCAACACAGTGACACTGCCACGGCCGGTAAACTTAATGGCATTACCGACTAAATTCATCAATATTTGGCATAAACGCAGCGGGTCGCCGATCAAGGCATCAGGCAATCCGGGCTGCACACTAAATTGCAATTCGAGGCGTTTTTGCCGTGCTTGTTCAGAGAAGATGTCGCGGATTTGCTGTAACAGTTCGGACAAGCTAAAGCGTATTTTTTCCAGCTCCAACCGACCAGACTCCACTTTTGAAAAGTCGAGAATGTCATTGAGAATGCCTAAAAGAATTCGGCTTGAAGCACTAATTTTGTGTAGATACAGTTGTTGTTCTGCTTGGTCTTCACAGTTTTGTGCAAGCTGTGAAAAACCCATAATCGCATTCATCGGCGTGCGAATTTCATGGCTCATATTGGCCAAAAACTCGCTCTTGGCTACGGCCGCCGCTTCGGCCTTGACCTTGGCGTTTTCCAGTTCCCGCATCGTCGCTTCAAGGTGCTGCGTGCGTTCTTGTACCATGGTTTCTAAGTGTTGATTTTGTGCAAGTACAGGGGATAACCGCCAACGGATCAAGCTCACTAGCGCACCTGCGACCACAATGGCGTAAATGACATATGCCCACCAACGTAAGTACCAAGGTGCTTCGATATAAATATTCAATGGCAGTGCTTCGCTGATATCCCCAAAACTGTCTTTGTAGCGCAGCTGCAGCTGATAGTGACCGGGGCGTAAATTGGTATAGTCGCGATAGCTTTCATGTTGCCAGTCCGACCACGACGTATCATTGCCCTTTAACATCACTTGATACAAAGGTGCGTCTGCGTGACCATAGCGCGGCACACTGTATTCAAAACGTAACGAGTTTTGATCGGCAGCGAGTTGTAACTCTTGTTGCGGCTGACCACTTAATTCGATGCGCTTTTGTGGGGTCAGCAGTCGACGCACCAGCGGGGGCGGTAAAGATTCAGCTTTTTGCAACCGAGTGGGATCAAACCTGACCAAACCGTCAGCACCGCCAAACCACATGACACCATTTTCTTCTGCAAAAATGATGTCGGTAGGTGCATCAGCGAGCGGGTAGAGTGGGGCGCTGTTGAATTTCAGCTCAGGTTCGGATGTGTCGACAACACCCGCTAATCGCGAGCCATCTTCATTGCTCCAAATTAGCATCCACAGCCGCCCTGCGGCATCCAACACAGGATTTCGCACCCACGGCTGTTTGTTAAAAAGGCGGTTGAGTTGCGGATGAGGCCGGAAACTGTTGGCGGTAGTATCAAACTGAAAAACACCATCGACAGTAGCAAACAGTGGTTGTTGTTGCCACATACCCACGCTTGTTCTGTTGACACTCGGTAGACCTTCACTGGTACCGTAGTGCGAAAGCTTTTGATCTTTTAGTCGAAAAACACCGTCGGTTTGAGTGCCAATCCACAAGGCGCCATCCGGCGCAAACGCCATGGAATTGACGGAGCCTGTGACACTATCAAAACGTTGTTTGATCTGCCATTCACCATGGGGATCTTGGCCAACTAACAACAAACCTTGTTGCAAGCCGAGCCAGATAAGTGATGGATCTTTTGGATCTGCCAGCAGTGCTTTTATCGGATGAGGGACTTGTAACAACAATTCAGCATCGGCAATAGTCGATTGATACAAGCCTTTATTGGTGGCAACTAGCAGACGTTGTTGAAATGGCAGTAAATCCCACACTTGCCCAGTCAGACCATTGATTGTCTTAAAATGAGGTGCTTGTTGCGGGTTTTTATCTAGCACAGACAGGCCGACGCTCGTCCCAACCACCAGCCGTTGCTGCAGGCGAGTGATCGACAGCACGTTGCCCTGTAAACCGTGGGCACTGTGGAATAACGAAATAGCGCTTGATGCTTCAACCCTCGCTAAGCCGTTGTCCAAGGCTAGCCACAAACCATGTTGGTTGTCTTCCATCACAGCGCGGATGTTATCGTCGGTAAGTCCACTATCTTTGTTGAAATGCTGAATTAACTCGCCCCGAGCATTCAATAAATAGACGCCGTTTCGGACAGTACCTATCGCGAGATTGCCGTTGCGCAGCCGCGTGCTGCTGTAGATCACTGCATCCAGCAACTCAGTTGTCAACTCGGCCGCGAAGGGTTGCAGCTGCTCATTGTGGTAGCGAAAAAAGCCGGCGTCACGTGTACCAAAGACAATGCTTTCGTCATCCATCAATTCAGCGATAAATACCGACCTACCTAGCAAAGCGCTCGTACCGATTAAGGGCTTTAATTTGCCGTCACGCAGTTCATGTAGACCTCGGTCTTGTTCATTGACCAGAATGCGCTCACCAAGATCAAAGGCTTTGATAAAGCCGGTGTCGCTGGTCCATGTTTCGAACTTGTGGTTTTTATACAAAAACAGGTAAGAGCGAGAGACAAACAGCACACCGTCTTCATAAGAAAAGGTCTGACGGATATCCTGAAAATTGCGATTGGCAGCGGGTACCAGATCGCGCAGCGACATGAATTGCAGGCCGTTGGCTTCGCGTTGCAAATATCCAAGCTCACCTTTGGCTCCGACATACACTCTGCCATCAAGTCCGAGCGCCAACGAGCGTACGACCGATTGGTTTGGCATTCTGACTGTTTGCCAATGGACGCCATCAAACTCCAAAACGCCCATGTTGTTACCAACATACAATAAGCCTTGCTCATCTTGCAGTAAGGCCCAGTTCTGGGTTCCGCCGTTGTAGTCTTTGGCTTTATAGATTTTTAGCAGGGGGAGGCCAATTTCACTGGCCAAGGTCGCGGGACAAATCAGCAATAGCAGAAACAGCAAGACGGATCTTGCTGTATCAATGAGGGTATTGGTGATAGTCGTACATCCTTGCACGGCGAGCCCCATAGCTGCGTGGTAAACGGACAAAGTACCGCAGGTAGGCTGCGGGGTCAATGTTCAGGCGCTACCCAGCGCTTTTATCCTTCGTTAATTTGTCGAGATAACCCATCGCAAATGCGGACAACACAAAGGTGATATGGATAAGCAGATACCACATGATTTTGTCATTGGGGATATTTGGCGTGTCCATAAACACTTTGAGCAAGTGAATCGATGAAATCGCGACGATTGACGCAGCAACTTTGTTTTTTAATGAGCCTGAATCGACTTTACCCAACCAGCCTAGTTTTTCGTCACTATCAGAGATGTCTAACCGCGACACGAAATTCTCATATCCAGATAACATCACCATGATGATCAAGCCGCCGACCAGCGTAATATCGATCATCGATAAGATAATCAAAATTAAGTCGGCCTCTTTCATCACCCAGACTTCACTGAACACATGCCAAACTTCTTGGAAAAACTTAATTCCCAGCGCCATCAATACCAAGCTAAGACCAAGATAAATCGGGGCCATCAACCAACGGCTGGCATACATCAAGCGTTCAACAATCTTTTCCATGTGAAATCCTCTTTAATACGAGCCGGAAAGATAGGGTTTTGAAGGCGGGAATTCAAGCAAAGCTATAAATTCTATGGCTAAAAGGGCTGCAAATTCATCGCGTTTTAGCGCACAATGCAGCCTAACGGTTTTTGGACGCCGATGCGATTAAGTCCCACCGCTTTTTCTCCCGCACAACAACACATATGGAACCGGGCGCATGAAAAAAATCATTTCTGTGATCTGTCTGTTGACTGCCAATTTTGCAGCGGCAGACGAAGGGATGTGGCAGCCACATCAGTTACCAGAATTAGAAACAGTATTAAAAGAACGCGGTTTGCAATTGGATGCCGCCTCACTGGCTGATCTCACCAAGTTTCCGATGAACGCGGTGATTAGTTTAGGTGGTTGTACCGCGTCATTCGTATCCCCGCAAGGTTTAGCTCTGACCAATCATCATTGCGCATACAGCAGTATTCAGTACAACAGTAAGGCCGACAACAACCTGTTGCAAAAGGGCTTTTTGGCTAAAACGCTGGCAGATGAATTGCCCGCAGCGCCAGGCGCCAAAATTTATGTGACAGAACAAGTCCAAAATGTCACAGAAGCTATTTTGCAAGAGTTAGAGCCTCAGATGCAGGGGCAGGATCGTTTCGAAGCTATTGATGCCCTGCGCAAAGATTTGGTGGCGCAATGCGAGGCGCAAGCAGGCTATCGTTGTGAGGTCTATAGCTTCCATGGTGGCCTTGAGTATTATTTGATTAAACAATTAGAGATCCGCGATGTGCGACTGGTGTATGCACCGGCGATGGGCGTGGGCAAGTTCGGTGGCGATGTGGATAACTGGATGTGGCCACGTCATACGGGCGATTATTCGTTCTACCGCGCCTATGTCGGCAAAGATGGCAAACCGGCAGATTTTAGCGCTGATAATGTGCCATACACACCGCCATCCTTTTTAAAAGTGTCGGCCAAAGGCGTTGCCGACGGTGATTTTGTCATGGTGCTTGGCTATCCTGGGCGCACCAACCGCCACATGACCGCTAACGAAGTGCGTCATCAATTTACTGAAGTACTCCCGCAATCAAAAGCGTATCGCGAGCAATTAATGGCGCTAATTAACCAACATACAGCGTCAGGCTCGGATGAGCGCATCCGTTATGAAGCAATTTTGGCGTCACTTGCTAACTACGCGAAAAACTTCGACGGCATGCTGCAGACCTACCAACAAGGCGATACCCAAGCACGTAAGGACGAGTTTGATAAAGCATTTTTGAGCTGGTTAAACAAGGAATCTGCGCGCAAAATTCGCTACTTGCCTGCGGTCAATACGCTGAATCAGTTAGTAGAGCAACAAGCCGCGACCAGCCAACGCGATCTAATTTTGCAATACTTTGATTATGCGCAGGCTTTTAGTACGGCTCGCAAGTTATACCGCTTCGCCCAAGAGCAACAAAAAGATGATGCAGTGCGTGAAGCCGGTTATCAGCAACGCGATTTACCGCGGCTTAAAGCCAGTTTAAATCGGATGAGCCGCAGTTATGTTCCGGCAGTTGATTTAGAAATCGCCCTGCATTTCATCAAGCTGTATGCTGCGCTGCCCGCAGAGCAACATTTACCTGCGTTTGACAAGTTTTTCCAACTAGAGCAAGGGTTTGATGAAGCTGCCGTGCGCGCGCAACTGGCGGGCATGTACGAAAAAACCACGTTGAGTGACGAAGCGCTGCGCATGGCCTGGCTAGATAAACCGGTCAATGAAATTGCCGAGAGCACCGACCCTATGTTGCAGTTTGCAGTCGCGCTATCGCAAACAGATATGCAGTTGGAACAGCAGCAAAAGGAGCGCCTGGGCAAGTTATCGTCGGTTCGGCCAAAAGTGATGTCTGCAGTGATCGCTTTTCATAAATCCCAACGTCAACCCGTATATGCCGATGCTAACGGCACACTGCGCGTGACGTATGGCAATGTCCGTGGTTATTCACCGGTGGATGGCGTGTTTAAAGGTCCATTTTCAACCTTGCAAGGCATTGCCAAAAAACACACAGGTCAAGAGCCATTTGCGGCACCTGCGGCTCAGCTTGCAGCAATAACCAAAGGCGATTGGGCTGGGTATCAGTTACCAGGCCAAGCCACTGTACCGGTGAACTTCTTGTCGACCGTCGATACCACGGGTGGCAATTCCGGCTCACCGACGCTTAATGGTAAAGCGGAACTGGTGGGTTTGTTATTTGATGGGGTGATTGAAGGGATCATTGGCAATTACAGTTATGACGCCGCTCTCAATCGCTCAATTCATGTCGATAGCCGCTATTTGTTATGGCAAATGGAAAAAGTCGATGGTGCAAGCAACTTGCTAAATGAAATGAGTATTGTCCGTGACTGATGTAGCGGCGGCGCAAGTGCAACTGGACTCGGCTTTATTTCAGCGCCTGCTGGATGAGGCGGCATTGTCAGCGCGCAAACGTAGCTTTTTGACTTTGCATGCGTCGCACCAAGACCCAGTGCAGCGGTTAGTGATTGGATTGTTGCCAGAGAGTTTTGTGCCAATCCATCGCCACACCCAGCCGCAGCAGTGGGAACTATTTATAATCCTAAGCGGTGCCGTTGATCTGCTGGTCTTTGATGATGCAGGCAAAGTGCTGTCGCGTCAGCATATTGCTGCGGGAAGCGCTTTGTGTGCTGTTGAGTTGCCGCCGCTAACGTGGCACAGCTTAGTATGCGAGCAACCTGCCGTGTTTATCGAAATTAAACAGGGACCGTTTGACGCGGCAGTTCCAACAGACATTGCTAGGTTTTCGGCGCTCGAAAACTCAATACAAACAGCCGCTTGCTTGACTTGGTTGCAGCACGCGACTGTCGGCGACATATCGCCATTTCAAAGGAATTTTGCTGCATGAACCTTCAAATTATCACCCGACGTGTAACGACACGACTGGCTGTGCGATGGATTACGGACACATTCGCGTTATTGCGTAAATATCCCTCGTTAATTGGACTGTCTTTGTTGATGTACTTAGTGATGCTGATTGGCAGCAGCCTTCCCGTTGCCAATGTCCTAGTTCCGATCGTCTGGCCCGTGATGATTGCAGGGTTTTATCAATGTGTGGTCGATGCTTTGCAAGGCAAAAAACCGCAAGTTGAACGCTTATTTGGTGTGTTTAGTCAGCCGTTGCCGCGGAAACATTTGTTGTTGCTCGGCTGCGTCAGATTGTTGTTTTTAGTGCCGTTGGCATTTCTGAATCTACCCGTGATTGACCCAAACAATATCAACAGCGTGCAAAATATCCACATGGAGCTCGATACACTGCTACTGCTGTTGGGCTATTTTGGCCTCTACACTATGCTGTTTGCTTATGCCGAGCCCATCGTCTATTTCCTTGGCGAACGCCGGCTTGGCGCGGTGCTGCGCGCGAGCTTGTCAGCCAGTACCAAAAATATGTGGCCGTTGACTGTCTATTCTTTGTTGCTGTTTGCAGGTTTGTTTATGGTGGTGCAAGTGTTGATCTTGTTGTCACAGTTAGTGCCAATACTGGCAGCAGCGGGGATCTTGCTGTTGTGTGTGTTGATGATCCCTGTCGTATTGATTTCATTTTTCTTATCATTCCGTGACTGTTTTGTATTAACGCCCGCAGAACCTGCAGCTGATGCGGCGGCCTCGGATACATTTGAAGTATGAGTGAACTTGATCAAACGCAGGTTCGCGCACGGTTGTTGCAGCTTCTGGGTCGCCGGGAGTATTCCAAAGCAGAACTTCGGCGTAAAATGCACGAATGGCAGGTCGAACCAGCTGACGGCGAGCAACAGTTGGCGCAGCTGGAAGCCGAAAACTTGCAAAGTGATGCGCGTTTTGCCGATATGTTGGTGCGCAGCAAAGCAAATCGTGGTTACGGCCCTTTATTTATTAAGCAGGCGGCCCAACTTCATCAGGTGTCGTCGGCCCTTTTGGGCGAATTGCTCGCCAGTGAAGAACTAGATTGGTATGCGTTGGCGCGTCGTTGTTACGAAAAAAAGTACGGCGAGACTGTGCCAGCGGATCTAAAAGAAAAACAAAAGCGGATGGCTTATTTACAGCGCCATGGTTTTACCAGTGATCAAATCCGCGAAGCATTAATTCAACAAAATTAGGAAACAGGTATGTACATGACGTCCGCACAACTGCGCCGCGCCTTCCTGGATTATTTTGCCAGTAAAGGTCACCAAGTGGTGTCAAGCAGCTCGTTAATCCCAGGCAATGACCCAACGCTGCTGTTCACCAACGCCGGTATGGTGCAATTTAAAGATGTATTTTTAGGTCAAGATAAACGTAGCTACAGCCGTGCTGTGACAGCACAACGTTGCGTTCGCGCCGGTGGTAAACACAACGACTTAGAAAACGTCGGTTATACCGCCCGTCACCATACCTTTTTCGAAATGCTGGGTAACTTCAGCTTTGGTGATTATTTCAAACGCGAAGCCATTGCTTATGCGTGGGAGTTTTTAACCGAAACGCTGCAGCTGCCGAAAGAAAAGCTGTGGGTGACAGTCTACGCCACCGACGATGAAGCGTATGACATTTGGACCAAAGAAGTCGGCGTACCCGCTGAGCGCACCATTCGCATCGGCGACAACAAAGGCGCGCCGTACGCATCAGACAACTTCTGGGCTATGGGCGACACAGGCCCGTGCGGTCCATGTACCGAGATTTTCTACGATCACGGCGAAGAGATTTGGGGCGGCCCACCAGGCTCACCGGACGAAGACGGCGACCGCTTCATTGAGATCTGGAACAACGTCTTCATGCAGTTTAACCGTCACGCCGACGGCCGCATGGAACCGCTGCCAAAACCAAGCGTCGATACCGGCATGGGCTTGGAGCGTATTTCCGCGATTCTGCAACACGTCCACAGCAACTATGAAATCGATACTTTCCAAGCACTGATCAAAGCGGCCGCAGAGGTCACAGGTACCACTGACTTGGATAACAAGTCGCTGCGCGTGATTGCCGACCATATCCGTAGTTGCTCTTTCTTGGTTGCTGACGGCGTGATGCCAAGCAACGAAGGCCGTGGTTATGTGCTGCGCCGCATTATTCGCCGCGCTGTGCGTCACGGCAATCAGCTGGGCGCCAAAGGTGTGTTCTTTAGCAAAATCGTGGTGGAATTGGCACGTCAGATGGGTGATGCCTATCCAGAGCTGATTGAAAAACAAGCCATTATTGAAAAAGTACTGCGCATGGAAGAAGAACAGTTTGGCAAAACGCTCGAGCGTGGCCTGCTGTTGTTGCAAGATGCGTTGGCGAACTTGGGTGACAGCAAAGTGATCCCTGGCGAGTTGGCCTTTAAACTGTACGATACTTATGGCTTCCCAGTCGATTTGACCAACGATGTAGCGCGCGAGCAAGGCTACACAGTTGACCAAGCAGGCTTTGAAGCGGCGATGGACGAACAACGTCGTCGCGCCAAAGAAGCATCGAATTTCGGCACCGATTACAACACCGCCGTGACATCTAACCAAGTGACTGATTTTACGGGTTACAGCGACGTGCATGGCAACGCTAGCGTGCTGGAAATTATCCGTGATGGCCAAGCCGTTGAGTCGATTATTGATGGTCAACAAGCGTTAGTCATTTTGAATCAAACACCATTTTATGCTGAATCTGGCGGTCAAATGGGCGATACCGGTACCTTGACGCTGGCCAATGGCGCTGTGTTCACCGTGACTGATACCGTCAAAGTCGGTAAAGCCTTTGCCCACAAAGGCTCGATTGAAGGTTCACTGCAAGTTGGCGACCGCGTCGATGCGCAAATTGACGTAACTCGCCGGAACGCTATTCGTAAAAACCACTCGGCGACGCATTTATTGCACGCCGCGCTGCAGCAAGTGCTTGGTGATCATGTGGTGCAAAAAGGCTCACAAGTGGGCCCTGATCGCCTGCGTTTTGATTTCGCGCATTTTGAAGCGGTAAAAGCCGACGAGATCCGCGCCATTGAGCAGCTGGTGAATAGCCAAATTCAAGCCAACCATGAAGTCGTCACACGTTTGATGCAGTTGGATGCCGCCAAAGCTGCTGGAGCCATGGCACTGTTTGGTGAAAAATACGATGACGACGTGCGCGTGTTGTCGATGGGCGAGTTCTCGATTGAACTGTGTGGTGGTACCCACGTCGCTCGCACCGGTGATATCGGCCTGTTTAAAGTGGTGGTAGAAAGCGGTATCGCTGCAGGCGTGCGCCGGATTGAAGCGGTGACAGGTGAGGGTGCGCTGGCGTATTTGCACAAGCTTGAACAACAAGCACAAGCGGTAGCTGCGCTACTTAAAGGCGATGTGCTGTCGATTGCTGAACGTGTCGAACAAACCCTGGACCGCGCCAAGTCGCTGGAAAAAGACTTAGAGCAAGCCAAGGCCAAACTGGCCAGTGCTGCAGGCGCATCGTTGCTGGATAAAGCTGAACTGATCAATGGTCATAAAGTGTTGATCGCTGAACTGGCCGGTGTTGATCCAAAAGGCTTCCGCACGCTGGTTGACGAACTGAAAGTCAAAATTGGTTCAGGCGTGTTGTTACTGGCTACGGTCAGCGATGGCAAAGTTAGCTTGATTGCCGGTGTCACCAAAGACTTAACCGACAAAGTCCACGCCGGCCAGCTAGTTGGCTGGGCGGCAGAACAGCTGGGTGGCAAAGGTGGCGGCAAGCCAGACTTAGCCCAAGCCGGTGGTACTCATGTTGATGCACTGGCGGCTGTGCTTGCAGGTGCTCGCGACCAGTTAGTATCGAAGCTGTAATCCAGTGGCGTTATTGGTGCAAAAATTTGGTGGTACCTCGGTGGGTACCACCAGTCGCATTGAGGCGGTAGCGGAGCTCATCATCCGCACCGTGCAGGCTGGCCATAAAGTGGTGGCTGTGGTTTCTGCGATGGCGGGAGAAACCAACCGTTTGTTGGGGCTTGCCCAGCAGATCGATTCCCGAGCGGCTAGCCGTGAGCTTGATGTACTCGCCGCCACAGGTGAACAAGTCACGATCGCGCTGTTATCGATTGCATTGATCAAACGTGGTTATCCAGCCGTATCTTTGCTCGCAGATCAAGTCAGTATTCATACTGACAATAAATTCGGCAAAGCACGCATTGAACGAATTGATACCGAACGTCTCCACAGCGAACTAGAGCAGGGCCACATAGTCGTCGTGGCTGGGTTCCAAGGTCGGGATGTCGAAGGCAATGTCACGACACTGGGGCGGGGCGGTTCTGATACATCTGCGGTGGCCTTAGCTGCGGCGCTAAAAGCCGATGAGTGTCAGATTTACACGGACGTCGATGGCGTTTACACCATTGACCCACGGATTTGTCCACAGGCACGTCGCTTGAGCACAATTCCATTTGTCGACATGCTCGAGCTTGCATCGCTTGGAGCCAAAGTGTTGCATTCGCGTTCGGTGGAGTACGCTGGGCGTTATCAGGTGCCGCTGCGGGTGTTATCGACGTTTCGTCCAGATGCGGGAACTTTGGTTGTCTATGAGGAGTCTGCCATGCAAGGGCAGCAAATTTCTGGTATTGCCTGTTTGCAAAACCTCGCATATTTGCAATGCAGCGGCTTAACGCCAGAGACATTAATGAAATTGACCGCCTTATTGGCGGCTCATCAGGTTGAAACCGACATGTTACAGCAAGTCGGCCATTGGCCTGAGTTACTGACAGTGACTGTCGTGATTAGCCAAGCGGATTGGTTGCAAGTTGGGCAAGATGTGCAACAGTTGTTAGTAGACTGTGGTGCAAATCCTGCGCAAGTTCAGTCGAACTTGGCAAAATTGTCCGTAGTAGGTGTCGGTGTTCGGTCTCAACCTGAGTTGGTCTCCCGAATGATGGCGCTGTTATATCAGATGAATGTGCAGATTTGGTCGATGACGCAAACTGAATC
>DMYW01000054.1:0-19494 GCA_003482455.1 Rheinheimera sp. | reverse complement strand
CATCAGATGTTGATTGGCGATAATTAATTCGCTTTGTTTTCATTCAGTTGAATGCTGAGTTATCATTAGCAACATGGACGCGTTGGTGCAAGCTAGGCGTCGAGTAGTTAGCTGGAATCTATCAGAAGGAGCAGATACATGCTTATTTTAACCCGTCGTGTCGGTGAGACATTGATGATCGGTGATGAAGTCACTGTCACTGTGTTAGGTGTCAAAGGTAACCAAGTTCGTATCGGTGTGAATGCACCAAAAGAAGTTTCTGTACACCGCGAAGAGATTTACATGCGGATCCAAGCAGAAAAAGGTACTCCAGGCCACTATGGCTCGGATGATGATCAATAATTTAAAAGTCTTAAATTATTGTTTTTTGAAGTTTTATTGTACGAAAAATCTGCGGTTGCGTTATTTAATAGTCAAATTGTTTAAAAGGTCGGCAAACGCACGTTCCAGCTAGAAAAATTGTTTGACTTATTTTGCCAAGACTTTAATATACGCACCGCAACGTAGCGCGGAGAAGTGGCCGAGAGGCTGAAGGCGCACCCCTGCTAAGGGTGTATACCTCAAAAGGGTATCGAGGGTTCGAATCCCTCCTTCTCCGCCATTTTGCCTCGGAATGGACGCGTAGCTCAGCTGGATAGAGTACTCGGCTACGAACCGAGCGGTCGGAGGTTCGAATCCTCCCGCGTCCGCCATCCGAAGTAAAATAGTGTTGTTTATGTCGACGGTGCAGACCGAATACTGAGAGACCTGCCGCAAGGCAACTCAATCCGGACGCGTAGCTCAGCTGGATAGAGTACTCGGCTACGAACCGAGCGGTCGGAGGTTCGAATCCTCCCGCGTCCGCCATCTAAACCTGCGAAGGCAGGTTTTTTTGTCTCTAAAATTTGCAAGACCTGCCGCAAGGCATACTCTCCGGACGCGTAGCTCAGCTGGATAGAGTACTCGGCTACGAACCGAGCGGTCGGAGGTTCGAATCCTCCCGCGTCCGCCATTAAACCTGCTTAGTGCAGGTTTTTTTGTATCCAAAATTAGTTGATATGACGCAGTAAGCGACTCGGGCGTTGAGAACCGCTAAAAGGTGCGAAGTGTCGGCGCCGCTGACCGAACGAGCGCTGGGCTGCTGGCAGAGCCCGCTGCAATCCTCCCGCGTCCTTTGGAGGCGTGAAATCAGTGCGAACCACATGGTCGCCTCCAAACGGCACTACCTCATATGACCACTACCTCACATCACCACTACCTCACATCAGCACACTCGCCATTTTTTATTGTTGCGACTAGCAGTATTCATTAAAAAAATATGCACCAGAAGAGCGCAATGTTCTTCGTTTATGGTCAGCTCTAAAGGCAGAAAGATGAATAAGGCAGCACGTTGCGCCCAATTTAGGTGCAAAGCTACGTTAAACTTTGAAACCTTTCGATAAGTGACTATAGAACATAGGTTTAGAGAGCTGGATTTCTTGATCCGCATATGATTACATGAGGCTTCCGAAGTTCGGGGGTCCTATGTTTTACAAAAAAATAACATCAATCAGAAAAAAAATCTTATTAATGGTCGGTGGTTCGACAGCTGCATTGCTAGCGATAGCTTCTGCCATTGTCGTTGATCAAGTTGCAGAACTTAAACAACAACAAGTTGAAACCGAAGTCCGCGCGCAAATGAGTCGTGAAGCGGCGTCAGTTGGGCAATTCTTTACCGAGTATGCTCAAGTGGCGCAAACATTTTTGTTGGCACCACAATTCCAACGTTGGTTTAAAGAATACCCAGGTCGGGGCACTGAGCTAGAACAAGTGCCTGGCTATAGCGACATCAATAATACCTTTAAATCCATTAGCGGCCGTGACGAAAATATCCTGTCAGCGTTTTTCGCTTTAACCAGCAGTGCCGAGTATTTCCGAGAAGATTCGCGCACTGGTGTCGATAAAGAAGGCCCTGACGCCGGCGATGTCACCAAAGGCTATTTTGCGACGCAACGCCCTTGGTATATCGAGACCATGAAACACAATCGTTTCTTTGTTGGCTCACCATCTGCAGACTTTACAACCGGCATTGTATCTGCGGTTGTCGAAGGCCCTATCTACTTACCAGATGGCACGTTATTAGGGGTTGGTGGTCTCGATTTACATATCAACCGAGTGGGTGAAAAAGTAGAGAAGATCCGTTACCAAGGGGCGGGTATTCCGTTTCTGCTCGACAGCAAAGGGCAGGTCGTGCACTTTTCAACACAAGGCGGTATTGACGTCAAAGCCAATGATCCTATCGCAGACTTGGACAAGAACGAAGATAACCAAGGTTTTGCCAAAGTCGCCGATGCCGCCGTCCGTGGTCTTAGTGGTTTTGAAACGATGCAGTTTAAAGGTGAGACCTACTACGTCGCTTATCAGCCGGTCAAACAAGAGTTTCCCAAGATGGACTGGTTGGTGGGGGTGTTAATTCCAGCACATCTGATTACAGATCCAATTAATGATGCGATCCAATACACATTATTGGGGGCGCTGCTGATTCTGGCGGTCACCTTGTTCGCCATCTTGTTTAGCTCGTCGTTAATCACCCGCCCTTTAGTCGATTTGACACATGCCATGCGCGACATCGCCAGTGGTGATGGTGATTTGACGCGGAAAATCGATATTGATAGCCAAGATGAAGTCGGCAAATTGGCCCATCACTTCAACACGTTCGTATCCAAGCTGCGTGGTTCGTTGGTGAAAACTCAACAACAAGCAGAGTCGGTACAATCGTCTAGTATCCATCTCAACCAAGTGGTTGCTTTAACCAACCAAGAGATCCAACACGAAAAAGCGCAAATCGATTCTGTATCTGCAGCAGTCACTGAAATGGCAATGACAGTGCAAGAGATCTCTCGTAATGCCCATTCAACCTCGGAAGCGGCGGTTGCAGCAGAGCAACGCAGTAAACAAGGCTCTGAGCTATCCAGCAAAGCCGTCAATGACATGAACGAGTTGGATCGATCAATGTTGGCTGCGGTGGAAGTGGTAATTGGCTTGGCGAAAGAGTCAGAAAGCATCGGCACCGTGGTCGATGTGATTAAAGGGATCGCCGAGCAAACCAACTTGCTTGCATTAAATGCCGCAATTGAAGCTGCACGTGCCGGTGAACAAGGTCGCGGTTTTGCGGTGGTTGCCGATGAAGTTCGTTCGTTGGCTGGACGTACACGTGAAAGCACCGATGATATTCGCCGAATGGTCGAGAAGCTGCAACAGATTGCTAAACACGCAGAAGATGTGATGCAACGTGGTCGCGCTCAAACTGAAGTCAGCGCTGAACGTGCCCGTGGTATGCAGGTGGCTTTGGCAGAGATCACTGATGCGATTCTGGTAGTGCAACAACAAAGTAGCCAAATCGCGGTGGCGACAGGCCAGCAAACTGTGGTTGCGGATGACATTAACCGCAGCTTGCATGTGATCACTGGGTTGGTCGATAACACGGCGCAACATGCGCAGGCGCTGATTGGTGAAGCACATCAACTGGATACGTCAGCATCTAGTCTGAACCAAGTTGTGGGGCAGTTTAAAATCTAATGCAGCTGAGTGTCTGTTGCTTTTAGGATTCAGGGGCCGGTGTAAACCGGCCTTTTTTTTGCAATTCTTGTTGTAGAACTCGCTGTAGACGACCGCTTGTTTGTTGCTGCTGTAAGTAGCTATTCAATGCCGGCAGAATGTCAGCCCACTTAGGATGAAAAGCGACTGTCAAACCGACGTGACCAAAACTCTGTTTCGAATGGTAGATGCGAATTGACGGGAATTGACTGTACTGCAACCAGCTAGATACGTGCTCATTCATGTAGGCATAGTCGCAGCGTCCACTGATCAGCATGCGCATCTGCGCTTGTTCACTTGAAGCATCAACGCGCTTCGCGCCGAGCGCAAAATAGGGCTCTAATGCCTCGTACACATAATATTGCCGTGTACAAATGCTGGCGTTATTTAGCTGTTTTTCAATAGGAATTGAGTCCTTAAATGGCTGCAAGCTATATAAGTAGTCGCGATGTTCCAGCAAAGGGGCGGAAAAAATCAACTTGTCAGGATACTGCGCCCAGCTTGCAGCCATCAGCATGGCATCGACATCACCTTGGTACAGTCGAAACTCTGCGCCCTTACGATTGTCGATCACATACTTGATACTGATGTGCTGCTGGGCAAAGAACTCTGCAAGTAGCTGTGGCACAACTCCATCGACCTGCTCGCTGTCCAAATTGGTATACATGTATGGCGGAACTTGCGGGTAATACAGCACAAATTTCAGTTGTGATGGATGCGTAGCTGCTGCGGCAGATGTGGCCAAAAAGCCGAATAAAAGCAATCGCATAGTGAATTAACCTCAAGCTCAATCGCACCAGCTTAGCTGAAATAAATCCACTTTGACTAGTTTCGGTACGAGTGTAAAAAAAACAGTGTTGAATAGATCCAAATGTTTACATCTGTAACCTGTTTTAAGGCCTTTGTTTTTTGTTGAAACTCAAGTACCATCGAATGAAAGGGAAAAAAAGAAAAAAGAGATATGGAAATTTCTAATTTCAAGAGCTTGCTTAATGAAGATGTCGTATTTCCGCATTCTTTCACCGCTATTGGTGGTATTTTCTGCACAGTCGTTGGCTGACAATTGGGAACAGTCTCGCAATGAGGGCCACGCCAGCGTTGCCATTCAATCGATTGACAATCTGTTTAACTCTGACCAAAAAACCAGCGCAACGAAAGCTAGCATTGGCGCGTCATATGATTGGCTCGGCTTGTATGAAGGGTTTGGCATTCACACCCCGTTTTCTTTCAAGCAGCATCAGTACAGTGGGCAGCCCACGCTAGATTATCAGCAGTGGCAGGTAGAACCTGCTGCGCGTTTGTTTTTATCCTCGTCAGCAGATGTCACTGTTTACGGCAGTTGGTCTCGTGATGAATTTCTAGCGGGTGAAGAACAAGCGGAATTCTTCGATGATGGCCAGCAAGTGCAGTGGCGTTCACGCAAAGTTGGCGCTACTTTGCAACTCGGTCACGCGCCAGAGACGCAAAACTTATCTTTAGATATTGCTGCCATTCGCGTTGGGCAATGGGTCAACAATCTACAAATTAATCAACATAGTTCAAATAAGGCGCTGGTTGAGTATTCGTTGCGCTTTTCTGAAAATGCCCGTGCTTTGGTCTCAGGCGAGTTTAGAGATGAAGAGATCCGAACCAGCCACAGTAAACTAGTAGAAGTCGGGCTTGGGGTTTTGTATCGTTGGACGTCTAACCAACAACTGAAATTCGTAGCCGGGGCGTCTCGTCGTGATATTCCTAGCTCCGAGGAGCAAACAGGACAGTTTTGGCAATTTGATAATCAATGGCAATTGTCACAGCAATGGGCGGTCACTCTAGGTTCATCGCGCCATTCTGTATTGGCGCAACAAAATCAAGCGATCAGTCAACTGAATACTCAGCATCGATTCCTGCTGGGGTATCAACCTTGGCAGCAGCATCAGTTACAGTTCGGCGTGACGCACAGCACGCTTGAACTAGAGCAATCACAACGTCGCCGCCAAACGTTGCAGTGGCAAGCCGCTTGGCGCTGGAGCATCACAGACGACTGGTCGCTGTTTTCCCAATACCGCTATCGTTCTTTAGATCAAGATGCAAATGAACAGGCGATCGTTCAAAACGTTGCCGCTTTAAATCTGGAGTGGCAGTGGTGATGCGTTGCTGGCTGCTACTTTGCGCACTTTTGTACATGAATGTCGCTCTAGGGCAGACTTCGTTGAGTAGTTATACCTTTGGTCCTGGTGATTCACTAAAAATTAGTGTTTATCAAGAGCCTGATTTATCGGTAACCGCCGAAATCAGCCAGCAAGGCCTAGTGGATATGCCATTACTTGGCAGCGTAAAACTCGCAGGGCTTACCCAACAACAAGCCAAGCAGTTACTCGAAGATAAACTGCGTGATGGCTATCTTGTTGCACCAAGCGTTTCAATCACCGTGAATACCTATCGGCCATTTTTTATTTACGGGGAAGTTCGCAATCCAGGCAGTTATCCGTATCAGCCAGATATCACAGTGGAGCAAGCGATCGCGCTCGCCGGTGGTTTGCTTGACCGAGCTTCACGCAAAGAATGGCGCTTACAACGAGGTAGTGAAAAAGATACGTCGTTAGCTGTCGCGGATACAGTACTGATGCCCGGTGATGTCATCAAAATTGATAAGAGTTTCTTTTGATGATGACAACGCAGCAGCGCAACCACCACGAGAATGATGTGATCGAGCTGAGTGTGATCTTGGCGATCTTATCGGCGCGTCGTTGGTTGATTTTGCTGTTGACCAGTTTAATTTTCTCAGTAGTGGCAGTGTTTGTTTCACAACTGCCACCTATGTATCGCGCCAGCACAACCTTGATGGTCAAAGGGAATATGACGGCGAATCCGCTGCAATCCCTAATACCAGGCGCTTCGAGCGGCAAAGACGAGCTGGATACCCAAATTAAGTTACTCACTTCTACCCAGTTTGCCGAGGCGGTGGTACGCAAACTGCCTGAGCAGTATCAGCTTGGCCAACCACTGGATGCCAGAAAAGATGACAGCCAAGCCTTGCTGACCGGATTAACGGTCCAAGTCATTCCTAAAACTAGCTTGTTGCAGATCTCCTTTAGCCATCGTAACGCCGAGCTGACCACTGTGCTGGTGAATCTGGTGGCGGAGAACTTCATCAATTACCAGTCCGGCTTGATGCAGCAGCAGAATTTCCAAGCCAATGATTGGATCCGGCAACGCATTGATGAAGTGCACGAAAAATTGCAGCAGTCGGAACAGAAACTGCAGCAGTTTCGCCAGGAAAACAACATTGTCGATATCAACAGTGATATCGACATTGTCAAACAGGAAATTTCGCAGCTATACAACGATAAGCGGAATTTAGAGCGGCAAGCGGAGGAGCTGGAAGTCCTGCTCGCCAAGATTTTCCGTGCGGGCCGCAACTTTGACGAGTTGATAGCTATCAGTGAAGTGGCGCAGACTCCCGTGATCACTAGTCTGCAACAGCAGCTGTCACTGCAACAAGCCGAGTTTGCCCAACTGAAACTGAGTTATCTGGAAAAACACCCGAAATACATTGCTGCAAACCGCAAAATTGAAGTCACCACCAGCCAAATGATCGCCGAAGTTGGCAAACTCACGGCCAACTATCAAGTCCGCCAACGAGACATCAATAATCGTTTGCTTGAAGTACACGATAAAACCGCCAAAGCCTCAACGCGCCAAGAAGCCTTGGTACAAGTGGCTCAAACGCACAAAAAATTAGAAACTGAAATTGCCGCTAATATGCATCTTCTGAACACCTTAACCGAGAAGATGAAAGAAACTGAGTTGATGAAGGACGTTGATAAAGCGTCCAACATTTTAGTGGTGGACCCGGCGGTTATACCGACGGAACCCGTCGGGCCGAAAAAATTATTGTTGTCGATTGCTGCACTCATTATCGGCTTTGTCGTCTCTGTGTTTGTCGTGTTAGTGCTGCATTTTTTTGCTGATGTTACGTCCAAATATCGTCATGTAGCGCATCGCTTTGGCTACAAATTACTTGGCGTGGTGCCGCAAATTCGGGTGAAAGGCATTGATAAAAACTTGCCGGTCATTCAGCAAAAAGGCAAACAATATACGTTGTATCAGGAATATATCCGCTCGCTGCGCACCAATATTTTGCTGGATAAGCAGTTGAGCCAACAGCGTTTATTGGCGCTTACCTCGATTTCACCGAACGAGGGCAAATCCAGTATTTGTTTGCAATTAGCCAAGAGTTTTTCAGAACTCGAACGGGTGATTGTGATTGACGCCGACTTGCGTTTCCCGGCGCTGGCCGAAGCGCTTGGCGAGAACCCGCATCGGCCAGGTCTTACTAACTTGTTGGCCAAAACACATAGTTTTGAGCAATGTGTGTTTTACAGTAAAGAGCTCAACGCCGATGTGTTGCCATCGGGCATTCGGCCGATGAATCCGCTGCTGTTTTTATCGATGCCGCGCTTTGACGCGATACTCAAAGTACTCGCCAAAAAATACGACCGCGTGATTATCGAGTGTCCACCGATTTTATCCGTGTCGGATGCGATGATCGTCGCAAAATGTGTCGGTAAACTAGAGCTGGTGGTCGATGTGAAGAAAACGCCTCTGGTCGACTTTGCGGCAAAAATGGAATTGCTGGAGCAATCAGGCGTCAACATTGGCGGCATTATCCTCAACCGCGTGAAGAACGACACGTCCAACTATTACGCAACATCGGCGACGCGCGCCAAACAGCCATCTGCGCTGAAACAATTGTTGCAAGACAACCTCAAGAAAAGCTCAGTGCACGGATAATTTCACGGCAACTCGCTGGGATGTGTAAAGCAGAAACAAAAAAGCAGAGCTGAGCTCTGCTTTTTCTCAATAACTACGCCGGCAAACGCGTGTTACGCCTTCAAAAACTCTGGTGCTAGCTTTAATTCGTCATTGCGATTGATACCTACGCCACGCGTCACCACGTTTTGAGCGATTTGTTTGGCTTCTTCCAAACTATGCATCTCATAAGTGCCGCACTGATAGACGTTCAGCTCAGGGATCTGGTTTTGATCTTGCACCTTCAACACGTCATTCATCGCCGCTTGCCAGGCGTTGGCGACGCGAGTCTCGTCTGGCGTGCCAATTAAGCTCATGTAAAAACCAGTGCGACAGCCCATCGGCGAAATGTCGATAATTTCTACGCCATTGCCATTTAAATGGTCACGCATAAAACCAGCAAACAAATGCTCTAGCGTGTGAATGCCTTTTTCGGACAGAATTTCTTGGTTTGGTACGCAAAAACGTAAATCAAATACAGTAATGTCATCGCCTTTTGGCGTTTTCATCATTTTCGCCACCCGCACCGCTGGTGCTTTCATAATGGTGTGGTCGACGGTAAAGCTATCCAGTAATGGCATCACAAGCCTCCTTTAAACGGTTTGACGTGGATTATAACTGCCACGCCCTTGAATAGGAACCAAACGACCATAGATACGGTGTCAGGTTCGGCGGGGGGTTGCGAAAAATTTAAAAAAATTTGCCGCAATAACCTTGAAAGCAACAAGGGTAAACCCTATTAACCGGACAACAGACAAAACAATCTTGCAAATTTTGAGCGGAGTACATCATGGGCAGAATCATTGGTATTGACTTAGGTACAACGAACAGCTGTGTGGCTATTTTAGATGGCGACCAAGTTCGCGTTATTGAAAACGCCGAAGGCGCACGTACCACCCCTTCAATCATCGCCTACACCGACGATGGCGAAGTGTTAGTAGGCCAACCAGCCAAACGTCAAGCGGTTACCAACCCACGTAACACCCTGTTTGCGATCAAACGTTTGATCGGTCGTCGTTTTGAAGACGCCGAAGTGCAACGTGACATCAAATTAATGCCTTACACCATCGCTAAAGCCGACAACGGCGACGCTTGGGTTGAAGTCAAAGGCAAAAAACTGGCTGCACCACAAATCTCTGCTGAAGTTCTGAAGAAAATGAAGAAAACAGCCGAAGACTATTTAGGCGAGCCAGTAACTGAAGCCGTTATTACGGTTCCGGCTTACTTCAACGACGCGCAACGCCAAGCCACCAAAGACGCTGGCCGTATCGCGGGTTTAGAAGTCAAACGTATCATCAACGAGCCAACCGCAGCAGCGCTTGCTTACGGTATGGACAAGAAAAAAGGCGACACCAAAATTGCGGTGTATGACTTAGGTGGTGGTACTTTCGATATTTCAATCATCGAAATCGACGATGTAGACGGCGAGCAAACGTTTGAAGTTCTGTCGACCAACGGTGACACGCACTTAGGTGGTGAAGACTTCGACTCTCGTTTAATCAACTACTTAGTTGACGAATTCAAAAAAGAACAAGGCATTGACCTGCGCAATGACCCGCTGGCGATGCAACGCTTAAAAGAAGCGGGCGAAAAAGCCAAAATCGAATTGTCTTCAGCGTCACAAACTGAAGTGAACCTGCCGTACATCACAGCTGATGCGACAGGTCCAAAACACTTAAACATCAAAGTGACGCGCGCCAAGTTAGAGTCGCTGGTGGAAGATTTGATCACACGGACTATCGAGCCACTGAAACAAGCTCTGAAAGATGCCGACTTGTCCGTCAGCGACATCGACGACATCATTCTGGTGGGCGGTCAAACCCGTATGCCAAAAGTGCAAGAAGCGGTTGCGGCATTTTTCGGTAAAGAAGCACGTAAAGACGTTAACCCTGACGAAGCGGTAGCAGTCGGTGCGGCTATTCAAGGTGCGGTGCTGTCAGGTGACGTGAAAGACGTTTTGCTGCTGGACGTTACGCCACTGTCGCTGGGTATCGAGACCATGGGTCAAGTGATGACAGTGCTGATTGAGAAGAACACGACGATCCCGACCAAGAAGTCACAAACCTTCTCAACCGCTGAAGATAACCAAAATGCGGTAACTATCCACGTGCTGCAAGGTGAACGTAAACAAGCGTCTGCCAACAAGTCACTGGGTCAGTTCAACTTAGAAGGTATTCGCGCCGCACGTCGTGGCGAGCCACAAATCGAAGTGACCTTTGACTTAGACGCTGACGGTATCCTGCACGTGTCTGCCAAAGACAAAGACACTGGCAAAGAGCAGAAGATCACCATCAAGGCCTCTTCTGGTCTGTCAGATGACGAGATCCAACGCATGGTACGTGACGCCGAATTAAACGCGGCGGAAGACAAGAAGTTTGAAGAGTTAGTGACAGTTCGTAACCAAGCCGATGCACTGATCCACGCGACTCGCAAGCAACTGGAAGACGCCAAAGATATCGCGACCAACGATAAAGCTGATATCGAAGCGGCGATCAGCGCGCTGGAAACAGCGAAAAAAGGCAACGACAAAGACGATATCGAAGCCAAAACTCAAGCGCTGGCACAAGTAGCTCAAAAACTGGCTGGCGGTGCACAGCAATTCAACCCGGGTGCTGACGCAGGTCAGGCTGGTGCGAAAAACAACAACGACGACGTTGTTGATGCTGAGTTCGAAGAAGTCAAAGACAACAAGTAATCGTTGTCTCAGGGGCGCCGCTGCCGTAAGCTGCGATGCTCCTGAACCTTGTTTGATGGCGACCGCTTCGGCGGTCGCTTGTCTATGCGCTAGCCCGATACGGTAGAAGCATTATGTCAAAACGTGATTATTACGAAGTGTTGGGGGTCGCCAAAGGCGCCGACGACAAAGAAATTAAAAAGGCCTATAAACGGCTTGCCATGAAATATCACCCAGACCGTACGCAGGGTGATAAAGACATGGAAGAAAAATTCAAAGAAGTGCAAGAAGCATACGAAGTTTTAAGTGACGACCAAAAACGCGCTGCGTATGACCAATATGGCCATGCGGGCGTTGATCCAAATCGTGGCGCCGGCGGCTTTGGTGGCGGCGGTGCCGATTTTGGCGACATCTTCGGCGATGTGTTTGGTGATATTTTTGGTGGCGGTCGTCGTGGCGGCGGTGCACGGGCGCAGCGTGGTTCGGACTTACGTTACAACCTCGAGTTGTCATTAGAAGAAGCGGTCAAAGGCAAAGAGTTGGAAATCAAAGTGCCAACCTTGGTCAACTGCGATGTCTGCGATGGCTCAGGCGCGAAAAAAGGTACGCAAGCCAAAACCTGTACCACTTGTGGCGGTCATGGCCAAGTCACCATGCGTCAGGGCTTCTTTGCGGTACAACAGACCTGTCCAACCTGTAATGGTCGTGGCAAGGTGATCCCTGAGCCGTGCACTAAGTGTCATGGCGAAGGTCGTGTTGAAAAAACCAAGCTGCTGAAAGTGAAAATCCCAGCAGGCGTCGACACCGGCGATCGCATCCGTTTAACGGGCGAGGGCGAAGCTGGTATGTTTGGCGCGCCAGCAGGCGATCTGTATGTGCAGGTTCATGTCAAAGATCACCCGATCTTTATTCGGGACGGCAACAACTTAGCCTGCGAAGTACCGATTAGCTTCTCTGTCGCCGCGTTAGGCGGTGAAATCGAAGTTCCGACCTTAGATGGCCGCGTCAAATTGAAGATCCCAGCGGAGACGCAAACCGACAAACTGTTCCGCTTACGCGGTAAAGGCGTGCAGTCGGTGCGTGGTGGTGGCGTCGGTGATTTGGTCTGTAAAGTGGTCGTTGAAACGCCTGTTAATTTGTCCGATAGGCAAAAAGACTTGCTGCGTCAACTGGATGAAAGTTGGGGCGGCGACAGCGAAGCGACCCATAGGCCCAAATCCAAGGGCTTCTTTGATGGAGTGAAGAAGTTTTTTGACGACTTAACCGGTTAATATGAAACTGCCAGCTTGCTGGCAGTTTTTCTTTGCGAAACAATAGAGCAACATTTTGGACATCCATGCAGGGTAAGTAATGAAACTTCTACATCTCGTCGCGACAGGGTTGGTCGCTTGTACTCTATTAAGCTGTGCTAAATCACCAACAGGCCGCAGCCAACTGTTGATGTTTGATCAAAAGCAGGTAGACAGCATGGGGCTGCAAAGCTTTTCTGATTTAAAAACGAAAAGCAAAATCAACAAAGATAAAAAAATCAATCAATACGTGCAGTGCGTGGCTAACCAAATTATTAAAGTGACGCCTGCAAAGTATCAGTTAAACCCATGGGAAATCGTGGTGTTTGAAGATGACCAAGTCAACGCATTTGCCTTACCTGGTGGCAAAATTGGCGTCTATACCGGTTTGCTGTTAGTCGCTGACAATCAGCATCAATTAGCGGCTGTTATTGGTCATGAAGTTGGCCACGTGATGGCTGAACATGCCAACGAACGTTTATCCAGCAGCACAGCCATGGAAGGTATCATGAATGTCGCTGATGTGGCGTTAACAGCCATGAATACTCGTTATAAAACAGAGATCTCGGGGGCTTTGGGTCTAGGTGCGCAGTTAGGTGTGATGTTGCCTTACAGCCGCGCGCATGAATCAGAAGCGGATACCATTGGTTTGGATTTAATGGCAAGAGCGGGTTTTAATCCAGATGAATCCGTCAAGCTTTGGCAAAACATGGAGAAAAATGGCAGTGGCGGTACGCCGCAATTGCTGTCGACGCACCCATCGCCAGAGAACCGGATCAAAGCGCTGCAAGGGCAGCTCCCCAAGGTGGCAGGTCTGTATCAGTATGCCAAGCAACAAGGCAAGACCGTAAATTGCGCTAAGTAGTTCGCATCACGAATAAAAAATCCCGCGGTAGCGGGATTTTTTATTTCAGAATTCACGCATGTTTTTGTCGTTGGAACAACACAAAGCCCAGCGCCACAACAGCGAGCAACATACAGTAGTAGCTTTGCGTCACAACATCCCACGGCGATAAGCCGAAACTAGCACCAAGCAACAAGGCTTGAGCGCCGTAAGGCACAAGGCCCTGGCTGATACACGAGAATATATCCAGCAAGCTGGCAGCACGACGCGGCGTGATCTGGTGATGTTCAGCTAAATCACGACTGACATCCGCTGAGATCACAATGGCCACCGTGTTGTTGGCGATACATAAATTAGACACAAACACCAGCCCCGCGATCGCCAATTGTTGGGCTTTGTTGCCGGCTAATTTAACCTGATTTGCGATCCGGTCGATCCCATCCGCCACCCAACGTAAGCCGCCTTGTTGTTTCACAAATTCGCCAAGCGCCCCGACGAACATAGACAACAAGAAGATCTCTTGCATATTACCGAAGCCTTTAAAAATATCTTTGCCAAGAGCTGACACGTCATAACTGCCAAAAAACACCCCTTGCAGAGCTGCCAGCACAATACCGAGTAACAACACCGCAAACACATTCATGCCGGCGATCGCGAGTATCAGAATTGCTGCATATGGCAACACCCCAGTCCAACTAAAGGCTTTGACCTCGGCCGCTTGATCGGTTGTCGCCAGCACACTGAACAACAACACTGTCAGCAGTGCCGCGGGCGTTGCAATTTTTAAATTCTCTCGGAATTTATCTTTCATTTCAGCACCTTGCGTACGAGTGGCTGCAATGGTGGTATCTGAAATAATCGATAAGTTGTCACCAAACATAGCGCCACTGAGCAAGGCACCAGCCATTAAAGCTGGTTCAATGTGTGCTTGTTGCGCCAAACCAACGGCAATAGGCGCCAGCGCACCAATCGTGCCCATCGAAGTGCCCATGGCAGTGGCGACGATCGCAGAAATAATAAATAACCCTGGGAGTAATAGACTAGGTGGCACAATGCTCAAACCTGCATTCACCACAGCGTCTACGCCACCTGTGGCTTGCGCCACTGCAGCAAAGCCACCAGCCAGCAGATAGATCACACACATGATGATTATGTTGCTGTTACCAGCGCCTCTGATCAGCACATCAATAGCGTCATTAAGCGGCCCACGATACAACCAAACGGCCAGGACCAGCGCCGGAAGGATCGCAACAGGACCTGGCAATTGATAAAACGCATACGCCACGCCTTGGCTTTGCAGATACAAACCTGTACCTAAAAAGAGCGCTACAAATAACAACAGGGGCAATAACGAACGTTTTGCTCCCGTAGGTGAATTAGTCATGTATTACCTCGGTATAGGCAGCCATAGCTGCTAAAAATCGTATATAAGTAGTTGTTTTAATAATTCTGCGAAATATAAGGACGTCCAGAAGTCCTGTCAAACGAAGCGTTAGATCATTTTGTTCTGGTGCATAGCATTATTTCGCGGTGACTGGTCGCATGCACCTTGAAAGCTCTGCAGCAATAGCCCATATCCCTGTTGTTCCTAATAAAAATCAGGATTTGCCATGTTTAACTTTAGTTTTCATAACCCGACGCGAATTTTGTTTGGCGAAGGCCAAATTGCCAATCTAACGCCTTTGTTACCAAAAGGCAGCAAAATCTTGCTGACCTATGGCGGCGGCTCTATCAAGCAAAATGGCGTATACGAACAGGTGATCAAGGCGCTTGCAGGGTTTGATGTCACTGAGTTTGCCGGCATCGAGCCCAACCCAGCTTATGAAACCTGTATGAAAGCGGTCGAAATTGTCAAACAACAAGGCATTGATTTTATTCTGGCGGTTGGTGGCGGTTCTGTGGTGGATGGCAGTAAATTCATCGCAGCGGCCGCCTGTTACGATGGCGATGGTTGGGACATTTTGACGCGTCAAACCAAAGTGAAAAAAGCCATCCCGCTAGCATGTGTATTGACCTTGCCTGCGACGGGCACAGAAAGTAACAGTGGGTCGGTGATCACGCGTTATAGCACCAAACAAAAATTGTCGTTTATGAGTCCGCACGTGTATCCGCAATTCGCCGTGCTCGACCCAACCGTGACCTATTCATTACCACCGCGGCAAATTGCCAATGGCGCAGTCGATGCGTATGTGCATATTATCGAGCAATACCTGACCTACCCAGTACAAGCGGCAGTGCAAGACCGCTTTGCGGAAGGTTTGTTGCTCACTCTCTTGGAATATGGTCCGAAATCGTTGGCACACCCCACCAACTACGATGTGCGCGCCAATTTGATGTGGGCGGCGACTATGGCGCTCAATGGCCTGATCGGCGTCGGTGTACCGCAGGACTGGGCGACCCACATGATTGGCCATGAATTAACAGCATTATATGGCCTTGACCATGCGCAAACGCTAGCCATCGTGTTGCCGGCTCTGCTGCAACAACAGCGTACACAAAAACGCGACAAGTTGCTGCAATACGGTCGTCGCGTGTTTGGTCTGGAACATCAAGACGAAGAGCGTTTGATTGACGAAGCCATCAGCCACACCCGCGCCTTCTTCGAGCAAATGGGCGTGCCGACTCGTATGGCAGACTACGGCATTCAGGCCGACGCCGTGGATAAACTGGTGGCGCAGTTAGAGAAAAATCATCTGGTGAAGATTGGCGAACATGGTGATATCACCGCTGACGTGGTGCGTGCTATTTTAAAAGCCGCTTTGTAATGGTTGCCGCAGTTTGTTGTGCCAACGTCCCGCAAGTGGTAACGGCTGACAATTAAACGAAAAAATGTTACAGTGCGAAAGCATTTGAAACGCCGGCTTGCCGGCGTTTTTGTTTCGGAGAGAATGGATGTCGAATAACGAAAACGAAAAACCACAAATCGATGCCGCTGTTTCGCTCAAGCAACCGGTCAGTCTGTTGGTGCTTGCTGGCGGCATGGGCAGTCGTTTTGGCGGTGACAAGCAGCTGGCAACGTTAGGGACAACGGAGCGGACACTGCTGCATTTTAGTGTATTGGATGCCTATCGAGCCGGCGTCCGCCATTTGGTCTTGGTAGTGCGTGAAGGTTTAGTCCCTGCATTTGCAGCCGACGTGCTGCCGCATTTTCCGCAAGATCTCGTCGTACAATTTGTGATCCAGCGTCTGCACGATTTACCAGATGGTACAGCGGTGCCGGAGATCCGACAAAAGCCGTGGGGCACGGCGCATGCGGTATGGGCTGCACGGCAGCAGTTGTCGCAACCATTTATCGTGATTAACGCCGACGACTATTACGGTGCGCAAGCGATGCACCTGCTGGTACAGCATTTTCAGCACTCGACGGATTGGGCTATGGTTGCTTATCCGCTGCAGGCGACGTTAAGTGAACATGGCGGCGTCAATCGTGGATGTTGCCGAGTCGAGCTGCACCGTCTACACGCAGTGGAAGAATGGACTGAGATCCGGCTTGAAGCTGGCCAGTTATCAGGCTTAGATCCGACAGGGACTCGTCAGGTGCTTGCTGCACAACAACTGGTTTCGATGAACATTTGGGGTTTTACTCCTGCTATCATGCAGCACTTAGAATGCGCACTGCTGCAGTTTTTGCTGCAGAACCCAGGGGTAAAAGGCGAATGTTATTTGCCAAGTGTGGTCAATCAAGCCATTGTCACACAACCGCTGCAGGTGTATGCGTCCAACGAGCAATGGTATGGTGTGACATACGCGAACGACTTACCGCAGCTAACGCACATCTTTGAACAAAAATTGCCCGCGTATCAGGAATAAGAAGGCATGCAAGAACACCCAATTAGCGCGCAGGTTTTGGCCGACTACGGTCTTGCGCCTGACACTCCGGTGCAGCGTTTTGGCAACGGACACATTAACTACACCTATTTGGTACAAGCGCAACCACCGCTGATCATCCAGCGTATCAATACTTCGGTATTCCCAGATGCGGTCGGGATGGTCGCCAATGCGTTAGCGATCGAGCATCACCTTGCGGCTAAACAAGCAGTCGGTATGTACGGATTAGAGATTTTGCAACAGCAGGCGACTCTGGACGGGCGGTTTTTGACTGGGCCTGACGCCGATTTGCGTGCGCTTAAATTTATCCCCGGCGGTCGCAGTATCGAAGTGGTGGAAACTAGCGAACAGGCATTTGCCGCGGCATTAACATTTGGCCAATTTGCCGCAGCGTTGGCAGACTTTGATGCGAGCAAGTTGGTACCCGTGATCCCCAATTTTCACAATCTGCGGATGCGTTTTGCTCAGTTTCAAGACGCGATTGACCGAGATGCGGTGGGCCGGGGTGCGTCACAGCATCAGCTGATCGAGTGGGTGCTAGCACAAGCATCCTTGGTCGAAGAACTGGAAGCTGTCTGCAGCACGTTACCGGTTCGCGTTTGTCACAATGATACAAAAATCAATAACATGCTGTATTCGGATACCTTACAGCGTGGCATCGCGGCTATTGATCTCGATACTTGCATGGCGGGGTATTGGTTGTTTGATTTTGGCGATATGGTGCGCACTTGTTGCTCACCTGAAGCGGAAGATACATTAAACCATGACGCGGTGCAGGTGCGGCCAGAGATTTTTGCCGCGCTCGCAAAAGGCTATCTGCAGGGATTGAACTCTGTGATAACGGCAGCCGAACGAGACAGTTTGTGGCTTGGTGCCAAGGCGATGTGCCTGATGATTGGAGTGAGATTTTTAACGGACCATCTCAATGGCGATGTGTATTTCCACGTCCATCGTGAAGACCATAACTTGCAACGGGCGATAAATCAGTTCCGGATGTATCAAGACCTGTTGCGTCAGCAAACGGAACTGCAAGCATTACTTAAAATTTAGCCTGCTTCTAAACTTTATGACGCATGGACTCGACAGAGTCTATGTTGCTGATTGTCCTTAAATCGACGCACCTTCGGGTGCGTTTTTTTTGCTACCTTCCTAAGCACGTTTGTGCGTAACATACAGAGCTTGCCGCGGCGCTTAGTCAATATTTTGAGCAAACCGTTTTGTTGTGACCGCTCAAAATGCATGGTCTGCACATCAAAATTCTGTTTTAATGCGCCAGTTTTTTAAATATGACGTTTTTATCTAGCAAGGTGATTGAGAAATGGCTGGAGTTGGGATCCTTGGCGCTAACGGTCGGATGGGGCGAGCCTTAGTGCAAGTTGCAACTGAGCAACAAGTATTGGCCGCGGCCGCAGTTCGCGTGGCATCGACGTGGCTAGGGCAGGATAGTGGTGAGCTTGCCGGCATTGGCAAAAACGGTGTTCAGCTGCAAGCGACTTCATCGACGTTATTTGCCGCTGCCGATGTATGGATCGACTTCACCATGCCTGAAGCCATGCTGGAACATTTACAGCTGGCGGTCGCTGCTAAAACTCCGATGGTCATTGGGGTTACTGGCTTGTCTGATGCGCAATATGCGCACATCCAACAGGCGGCACAGCATATTCCGATTGTGTGGGCGCCGAATATGAGTGTTGGCGTCAATTTGTTACTGCATTTAGTGCAAACTGCCGCCAAAGTGATGGGGCAAACCGCTGACATTGAAATCATCGAAGCCCATCATCGCTTCAAAAAAGACGCGCCAAGCGGCACCGCGCTGGCGATTGGTAATTCGATAGCCAAAGCGATTGGACGCGATCTGTCCGAAGTTGCTGTGTATGGCCGTGAAGGCATCACAGGCGAGCGAGATCAGCAAACCATCGGTTTTGCCACAGTGCGTGGCGGAGACATCATTGGCGACCACACCGCCTTGTTTGCCGACCTCGGTGAGCGCCTTGAAATCACCCATAAAGCCAGCAGTCGGACTACCTTTGCGCAAGGAGCCGTGCGCGCTGCGCTGTGGTTGAAAAATCAACAGGTTGGACTTTATTCTATGCAGCAAGTGCTGGGTTTAGTCGACTTAACTTAGTTTTTTGCGATATTGCGCTGCTTTTTGCTCTAAAACCGTTATTTTTGCAAAAATCAAAAAAATAGTTAGACCAAAACCGCCAAATGACCTAGAATGCTAAGGTTTGCCTAGGCAGACCTGATTTCACAGTTTCTGGGTCAAAACGGGCCGGTATACCCCAAGAGTAGCCGCCCGTTTTTTGCTGTTTGGAGGTTATCTTGACTAAGTCCGCCCTGCTCGTACTGGAAGACGGCACCGTATTTCGTGGTACAGCCATTGGCGCTGAAGGTGTGTCGGTTGGTGAAGTTGTTTTTAACACGTCAATGACCGGGTATCAGGAAATCCTGACTGACCCTTCATATGCAGAACAAATGGTCACCTTGACCTATCCACACATTGGCAACACCGG
>DMYW01000028.1:12433-47112 GCA_003482455.1 Rheinheimera sp. | reverse complement strand
AATTCGCCTGAGAGTCCATGAGTAAAAAATCAAACAATAAATCAAGCGGCGGCACTATTGCCCAAAACCGCAAAGCCCGACACGACTATCATCTCGAAGACCGCTACGAAGCGGGGATCGAGCTGCAAGGTTGGGAAATTAAAAGCATTCGATTAGGCAAAGCGAACATCTCTGACGCCTACGTCATTATCAAAAATGGCGAAGCTTATTTATTCGGTGCGCAAATTCAGCCGCTAAACAGTGCATCGAGCCACGTCGTTTGCGACCCGGAACGTTCGCGCAAATTGCTGCTGCATCGCCGAGAGCTTAATAAACTAGTTGGCCACAAAGAACGTGATGGTTACACGCTCATCGCCACGTCTCTGTATTGGAAAGCGTGTTGGGTTAAACTCGAGTTCTATCTCGCTAAAGGTAAAAAAGCCTTTGATAAACGGGACGATATTAAAGAGCGCGATTGGTCACGCGAAAAAGAACGGATGATGAAACACAAGGCCTAGTCTTGAAACTGGCGAAATCATCGCCACATAACGTAAGAAGGCGTGTTGGCCGCCGAACTTTGCTTGCACCTTTGAAGGTCAGCAACGTACAATGCCAATAAGACTTTGGGGTTTTGGTCTTTAAAGAATTCGGGGCTGATTCTGGATTCGACGGGATTCGCGAACTCTGAGGTGCATGCCGAGGTGCGGTAGGCCTCGTAAAAAAGCCGCAAACTAGTAGTCGCAAACGACGAAACTTACGCAATCGCTGCCTAATAAGCAGTAGATGCTCTCCCCCCCGCGCATGCCTGTAAGCCGGGACTCTGGGAGATCACCCCTAACAGGATCGCATGGCGGCTTTGTCCGGAGCCAAGATGCTAAAACCAATCGGACTCGCCCAACGATAGCCTGCCGGCCGGCGCTCTTAGGGTTAACCAAATGACCGACTAAGCATGTAGTACCAAAGATGTAGGTTTTTCGGACGGGGGTTCAAATCCCCCCAGCTCCACCAATAAAGCATAAGGCCACCTTCGGGTGGCCTTATGCTTTTGTGAATTCGCTCGGCCTGAACTGTGCATCTCAACCGTATCGCTTTAATGCAAGAGTAACCTTGGTTCTCAGGGTTATTGTGCCGCGCACTATCTGTAAATATCGTGCTAAGCCGCCGCTTCGTCAGGCTGTGGCAACGTCAAGGATGACGCGGATATGTGAATCCCTCCCATTAAACTAGAAACATCCCCCTTGCCAAACAACCGGCTAGCACCACTATACTGCCGGTTTCAGCGAAGGAAGAACGGATGACACGAGCCGAGCGGTTATTACATTTGATGCAGTTGTTGCGCAACCGTCGCACTCCCGTCAGTGCGGCAGAGCTGGCAGATGCGCTGCAGATGAGTGTGCGATCTGTGTATCGTGATATTCGTTCATTGCAAGCGCAAGGTGCTGATATTGAGGGCGAAGCTGGGCTTGGCTATATCCTACGACCTGGTTTTACCTTGCCGCCTTTGATGTTTAGCGCGCAAGAGTTAGAAGCGTTAGCGCTAGGCTCACGCTGGGTGCAAGAGCGCGCGGATTCGCAGCTGTCGCAAGCGGCCACCCAAGCACTTGCCAAAATAGCGGCCGTGTTGCCGCAAGAAAAACGCACCGATCTGGAACAAAGCGCTTTGTTGATTGGCCCTGGGCAGCTCGCCGACTGTGCTGACGACACCTTAGTTGCGCTGCGCCGAGCGATCCGATTGGAACATAAACTGGCGCTGACCTATCGCGATGGCCAAGGTCAACTGACTGAGCGCACTGTGTGGCCGGTTGCGCTGGGCTTTTTTGATCAAGTCCGCGTGTTGGTTGCTTGGTGCGAATTACGTAACCAATTTCGCCATTTGCGCGCCGACCGCATCGAACAACTGCTGGAATTAGACGTGCGTTATCCACGCCGCCGCGCCATATTACTTCAACAATGGCGGCTCGACATGCAGATCCAACCGACACGATAATTCGCAGGAAAGGTATCCGCCTGTGTGCGCTCCAGCCACACACCTTGTTCGTCCCGATCTAGTCCACAAACTGCACTACCGCTCCCAATAGACTTATTCTGGCACGCACAAGCTCGCAGTTCTAATGAAAGCCCCACCGACCTCAGGTTCGCCCGACCAATTTGACTACTGCCATGCTACTGACATTTTTTGTCACTGTCCCAAGGGATACTTAACGCAAGTCAGCCAAAACACTGAGGCTGGCAGGCCTTAATCACCCAAGGAAACAAACCATGTCTTATCAAAATTTTCATTTGTTGTATGTTGCATCGCCGATGCAAAGCGCTGAATTTTATAGCAAATTATTAGACCTAACGCCGGTTGAACAATCACCTGGTTTTGCCTTGTTCGCGCTACCTTCAGGCTTGATGCTGGGCATGTGGTTAAAAACTGCGGTAGTGCCGGTCGTTGCGACAACCCAGCCATTTGCTGGTACTGAATTAGATTTTGCCGTAGCAACGCCACATGATGTAGATAGCTGGCATGACAAAGCGCGCCAGCTTGGTGTCGACGTGCTACAAGCTCCCACCACATTAGATTTTGGCTATTCGCTGACACTCGCGGATGTAGACGGTCATCGGTTGCGAGTGTTTTGCCCTGCGATGAACTAGTTCAGCATTTAAATGCTGGTGTCGCGCGTGCTCAAGGCGGTTGCTCAAGCGCTGCCGCCTATTTCCTACAAGAACTGGCGATGATTTTGCAAAGCGCGTGGCGCTCGCTCCGCCAACACCGCTCATACATAGCACTTTAGGTTCGGCACAAATGACAGAGTTGTTCGCTATGTGGAGAAAATCGCCACGCAGCCATCGCTCCTCGCGGCTTTAGTGAGCACAAGCTCCGTCCACCACCTCAATGCAGTCAGGCGGCGATCACCTGATCTGGCTCCAACCAATCGAGCTGGCCAAGCGGCTGGTGGCTACTTGGTTTATCAATAGCTTGCGCGTGCAAACCCACGGGCAACCATGGATTGAGCAACGGGGTGAGTTCGGCCAATGGCGTTGCAGGATCAAGCCAGCGCTGACAGACGTCTCGCGGCAAAATGAGTGGCATGGCTTTGCTGTGATAAGGTATCAGTTTCGGATGCGGCGGCAAGGTGATCACCGAACAAGACAGCCGTTCTTCGCCCGTGCCATGATGCACCCAGCGCCGAAACAAACCACCGAGCGGCAAAGCTTCTTCGCCAAAAAAATCGGTATAGCGGGCCGTTTTACCACTACCTTCTGTTTCGCCAAAGCCACTGACCGGCACAATACAACGCTGGCTTTGAAAGGCTTGAAAGCCGGCGCTGCCGCGCACCAACAGTTTGTCGCTACGCGTGTTAAACGACGTATAAGACGACGGCTTAAAGCCATCTGCGGTAGGTTCTAACAACAACCACCAAGTTGCCAAGGCCAATTCGGCTTGGCCTGCCTGATGACGAACAATGCTGACAGTGTCCGTAGCCCGAATAAACCGCCCTTGTCGCAGCACTCCTTGGCTAACCAGCGAAAGTCCAACGCCTAGCACTTCGAGTAAATCAATCACCGCGGGGTTATCCGTTACATTCAGCCGCCCACACATAGTTAGCCTCGTAGATGAAAATGCTGCAGCAAGCCTTCTAGCTGCGACGACAAGCCCGCGAGCTGCTGGTTAATGTCGCGACTGGTGTGAGCTTGCTGGCGAGTATCACTGGCAAACATCGCAATTTTTTCAATGCGTTTGGAAATATCCTCGCCCACAGTGCATTGCTCAGACGCGGCAAGTGCAATGGCACGATTGCGATCGGAAATGGTGCCAAGCTCGGCCGCAATTTTTTGCAGTAATTGCGCTGTATTTAGCGTCTGAGCGACAGCTTGTTCACTGAGGCCGCGGCTGTGTTGCATTTCCGACATGGCGGCGCTGGCACCTTGTTGCAGCTTGTCGATAATTTGTTTGATCGTGAAGGTACTTTGTTGGCTGCGCTGCGCCAAATTGCGCACTTCTTCCGCCACCACGGCAAAACCACGGCCTTGCTCGCCTGCCCGCGCTGCTTCAATTGCCGCATTTAGCGCCAGCAAATTGGTTTGTTCGGCGATGTTGTTGATCACATCCAGCACAGTGGCAATTTGCGCCACACTGCTGCCCAGTTCTTGTACCACCTGATTGGTACTGTCTAAATTACCGGCTAACCCTTGAATAGACGTCACCACCTGCTGCATCACGTGCGTGGCTTGTTGCCCTTCGGTATCGGCTTCATCCGTCGCTTGCGCCGCTTCTTTGGCACTGCTTAGCACACTGTGCGCGGAGGTCGTCAGTTGATGGGTTGCCGCCGCGACCAGTTCGGTTTCGGCTTGTTGCGAGCTGACTAAGTCGGTGACGCGACTGGAACTTGCATCGGCTTGCTTGGCGACCGACGCTAGCTGATGCGCGGCACTCTCACAGCTCGCCACCATCTGATACAAACTTTGCTCCATCTGCTGCATCGCACCACGAATGCTTTGGCTGTCAAAACTGGTTGACGATTGATGCAACTCGCCTTGCGCCACTTTTAATGCAAAAGCACGCACGGAGGCTGGTTCATCACCGATCATGCGCTCTAACCGACGCATCGAGCGCAGCAACACCGCAATGGCCACCACCGCCAGCACTATCCCTGCGGCAAGTTCCCACATAGCGGTGGACCAAAAGCGCGCATCGACTTCGGCGTAACTAATGCCGGTGCCAACAAACCAGCCCCAACGCGGCGTTTTACGGGCGATGGACGTTAAATCGACCACTTTGCCATCCCGCTCCGAGTTCCAGTCGTATTCAGCGATGCCATTGGGTTGTTTTTCAACGGCGCGGCGCAAAATATCGCCGACGCTGTTGCCTTGTGCATCTTTGAACTCATCAAACGAGGTGCCGTGTAATTGCGGGTCGAGGGGCGTTGCCACAAACATCATGTGCTCGTCTGCAACATAGACATATTCGTTGTCTTTGTAGATGTTATTGCGCAGTGTCCGCGTAGCGAGTTGCTTGGCTTGCTCGTCTGTTAAAACGCCGTCTGCCGCCATCTTTTCAAATTCGGTCAGCACGCTGTAGGCGCTTAAAAACAATTGATTGATCCGTGCCTTATTATCAGCCATCGAGGCCACACGGAAGGTCATTAAACCGGCGATCACCATCGCCAGTAGCGCGACGAAGATCAATGACGAAGTCAGAAGAATTTGTTGACGAAGTTTCACAACGACCCCTTAGCATCTGCGATGCGATAAATCCTGCGCATCCATATCTAAAACAGCAGTCCCTGTTTTACTTCAACTTGACTATTTATGACAGCGTTGTCAAGCATTTCCTGATACAGCATAAATCAAGCTTTTCAACGAATTGACCTTGCAATATCAAGGTGCCGCTCTTTAACTAACAGAAGGTGCAACTAAGACTTCAAGACGCTTTGTCACGCGTCACCCCACTCTACTAACGAGGATAGGATATGGCTAAAAAATCTGCCAAAGCAGCGAGTATGGATATCGGCATATCACTGGAACAGCGCGAGAAAATCGTCAAAGGCTTGTCAGCCTTGCTGGCCGACAGCTACAGCCTGTATTTGATGACGCACAACTTCCACTGGAATGTCACAGGTCCACAGTTTAACTCTCTACACACCATGTTTATGGCGCAATACACAGAACAGTGGAATGCGTTGGATATCATCGCTGAGCGCATCCGCGCTTTGGGCTTTCCGGCACCTGGCACCTACAAAGAATTCGCCAAGCTCACGTCGATTAAAGAAGTGGATGGCGTGCCGTCGGCAAATGATATGGTGAAGTATCTAGTACAAGCGCAAGAAACCACAGCGCGCACTGCCCGCAGTTTGTTTCCAGTCGTCGATGAAGCCAATGACCAACCTACGGCAGATGTGTTGACGCAACGGTTAAATGTGCATGAAAAAACCGCGTGGATGCTGCGTAGCCTATTGGCTGACGGTTAACCGCGCCATCTAAACTGCCTAAACAAGCAGCAACTGCGAATCCCCTGCTGTCACAGCGGTTGACAGCACGGGTATCGCCGTTGAAGATATCGGCTTTACTTCAACCAGTTGGAACCTGCCGTGTATTTGCTGCCTCAAAGTCGTTTTTTACGTGGATTTTTACTCGGATTATCAGGCGCCTCGATGTTGTTGTATGTCTGGCACACTGAGACCATGCTCGCTCAGCAGCAAGCCAACAAAGTACCCACAGTGGCGCAGCCTACGGCTTCGACGACGTCTGCTTTACAGCAACAGTTGCATCTAATTGAGTTATTGCAAAAAAGCTACAGTATCAGCGAAGGCACCGAAGAAACTGATGTACGGCAAGTGCTGCAACAACGCAGGCACTTCGGCTTATTTGAGCAGCTAGTTCAACAAACACGTGTGGACATCTCAGATCTAATCCAACCGAACCAAGGCTTTAGTGCAGCGCAGTTTTATGCAGCGCTGATGCGCATGCGCCAACAATTGGAACGCCAAGCGGCACAAGCCGAACTTGACGCTTTGAGTAAACCAGCGACACCAACCACAGCAACACCTTGATTGAGATGAAGAATTAAACCTTTTTCTCGAAAGTTTTTTGCGTAGCGGGCTTTCACAAAGGCAAAATCGCCTTACACTGTTGTGCATGCCACAGTAAAAAGTCCACTGATGAAACCATTGACCCCTGCCAATGAGCAAACGCGCTTACAGCTGCTGCATCGACTGAACATTTTGGATACGGCCGATGAAGCCGTCTACGACTCGTTAACTGAGTTAGCTTGTCTGATCTGCAATTGTTCCAATGCCGCACTAACCCTCATTGCGGAACAACATCAGTGGGTGAAAGCCTTTACCGGTAATGCCGTGCGCACCATGCCGCGTGAACAAGCGTATTGCGCGCATACGATTTTATCGCCGGATACCATCACCTATGTTCCTGATTCACTTGAAGACGCCCGCTTTGCTGATAACCCAGCGGCCAATGGCTCACTGCGCAGCTACACGGGCGTTGCCTTGTGCCCAGAAGTTGGCCTCGCGGTTGGCGCTTTATGTGTGTACGACGCGCAACCAAAAACGTTAACGCCTGCGCAGCTACACGGCTTGCAACTACTTGCGAAACAAGCCACCGAACTGCTGCAAGCTCGCTTAATGCAAGAATCGTTAAAAGATCAAAGCGAACAACTCGAACAAGAACGCAATCGTCTCGAAGCGATCGTTCGCGGAACCAACTTAGGGACGTGGGAATGGCATGTCGACACCGGCGAAACCTGTTTTAACGGCCGCTGGTACAACATTTTAGGACTTGATCCAGACCGCACTACCGATATTAATACTTGGCGTGAACACCTGCACCCCGACGATTTACTGTACACACAAACCGAATTAGAGCGACATTTCCGCGGCGAATGTGAATTCTATGACGCAAAATTTCGGATGCGTCATCAACAAGGTCATTGGATTTGGGTGCATGCCGTTGGACGGGTGATGACCCGAAATGCCGCAGGCGAGCCCCAGCTGATGTTCGGCACCCACCGCGATATCAGCGCCGATAAAGCCCAAGAATTGGAACGCGAGCAAACACGCTCTTGGTTGCAAGCAGTAATCAACTCCTCAACCGAAGCGGCATTAATCAGCACCGATTTGCAAGGCGTGATCCAGCTGTTTAACACAGGTGCTGAACGAATGCTTGGCTACAAGGCCGATGAAGTGGTCGGTAAAAGTTCACCGGCACTGTTTCATGACCCGGCAGAAATTAGCCGCCGCGCCGGCCAGTTAAGCGCCGAATACGAAACCGCCATTGATGGTTTTGATGTATTTGTCTACAAAGCTAAACAAGGCATCAGCGAAACTCGGCAATGGACCTATATCAGTCGCGAGGGTGAACGCAAACAAGTTCGGTTGAGTGTGTCAGCCGTTCGAGGTGAACAAGGCGACGTCCGTGGTTATCTTGGAGTGGCAATTGATATCACGCAACTTGAGCAACTGCACCACGCATTATTATTGAGCGAACAACGCCATCGCTCGATGCTGGAGAACTTGCCGGGTGTGGTCTATCGCTGTATCAACGACTCGCATTGGACCATGCTGTTTATCAGCGACGAAGTACAAAAGCTGACTGGCTACCCCGCTAAAGATTTTATCCGCAACAAAGCAACCAGTTTTGCCAAGCTGACGTTACCGGAAGATGCAGAACGCGTTCGCAATATCGTCACGCAAGATTTGGAACAACAGGCGCAGTTTACTGTTGAATACCGGATCCGCCATGCCGACGGCAGTCTGCGGGTCGTGCAAGAACTCGGTCGCGGCATTTATGACGCCGCTGGGCATTTGTTGTATATCGATGGGTTCATTTGGGATATCACAGCGCACCGCGAAGCCGAAAAAGCGCTGCGCTCGGGCGAAAAAAAGCTCACGTCACTGTATCAATTGGCACCACTTGGCATCGTGTTGTCCAATCTCAGCCAAGGCCAGGTGTTAAACGCCAACCCACAATTGCAAGCGCTGATTGGCAGTAGCAAAGCACCAACCCAATTAGCCCAAGTGTTGCCGCTGTCGCCAGATCAACAAGCCCAGCGTTTAGCTCAGCTCGTGCAAAGCGGTTCCTACGGTCCAACCGAAATTGAATTATTGCAAGCCAACGGCCATACCTTGCCGGTGGTGTTGTCAGAAATTCTGCTGGATACCGACCCCGACGATTTGCAAGTGTGGACGCTGATCCAAGATATCAGTGAGCGCAAACGTATTGAAATGATGAAGAATCAGTTTGTGTCTATGGTGTCGCACGAACTGCGCACGCCGCTGACCGCCATTTCAGGCGCATTAGGCTTGGTGACCGCTGGGGCGCTAGGCCCGGTTGCCGATACGATGGACCAAATGTTGCACATAGCCCATGACAACAGTAAGAAATTAACCCAACTCATCAATGACTTATTGGATATCGACAAGCTAGTCGCCGGCAAGATGACCTTTGATATGCAGCGCTATCAACTGCGCGAGTTGCTGCAAACTTGTATCCAGCACAATCAGCCGTATGCCGATCATTATCAGATCCGCCTTGAATTAAGCGCTGGCGATGATGCGTTAATTGAAGTCGACAGCCTGCGCTTTCAACAAGTGCTGTCGAATTTGCTGTCCAACGCGGCCAAGTTTTCCCCCACAGGCGGCACCGTCATTATCACAACGCAGTTGTTGCACAATGCGGTGCGCATCAGTGTTATAGACCGCGGCGCCGGCATTCCCGAAGCATTTCGGGCGCGGATCTTTGAAAAGTTCTCGCAAGCCGATTCGGCAGACGCCCGCAGCAAAGGTGGCACAGGTCTTGGCCTTGCGATCGTGCGTGAACTGACCAATCGGATGGGCGGGCAAATCTATTTCGAGACGCAAGAAGGGGTCGGCACTAAGTTCCATTTAGAGTTTCCTGCGCAGGCATTACAGCCAGCGCGTGAACGCCACAAACTGCTGATCGTCGAAGACGAAGCGCAAATTGCCAGATTGTTGCAAGGTTTACTGCAACGCGCGGGATATGACGTGGTAGTGGCAAGTAACCTGCTGCATGCGCAACGAATGCTCGAGTCGCAACCGATCCAACTAATGACCTTGGATTTACGGCTACCCGATGGTTATGCCGGTGATTGGTTAGTGCAACTGCGCCAACAGCCGACCTACGCACAGCTGCCTGTGCTTATCGTCTCACTCGACGAGCCAACTTTGCATCCATCGTTGGCTGCAGTGGCCCATACCGCATGGCTACAAAAACCCATTCAGCCGCATGAGCTGGTGCAAAAACTACAGCAATTACAGGCCATTACGCCTTAGTTTTGGCTAAATACCGTGACTTTGTTACGGCCACTGGCTTTGGAGATATACAAAGCTTGGTCCGCTTGATCAATCACTTGATCGACCAATTCACCTTTGCTGCCATCACAAATGCCCGCGCTAAAGGTGCAATGAAAACTGCCGTTTTCGGTGACAAATGGAAAGCGCGCAAAGGCTTGACGCAACTGGTCTACCACCGCATAGGCTTTTTCGAGCGGACAATCCGGCAATACCAGTAAGAACTCTTCCCCACCGTAGCGACCAATCATGTCGGTTTTACGCAGTTGTTGTCTGAGCAAGTTGGCAAGGCTAGTGATCACTTGATCACCGACTAAATGACCGTACTTGTCATTGACCTTCTTAAAGTGGTCAATATCCAGCATCACGACACTGACCGTTTGTTCACTGCGTACCGTGCGCTCAAGTTCAACTTGCAGACGCTCTTTGATATGCGCATGTTGCAATAATCCGGTCAAGCTATCGCGCGTCATCACGTCAGCAAGCTGGCGCGCCCGTTGCGCTCTGGCAAAAATGGCGACCACTAAGGCATTGTCACTAATGGGTTTAGTCAAGAAATCGTCGCCGGCTTTGATTAGCACCGCCAATTGGCGCTCACTGTCGGTTTCCGACGATAAGTAGATAATCGGCACGCCTAACCATTCGTCTTGCAGCCGCACCAACTGCGCCAATTCAGGGCCGGTGCAACCTGGCATATTCACGTCAAGTATGATCACATCGGGATGGAACTGGTTAAGCCCGGCAAAAATCTCTGCTGGATCGCTGATAATTTCCGCTCGCAGCCCCGCCGATTGCAACACCAGCGCATAATGCCGCGCTAGCATCAAATCATCATCAACGATCAAGACGCGAAACGCGTCGCGATGCCGTTCTGAAAACAACCGTTGCAAACGCGCTTCCAACGCTGCGGCATTTAGCGGCTTGTTGAAATAGCCCAGTGCACCGGCGCGCACAGCCGCTAAATAATGTTCAAAATCGGTGTGTTGTGTCACCACAAACAACGGCAGCGGCACAGCACGGCGTTGTTGTAGTTGTTGGACAAACTCCAAACCATCTTTGGCTTCGTGTTGCAATTCAATATCGATAATCAGCGCATCCGGCTCACGCTCGGCTAGAGCCGCCGCTAACGCATTGGTTTGCGAAAACCATTGCACTTGATAACCAAAAGTCGCCAGCGTTAAACACACATGGTTCGCCGCATCGACATCATCTTCCAGCAGATAAATCAGCGTTTGCGCATGTTCATTGCGCTCTGTGATGGCACCATGCACAGTGACCACCGGAGCCAAATTGGCCGCGGCACGCATCGCGTGGAAAAAACCAAGCGCTTGCTGGAAAAGTTCATGGCTTGGCGGTTGTTGCTGCGCCAATAAATTCTTAAATAGCAGCTCAAGTTTTTTGGCTTGGACGCCGGTTTCAGCCAAACCAAAAGTGCCGGCAGAGCCAGCCAGCGTGTGGAATTTCAACACGAGTTCAGCCGATACTTCGCGCCAAGCGACATCGGGTACGGATAGTTCGAGCAGTTTATCTTGCAGCGCTGGCAAATCCGTCGCTAATCGCTGCAGATATTGCTGCTGCAATTGCGCTAACTGTTGTTCTAGTTGTGCTTGTGTATGCGGCATAGCACTCTCAGACAGCTGAATATGTTTGAACTATAACAAGGACTTGCGATGAGCTCCAGCCTACAAACGCACTTGCATCCCTTGCGCCAAACTTTGCCGGTAGGTCAGATACGACGGCAACGCCCCCAACAGCAAACTTAAGCCCATGACAATCCCCAGCCATAACGCTGTATGGTCATGCCACGGTACAACGGCAATCACCAAGCCATATTGACTGCTGAGCACGGGTTTTAATAAGGCAAGCGTCCCCATCAGAAGAACAAAAGCACCCAGGATCGAGCTTAGCACTAATAACAAGACTTCCAATTCGATTAATAAAAACAACTGCCAAGGCCGCGCGCCGATCGCCCGCAGAATCGCCATTTCGCGTTGCCGCTCTTTCATTGCTGCCAGCAAGGTGGTGGTCAGCCCAATCAAGCCGGCCGCCAGCACACACGCAGTGATCAGCAATAACAGATTCTCCACCATGCTGAGCATTTGCCATAATTCCGCCAATGCGGCGCCTGGCAAAATAGCCGACAAAGGTTCTGCTTTAAATTCATTGATTTGCCGCTGCACGGCAAACGTTGCGACTTTGGATTTTAAGCCCAACATAAAAGCGGTAATTTGCGTGGGTTGCAGCTGCGCCAATTGCTCGGCGCTTGGCGTCGGCGCTTGTTTACGACCAAAAGCTGGCGCACCACCGGCCCAGCCTAAATGAATAGCTTCGATGCCTTCCAAGGTGACATGAACACTTTGGTCCACCGGCGTGCCAGTCGGCGCTAAAATACCGACCACGGTAAACGGCTGGTCTTTGTGCTGGCTAAAACTGACGCTGCCCACCCCATGCGACAAGATGATTTGATCGCCCAGTTGGTAATTCAGTTTCCGCGCAACTTCAGCGCCAAGCACTGTCTCATACACGCCCTGAAATACCTGCCCTTGCGCCAGTTGCAACGCTTGTTGCTCGCCGTAGCGGAAAAACCTGAAGTAGTCGCCCGTAGTGCCCACTACCCGAAAGCCTTTGTGCGAATCCCCAAGCGATAGCGGCACACTCCACACCACTTGCGGGTGCGCTTTTAATTGCTGGTAGTGCTGCCACTGAATGTTGTTGGTCGCGTTGCCAATCCGAAACACGCTGTAGAGCAATAAATTGAGTTGCCCAGACCGCGCACCGACAATTAAATCCGTACTGGAGACTGTGCTGGTGAAACTGCGTTTGGCTTCAAGGCGCAGATGGTCAATACCAAGCAATAACGCGATAGAAATACACAAAGACAACAAGGTCATCAACGCAGTGGCGCGACGATTCCACAAACTTTGCCGCGCGAGTTTTAACAACATGCTGCGACCTCCACCATACCTTGCGCCAACTGCGCCATATCCAATGTCCAGTGAAAATAACGGGATAGCGCCGCGTCATGACTGACAAACACCACTGTGGTGCCACAGCGCCCCGCTTCATCCAGCATTAAGCGCATAAAAGCATCACGGTTGTCAGCATCAAGTGCCGAAGTGGGTTCGTCGGCAATTAACAAGACCGGCTCGCCGAGTAAGGCTCTGGCGATCGCCACACGTTGCTGCTGGCCAATACTGAGCTGACTCGCTGGCCGTTGCCACAACGTTTGGTCGATATCCAGTCGGGTTAACAAATGCTGCGCTCGGGCAATAAACACCGCCGCTTTCCCGCCAGCAAATGCTTGTCCCAATAACACGTTGTCGAGCACCGACAAATACGGTATTAAATTAAGCTGTTGAAATACCACACCAATTTGTGCTGCGCGGATCCGGTCACGTCTAGCCGCCGTCGCCGGTTGAAACGGCTGACCATGCAACAAAATGTCGCCGCTCGTCACGCCGGAGATCCCAGATAGCAAATTCAGCAGTGTAGTCTTGCCAGACCCGGAAGCGCCACGGACAAACAAATGTTGGCCTGTCATTAAGCGAAGATCAGGCAGTTGCAATAAAAACCCCTGGTTAGGGTATTGGAACTGACAATTTTTGAGTTCAAGCGCGGGAATATTCGGATCGTTTAACACAAGGACGAACCTGCTTTTGATATGATACGGACAAAACGTGATTTTATAACATACAGTAACGAGTAAGCTCTAATGTTAAAACCGCTGTTGATAGGATTATCTTTGACATTGGTCGCAATGACGCCCGTTGTTGCAACCGCTGCAGACACTAAGGCTGCGGCAACCGATGTCCGAACATTGGAATGGATGGATTTATTGCCCGATGATGACCGGGAAAAAATGGAAAACTTGCCGCAAGTCAGTCATGAAGGTGGCGAAGGTGCTGGCAGTGCCATCAACCAAGGGAACTCGCAGTTTGGCGATGTGATGCAATCGGCGAAAGTTCGTGGCGAGTTAAACGGCAAAAAAGTTCGACTGCCAGGGTTTGTCGTGCCTATTGAATACGATGCTGAGCAAAACATTACCTCGTTTTTCTTAGTCCCATATTTCGGCGCCTGTATCCATGTGCCACCGCCACCACCGAATCAAATCGTGTTTGTCACCAACGCCAAAGGCCTCAAAGCCGACATGATTTACAACCCATTTTGGATTGAAGGCGTGTTAACCACGGACAAAATGAGCCACGATTTAGCCAATTCTGCGTACAGCTTAAAAGCCAGCGCTATCACGCCTTACGAATAAAGGCGAACCGGACAAAAAAGCCGGGATCTCCCGGCTTTTTGTTTGGTGTTCGACCTGTGATTCGTCTTGATTAGTTGTCAGCAAACGACAGCTGATTTTGATCCATGGTCAACGTAGCGGCGCCTTGCCCTTGCGGCGTGACATATTGCAATTGCACTTGCTCTAAACCCGTGGTCAGCGCGAACAAATCCAGCTGCAATTGTTTGATCTGACTGACATCTGCACACTGCCAGCTTGCACTGCTGACATAATCCACATGGGCTGAATCACCTGGCTCTGGCGCAAAACTGGCATTTTTCAGCTGGCAATTCGCTGCACTTGGCCACACCAACCAACTATGTGGTTGCAAATTTTGCAGTTGCGCGGCTTGCTGCGCTTGCTCTTGCGGGGTGTTAGGCGCATGTTCAAACCCGACCACTTGATCGGCCGGAATATCCATTTGCCATTCGATTTGTTGCTGGTCAATGACCAGGGTGGCGTTGGCGATACCATGTTGATGCGCATGCTGTTGTGCCAACAGGGCACTTGAACACAGCATAGCGAATAAGCTGATTTTAAATTTCATCGAAAGGGTCACTTCGCTTGCAAATAACTGTGACATTATCACAAAAATTCAGGCTAAACAGCGGATCCGGGCGTAAAAACCTTGCCGATTAACGACCTCCAGCTGGCCTTCCAAACGCTTTTCCACCAATTGCCGAATGATTGACATACCAAGACCTGTGCCGCCTTGCCCCGCCTTCGTGGTAAAAAATGGTTCATACAAATGGTCTTGCGCCAAAGTCGACAACCCTACGCCATTGTCTTGGTATTCCAAAGTCAATTGATGGTTTTCATCCAGATGCGCCCAGATCTGAATAGACGGGTTACTAACGCCCACAAACGCGTGCAAACACGAGTTGCTCACCAAATTGGTTAAGATCTGCAACCACACATCGGCACTACTAATCAGCACCAAACTGGGGTCGATATGCACTTCGCTTTGCACCTGCAGTGGTGCTGTCATCGGTTTTAGGCTGGCAAGCAAGTCAACCACCAGCTGGCGCAGCGCCACGGCAGTAGCGTTGCTACGGGTTTGATGGGCTGCGGTTTCTTTAAATTGGTGCATTAATCGCTCAGCACGTTGCAAGTTCGCTTGCACTAACTGCTGGCTTTCACGCAGTAACTGCAACTGATAACGCGCTTGCTGCAAGGTTAAACTCTTATCGTCGATGGCCTGACTAAATTGCTCTAGCAGTTGCTGCTGATGACTGTTCGCAGTCAAAGCAACACTCAGCGGCGTCGCGACTTCATGGGTGATGCCTGCCACTAAACTGCCGAGCGTGGCGAATTTGGTATGGCTGACCAACTGCTCATGCGCGTATTGCACCTGCTCTTGCGCTTTGGCCGCCGTATGTTCACTTTGTGACGCGCGCCGATCTAATTGACGGTTGGCTTGTTCTAATTGCGCTTGGGTACGCGACCAGCGATTGGCATTAATAGCACGGCCAATTAAATCGGCCAAGGCACCAGCAAAGCGGATCTCAGGCGCGCTCCAATGCCGCACAAACTGCAATTGTTCGCAGCAAATAATACCGATCACTCGACCTTGATACCGTACCGGCACGTCTAACATAGCGCAGATATCATGCGGTATTAGATAACCGTCGCGAAACTCACGGGTTCGTGGATCTTCACGCGCATCCGCAACCGCTAAGGCTCTGGCACTGGCGATGGCTTGAAAATAATCAGGGAACTGCTGCGCCGTGAGTTGCAGCGGCTCGTTGTGCCACTGGCCCTGCGCCAGCAGGATTTGGCATTGCATCACACTGCCGCCATCTTCATAGAACCACAAGCTGACGCGTTCGGTGCCAAGGCCTGCTTGTAGACTGGATAGAATTAACGCTTGCGCTTGATCTAAAGCACCCGTGTCAATTTCTGGCATCTCGGAGACGTGCAATAAAATACGCTCTAACTTATCCACCTGTGTTGTCCTGCTGCTAAGTCCTAATGTGCCGCCTTAGTGTGGCTTGTGCTGCAAAAATGCCCCAGATCAAGGTCAACGCTTGTTTATTTGAAAGCGGGTTTATTGCACAAATTTTAAGCTATCTAATTTTTAGCAACTTGTAAATGTAAGCGGTTGATTTGCAGATTGATCCAATTTGCAGTGCCATGCCGTATTAGTCGATGAATACAGGACATGGTAGCTATGAGTCGATTAATTCTGCTGCTGGGAGACCAGCTTACTCCATCAATGTCATCGCTTCGGCAATGGCAACCTGGCGACTGTGTGCTGCTAGCCGAAGTGGTGGAAGAAGCCAGTTATGTCCGCCACCACCAGCACAAAATCGTCTTGCTGTTTTCGGCCATGCGTCACTTTGCGCGCGCCCTGAAGCTGCAGGGCTGTGACCTTATCTATATCGATTATGTACAAGGCTGCCGCAGTTTGCTTGCAGCGGCTCAGCAAATTTTTGCCGAAAGGCCGCACCTAACCTCGTTGCTGGTCACGGAAGCGGGCGAATATCGCCTCGCCCAACAGATGGCGAGCTGGGCAGAACTGCTGCAAAAGCCGGTTCAGATCCTGCCGGACGACCGGTTCATCTGCAGCCATCAGCAGTTTCAACAATGGGCGCAAGGTCGCAAACAATACCGGATGGAATACTTCTACCGCGACATGCGCCGCTACACAGGCCTGTTGATGGACGGTGCGCAGCCTTGCGGTGGCCAGTGGAATTTTGATGCGGACAACCGCGAGGCCTTACCCAAAGATTTGACGCTGGTGTCGCCGCGTTGGTTTGAACCCGACGACTTGACCCAGCAAGTGATTGCCTTAGTAAAACAGCAATTCCCCGACCACATGGGCAATGCCGACACCTTTGCTTACGCAGTGACGAGCAAGGACGCTCGCGCTGCTTTTTTACATTTTGTCGAAGCGCAGCTACCGCATTTCGGCCGCTACCAAGATGCGATGCGCCTAGATGCGCCATTTGTGTTTCATAGCGTCAGCGCTGCGTACTTGAACTGCGGTTTGTTAGATGCCCGCTGGATGTGTCAGCAGGTGGAATATGCCTATCGCTCTGGCAAGGTACCGCTGGCAGCTGCCGAGGGCTTTATCCGGCAAATTATTGGCTGGCGCGAATACGTGCGAGGTTTGTATTGGTTATTGATGCCGAACTACGCCAAGCACAATGCGCTCGAAGCAACGCGGCCCCTGCCCTGGTTTTATTGGTCCGGCAACACCCAGATGCGCTGCATGCAGCAGGCGGTGCAACATACGATTGACCACGCCTACTCGCACCATATTCAGCGTTTAATGATCACCGGCAACTTTGCGTTACTGGCGGGTTTAGACGTCGAACAAGTCTGTAACTGGTATCTCGCCGTGTACGCCGACGCGTATGAGTGGGTTGAACTGCCCAATACCCTTGGCATGGCGCTGTTTGCCGATCACGGCGTGTTGGCATCCAAGCCGTATGCCGCTAGTGGTCGCTACATCCATAAAATGAGCAATTATTGCAACCACTGTCACTACCAAGTCAAAGACACACTTGGTCACAACGCCTGCCCGTTTAATGCTTTGTATTGGGATTTTTTGGCGCGTAATGAAAGTAAATTGGCCGCCAACCCGCGGCTTGGATTGACCTATCAACAATGGCGGCGTAAATCGGACGACGAACAACAGGCGATCCGTGACAAAGCCAGTGATTTGTTAATCCACTTGGAGCAGCTATGACGCAGTTAGTGATCCTTGATGAAGCGCCGCGCTTGCATGACAACCCACTGCTGAACTGCTTATGCCAAGGCGACTGGGTGCTGCTGCGAACGCCGACAGAGCAAACTCGGCAAGCGCAGCTAAAACGTGAACTTCTCGCGCAGTTTGCTGCCGTGTTGCGCCAGTTTGGCTATCAGGTGACTGCACAGCCGGCAAACTCTGCCAATGAAATCATCGCTATCGCCGAGTCTTTGCAGTGTCAGCAGCTAGTGATGGCAGAGCCCGTTGCGCACTATGAGCTGCAGCTGGTCAAAGCGCTGCAAGCCTCAGGCATGCCAATCCAGCTTGATGATGTCAATGGTCTACTGCGGGATAATCTGCGCCCAGAGCTTGCAAGCCTGCCGCCAAGTTATAGCCAGTTCCGACGTTTGCGTGAACCTGCACTCGCCACTAGCCCAACGCAACCTGCGCGTTACCAAGCCGCGCCATTAGCGCCCAGACAAAGTGACACAGACGTGGCTTTTGGCCCAGCGGAGCTGTCAGCACGATTGCTGGACGAACGTTGGTGGCTACAGCAAGTAGAGCGCTACGTTGCAGGGCCAATGCGCCATTACAAAGACAGCCGTAACGGCCTCCTTGGGCGCGACTTTGCTAGTTTTTTCTCCACACCGCTGGCGCTTGGGCTATTGAGCATCCGCCAGCTGTATCAGCGCATCCTTCACGTCGAGCAACAGCAAGGCGAAAACCCATCGTCACAATGGCTGCGTTATGAGTTATGGTGGCGCGAGTACTTTCGTTGGGTCGGTCGCAAAGAAGGCCATCGGCTATTTACCGGTCTAGCACGACATCCAACACCGCCGACCGTTCATCAAGATTTGCAACAGCAGCACTTACGCGCATGGCAAGCCGGTCGCACTGGCGTGCCACTGGTGGATGCCAATATGCGGCTGCTGGCACAAACCGGCTTGATATCCAATCGCGGCCGACAGCTCGTAGCGAGTTATTTGGTGTTTGACCTCGGCGTGGATTGGCGTCTCGGTGCGCGCTGGTTCGAACAACAGTTGCTGGATTACGACTGTGCCAGCAATTATGGCAATTGGGCTTACCTCAGCGGTGCTTTGTATAGCCCTGCACGCTGGTTTAACCAATTAAAACAAGCTTATGAATATGACCGCGACGGTACATTTGTCACGGCCATGTTGCCCGAGTTGCTGCAGCATAAACCCGCGGGCATGGCGCGACATCAGCCCTACGTCGGTGAGCTGGGCCTGCCGTTTGACCGTCGATGGTATGAGTACTTGCAGCATGCTGACGCTGGTTTGGTTTAAACGCGACCTGCGTCTTGCAGACCACCAAGCATTGTGGCTCGCTAGTCAGGCGGGCGCCGTATTGCCTGTTTATGTGATTGAACCCGACTATTGGCTGCTTCCCGACACGTCGCAGCGCCAATGGCAGTTTTTGCAGCAAGCACTGGAGTTATTGCACCTGCAACTGCGTGCACTGGGGCAAGGGTTAGTGCTGCGTGTGGGGCGTGTCACGGAAGTCTTTGACGAATTGCTGGCAACCTATCCGATCAGCGCGGTGATGAGCCATCAAGAGATCGGCGGGCTTTGGACTTATCAGCGTGACAAAGCAGTAGCCGCTTGGTGCCGATCACAGCAGTTACCATGGCACGAATATCCGCAAAGTGCGGTATTTAGGCCGCTGAAAAACCGCGATGACTGGTTTGCCAAAGCAGACCTGTGGCTGAAAAGCCCGTGCTGGCCAACACCAACAGCCTTGCCACATGTCGTGGAAACCCCCGAAACACTGCAGCAGTCATGGCCAACGCTATGTTTTCACCCCGACGACCCAGGGCCTTGCGCTGGTCACCAACAAGCACGGCATTTGCAGCAATACCTCGATAGTTTTTTTGCGCAGCGCGCTTCCCAATACCGCAGCGGCATTTCCAAAGCCAGCACCGCTAGGCGCAGCTGCTCACGCTTAAGTCCGTATTTGGCGTACGGCATGCTGAGCATTCGGGCGCTGCTCCAAACGACCTACCGGCAGATGAAAACTAGCCCAGAGCCTTGGTTGTCGCACAATCTTTCGGCGTTTTTCAGTCGGCTGCGCTGGCATTGTCACTTTATGCAAAAGCTGGAAGACCAAGTGGAGATTGAGCAGCAATGTATGCATCCCTTGTATGAAGGCATGCGGCAAAGTGACCCAACGCTGCTGCGCGCGTGGGCTCTTGGGCAAACTGGCTATCCGTATATTGATGCTTGTATGCGCAGTTTGCGGCAAACCGGCTGGTTGCATTTTCGCGGCCGCGCCATGCTGGTGGCCTTTGCTTGTTATCATTTGTGGCTAGACTGGCGTGACGTCGCCAAGCATCTGGCGCGCTGTTTTATCGATTTTGAACCGGGCATTCATTACCCACAGGTGCAAATGCAAGCGGGCACCACCGGCATTAACCCGTATCGCATGTATAACCCTGTGCTGCAAAGCCAACAAAAAGACCCCGACGGCCAGTTTATTCGCCGCTACGTTCCAGAATTGGCCAAGGTTCCAACCAGTTATCTGCACACGCCATGGTTGCTCAATCCCAGCCAACAAGTCGATTACAACGTGATGCTTGGACGTGATTATCCAGAACCTGTGGTGGATGCGAAACTTGCAGCCAGCCAAGCCCGCCAACGCTTAAAAGAGTGGCAACAACAGCAATCTCCGCAGTGGCAGCAGCTCAAACAGCAAGTGATGCACCGACATGCTTCGCGCAAACGTCCAGTCACCATTCGACGTAAAGCGGTCGCCAAACAGCAACTCGCCTTGTTTGAAACCGACGACGTTATTTAGGCTGACGCATACTCTGCCATTGTTCAGGGCTTAAGGTCTGCACATATGCTAGGCTCGCGTCTATCCACTGCAGCGCTTGGCTAAAATAGTCAGGGCTGATCCGCGACCAGTCATCCTCGGGCGTGTGATATTGCGGGTGCACATCAACGCCAAAGTACAAATAGGGGATGCCAGCTTTTCGAAACGGCGCGTGATCCGAAGCATTTGGCCAATCAACCGACTGATTTTGGCCGCGCATGGTTTGCCGCTTATCATGCGCGGCAATCAATTTGATCTCAGAGGCACGCAGCGTGGGCAACTGCTGCAACAACGGCTGTTTCCGCGTCCCGGCGACATACAGTTTGCCACCACGCTCGCCACGACTAATCATATCTAAATTGATGTTCAACACCACTTGGTCCATCGGCACTGAGGGTTTATCCACATACGCCTTGGCGCCATAAAGTCCTAATTCTTCCGCATCTGTAGCAACAAATACCATCGAATACGCCGGACATTGGGTTTTAGTTTGCATCGCTAGATACAACAAGCCAGCAACACCCGAGGCGTTATCATCCGCGCCGTTGTAAATAGCACCTTTGTGCTTGCCTAAGTGGTCATAGTGGGCAGTAACGACAATAAAATGATCGGGATACGCGCAGCCTTGGCGGTGGCCCACCACGTTAACCCCCTGGCGCTGACTAAAACCCATTTCATAAACAAAAGGCTGCAAATAGGGTTGTTGCGTCAAATTTGCTTGAGCAAAACGCTTTGCGATGTACTCGCGTGCTTTTGCCGCATCATCGGTACCGGTTTCCCTACCACGCATCTCATCAGCACTTAAGTTCCTGATATCTTGCATCGCACTATCAAGGTTCGTCGGCCGTTGCGATGCAGTCACTGCCGTTGCTATCGCAGCAGCCAGCAGGCAGAGCAGACGACTAATCAACATGAGCCACCGTATGCAACAGATCGAGTTTGTGTTGCAGTACATCACGTTCACGTCCAGGGCTGGTTAGCAATCGGGCTTTGTTGAGATGGCTTGCTGCGGCATCATAACGCCCTTGTTGCAAGAAAAGTTTGGCCAAGGAAAAATGCGTTTCGGCAATTTGATCGTTGATCGTCAAGCTGCGTTGGTAGAACTTTTGTGCTTCAGCAAATTGCTGTTGCGATACTGCTTCATTCCCCAGCATTAAGAAATAATAAGGATTTTGCTCACGATTACGCTCAACTTTTCGTTCTAGGAGTTCTGCTTGTGCCACCTTGCCCTGCTCGGTATACAAAATAGCTAAATTGGCCATAGTGTTGCTGTGATTGGGATCTAACTGCAAACTCTGTAAATAGGCTTGTTCAGCCAGTGGCAGCTGGCCTTGACGTTTATACCAAACCGCTAAGTTGTTCCAGGTATCAGGCAGTGTCGGTTGCGCTCGTCCTGCTGCTCGCAAATACAGCATGGCCTTTTGATAATCGCCCGCTTCCATCGTTTCTGCCGCTTTATTGTTGTAAAACAGTGCGACCATATCTTGTTTATTAATGACTTTGTAAGGCAAGCGACCTAAGCCAACTCCCCTTTCAAAATCAATAATATAGCTTGACCCTGCACTGTAGGCTATGTTGGGTTTTTCTTCTGGGTAAATGGCCTGCACTTGCAAGTTCACATGGCCATTTAGGAAGCTTTCGCCGTTGCGGGTGATCCAATATTCGGGGATTTTCACATCTCGAAATTCCGTTTTAAAACCAACGGAATTCGCCAAGCTGTAGGCCAATATCGTTAAAGACAGACAGTTGGCTTGTCCCCGCTTGAGCGCCTCTGCCGCAGTCAACGTCTCGCCATTGATATATTGCATGGCGTCATTGTTTTCTTTGAAAATAAAATTCAGCAGGGCATAACTGCGCTCTTGCGTGGAATCATAAATCGCCAGCTTGCCACGAAACGCCTGAATGGCTTGTTCTGGTAAGGCGAAAATTTGTTCTGGAGATTCAATAGCTGCCAGTTCTTCTTTACTGGGTTGCGGCAATAACTGGTCGATACGAGCTTGTTCCACCAAAGGATGGTCCGGGACTTGTTGACAGCCAACACCTGACAGCGACACGACGATAGCAAACGCAATGGGTTTTAAACGGAATTTCATGGCAGTGCCCTCCGTGTTTTTCTTCAGCATAAACACAAAAGCGACAACTTGTCGAAAGACTCACGCCATATTTCTATTACAAAATATGACAAACTAAGTCTTGTTAACTTGCCAACAGTTGTTTGAAACGATATTGCCAAAGTAATCGCCAGCCCGCCTGGTCACGGGTTAACGCCGCGATACCCGCCTTACTAAACGAAAATTCATGCGGATCTCGATTAAACAAAGTCCCAAGCATGTTCGACAATTCAGGTTCGTGACCAACCCAGATCTGTACTTTGTCAGCGGTCAGCTGCTCTAAGTTTAATAAGCACTGCTGCAGATCATGGCCATGCGATAACCAAGCAACGGTATGCAGCGGTAAATCCAACGCGGTAGCTATCGGCGCCGCAGTGTCGACACATCGCCGAAAAGGACTGCTATATAGCTCGTTCGGTTTTGCCGTTTGTTGGGATAACCATGTCGCAAGCTGCTGAGCTTGCTCGAGGCCTTTGGCTGTCAAACAACGCTGTGGATGATCAGCACCTGCGATCCTCGGTTGCGCTTTGGCGTGACGCACAAGATAAATCAGCATCGGATAGTTCTCTGTATCGACGACAAAAGTTCAGCTTAAATGAATAGGCCTATACCACGCCAGCCACGTGTCGGCATGACCATGCGCCGCTTATCCAAGAATACCAGCATCTTTGGATTGCATTGCCAACGTTAGGCCATGGCGAAGGTTAACAGGGACGTCGAAGGTCGGTAACGATATGGATTGCAAATCGAATGCTTTTTCCTAGCTTAAATTGGAACTAATCGAAGTTTTAACACCTAGTAGGCTGATTGGCTGATTGGCTGATTGGCTGATTGGCTGATTGGCTGATTGGCTGATTGGCTGATTGGCTGATTGGCTGATTGGCTGATTGGACAAGGATTTTAAGCGAGTGGCCACCGAGCTTTGCAACCAATATTCGCAATTTCGCAGGAAATAAAAACAAAAAAACCAGCAAGATGCTGGTTTATTTGGTGCCGAGGGGGGGACTCGAACCCCCACGCCGTGAAGCGCTAACACCTGAAGCTAGTGTGTCTACCAATTTCACCACCGCGGCTGGGTATTATGTTGTCTGCGACTTTTGGTGCCGAGGGGGGGACTCGAACCCCCACGCCGTGAAGCGCTAACACCTGAAGCTAGTGTGTCTACCAATTTCACCACCGCGGCCAAGTGTCGCTGACGGCGGCAATGATATTCGTGACGGGCGAATGCGTCAACCTCGATCTGCGTTTTATGCGGATTTTTTCATTCATTTGCTGAAATGTTCAGCAATTTGTCAGAATGGCTGTATCAAGCAATCGAGCAGCTCTGCCCTACGCGCGCTTCTTCGGTTATTCCAGCGATAATCCCCAGCACAAACATAAAGATATCCAAGACACATCAGCCATAAAAAAAGCGAACATAAGTTCGCTTTTTAGTAACAACGCACAAATCCGTGAATGGATTAGTACTTGGCTTTTTTCAGCAGGCCGATTTCTTCCAAGCGTTGCAGCAGATAATCATTCGAGTTGATTGGCTCTGGGTAACGGTTTGGACGCTCGTCGTTAATGCACGATGCCAGCGTTTCAATGACGAAATCTGGGTTTGGATGCATAAAGAACGGAATTGAATAACGCGGTTGGCCCGCAGCTGCGCCCGCTGGGTTCACCACGCGATGTGTGGTTGATGGCAACACATGGTTGGTCAAGCGTTGCAGCATATCACCGATATTGACCACGATAGTACCTGGAATCGTAGTGACCGGCAGCCAGCTGCCGTCACGACGCAGAATCTCCAAACCCGACTCGTGTGAACCCACCAACAAGGTGATAAGGTTGATGTCTTCATGTTGACCTGCACGAATAGACTGCGTGCTGGTATCGGCGATTGGCGGATAGTGGATCGGCCGCAAAATCGAGTTGCCGTAATTCACTTTGTCGTCGAAGTACTTTTCATCTTGTTGCAGGAACAAGGCCAAAGCGCTTAACACTTGGGTGCCTAAATTTTCCAGCGCTTGGTACAAACCGTACGTGGCGTCCTTGAACTCTGGCACTTCGCTTGGCCATACGTTTGGATACAAACATTCATGTTGGGCAGGACCATCTAGTTCACGCCCAACATGCCAGAACTCTTTTAAGTCTGGGTGTTTGCTGTCTTTGGCTTTTTCAACACCAAATCCGGTGTAACCACGCGCGCCGCCTTGGCCTGGCACGTGGTACTGTTGTTTTACTTCAGTCGGTAAAGCAAAAAACTTTTTAATTGCTTTGTAGGTGTTTTCCACAACTTCATCCGGGATGCCGTGGCCTGAAATGCCGCAGAATCCAAACTCAGTGTAGGCTTTGCCAATTTCGGCAACAAAGTTGTCTTTGTCGGTGGCAAACCGTCTGATGTCCAACGTAGGGACTTGTTGTTGAGTCATAATTAAGACCTAAGTTTTAGCTTAACGAGAAGAAAAAGCCCGCAATCGCTGCACTCATCAAGTTTGATAAAGTAGCCGCAAATAAGGCTTTTAACCCCAGCTCCGCGATATCACTGCGACGACTTGGCGCCATACTGCCAAGACCACCCAGCAAAATGGCAATCGACGAGAAATTCGCGAAGCCACACAGCGCAATCGTCACAATAATTTGCGTGTGCGGTGACAAGTCACCAGCTTGCACATGCTGCATAAAGTCGACGTATGCGACAAATTCATTAATCACTAGTTTTTGGCCGATGAAGCTACCCGCTAATTGCGCTTCGCTCCAATCCACACCAATAATCCAAGCCAACGGCTTGAATACATAACCAAAGATCTGTTGCAAGGTCAGGCCTTCAAAGCCAGCTAAGCCGCCGACCCAACCGACAAAACCATTCACCAGCGCGATCAAACCAACAAATGCTAGAAGCATAGCACCGACGTTTAACGCCAGTTGCAAACCAGACGCCGCGCCCGCTGCTGCGGCGTCAATCACGTTGGTATTTTTTTCGTCGGCTTGTAATTCAGTTAAATCATTTTTTGGCGTTTCGGTTTCAGGCAACAGAATTTTGGCCATCAACAAGCCACCTGGTGCCGCCATAAAGCTAGCTGCAATCAAATACTTCAGTTCAACGCCCATGCCGGCGTAACCGGCCATCACCGAACCTGCAACGGAAGCTAACCCACCGACCATCACCGCAAAAATCTCGGAACGCGTCATCGTTGGAATAAATGGGCGTACCACCAGCGGCGCTTCTGTTTGACCCACAAAGATATTCGCCGCGCTATTCATCGATTCTGGACGGCTGGTGCCTAATAGCTTTTGTAAGCCACCACCTAACACGCTAATCACCACCCGCATTACGCCAATGTGATACAGCACGGCAATCAACGAGCTGAAGAAAATGATGACCGTCAGCACGTGCACGGCAAACACGAAGCCGTATTTTTTCGCACCAATTTCTTGGCCAAACAAGAACGAAATGCCTTGGTTGGCATAACCAATCACTGCGCTGACGCCATCGGAAATACTAATTAAAACGTCTTTACCGGCGGGCACATACAATACGAATGCGCCGATAGACATTTGGATCAGAAAGGCGCCAATCACAGTACGCCAATTTATTTTGCTGCGATGTGCCGAGCACAAATAAGCAAGCGCTAAGAGGGCAAAGATGCCGACTAAACTCATCATTTTGATTTTCCTTGGATTTTAGGCCCGCTACGACTGCGGATTTATTGTTCTAGTGATGCTGAAACCCTAGGATAGCATCAAAAGATCAAGTAGTTACAGTTTCAAAGCGGCTGGCTGGAACAGGACGTTCCGGCGAAGAGTTGCTCTTATGGGGTTGTCTAACCTGATGTTTTTGCACTCAGAATTATAACAGAATCACACTGCTTGAAAAGATCCTAAATTAACAAGTCTGCAATAGCCTATTTCTGACTTTTTTATCCTAATTTTCAACGAGATACTAAGCATCCCCTGAAAGATAACTACAAAAAAGCCCGAATAAATATCCGGGCTTTTTGTCTGTAAGATAGGTTTTATGCCAAAAGCGTGCGGATCTTGGTTTTGATGATATCGATAGCAATTTGATTTTTGCCACCACGCGTCACCACTAAGTCTGCATATTGTTTGCTGGGCGCAATAAATTCAAAAAACGCCGGGCGCACATAGTTCTCGTATTGTTCAGTGATAGAACTAATAGTCCTACCCCGCTCTTCCACGTCACGTTTAATCCGACGCAACAAACAGATATCCAGCGGCGTATCCATAAACACCGTGATGTTAAATTGTTCGCGCAGCCGTGCATCTGTCAGTAATAAAATGCCTTCCACCAAAATCACTTTGGCCGACTGCACCCGAATAGTCTCTGTTTTTCGCGTATGTGTTTTGTAGCAATACTGCGGCATTTCCACCGCCACGCCTTCCTTGAGCTGCTGTAAATGCTGCGCCAGCAATTCGTGCTCAAACGCTGCTGGATGGTCGTAATTGGTGAGCACCCGTTGGTCCATCGATAGGTGGTCTTGGCTGCGGTAGTACGCATCTTCCGCCAATACAGCAATACGCTCGCCGCCAAATTCGGCAACTAGCTCTTGATAAACAGTTGAAGCAAATAAACTTTTCCCTGACGCAGAAGCGCCAGCGATTGCAATAATAGTTGGTTTGGCCACGTTAACACTCTTCACAGAAACCACAGATATAAGGCAGTGTAGACCGAAAAGGTCTCACAAAGACTACACTTCATAAAAAGAAAAAACGCCGGTTAAACAGCCGGCGTTTTTCATTCAGACCATAGGTATTAGAAGTTGTAGCTTACGCCCAATTTAATACGCCATGTCGATTTTTCTGTGTAGAACTTGTCAAAATTGTTCTGAGTAAGTGACGGGTTGGAATAGGTATACTGACCTGTTGCTTTATCCGCTGTGAAGCTAGCCAGAGCGATATCACCAAAGTCATCTCCGTACACCTTGCCTTTACTGCTGTCAATTAAGTTCAGGAAGTTGTTAACAACTAAGTATACTGAACCCTTTTGACCTTCAACAAATCCTGGAACCTGTTGACGGATTGATAAGTCCCAAGTGTTAACCCATGGAGTTTCCAACACGCCTTTTGGCAGGAACTCACCTTGATAAGCATCAAGGCCTAATGCTTCAACAGTGCTCCAGAACTGTGATTCTGCAAGAGGGCTAGCAAATTTGACTACTGAATAATCACCTTTTACAGGGATGTATGGCAGCAAGTAGTCGTTAGTCGTGCCTGGGCTAAACAGGTTGTATGTAGCGGTACGCGTATTGCTCTGAGTACCTAAAACATAAGTCAACGGCTTTCCTGAACGGCGTTCGAAGAACGACGTAAAGTTTGTGTTGTAACCAGAGATTAACTCTACATCGTATGACAGATTCAATACGAAACGATGTTTAGTTTCAAAGGTTGAACGACCTAACAGCACCTCGTTACGGTTGATCACCGCGTTGTTGCCGTAGTTTGAACCAGCTGTAGAACTTGTGCCAGGAGCACCTTCAGTGACATCAGTATTAGTATAAGAGGTGCTCAAAGTCACACCGCTTTCCCACTGTTTACTCAGCATAGTACTGAAGATTTTTGAACGACCATCTTCATCAGCGTTCGTCAGCATAATATCTGAAACGCCATCTGTGTCGTTGTAAATCTTACGTTGACCATCTTTCATGGTACCTACAACTTCACTCTCTAACATACTGGCGTCAACCCAGAACGAGCTGTTTTGCTTTTTGACATATAGCAATTCAGTTGTCCACGTGATGTCGTCACCAACTACTGGCAAGCCAAATACATAGTCAGAAGCTACTTGTACACGCCAATCCGAAGGCAACTTGAAGTTTGGATCAACTAAGTTTGTCGTACCACCTGTGGTAACACCCGCAACTGCATCTTTCAGCGCTTGAGGAACTTCTGTAAGGGATACACCAGTCAGATTACTTAATGTCTTGTCGCCAGTGCCTTTACCTGGGTTTGAGTAGCTGTTTGAAACCCAAACTGTTGGTTGACCACCAGAGAAACGGCCAATACCACCGCGAACAATCAAGTCATCATTCACGTTGTATTTCAGCCCCAAGCGCGGCAGCAAAATGCTAGTACCATCTAAGTTCTCATCGTTACGGTAGCCCGTACGTGCTTCAGAGAAAGAGTTGTAAACTGGGTCGTCATTAGAGCCTAACATCTCGAAACGCAGACCGTAAGTTACGGTCAGGTCATCATTCATGCTCCACTCGTCTTGCGCGTACAAGGCGTGATCATCGCGAACAAAATTCGCGGCGACATCTGCTGGGTTGTGCGTGATGGCGTTTTGATAGCGCACTGATGTTGCAGTTCTGTTTTGGAAATCTGCGATGCTGCTAAATTGGTACTCACCTTTTGTACGTTGCAAGAACAAGTTAAAGATATCTTGACGTTTTAACTGATAACCGAACGAGAAACGATGGTCATCTAACAAATATTCGCCATCAGCTGCAAGAATATAGGTCTTCTTCCGTAACTCATTTGAGTGACGAGACAAATCAGAACCTAAACGTACCGTTGAAGTACCGCCACCGGCGCGAGGGACTGTTACAGTGACATCACCGAAGTTACCCAAAGATTCTTGTTTCGTCTGAACATCCATAAACGTCATGCTCAACTGAGTAGAAAACTCAGAAGTCCAATCAGAATAAAGCTTAATAGCGTGGTTATTCAGCGTTTCTTCTTTGTTATACCAGTAAGATGATAAACGAAGGCTCGATGATGAAGATTGGTTGTTTTGAGTTTGATTGCCTTTGTTGTACTGGTAAGTATATGCAAGACGGTGTTCATCGTTCGCATTCCAGTCTAACTTGATCAACGCCTTTTCATCGTTTTCTACAGGAGCCAAATCCCAAGTACCAGCATCAACACCATACACAGTTTTTGCGATATTCGTGATTTCATCGATTTGTGCTTGTGTAACAGCTGCTTCGTTACCAACACCTGAACCTGTAGGACCCCATTCTACTGGAGGTTTTGCATCATATTTTTCATAAGATACAAAATAGAAAAGTTGGTCTTTGAAAATTGGGCCGCCTAAAGTTAAAGCCCAGTTTTTGTTTTCAAAGTTTAACGGTTTTTCACCGGTTGGGTTCGCTGCGGTAATACCCAGTTTTCGGTCAATCGGAGTACCAGCTAAGCTGTCATTCTGAATCTCGTACTTCAATGATCCTTTCAGATCGTTTGTACCTGATTTTGTAACAGCATTGATTTTTGCGCCTTGGAAACCACCTTCTTTAGCGCTAAATGGCGATACGTCAACGGTCAACTGATCAATCGCATCAAAAGAAATAGGAGCGCGAGTTGTTGGGTAACCAGAAGCATTCAAGCCAAAGTCATCGTTTTGTGAAATGCCATCGACGTTGATACTGTTGAAACGCGGGTTAGTACCAGCAACTGACAGCTCACCATCTTTTGGTGATAAAACAGCCAACGGGTTGTTCCGAACCAAGTCTTTCAAATCGTTGTTCAAACTTGGTGCGTTATTAATTTCATCGCTGCCGAAGTAAGTGCTAGATGCAGTTGTTGGAGCATATGCGATTTTTGAACCCGTCACGGCAATACGTTCAACAGCTTCATTTGCTTCCAGTTGACGGTTAAAAGCAAAAGTGTCACCCAATTGCAAGAATACGTTATTTTCTTCTTGATCTTTGTAAATGTCTGAATCAACCAGAATTTTGTATGGCCCGCCAACGCGCAAACCAGACGCGACGAAATTACCAGTTTCGTTCGTAATTACAGTTCGGCTCGTTCCTGATGGAACGTGCACAATAGTAACTTTGGTACCCGCGGCGGCGATGCCTTGCGGAGTAGAAATGCGACCACGAATGGCAGAAGATGTGTTGTCAGCGATAGCATAGCTGGAGCTTAACGCTACGGCCACCGCCATAGCAATATGTCTCATTTTCATATCGTTTTTCACCTGGTAGTTGTAGGTATTCAGTCAAACCCTGAGTAAAACCAAACTCTGTTCTGAATTTGGGAGACAAGCTTAACGTTTTGATATTACGTTTTTCTTACATTAGCGATGAGTGAAAGACATTTTGCGAATATTTACATTATTCGTGGAACTTTCTCCCAGGCTATTTGTCATGCGAGTGTAACATATCAGACCAGAAATATGCAGGTTTCCTAATAAGTTTGTTTAATATTTCGCTGATATTCGCCTGATTTATCAGCTATCTGGCCGTCTACATGTAGAAAAATCGCCAAAAATGGCAGGAAGTAGCGTACGCTGGAATCACTGCAATAAACAGCCGGTTTTAAGATGAAAAGAACTGTTTTATCGTCAATCCTTGTCCTACTTGGCAGTATCACCTGTGGAAATGTTATGGCAACGCCAAAGCAACTGACTATCGCGACCTTTAATGTCAGCATGGAGTCTGAGAATTATCAGCCCAAAGGTCCGCTCGGACCGCACGTTTTAGTAAAAGAACTGCAAAGCGGCACCAACCAGCAAATTCGCAATATCGCGGCCATTGTGCAAAAAACAGCGCCCGACATTATCCTGCTCAATGAATTTGACTACATCAAAGACCCACAACAAGGCGTTCAAGCTTTTCTGAAAAACTACCTCGCCGTGTCACAGCATGGACAACCGGTGCAGCACTACCCGTATTTTTACTACAACACGGTCAACACAGGGCAACCGAGCGGCTTTGACCTCAACAACGACGGCAACATCGACACAGCCCGTGAAGATGCGTGGGGCTTTGGCCAGTACCCTGGTCACTATGGCATGGTGCTGTTGTCGAAATACCCAATCGACCACGCTAAAATCCGCACGTTCCAGCACTTTAAATGGAAAGACATGCCAGGTTATTTAGCAACAAAAAAAGCCGATGCTAGCCCGTGGTATAGCGAAGCCGCATGGCAGCAGATGCCACTTTCAAGCAAATCCCATTGGGATGTGCCCGTGCTGATTGGCGATGAGACCTTGCATGTGTTGGTGAGTCACCCTACTCCACCGGTGTTTGATGGCCCGGAAGATCGCAACGGCCATCGCAACCACGACGAAGTCAGGTTTTGGGTGGATTACATTAGCGGCAAGTCAGATTATATCTATGACGATCAGGGCCAACGTGGTGGCCTAGCGCAAGGTGCGCGCTTTGTGGTGCTTGGTGATTTAAACTCCTCAGCAGTTGAAGGTGACGCCTTTCGCGACGCGATTGCCGCACTGAGTCAACACCCGTTGATTATCCATCAGCCCATACCAGCCAGTGTCGGTGGTGCAAAACACAGTCCAAACAACCCACATGCCAAACACCATACCGCCGGCTGGCGGATGCGCGCCGACTATGTGTTGCCATCGGAGCAAGGCTTTAAGTTGTTAAATAACGGGGTGTTTTGGCCCGCAGCAGGTGAGCCACTAGCAGACTTGGTGCAAAGCCGCGGTGCCACGTCAGACCATCGGCTAGTGTTTGCCACGCTGGAAATTGTGCCGCTGCGGCAGTAACAATTTTACGTGGAGGCAGTGCTTGGTCAACTTGCGACGACTTCCGCTCACGGCTGCTGAGAAAAAACGCCGCCAGCAACATCTCCATCCCAAAAAAAAAAGCAGCCTGAGCTGCTTTTTTCATTTTGGTAATCCAGTGAGGCGTGTTGTTCTATTCAATCGCAACTTCAGGACAAACAGGTTGCTGTCGCCTCACGGAGGCGTTAAGCCAATGCTAACGCGATTTCGACCATTTCGTTGAAGGTATTTTGCCGATCGGCAGCGCTTAACGATTCACCGGTGCGGATGTGATCAGATACCGTCATAATCGCCAACGCGTTAACGCCATATTCTGCAGCCACGCCGTATAAACCGGCAGCTTCCATTTCAACGCCTAAAATGCCGTATTTTTCCAGCGTGTCGAACAAGGTTTCATTCGGGTTGTAGAACAAATCCGACGTAAACACGTTCCCCACTTTGACATCAATTTGTTTGGCACGAGCAGCTTGCACCGCGCGCTCTAACAGGTCGTAGCTTGCAATTGCAGAAAAATCCATGCCTTGTAAGCGATTGCGGTTCACGGCGGAATCCGTACTCGCGCCCATCGCGATCACTACATCGCGCACTTTCACCGACAGCGGTAAACCACCGCACGAACCGATGCGGATAATGTTTTTCACGCCGTAGAACTTCACCAGCTCAGTGGCATAAATCGACATCGACGGCACACCCATGCCTGACCCCATGACGCTCACAGGTTTACCTTGATACGTGCCGGTATAACCAAACATATTACGCACAGTAGTGATTTGCTTGGCGTCGGTTAAAAACGTCTCGGCAATATGTTTGGCGCGCAGCGGGTCGCCTGGCATTAATACGGTTTGAGCAAAGGCGCCGACTTCAGCATTGATATGTGGTGTACTCATTGTTTTTCTTCTCTTTTCATCACTGCTATGGCAGTGGTTTGGGCAAATTGGTTGTTTTCTATAGAAACGAGGTGCCGTAATCCAGCGGCGCTAAATCAAAATAGCTGGCTAGAGTTTGTCCCATGTCCGCGAAACTTGCGCGCTCTCCGAGCGCAGTTGCCGCTACTTGTGGCCCGTAAAACAGCACAGGGACGTATTCTCGAGTATGTTCGGTGCCGATCCAGGTTGGGTCACACCCGTGATCAGCGGTTAGCAGCAACACATCATCATCGCCGAGCATCGACATCAGCTCGCCTAGACGAGTATCAAAATATTCCAGCGCATCGCCATAACCCAGCGGGTCGCGCCGATGGCCAAAGTTCTGGTCAAAATCTACCAAATTGGTGAACACAATGCTGCGTGCTGGCGCCTGTTGGTATTCAACGATGGTTTTGTCGACCAACTGCGCCAAGCCATTGGCTTTCACCGACTTCGAAATCCCCTGATGAGCATAAATGTCGGCAATTTTGCCGATACTGACCACAGTGCCGCCGCTTTGTACCAATTTATCCAGCACGGTTGGAGCTGGCGGTAACACCGAATAATCACGACGGTTGCCGGTACGAGCGTAAGTTGTTGCCGAATCACCTAAAAATGGTCGAGCAATCACGCGGCCGATGTTGTAGCTGTCCAGCAATTCGCGCGCGACTTCACAGAACTGATACAACTTATCAAGACCAAAGTGCTGTTCATGCGCCGCCACTTGGAACACGCTATCGGCCGATGTGTAACAAATCGGCTTACCCGTTTGCACATGTTCATCGCCTAGTTTGACCAAAATATCAGTCCCCGACGCATGGCAATTGCCTAAAATGCCAGGCACGCCGGTGCGAGCAATCAGCTCATCTAACAAGGCCTGCGGGAAGCTATGTTGCTTGCTGGTGAAATAGCCCCAATCAAACAACACGGGGACACCTGCGATCTCCCAGTGGCCGCTTGGCGTATCTTTACCGCTGGATAATTCACGCGCATATCCGTAAGCACCAACTGGCGCCTGTGTATCGGCAACGGCTGCGATCTCTGACGATGCGGCAAAGCCCGCTTTGACCAAGCCCAGCTTGGCTAAATTTGGAATATGTAATTGACGTCCACGCTCACGCGCAAACACTCGAGCAATACTGGCAAAGGTATTGGCGCCGGCGTCACCAAATTTGTCGGCATCTGGCGCACTGCCGATGCCGAAACTGTCCAACACCATAATGACTGCTTTTTTCATGCGACTACCTCGGATTGACTCCACCGAATCAGTTGAGTGTTACCTAAATCAGCAACCTGTCAACGAACGGCTGCTTACGTGCCCAACTGCAAAAGCAAAAAAGGGCACGCAGCTTAGTCTGATTAATTTGATTAAGCAATATCTTATTGACGGGCGACTGGCAATCACCCAACGGCTAACTGATTGATGTTTAAGCTGACGCCATCTAGATGGTTAAATGCACCGAGAACGCTCGTTGCGAGCGTTGCAAATTCGATATCTTGCGATAGCCCTGAAATTTTTGCTGCTTGGAGACAAAAAGCAAAAAAGCCAGCATAAAGCTGGCTTTTTCTCATCGTTTAGATGGTGCCCAGAGGCGGAATCG
>DMYW01000028.1:0-12228 GCA_003482455.1 Rheinheimera sp. | reverse complement strand
ACCGACTGAGCTATCTGGGCAAAACTTTGTGCAAACGCACGGGAGCAAATGGTGCCGCTTATCCGAGTCGAACGGATGACCTACTGATTACAAGTCAGTTGCTCTACCAACTGAGCTAAAGCGGCATTTCTCACCTACTCATCAACCCGGCCATGCCAAGTTGTTGAATTATGGTGCCCAGAGGCGGAATCGAACCACCGACACGCGGATTTTCAATCCGCTGCTCTACCGACTGAGCTATCTGGGCAACGGGGGGTATTAAACGGATTTTGCCGAATCAAGTCAAACTTTTTTTTAGATCAACGTATCAACCGCTTATTCGTTATACAATCCGTGTGGTTAAATGGTCATTCTGTCGGATTTATCGCCAGATCACGACAAGTTGCCCAAATGCGCTTGTCGGCCAGCCAATTCTGCTAAACAATGCTACTAGGTGAGCAATTAGGTTTTATTAATGAATTCAAGTGCCTTTCAACCACTACTGTGGCGTCGACAAACCTTACTTGTGCTGTTGTTAGTGGCAACACTAACATTGTGCTCCGGCGTAATTCGATACTTAAACCGTGATGCGGGAGCTACGCAATTGGCGGTGGACCATGAAGCGAGAGTCATGGCGCAATTAATTGCCAAAATTCCGGATCTCAAAAATATTTCTGAACGCGCCTTACAACAGCAAGTCGATTTGTATCCATTGGCTGCGACTTCCAAAGCGGTTTATATCTTTAAACAACAGCAGTTGTTGGCTCACGTCAATCAATTGACTAACTTCGACGCTCAACTCACCGCTACGCAACTGCAAAGCCAAGGCTTTGTGGTCAGCGAACAGTTAATCCCTGACACCAACATCCGAATTCTAGTCGCCGGCCAAGAAGACGCATGGCATCTTTGGCCGGAATTGATTTTAGCCGCCTGCGGCGCGGCACTTGGCTTGCTACTGGCATTTGCAAACTCCTTGCGCTTAAACAAAGCGCTTGATGATGAAGTTCGGCAACTACGTCGACAACTGGGAGAGGCAATCACGCGAGACAATTTTGAAAGCCATCTAGTGGTAGACGATGGCCTAGAGGGTCTGCAGGAACCGCTGCAGCTGCTATTCAAACGAATTGTCGACGCTAAACAACAAATTGAAGTATCGGATGAAAAAAACCGTGCGCTGCGCCAAGAAATCGAACAACGCATCCGCGTTCGAACCCAAGAATTAGAAGAATCACGTGCCGAAGCTGAGCGCGCTAATGAAGCCAAATCAAATTTCTTGGCGACCATGAGCCATGAACTGCGCACGCCCATGAATGGCATCATCGGCACCGTCGATTTATTGCGGAAAACTCGATTATCGCAACCCCAGTACCGGATGACAGACACAGTTCGCGACTCGTCGTTTAGCTTGTTGCGCATTCTGGACGATATTTTGGATTTCTCGAAAATCGAAGCCGGTAAGTTGGAATTGGAGATGATCCCAGTTTCCATGAACGAAGTAGTGGAATCTGTTGGCCATATCCTAGGCTCGATGGCGAGCCAGAAAAATCTGGACCTGCGGATTTTTGTCGACCCAGCGATCCCAGAAGGTCTATTAGGCGATCCTGTGCGTCTGCGCCAAATTCTGTACAATCTGGCCGGCAATGCGCTGAAATTCACCGAAACCAGCCCAGGTCAGACCGGCCGAGTTTGGATCCGCGCTGAACTGCTGGATTCCAACATGGAATTCAGCCGAGTGCGTTTAATTGTCCGCGACAACGGCAAAGGCATGAGCCCACGCCAACAACAAACCATCTTCCAACCATTTACCCAAGCGGAAGGCTCGATCACCCGCAAATACGGCGGTACCGGGCTTGGTTTGTCGATCTGTCAACGGTTAACAGAACTGATGTATGGCCGGATCAACCTCGAAAGTGATGTCGGCAAAGGTACTGAATTTGTTGTCGAATTACCGATGCGTCGCAGCGATGAAACGCATGCGATGGCGCATGTCGATTTGAGTGACATTCAAATCATTCTGCTGACCGCCGATCCAGATCATAAAGAGGCGATCCAAGCCTATTGCCAAAGTGCAGAAGCAACCTTGTTGCATTCTGATCGCATCGACAGTCTAAAACAATTTGTCAGCATGCCACCCAGCCGCGCGAGCGTGAAGACTTTGTTTGTACTCGATACTTGCAATTCAGATGAGACACTCAAAGCACTTGAGCCGCTATGGTCAAGCCCTGGATTGCAACAAAATCCAGTGCTGGTGCTCACTGAAAAGGCGGACTTGGTGGACGAATCTACCGAACAACGAATGTACTTACATTGCCAACCGCTCGTGCGCACGGCGCTGTTCGACAGTCTGCAAATCCTCACCGGCAAAAAGACTAAAGCGGTGCGTGACAGCAGCTTGTACGACCCTAAATTATCTGCCCCCTCGGTGGAACAAGCGCGAGCGCAAGGTCGGCTGATTTTGCTCGCTGAAGACAATCCGATGAACCAAAAAGTCATCACAGATCAGCTTCACGCATTAGGCTATGCCGTGGAGATCGCCGATGATGGTCAAATCGCATTGGATAAATGGCGTCACTATCGCTACCCACTGCTGCTGACCGATTTGGCCATGCCAAATATGAGTGGCTACGACCTAGCCCACGCCATTCGTCGCGAAGCAGAGCAATACGACGATGATGATACAATTTACACTCGGATTGTCGCGATCACCGCCAACGCACTTAAAGGCGAAGAGCAAAAATGTTTGGCGTTTGGTATGGACGATTTCCTAACGAAACCGATTGAACTGGAAAGCTTAAAGCGAGTGTTAGAACACTGGTTACCCGCGGCACAGAGCTTTATCACTGCCGATGCTGAATTAGCTGCGCAGCAGCAAGAATCGCCGATTTGTTTTACCACGATTGCCAATTTCCTTGGCAAAGATCCGAAGAAACATGCGGAGTTTTTGAATTATTTTGTCCGTCACGGTGCTGATTTACTACGGGATATTCAGCTGTCTGAGGAAGCTCAAGATCGCAATCGGTTACATGGTTTGGTCCATCAACTCAAATCGGTCGCCAAAAGCGTAGGTGCCCTCGAGCTTTCGGCGTTAGCGCTCAAAGTGGAACAACAAGCTGACCAAGCGGAATGGGCCGAGTTGCATGATTTTATTGCGCAATTAGACCATCGCTACCAAGACGTCGCACAATTTGTCACCCAGCATTATTGAGCATTGCATCAACGACAAAGCCCAGCGACGCTGGGCTTTTTTATGCAACAAACGCCATTAGTTATTGGCAGATGTATCCAATGGCGCAAAACTTTTCACTAAGTCGTCCAGCGCTTTCATTTGCGTCAAATAACCTTCTAACTTCGCCAGCGGCAGCGCACAAGGCCCATCACATTTCGCTTGGTTTGGATCTGGATGCGCTTCAATAAACAAACCTGCAAGGCCAAGTGCCATGCCCGAACGCGCTAATTGCGCCGCTTGCGCACGACGACCATCGGCTGAATCAGCACGGCCACCAGGTTTTTGCAGCGCATGAGTGGCGTCAAAAATCACCGGCGCAAACTGCTTCATCTCATCCATCCCCAGCATGTCGACCACCAGGTTGTTGTAGCCAAAACTGGAACCTCGTTCACACAGAATCACTTGCTCGTTGCCAGCTTCACGGAACTTGGTGATGATGTGGCGCATTTCATGCGGTGCTAAAAACTGTGGTTTTTTCACGTTGATCACCGCACCTGTTTGCGCCATCGCAACGACTAGATCGGTTTGACGGGCCAAAAACGCGGGCAATTGAATAACATCGACGACTTCAGCAACCGGCGCCGCTTGATAAGGCTCGTGCACGTCGGTGATCAGCGGAATATTAAAGGTCTTTTTGATTTCTTCGAAAATCTTTAAACCTTCTTCCAAACCAGGACCGCGATACGAATGCACTGATGAGCGGTTGGCTTTGTCAAACGAGGCTTTAAACACATAAGGAATGTTGAGCTTTTGGCACACTGTCACGTAGTGCTCTGCGATTTGCATGGCTAAGTCACGCGACTCCAACACATTCATGCCACCGAACAACACAAAGGGTTGGTCATTGGCGACTTGAATATCCCCGATCTGAACTGATTGAATGGCCATCAAAGGCTCCTTCTTTTAACCAAATAACACAGGTGTTTTGGTGATCGCTAATCGAGCGACTAATACCAACCAACCGAGCGCACCAAAAAAACACATTAAACGTAAAAATTTAGTCCGGCCTTTAAATGCCATCACACCCAGCGCCACATAAGCGACCACGGCTAGCAATTTTTCGGTCAGCCATAAATTCACAAATGGGTATTGGGAAATAGTGACCATCAGGCCAAACGCCGTTAACAACAAGAAGGTATCTATGATGTGAGGGGCGATTTTTACGACTTTCTTTTGCATCAGAGGCGAGTTAAACCAAGCCAACGCAAAGCGCACCACAAAAAAACCAACCGATAACAACACCAGCAACATATGGCTGTGTTTTAACGCCAGATACATGCACGACTCCCACATCAATGAACTACAAAAACAACAAAGCCACCGCAAGGTGGCTTTGTCATGGCACAGAGCTTATTCCTCATCCGGGTATTTTTGCAGGATCGCCTCTATCTTGTCGACCCGAGCTTTAAGAATTTCCACTAACATAGGGTCAAAATGCTTGCCTGCTTCACTATCTATGTAGGCCAACGTTGCTTCAGGCGTCCACGGCGACTTGTAGCAACGGCGATGCCGCAAGGCGTCATACACATCAGCCAGCGCGGCAATTCGGCCATAGATATGGATTTCATCACCTTTTTTGCCGGCTGGATACCCAGAACCATCCCATTTTTCATGGTGGTCGCGGGCAATGATAGCGCCCGCTTGAATAATGGCGCGCTTGGAATTTTTTAAGATCTCGTAGCCGATGCTGGAGTGAGTTTTCATCACTTCCCATTCATGCTCTGCAAGTTTCATCGGTTTATTTAAAATACCGTCAGGAATGCCGACTTTACCGACATCGTGCAAAGGAGAGGCAAACATCAATTTTTCGGCTTCATCTTCTGGCAAGCCAAAACAGCTGGCTAGTTCGTAACAAATAAAAGCGACGCGTTTGACGTGATTACCCGTTTCAATCGAACGTTGCTCCACCGCTTCACTCAAGCGATAAACGATTTCACGTTGCGTGTCTTCGATTTCATGTTGCAGCTGCACATTTTCATAGGCAATTTGCACGTTTTGTGAAAACAGTTCGATCAAGCGTTTTTGATTTTCAGTGACTGTCGTTGGCAAACCTGACACGTAAAGCAACGAACCTTGAGTAAATTTACTGGTGCAATAAGCGACTAAATAATTGTCACGGTAAACGATGCTGCGACTGCGCAATGCTTGATGGAAGGCATCCATCAACGAAGGCTCCAGCACTTCGTTAATCGTTTTACCTTCTTTTTGTTCAAACTCCCCTAGCCCAGCAAACACCACTAAATGGTCAGGGTCGTTGTTTTCATTGATATTTCCGGCAACCAGCGACGAGGTAACAAACAAGGCATTATCGTCACACCCCAGAATCGACGTCAGCTGCTGTAGCACGCCATCAATAAATTGTTCCATCGAGTGGGATGAGAACAAATCGGCCGAGGCGGTGATGATTTTCTCCAAGCCACGGCGGCTGTTGTCCAGCGAAATGATGTCGCGATAGGAGCGTAAGCTGGACATAACGACGGTAAAAAGTTTTTGCGCGGTTAATTCAGTCTTAGATTTGTAATCGTTGATGTCGTAGTTGACGATGACTTGGCGCTCTGGCGCTTGACCCGGCTGGCCGGTACGCAGGATGATCCGTACATAATGATTATGCAATTCTTCACGGATATAACGCGCAACTAACAAGCCGGCGTCATCGCTTTCCATCACCACGTCCAGCAGCATAATGGCCGCGTCATGGTGCTGCTCAATCATTTTGCGCGCTTCAGTGCCTGAATAGGCCGAAATGAATTCTAAGTTTTTGCCCTGAAAAGAAAAATCGCTAAGCGCGAGTTTGGTAACCGCATGAACCTCCGGTTCATCATCGACGATTAACACTTTCCAACTGCCGTTGTGTGTCGGCGTGGTGACTTCAGGTTCATCGGCAAATAAAAAATCGTTGGCCACAGCGACTCCTTTTTTCGCATCTAGTGACAAGGTGCACGCTAGAGTGTTGACCACAATTTTTTATCTAGCAATAGCGATTGTTAGATCGAGGCGAAAAAGTCTGTGAAAAAACAAGGTACTGCGATAATCGAATGCGGGCTTGTGGCAGAGTTAACGCCAAACTACAGCATGGTTGTTAAGCGTTTTTATGATTTTTGTCCAAGCGTTAAGCGCGGTTGCTGGCCAAAATCCGTGACGGTGCGGATACGCTGAAAACCTGCTGCGGCAAACAACTGCTGCACGCTCTGCGCTTGATCGTACCCATGCTCGACCAGCAACCAGCCACCTTGCGCTAAATGTTGCTGGCAACCGAGCAAGATCTGCCGAATATCAGCAAGGCCTGCATCATCAGCCACTAATGCCGATTTGGGTTCAAATTGCACATCTCCGACCTGCAGCTCTGGCGCACCGCCATCAATGTAAGGCGGATTACTCACAATTAAATCAAACACTTGCCCGGCAAGTGCTTGATACCAATCGCTTTGGAGGATAGTCAGATTGGCAACTTGGTAACGCTGTTGGTTGCGTTTCGCCAGCGCCACAGCGTCTGCGTTGACATCCACCGCCGTGACGTGCCAGCGCGGTTGCTCCCGCGACAACACGAGTGCTATCGCGCCCGTGCCCGTGCCTAAATCAAGCACTTTGGCGTGCCGTGGCACATCCAGTTGCAGCGCCGTCTCTACCAACATTTCGGTATCGGGGCGCGGGATCAGCGTGCAAGGCGCCACTTCCAGCTCTAAATCCCAAAACCACCAACGCCCAGTAATATAAGCCAGTGGCTCACCGGCCGCGCGGCGTTGTAGTGCTTGGTTTAGTTGACGAGTATCGTCGTCGCTTAGCTGTTGCGATGCATAAGCAAGGTAGGCGGCTGGCGAGTGATCGAGCACATCAGCCCACAGCCGCTGTGCTTCGAATGTTAAATCAGTGGCATGCGGGTTGGTGACCGCGAGCGGTTGCAACTGGTGAATAGCGTGCTGCAACCACTCGCGCAGTAGCATTAACGGTTTTCCTCAGCCAACATTGCCAGCTGGTCCGCTTGGTGCTCTTGGCGCAGCGGTTCAAGCAATTGGTCCAAATCGCCTTCCATCACATCCAGCAACCGATAAATCGTTAAGTTGATCCGGTGGTCAGTTAAGCGGCCTTGCGGGAAGTTGTAGGTACGAATACGTTCAGAACGGTCACCTGAGCCAACTAAGCTGCGGCGCGTTGACTCTTCGGCCAAGCGGCGTTTTTCGTCTTCTGCGGCTTGAATACGCGATTGCAACACCGACATAGCCCGTGCTCGGTTTTTGTGTTGCGACCGCTCGTCTTGGCACTCCACCACAATACCGGTCGGCAAATGCACGATACGGATGGCCGAGTCAGTCCGGTTAACGTGCTGGCCCCCTGCGCCCGACGCACGGAAAGTGTCGATCCGCAAATCGGCGGGGTTAATCTCAATCGCTTCGCTTTCAGGAATTTCCGGCATGATGGCTACGGTACAGGCTGACGTATGCACACGGCCTTGTGACTCTGTTGCCGGTACCCGTTGGACACGATGTCCGCCGGACTCAAATTTCAACACGCCGTATGCACCTTCGCCTTGCACGTTGGCGATGACTTCTTTGTAGCCACCGTGTTCGCCGTCATTGCAGCTGACGATCTCGACTTTAAACCGACGTTTTTCGCAGTAGCGGCTGTACATGCGGAACAAATCACCAGCAAAGATGGCGGCTTCGTCACCACCTGCGCCAGCGCGGATCTCTATAAAGCAGTTGTTATTGTCGTTTGGATCTTTGGGCAATAACAAAATTTGTAGCTCGCCATCGAGCTGTTCAATACGTTCTTTGGCGGCTTTAAATTCGTCTTGCGCCATGTCGCGCATATCCGGATCTGAATCTTTCATCATCTCTTCGGCGCTAACAAGGTCTTCCTGCGCTTGGCAATAGCGGCCAAATGCATGGGCGATTTCTTCCAGCTGACTGAATTCTTTCGATAATTCGCGGAAACGATTCTGATCGGTGATCACCGATGCATCACCCAGCAACGCTTGTACTTCTTCATAACGCTCAACTAGCGATTCTAGTTTGCGGTAGACGGATTCTTTCATGGGAAAATTTTTACCTGTTAGACGTCCAATAAGTGACTGATCACTTCTGACGTTGGGGTCGAATCGTGTTGCGCCAAGGTCCGCAAAGTGCGAGTTGGCGCATGCATTAATCTGTTACTGAGTTTAACGGATAATTCCATTAATACTTTTTCGGCATCTTGGCCGCTGGCAATTTGTTTCAAAGCCCGCTGAGTAAGCTCCTGTCGAACTTGTTCGCAGCGCTCGCGGTAATCACGCACCCAGTCAATATTGCCTTGTTGTGTCACCCATTGACTGAATTCGGCAACACCAGTGGCGATAATCGCTTCGGCTTCTTCAGCCGCGTGTTGGCGATTTTGCAAATTTTGCGTGACGATGTTTTGTAGGTCATCCACTGTGTACAAATAAGCGTCATCCAGATCGGCGACTTGCGCTTCAATGTCGCGAGGGACGGCTAAATCCACCAGCAACATCGGCTTGTGGCGGCGCTTTTTCAGTGCTTGTTCCACCATGCCTTTACCGACTATCGGCAAGGTACTTGCGGTTGAGCTAATCACGACATCGGCATCAACGAGTGCTTGTGGTACTTGGGCTAAGCTCACCACTTGCCCATCAAATTGGCTGGCCAACGCAGCCGCTCGGTCGTACGAGCGATTTGCGACTGTCATTTGTGACGCGCCTTGTTCAAGCAAGTGTTTGGCAACTAGCTCAATGGTCTCGCCCGCACCTATCAACAACACTTTGACGGCATCTAAACGACCAAAAATCTGCCGTGCTAACGTCACAGCTGCAAAAGCAACGGACACAGCGCTGGCGCCAATTTCAGTGTCAGTGCGGACTTGTTTGGCGATAGAAAAGGTCTTTTGAAACAAGCGTTCAAACAACGGCTGAATAGTGCCAAGCTGGCGCGCTTGTGAATAAGCCTGTTTCACTTGGCCTAAAATTTGTGGCTCACCAAGCACTAAAGAATCTAAGCCACAGGCCACTCGCATCAAGTGGGTGGCCGCAAAGTCTGCGCTGTGCAAATACAAATGCGAGCTTAATTCCGTGGGGTTGAGCCGATGAAAATCTGCCAACCATGCAATCACCTGTTTCGATTGATCGTCTGAGCCGCTAAAATACAACTCGGTGCGATTGCAGGTCGACACGATCACCGCATCGGTCACAGCTGTTTTCGCTGTTAAATCCAATAACGCATCGGACAGCTGCTCAGGCGAGAACGCAACTTGTTCCCGCAAAGCCACTGGCGCCGTTTTATGATTTATACCGAGTGCAAAAATAGTCATTCACCGTTTGGCCACACACAAAGGGGCGAAATGTGGGAGCGAAAGGCTGAATTGTACGAAAATCCGGTTAGCAAGAAAAGCCTTGGCGTGCCTGCATAGGCTTGGGCTGGATCAACTTTGAAGGAAATATGGGTGAAAATTCAGCAGTTTTGGCGTTTTATCCGCCGTTCTCTCACCTCGCTTAGCTGTGCTGTTGCTATCAGTGCCTGCAGCATTGCGCCACAAGGGCCTGTGGAAATGCCACTACCACAAAACGAGCGCGAAGCACGTCTGCAGCAGATGCAACAATTTAGTTTAGATGCGTCGATTGGTGTCAAATCCCCCAAAGACAGTGTCACCGGTAGCCTCGAATGGCAACAAACTGGCGACGATTATCAAGCGGCGATGCGCAATGTATTGGGGTTAACCGTGTTTGAATTGACCAATACCGCAACAGGCGCCACCGTGGTGGTCGATGGCAAAACACATCGGGGAGACAGCGCCGGCGAGTTGTTAAATTATCTATCAGGTTGGTCACTGCCAATTGAAGAAATGCCGCTGTGGATCCGAGGTTTACCAAGTTTAAGTAGTCAAAACCTGCAACGCGATAGCCTAGGTCGTGTGCAAAGTTTTACGCTGATTGATAGCCAGCAGCGGCAGTGGCAAGTCACCTACACCGAATTTTTTGCCGACTCGCTCAGTTTACCGCGCAAAATTACCCTGCAATCTGCGGATAGTCGCTTAAAGCTAGTGATCCGCGAGTGGATCTTATAAATGACAACATATGATGCTTCAACCGCAATAACAGGTGCAGCCACCTATCGTGTAGCAGCGCCTTGTAAACTCAATTTGTTTTTGCATATCACGGGCCGGCGCGCTGACGGCTATCACAACTTGCAAACGCTGTTTCAGATGCTGGATGTAGGCGACGAACTGCACTTTACACCGCGAAACGATGGTGTTGTCACCCTGCGCTGTAACGACGCAAGTTTAGAGACAAACGACAATCTGGTGCTTCGTGCCGCTCATCTGCTCAAAGCGCAGGCTATCTCAACGGCCGGCGTGGATATTTTTTTAGATAAACAAACCCCAATGGGCGGTGGACTTGGCGGTGGCTCGTCCGACGCGGCAACGACCTTGCACGCGCTGAATCGTCTGTGGGGATTGCATTTTACGACCGAACAACTTGCCGAATTAGGCTTAAAACTTGGCGCTGATGTGCCAGTGTTCGTGCACGGTGTGACTGCCTTTGCTGAAGGCGTTGGGGAGCATTTGCAAGCCGTTGAATTGCCTCAAACCTGGTACTTAGTGGTGACTCCCAACGTTCATGTTTCAACGGCTGCAGTGTTTACGCATGCGGATTTGATTCGCGACTCCAAGCCGCTGACACTGGATACTTTATTGAACTCAAATTGGCGCAACGACTGTCAGCCGCTGGTAGAACGTCTTTACCCCGAAGTTGCAATAACCCTACAGTGGTTGGTAAAATACTCGCCGTCTCGAATGACGGGGACTGGAGCCAGCGTATTTGCATCGTTCCAGGACGAATCCAGTGCTCGTCGTGCTTTGGCCGACTTGCCCCCGCAATACCGTGGATTTGTCGCCCGGGGTGTCAACCAATCCCCGATGTGGATTGGGTTAGAACAGCTGCCCGCTTGAGTTTTTCGCGCCCGCAGCCATAAAAAAGCCGTATCACAGGGGTCGCTTACGCGGCCTCAAATTTAAACCGGACCTATCCCGAGGATCCTACCGTGCCTGACATGAAGATATTCGCTGGTAACGCCGTACCAGAACTCGCCAAGAAAATCGCCAGCCGTTTGTATATCAAACTTGGTGACGCCGCCGTTGGTCGTTTCAGCGATGGAGAAGTCAGTGTTCAGATTAATGAAAACGTCCGTGGATCGGACGTTTTTATTATTCAGTCCACTTGCGCCCCAACCAATGACAACCTGATGGAATTGATCGTGATGGTCGACGCCTTGCGTCGCGCCTCTGCCGGTCGTATCACGGCAGTCATTCCATACTTTGGTTATGCGCGTCAAGACCGCCGCGTGCGTTCTGCCCGTGTGCCAATTACTGCCAAAGTGGTCGCTGACTTCTTATCATCCGTAGGTGTTGACCGCGTATTGACCGTCGACCTGCATGCTGAACAAATCCAAGGTTTCTTCGACGTGCCAGTGGACAACGTGTTCGCATCGCCAGTGCTGTTGGATGACATGCGCAAGCGTCAATTCGAAGCACCTGTGGTGGTTTCGCCAGATATCGGTGGCGTGGTTCGCGCACGTGCAGTCGCTAAACTGCTGAATGATGCCGATTTAGCCATCATCGATAAACGCCGTCCAAAAGCCAACGTCGCGCAAGTCATGCACATCATCGGGGATGTAAAAGACCGCGACTGTATCATCGTCGATGACATGATCGACACGGGCGGCACGCTGTGTAAAGCCGCTGAAGCTTTAAAAGAACAAGGGGCGCGTCGTGTATTTGCCTACGCAACTCACCCAGTGTTCTCCGGCAATGCAGCTGAAAACATCGCAAATTCAGTAATTGATGAACTGATCATCACTGACACCATCCCACTGTCTGACGAAATGAAAGCCGTCAGCAAAGTGAAACAACTGACATTGAGCGAAATGATGGCGGAATGTATCCGCCGGATCAGCAACGAAGAGTCGATCTCTTCGATGTTCGATTAATCATTTCTGCCGTTGCAGTTGAAAGAGCCGCCGCAAGGCGGCTTTTTGTTG
>DMYW01000010.1 GCA_003482455.1 Rheinheimera sp. | reverse complement strand
CATATATGGCTCTAACGATTAGCGCACGTGCGGCAAAGCGCGCAGCGATTTGGCGTCACTGTGACGCGCCTTGTTAGCCTGAGCTGAGATACAACAAGGCAAAGCCGACACCCGAACCACAACAGCGCCGCACACGTGCAAGAAAAAACAAAACCAACAAACATGTGACCCGCGCAGCGATGCTGCCCACGGATGTTTATTGGCACCTGTAAAATTTACGTTAAAGACAAACTATCAGAAGGGATGCAGCGAACACAACTGGCTTATCAAACTTGGCGCAAACGAAGAACAACCAAACAACGCCACCATCCTTGATGATTTGCCTTACCGGCGAAAACTATAAAACCCGAAAACAGGCTAACGCAAAGGTAACCGGCGCGCGTCAGCGCGTCCGACGGAGGCCCAACGGGCCGTAGTGAAGTTGACCGCGTTGTTAGCGATTTTTTTGTTCATCAGCAACCTCCATCGCCAATTTGGGCAGCCACTCTGCCGGATTTAGCAGTACCTTCTGACTAGGGGACTCTTTAATAAAAGACAATAGCTCTTGAATTGCGTTTGGCATTACAGTTTTATAACGAGAGTAAACAAGACGACAGTCAATTGAATTCGCTACATTGATTACAGATGATATAAAGTCATAATTCAATTTTCTGCAATCAAATTGAACACTGACGGACTCTAGCTTTCCTTCTTCGTACCAGATTTCGATTAAGTCGGAAGCCTGCTCGCCCCATTGATGTAAGTCTTCATGCCATGATTTCAGCGGGGGAAGTAGCGTGCTGAATTTGCACGCGAAATTCTCTGGAGGTTCATGTATTGACCACCATGGCATTTCCTCCCATTCATTTTCATCGAGTTGTAAACGCTCGCCGATATATGCGGCGGGAATAATTTGGGCTTTAAGCTGCCAGATAGCCATATTAATCGCTAACGTTTGAGCTCAGGCCGCGGCCCGTCAGGGCCGTCGCGCCTGCAGCGAATTGTTGGGCCCCAGCCCACTAACCCAAAACTTCTCTGAACCAAGGCTGAAGCCTATTGCACAGCGCCTCCACCTCCACAGCGGAGATACCACAAACCACACTCACCTTCTCTGCGGGCAAAGCTGACGCCCCGTAAAGCAACTCACGGAATGCACTACTTATGGCTAGGGCCTCGCTCTCCGAAAGTTGCGCGGAGTTTTCCGACCACGTACTAGCCGCCTCTCGAAATTCGTCCAAGCTCAAGCCAAAGAGCAAGGGGCACTCCCAATCCCAAGCGCTTTCCCAATACAGGAGTGCATTTCGTATTACCTGCCGCTCTTCGGAAGTCAGATTGTTCATTTCCATGGGGCCCAACGCCGCGATAAACGGTGGATTTTAAGTTGCATTTTTGCCATAAAATGGAGCGAAGCGGAATGGCAAAAAATGCAACTTAAAAACCATCTGTTTGATTGCTTTGTTAAGTATATTTACTTTGAATATGTATTACTTTTTAAATGAATACATTCAGGTTCAACATTTATATTCACACCGAATTCTGCTGCCAATTCATTTATTCTTAGCACTTCAGTAGCTAACCCTTCGGCTAAAACAGTTTCGTTAGATTCAACAAAACGTTTGGCCGCCAAAAAGTTACAGTTGCGTACCTTAGCTGCAAATTGAATTTGATTCTTCGATGCCGAATCAGGGTCAACCAAATATACTTTGTATAGAGTTCTATCTCTAGCAAATTCAGGAATGTATGTTGTTATTACAGCCCAAGCACAAGAAGCATTTGTACAGTACATGCCCTGACAACTACCCTGAATTTTATATTCGGTTTTTGATCCGCACCATTCGCACTTAGAATCGGAGATTTGTTCATTCATGGCATTGGTACTTAACAATTTCATCAAAAGGGAAAACCACGCTTTAAAGCAGGGCTCGCCCTTTCTATTTTTTTAACATTTCGCAACGCTACCGCAAAAGTCTATCGATCTCAAGTCTTTGCATATCTGTGCGCAGTTGCAGGTCAACGAAAGCAGGGATAAACCCGCCAAGTCATTTGATAACATATATTTTACATTCTACAGTTTTGTCTCTATCCACCGACAAGGACCTGTCATGGCATCTGCATTTTTAACTCAGATCAGCGAATACATGCGCTCTCGGCGTTACGCGAAACGAACCATCGAAACTTACCTACATTGGATCAAATTTTTCATCCTTTATCACAAGAAAAGACATCCAGCACAGCTGGCAGAACCAGAAGTGGAGGCTTTTTTAACGTGGTTAGCGGTAGAGCGAAATGTCGCCTTTAAAACGCAAGCCACAGCACTAAACGCACTGGCTTTTTTGTATCGCCATATTCTGCAACGGCCATTGTCGTTACAGCTGAATTTTAACCCAGCTAAGACCCCGCAAAAGTTGCCAGTAGTTTTAACGCGTCCAGAAGTGGCCGCCTTGCTGCGATGGATTGATCCAAAATACAAACTGTTGGCGCAATTGATGTACGGCAGCGGGTTGCGCTTGATGGAGGCGGTACGGCTACGCGTCAAGGATATCGATTTTGATTATTTGTCGGTGATGGTCTGGCAAGGCAAAGGCAATAAAAACCGCCGAGTGACATTAGCCAGTGAGTTAACGCCAAGTTTGAAGCAGCAAATTTCGGCGGTGCAGTTGTTTTGGCAGGCCGATGGACAAAACCCAGTGTACGCAGGCGTGTGGTTGCCTTTTGCGCTGGCCATCAAATATCCAGCGGCTCCCAAAGAGCTAACGTGGCATTATTTGTTCCCGTCCGGACAACTCAGTCGTGATCCACAATCGGGCCTCATTCGTCGTCACCATGTTGACGAGTCGTGCGTACGGCAGGCTATAAAAATCGCGGCTAAAAAAGCTGGGATTGGCAAAAACGTCACCTGCCACACCCTGCGCCATTCGTTCGCCACCCACCTGCTTGAATCTGGTGCCGATATTCGCACCGTGCAAGAGCAGCTAGGGCATAGCGATGTCAAAACCACACAAATTTATACCCATGTGCTAAGTCGTGGCGGCAACGCAGTAAAAAGCCCGCTCAGTAGTATTCTGGCGGGCTCGGGCTAGCTTTTGCGAAGATCTGCCGCATGGCGTTCACTGGCGCCGCTTCAGGCACAATTGCCAGTCACAACACTCAGGCGCAAAGGCCGCGCTGAATGTCAGCGGCGGCGGGTTTATTCCACACTACGCACTTTCGCCGCTTCGGCTAAGTCGCGGGCGTGGCGCCATTCCAAGGCACTTTTTAGCACCAAGGTCACCAGCGCCAATAACGCCAGCAAGGACGACACGGCAAACGCGGCGGCAAATTGGTATTCGTTATACAAAATCTCGATGTGCAGCGGCATGGTGTTGGTTTGTTCGCGAATTTTGCCAGACACCACCGACACGGCGCCAAACTCGCCCATGGCGCGGGCGTTACATAAAATCAGGCCGTACAAAAGCGCCCATTTTACGCTGGGTAACGTAACGCGGAAAAACGTCTGCCAGCCACTGGCGCCTAAGGTCAGCGCAGCTTCTTCCATCTCGCGGCCTTGGTCCTGCATCAGCGGAATAAGCTCACGCGCCACGTACGGGAAGGTGATAAAAATGGTCGCTAGCACTATGCCAGGCACGGCGAACATCACTTGCATGTCGTGGTCGTTTAAGTACTCGCCCCACCAGCCTTGCGCACCAAAAATCAGCATCAAGGACAAACCGGCGATCACAGGCGACACGGCGATTGGCAGGTCAATCAAGGTGATTAAAAACTGCCGACCCCGAAAGCGAAACTTGGCAATGGCCCATGCGGCGGCCAAACCAAAAATCGCATTACACGGCACGGCAATCGCAGCGGCTATTAAGGTCAGTTTGATGGCGTGCGCCGCCGCCGGTTCGGTAATGGCGGCGATATACACATCCCAACCTTTGCTTAAGGCTTCTTCAAACACCAGCACCAGTGGCAGCACTAAAAACAGCGTCAAAAAACTTAACGCGATGGCGGTGAGCAACCAACGCAGCCACGTGGGTTCGGTGGTGGCGCGGCGTGATGATGCGTTCGAACTCATGCGCTTTTTCCTCCGTGGCGCTGCTGGCTCCAGTGCTGCAGGCCGTTAATGATCAGCAATAACACAAAGGAAATCAGTAGCATGACAGTACCGAGCGCTGCGGCGCCGGCGTAGTCGAATTCCTCTAAGCGCGACATGATCAGCAGCGGGGTGATCTCAGTGCGATACGGCATATTGCCGCTGATAAACACCACCGAGCCGTATTCGCCAACGGCGCGGGCAAACGCCAGCGCAAAACCGGTCAGTAACGACGGCACTAAGCTTGGCAAGATCACCTTGTTAAAGATCTGCCAGCGGTTGGCGCCAAGGCTGGCTGCCGCTTCTTCCAATTCGCGTTCAAAATCTTCCAGTACCGGCTGCACCGTGCGTACCACAAACGGCAAGCCGATAAAAATCAGCGCTAACGTCACCCCCAGCGGCGTGTACGCCACTTTTAAACCCAGCGCGCTCAGATACTGGCCAATCCAGCCATTGGGCGCGTACAAGGCGGTCAGCGCAATGCCGGCCACCGCGGTTGGCAGCGCAAATGGTAAATCGACCAAGGCATCGAGGATTTTTTTACCCAGAAATTGGTAACGCACCAGCACCCAGGCCACCAGCAAGCCAAACACCATGTTGACCAGCGCCGCGATAAACGACGCGCCAAAGGTCAGTTTATAGCTGGCCAGCGCGCGGTCACTGGCAACCACCTCGATAAAGCCAGCCCAATCCAGCTGAAAGCTTTTTAGCACCAAGGCGCCCAGTGGCAAAAACACCACCAAGCTTAAATAAAAGGTGGTAAAGCCCATCGACAGGCCAAACCCTGGCAACACCGGGCGCGGTCGGGATGAAAACAACGGCATACAGTCTCCGCAAATACGCGCGCAGCGGCGCAATTTAGGCGTTGGATAGACGCATCAAGCTACAGACGATTGACAAGCGGCGACGGGGAGTTGACGGCCCAGTGTAGGCTGCCCGACGTTGTCCCCGTTTGCACCAGTGGGACGCGTTAGGCTCGCTTGCAACTAGATATTCAGACGTCTAAACATCTTTTGATGCTGGCAAGACTACCGAAATTTAGGCAAGTTAAAAAGAATCAAAAAACCATGGGTTATAACAAATTGGAATGGATAGCCGCGCCCCAGCGGCGCCACCGCGATGTGACGCACGTTCGGCGCAGCAGCAACACCGCTCACAAATAACTGTGGACCTTACTGATTACTCCAATAAATCAGCTCGTAGCGCATGGCATCAAACGCCGCGCTGGTATCCACGGCCGTACCACGCGACAGAGCCGCTTGGCGTTTTTGGAAATCACTGTAGCTAAGGCCACTGCCCTCACCGCTGAAATCCAGCGCCAGCCAACTGATTTGCTCATCCGCCAGTGCAGCGGCGTCGCCGGCGGGCAATAACAAGTCCACCACGCTGGCTTTGGGCGCTGTGCTTATCTGCCAGCGTAACTTAGTGCTGGTTTGGGCTAGACGCACTTGGTTGACGCCAGCCAGGCCGCTGAAGTCGTAGCTGGTGCTGTGGCTGGAGCGCCACTGTGCCAAGATGCCTTCAAAATTGCTCGCTAGCTGCGCTTGGTTCGTCGGCAGCTGCAAACTCGCGCTACTGCCTTGCACGGTTTGTTGGGCGCCACTGACATACCCTATGCTGCCGGCGATCGACTCTGGCAGCATCACCGGCTCGGCATAGGCCAACACGCGGTGCCGCGCATTGGCTTGTGGAAACAGCCGCAGCGCCTCGCCGCTACTTACCGAGACGCCAAACAGCCACTGCACCGTGCCATTGTTGTAGGTGTCGGCGTATAAGGCATTAAGCGGCAGATTCGCAGTCCAAGTCAGCACGTTACCGCTTTGGCTCATCTCGCTGAGCTTTAATTGGTGGGTCGAATTGGCGGCCATCGCATCCAGATCTAATTCTTGGATATAACTCGGCCCGGCATCTTTTGGCGCCAGCGTTAGCTGCAATTTGCCAAGCAGGCCGCTGTTATCGGCACAATAGTTTTGCGTCACCGAGCCGGTCAGATTGCGGTTGAGCTCGATATTGGGGTTACGCAAGTGCAAGCTCAGCTCCGGCTGCGCCAGATGAATATCGGTCCAGTTCACACTGATGGTTTTGCAGCTGCAGCGCTCTTTGTACAGCTCATCGACAAAGCGGCGCACGCCTAAATCCAGATAACTGGGGCTCAGCTCGGATTGAATCTGATACGTGCTTTTGCTGTCTTTGTACAACAAGCTGATATGCGCGACATCGCTGGGTTTTTCCAGTTCAAAATGGCCGCTGGCGTCGGTGGTCCATTGGCTTTGGATGCTGCCATCGGCCTTGTGCAGCAGCACTTTTACGCCCGGCAGCACGGTTGTTTTGCTCGGGCAATGTTCGGAATAAGCGACTGTGTCGACTTTAATCAGGCTAGCACTAGGCGGTGTGGTGCCGCCGCTGTCGGTGATGGTGCCACCGCCACCGCAGCCGCTGAGTGTCAGTAACAATCCCAGCGCACAGCATGACAGGGGTACACCTTTATTCCATACCATTGATGTTCTTCCATTGGCTTGCAGCGGGTCACGCCGCTTTTAGACGGAACCCCATTAAAACATGCAGATGAAAAAGCGGCCACCAAAAGGTAGCCGCAATGTACTGCATGGGTGTCACGAAACCTTATGGATTAATCGTCACATCTAGCAGCTCCGTTGACCAAGTGCTCAACTCTGCTACTTGCTCTGGCGTTGCTTGACCACGGCTACTCACTGCTTGTTTTTGTTGGATAGTGCCTAAACTCCACGCTGGGTTTAATGCCGATAATTGCATTTGGAATGATGGCGTTGTGCCACTGTTCAGATCGCTTTGAATGGCGGTCGGCAATTCCAGTTCTGGGATGGTCAGTTTGGCGCCACCATGCAGGCTCCAACTAAAATTGCTGCCCGCAACATACATGTCCAGCGTTTGGTAACGACTGTACCCCGAAAAATCAACGCTGGTGGCTTTGCGTGACAACACGTCGCTCATCAGTTGTTGCATGCGCAACGTCAAGGCGGTTTTGTTGTCCGGTAATTGTACGTCCAAAGTGGAGGCTGCCGGGTCGACGTTGAGACGTCTGCTGCTGAGGTAAAACAACGAGCCTTGTGGCGTTTCATCGGTGGTCGAGCTCGCAGCGTACGCGTATTGCGATTGTGAACCCCGTTCGAACAAGCGTTGTGGCCCGTCAATGCCTACTGTGGCGCGGAAATAGAAATCTCGACCCGTCGGCGACGCCGTGTAGGCCGATGAATTCGAGATCGGCAGATTACTGGTCAAATTCAAAGCGCGGCCATGTTGTTTAAAATCACCGATCGCCAATTTGATGGTCGATTGGTCCGCCAAGCTGCCGACATCAATTTCACGACTGTAACTTGGTCCCGTGTTGTTAGGCGCCAGCATCAGTTGCAACACCGAAAACTTGTTGGAGGCATCTGCACACAATTTCAGAGGTTGCAGTGCCGCGCTCATCCGCCCTGACACAGCACCGCTTGCATAGTTGCGATAGACCTTGTATTCCGGCATCGCGGTTCGCAAGTCGCCGCTATCAATGGTGATAGTTTTGCAGTTGCAGCTACTGCTGTCGTCATCCAGAAAACTGATTTTGCCCAAATCCCCATGCGCGGGAGCAATTTCCGTCTTCAGGAAATGATGGTTGTATTTGGTTTTCCAATGCGCGGTGACATGCGTCACGCCTGCGGGCCAGTTGATTTCAAAGTGACCATTGGCGTCTGTGGTATATCGACTGTGGATCTTGCCATCCGCGTTGTGCAAGATCACCGTGACATCAGACAGCGGTCGCTCGGCGCCATAACTGCAATATTGGCTTTGCACTATGGCATCTAATTTAATTTTGGTTTTATCCGCAGTTTCGATACTGCTGCCGCTGCCATTGCCGCCTTGTGTCCCTTCTGACGATGAACCGCCACCACAAGCGCTGACCAATGCCGCGACTGCAAGAACTAATAAATAATTTTTTGTAGACATCACAAACTTCCATTTTAGACACATTTAAACCCGGTGTTGCCGTGACCAACCTTGGCCACTGCAGCGCCGATGACACAAAGAACCAAGTCCACCCGATGGTGGACCGGCTCGAAAAAGCAGGATTTACTGCCGATTCACCGACAAAAATGCGCTGTCGGAGACAAACCGTAGCAGTTGACTGTTGGCGTTGTAGTAGCTGTCCAAACGAGACGCTTGCGTTTGATAATCCATATATTGGCTGTAGGTCCAGCTTGGGTTGTACCGTGTGGCAATCAGGTTGACCCAATACACATTGTTGCTCGTCATTGCTGCATTGAGCGTGCTTGGCCATTCAAACACAGGCACTGCCATTTGCGGCGCAAGCTGCAACACCCACAGGTACTTGTCGGCAGATGTCACATATCGGGCAAGGTTGTAGGTGCCGTTGTTTAAATCAAACACGGTCGCACGGCGGTTGCGCTGGGCTTGCTCGAGCGCTTCGATATTGCGCAGCACAATGGTTGGCGACATGCTGGTGTTAAGTTGAATGGACGACGCTGACGCGTCCAGTGACTGCTGTTGATACTGCAGCAAATTCACGATGCGATTTTGGGTATCGACGGCTTGCATGTTCCAGGTTGCACGCACAAATTGCTGCGCGCTGCCTTGGTCGTACACTTGCACTTGCGCGGTTTGGCCACCGTAAAAACCCGAAGAGTAAACGGCACCGTCCGTGGTTTGCACGAAACTGCCAGCTTGCACGTCGCGGCCAGCTTGCACAGCAACAGTGCGGCCGTGCCGTTTAAAGTCGCTGATGTTTAATACCACTTGCGACGAGTTATAACTATCCAGATCGATGTCACGGCTGTAACTGATGCCGCCTTGATTAGGAGTTAACATCAGCTGCAACTTGCCATATTTGCCATTACGCCCGGCACAGGCTTGCACTGATGTTTGATCTTGATACAACCAACTGTCTAGGTCCGTTGCCGTTAAATACGTCTGGATCCGATATTCCGACATAGTACGGCGCAGATCGGTGGCATCAATCGTCAGGTTTTTACAGTTGCAACTCACGCCAGTCACCCCATAAACACCGACCTTGCCAAGGTCACCGCCTTTGTCGATCGCGTAAGTGAGGACGTTAAAACTGCTACTGGCATTGGCTTTGTAGACAGTGACAAATTTTATTTGGTCATTGTAGCTGTGCGCAAAATGACCATTGCTGTTGGCCTTGAATTGTCCAAGCAACTTGCCGTTGCCATCGTGCAACAGCACATCGGCGTTAGCTAGAGGCTGCTTACTGGAGTCGGGGCAACTGTAATCTTGGAGTACGACATCCAAGGCGATTTCGTTGCTAGGTGTTGGTTTTGCTGTCTCTGAATCGCTGCCACCGCCACAAGCGGCGAGCAGCGCTGTGATGGCAATAGCCATCAGCGAATGCGCTTTGATCATCTGACCGTCCCTAAAAGCGTTCCATGCGGTACTGTAGGCGCAGCATTTTAGCGACAAGTTCACAAATAACAAACAATTTTCACTATTTTAGCGAAGTAGCCGTGAGCGCCCTTTTCCGTGATCGCCGTAGTAGGTGATAGCCACGCCACCCCAGCAGGCCTGTGACACTGGCCGCCACGCCATAACCAAACAGCGCCAGCGCAGAGGTTTCAACCAGTTGCAAGAACACAGCGGTAAAGCCAAGCGACAGCAGCGGCACGCTGCTGGCCAGTTGCAGTGGCCAATTCACTAACATGTTGGCGCTCTCGCCAGTAAAAGCCTTGGCGCTTGGCTGGCGTAGCGCCAACAACACGCCAACCCATGCCAATAACCCAAGCGCAAACATCACCGCACGCGACCACGGCGTTAAGTAATAACTTTGATGCAACTGATACAAGGCGTGGCGCCATTGCCATGGAGTACTGGTGTTGGCGCTGCTGTTGATACTGGTATTGGCGCTGGAGCTGCTGTTGGTGTGGGCATATGCAATCACGCCATCTTGCAGACGTTGGCTGGCTTGCATCGGCATCACCGGCCCTTGTGCTGGCCACATGGCGCTGCCGGTCAGCTGCCAGATGGCGGGTTCAGCATCACGTGGCCAGTGCAGTTTGCTGACCGCCGATGCCGTTGCGGGCCACAGCCGCACCAATTGCTGGATCTGTTCAGCGCTTAAAGGACCGGCAGGCACAGCGGCGGCGCTCGTGGACAACCCTGGGCCATAAACGGCAGGCAGCTGCGGCTGCGGGAACAATTCAGCATAATAAGTCGCCGCGCCAATACTGTTCGGAATATCACGCCAATTGCCTAGCTGCATCACGAGCGCGCTGGCGCCATACAGCAGCAGCCACAACGCACTGCCCAGCCCGGCGTAGACATGCCAACGTAGGCGGTTACTGCCAGCGCGACCTTGCCGCCACCAACGCCAACTGACCCACAAGCCACTGCAGGTCAGCAGCAGCCAAAGCAGCGCTAGGCTCGCCGCAAGACCAAGGCCCGTCACTGGTAATGTCAACCAAGGCTGCACGGCACGTTTGAGCGGCTCTAACCAAGCGCGGCCTAACAAGGTGTAATGCAGGTCAAACACCAAACCGCCAAATGTCTGGCTTTGCACACCAAACGGCTGTGACATCACAGCGCCAAGCGGTTGACCAGCGACGCTGAGGTACTGGCGCTGCAACGTGCTGGCATCCTGCCAATGCAAGGTGAGATAAGGTTTGCGCGCCGAGGCAAATTCCACATACCAATCGCTCGACGCCGCAGCATGTACCGCCAAATACTGCTGAGCATGCAGCAGTTGCTGACTGATGGCCGCCATGCTTTGCGCTTGCGCTGCCACTTGTGTCGCTGGCGTGGCTTGGGATGTCAGCGGCTGCACAGACTCGCAGCAGTGGCGCAGTGCGGGCGTCAGCCACAAATCCAGCTCGGCGCGGTACAAGGTCAAGCTGCCCGTGAGCAACAACCAGCTCAGCGGCACCGCCAGCAGGCGGCCCAGCCAGCGATGAGCATGCGCGCGGTAACGCAGCGGCGCAGCGGTTGGTTTAGTGCTGGGTTTAGTGCTTGGTTCAGTGCTGGGTGTAGTGGCGCTGGCGTGCATGCTGCGGTACGCACTCACCCGCCAGCGCAGCAGCAGGACCAATGCCGCCAGCAAGCCCAGGCCAAGCGTGGCGAAATCCAGCCACAACAACGCCGTCACCGTCGAAGGGGCCAGCACGCCCGCCAGATACGGCAAGCCCAGCGCCAACAGCAGTAACGCAAAAACCAACATCAGCGGATGGCGATGCAGTGAACGCAAGCGACTTTGCATGAGAGAACCAGACAAGCAGCGCCACAATGCGCTCAAACCCAAGCGCGGTAGCGAGTGGAAACAAAAGCGCAGCAGCCCATTCAAACTGTGCTGCTGCGCACGAACACGGCGATTCTACAAAGTTATTGCTGAATTAAGATACTGATTTGATTCGTCCATTCCGCCTTTTCTTCTTGCGAAGTAAACGGCAGCACTAAATCTTCGGCGCCATCTTGGTTTAAATCAGTGACGAGTGTCGTCATGCCGCGTTTAGGCAGTGGCGTGTCGAACTTGCGCGATTTTTCCGAAAACAACTTGGCGCCCACATGGTTAAAACTGCGCAAGGTCGACTCACCATCACCAATCAGCAATTGATAGCCGCCGGCTTGATCTTTCAGCACAGTCGCCACCGGCATGTTCACTTGGCCCGAGTTGATGGAAATGCCGACCGTGATGTCTTGCCGATACACAGGGCGCTCGCCAAAACTGCCGTCCTCGCGCTGCTTGAAGAATTGATATTCGATATCCGCCGAGCCGGTTAACAAGGCGCTGACGATTTTCGACAAACCAATTTCCGCCACCGGCGTGAAAAAGTCGGCGCGACCATCGCCGTCTAAGTCTTGGAATTGCACCTCAAATTGCACGCCATTGGTGTTGATTTTCTGATCTGGCGACTTGTTAAACTGCACAAAACCGCCCGCAGCCGGCTTTTGGCCATAGTGAATTTGATAGCTGTATTGTTGGTCCATCGCGTCTTTATAAAACGCTTGTTGCACCACTAGATCGGGGATTTGATCGTTGTTTAAATCCTGCAGCCGCTCGAACAAGCGCAGCGCCAAGTTGGTAAAACTGCGACCATCGCCGGCCCGTTGTTGCGCTTGCAAGTCGGGGGTTAAGCCCACGCCAAGCGCTTGCACTTGCGGCTCTTTGGCAAAACTGCCGTCGGTTTGTTGCAGATACCAACGCATGCTGTCGTCTTGGGCAAAGCCAATATCGACGCGACCGTCGAGGTTGATGTCGGCTTGTTGCGGCGTTTTGGCGCTAAACGTCGGGCCGTCGGTAAACAAAATGCTTTGCGCGGCGATTGGCATGTCATATTGCACAAACCGGCCGTCGCTTTGCTGCAGCAACAAATGGTACGAGGTAAAGTCTGGGATCAAAAAGTCGCTGAGGCCGTCTTTGTTGATATCCAGCACCATGTCCAAGGTTTTAAAGCGTTTTTTATCCACCACCGGGAACATGGAACTGACTTGATGCAACTGCGTCCAGCGCTCTGTCGTCAAGTCAAAACGCCAGATGCCGTCCGTAGCCAGCGCCACCAGCTGGGACGGGCGACTGCTTGGCATCGACGTGGATGTTGTACTTGGAGCACTGATTGCAGCGGTGCCAGTTGCAGCGGTGCTGGTTGCTGTGCCATTAGGCTCAGCCAGCGTCGCCTGCTCGAAAAACTGCGCGTTCACTAAAATCGGGACTTGTTTGACCGTACCTTGTTGGAAGTCCACCAAGCTGCACCAACGTTTTTCACTGTCATGCCCAGCCACCACCAAATAAGGCGAACCCTTTAAATGCAATAAATCACTGTTAGCTGGGTGGCCGATATTGATATTTTTTACTTGAAAATCAGCCGCATACGCTTGACCTGTCACGATAGTCAACGCCAACGCCGGCACACCAAACGTCACGCGGCTCGCGCGCTTCCACTGCTGAAACTGTTCAGCCATACCATCTTGCTCCGTGCAAAAACCAACAAAGGGGGCACCAGTGTACGGGCGTTTTCCTGCCAAACACGAGGGGAAAACTGCCAACTTGGCGCCAAGAAATGTAACAAAGTTGCCACTTCGATGCAGCAACCGCGGCAAAGTTCCCCGCCAACACGCGGCAAAACTAGCCAAAAAACCAATGCAGCAGGCGGTTTTACTGCCATCTGCGGGGCAAAACAGCTAAACTAGCGGTTTTTTCTACGTTTGGAGTACGACATGTCGATCAACTGGTTCCCCGGCCATATGCACAAGGCCCGCAAAGAAATCGCCGAAGTGATGCCGCAAGTGGACGTCATTATCGAGATGATCGACGCGCGTATTCCATTTTCCAGCGAGAACCCGCTGGTGCCCGAATTGCGCGGTGACACGCCGTGTATCAAGGTGCTGAACAAAGCCGACCTGGCCGACCCCGCGATGGTCGCTGTCTGGCAAGCGCATTTTGAACAAGAAAAAGGCGTGCGCGCCATTCCGATCAGCCAGCAAAACCCTGAGCAAATCCGCGCCTTGCTCGATTTGTGCGTCGAATTATTGCCGGAACGCAACTTCGACGTGCGCGGCCCACGCGCCATGATCATGGGCATTCCAAACGTCGGCAAATCTACTTTAATCAATACCTTAGCCGGTAAAGTCATCGCCAAAACCGGCAACGAAGCAGGTGTGACCAAAGCACAACAACGCATTCGTTTAGAAAACGGCGTGATCTTAACCGACACCCCAGGCTTTTTATGGCCCAAACTGACCCCGCCAAGCTGCGGCTACCGCTTGGCGATCACCGGCGCTATTAAAGAAAGCGCCTTTGATTACGGCGACATCGCCTTGTACGCCGCCGAATATTTGTTAAAAGCCTATCCAGAACGTTTGCAAAAACGCTATCAATTCAGCGAATTACCCGAGCATGACCTCGCCGTGCTCGACGCCATCGGAGAGCGCCGCGGCTGCATGGCTAAAGGCGGTATCGTCGACGTCACCAAAGCCGGCGCCATTTTAATCAACGACCTGCGCGCCGGTTTATTAGGCCCCATCTGCCTAGAAACCCCAGAGATGGTGGTACAAGAAGTCGCCGACGCCAAAGCGTTAGACGAGCAAAAAGCCATCGAGAAAGAAGCAAGGGACAAAGAGCGCGCGCGGCGGACGAAGAAGAACCGGAGGTAGGTTGGTTTCGCACGCTGGGTTTGTGAATTTCGTTTCTAAAATGATTCTCGCCTGTGCGGCGAGCGTGTTTGCCTGCCGCAGGTGTCCCTTTCGCACGCGGGTTTTTGGATTTATAAATCTTATTTCGCCTACGCGGCGGACTTTTTTAAAAGCTTTCGGCGTTGCCGAGGCACCTTCTTTGCTGGCAAAGAAAGTACCCAAAGAAACCAGCCCCGGGATCGCTCGAAAGCCCGCTAAAAAA
>DMYW01000009.1 GCA_003482455.1 Rheinheimera sp. | reverse complement strand
TACATGCCGACTTTGCCTTCGACTAATGGTTTGAATTGTTCTTTTTGGCGGGTCAGTGTGTTGTAAATCTGCAGCATAAAATCCTCAAAAACTAAACAACAGTGCGCAAAAAGCTGCGCGTGAAAAAAAGTTTGGCGGCGGCTCGACGAACAAAAGGTCCGCAGATCGCGCCTAAAAAAGCGATAGTGTAACACCGGTGTGAACACTCGGCTATATCGAAAAAAGCCACATAGCACCAGCGTTGGACTACAACTTGCGCCGCATGAATCACTTCGATGCCAAGCGGTGAGATTCCTGCCTGCCTTGGGTTTATCTGTGCTTTTTGATACACTTTCGCAGTTGATTCCCACCCGCGCGGCCACTTGGTCTCGCATTTAGCTCTTAAAGGAACTCTTATGGTTACGCTGCATACCAATTTTGGTCTGATCAAATTGGCTTTGTTTGCCGACAAAGCCCCAGTGACAGTTGAAAATTTCAAAAGCTATGTCAAAGACGGTCATTTTGACGGCACCATTTTCCACCGTGTCATTGATGGTTTTATGATCCAAGGTGGCGGTTTTACGCCTGAGATGGAACAAAAAGATACCAAAGCGCCGATTAAGAACGAAGCCAACAATCGTGTATCCAACAAAAAAGGCACTATCGCCATGGCTCGCACTAGCGATCCTCATTCAGCGACCAGCCAATTCTTTATTAACGTCGCTAATAATAACTTCTTAGATTTCAGCAGCGAGAGCCGCGATGGCTGGGGTTATTGTGTGTTTGGCGAAGTGGTTGAAGGCCTTGATGTTGTTGAAAAAATCAAAGCCGTACGCACAGGCCGTAAATTTGGTCACGCCGATGTGCCTGTGGACAATGTGGTGATCGAAAAAGCCGAGATCGATGGCGAATAATCGCACCCTGTTTATTGCAGATCTGCATTTAAGCGCAACGCGGCCCGATATTACGGCCGCGTTTTTGCGTTTTTTACAGCACGACGCCCAAGGCGCCGACGCCTTGTATATTTTGGGTGATTTGTTTGAAGTATGGATTGGCGATGACAATCCAGAACCTTTACTCCAGGAAGTCGCCGCCGGCCTCAAGCGCTTACATGATGCAGGTACGGCCCTGTATTTTTGCCACGGCAATCGAGATTTTTTATTAAAAAACGGCTATGCCAAGCGTGCAGGGTTGACGTTACTGGCCCCGCATACCGTGGTTGATTTGTATGGCACACCGACTTTATTGATGCATGGCGACAGCCTGTGCACCTTGGATATTGGTTATCAGAAATTCCGGCAATGGTGGGACCAACCTTGGTGGCAATGGCTGATCTTGCATCTGCCGCTGTGGTATCGGCAGCACCTGGCGCGCAAGGCTCGCCGCACCAGTGCCTCGGATAAAATGGCTAAAACAGCAGCCATTATGGACGTCACACCCGATGAAGTGCCACGAGTCATGCAACACTACGGTGTAAATCATCTAATCCATGGCCATACCCACAGGCCGCAGGTGCATCAAGTTGCGCTGACGGAAACCACCACGGGGTATCGGTATGTGCTGGGTGATTGGTACCAGCAATGCTCGGTGCTAACCGTCACACCCACCGAGTGGCTATTGCAATTTTCCCCGTTTGAACACGCCGATCACTAATTTATCGAGATTGCTGTTATGAGTTTTTCCGAACTGCTTGCCCCTATTCATCAATTTTTGCACTGCCAAACGCCAGATGCATGGCTTGAGAAGGCGGCGCAGCCAGACATGCTGCCGGTGCTTTTAACCGATCACTTGTTGTGTGAGCTTAAAGCCGCGCAAACGGCCATGTTGCTGCTGCGCAAATACGCGGTCGACCAAGACGGTAGCCAAGCCCTCCTCGAGTGGCTCAAGCCATTTGAAGATTTTGCTTATCGGTTTGAAGGCGATATGGATAGCCTGCGCAACAAAGTCAAACTCAGTCGAAATTTGCAAGCGCGGCCTGATGTGCCCTACTCCAGCGATATTATTGAAAAAATGGTGCTGCTGATCCGCGAAGAGTTGCATCACTTTTACCAAGTGTTGGAAATCATGCAGCAACGTGGCATTGCGTATGACAACATCAGCGCCGGTCGATACGCCAAGCAACTGCTGAGCCACTGTAAAACGCACGAGCCGCAGATTCTGGTCGATAAACTGATCTGCGGTGCGTTAATCGAAGCTCGGTCTTGTGAACGTTTTGCAAGGCTCGCCGAGCGCGTCGATGCCGAGCTTGCTAGTTTTTACACCTCGTTATTACGCTCCGAGGCGCGCCATTTTGAGGATTACCTGACACTTGCCGCACAAGTGGCGGCAACCGGCAAAGCACCTGATATCCAGCCGCGCATTGACGCGTTAGCAGCGGTGGAGGCTCAGTTGATCCAGTCCGCAGATAGCGACTTTAAGTTCCACTCAGGAGTGCCCGCTTAGCGACTTCGACAAGCGATGTTGACGTGGCTTCAACTCACAATCTGAACATTTTTTGCACAGCAGTAATCCAACTTTGTTTTCGCCTCGTTTTGACCAAGGAACCCTGCCAAAAAACGAGGTGAATCATGGTCGTCACTCATGTAGTCGGGATGCTGTTTCATCCCAAACAAGAATGGCAACGCGTCGACAGCAGTACAGACCCTTTGCCCTCAACCTTCATCCAACTAGCACTACTTGCGGCAATTCCAGCTTTTTGCGCCTATTACGCAGCCGTGAATATCGGCTGGCAATTAACCGGAACCGAACGGATCTTTTTAACCGCTGACAGTGCCTTGCCGCTAGCTTTAGGCATGTACGCAGGGCTAATTGTTGGTGTCATGATGCTCGCCAGGCTCGCGCAGTGGATGGGCGAGACGTTTGGCGCAACCCCAAGCTTTCGCCAATGCATGAACCTAGCACTGTATTGTTCAACGCCTTTGATGCTCGCCGGTTTGTCGGCATTGTATCCACAGCTGTGGTTTATTGGCTTGGTGGGGATGGCGGCCCTGGCATGGTCGGTACAGCTGCTCTACAGCGGCGTTCCCACCTTGATGCATATCCCTGAAGAGCGTGGGTTTATCTTTGCCTCGTCACTGGTGACGGTAGGTTTGGTCCTGTTGGTTTCACTGCTGGCCGCGACTGCGTTGCTGTGGACCTCGGGATTGCACCCAGTCACCACCATGTAATGATTTTCCCATAAAAAAAGGAGCCTAATAGCGGCTCCTTTTTTAATCACTCAGGCGTTTAGCTGCCTTCGTTATAGGTTTCCAAATTACCCGCCATTAACGCGGTTTTACCGCTTTTAGCGTTGTCGCTGCGCGCAGCATCTAACTTATTCAGGTATTCTTGCGTGATGTCGTTGGTGACATATACACCATCAAACACCGAAGTTTCGAAACGTTTGATCGATGGATTTTCCTCACGGACGGCTGCGATCAAATCTTCCAGCGATTGATAAATCAACCCGTCGGCACCAATCATCTTGCAGATAGTTTCGACATCTTGACCGTGGGCAATCAATTCTTGCGCCGACGGCATATCGATACCGTACACGTTCGGGAAGCGAATTTCAGGCGCTGCAGAGGCAAAATACACTTTGTTCGCCCCAGCTTCACGCGCCATATCAATGATTTGCCCTGATGTAGTGCCGCGAACAATCGAGTCATCTACCAGTAGGACATTTTTGCCTTTGAATTCTTGCCAAATCGCGTTCAGTTTACGTTTAACGGATTTTTTGCGCAGGCCTTGGCCTGGCATGATAAATGTGCGGCCGATATAGCGGTTTTTCACAAAACCTTGGCGAAACGGCAGGCCCAACTCTTGCGCGATGTGCAGCGCGGCGTCGTTACTGGTTTCTGGAATTGGGATCACCACGTCGATGTCCAAATGCGCCCATTCTTTTTTGATTTTCTGACCGAGTTTTTTACCCATATTGACGCGAGATGCGTACACCGACACGTTGTCGATGGTCGAATCTGGGCGGGCAAAATACACGTATTCAAAAATACACGGCGTGTAGGTCGGATTTTCAGCACATTGCTGGCTGAATAATTCACCATCTTCGGTGATATAGACAGCTTCACCTGGCATCACATCACGCAGCACGGTAAAACCGTCGGTATCCAATGCCACGCTCTCTGACGCGACCATATATTCAGTGCCACGCTCAGTTTCGCGTTTACCCATCACTAGTGGACGAATACCATTAGCATCACGAAACGCCACTAAACCATGACCGATAATCAGCGCCACCACGGCATAACCGCCACGCACGCGACGGTGCACGTTGGCGATCGCTTTAAAAATCGCTTGTGGTGTCAGATGTAGTTCGTTGTTTAACTGTAATTCGTGAGCAAAAGCATTGAGTAAAACTTCAGAATCGGAGGTGGTGTTGACGTGACGGCGAGCTTCGCGAAACAGCTGCTCTTTCACTTCATCAGCGTTGGTCAAGTTACCATTGTGCGCCAGCGCAATACCAAATGGGCTGTTGACGTAAAACGGTTGCGCTTCAGCGGTGCTGCTTGAACCTGCGGTCGGATAACGCACATGGCCTAAACCAATGTTGCCCGCCAGACGGTCCATATGACGTTGTTCAAACACGTCTTTGACCAGACCATTGGCTTTGCGCAGACGCAAGCGGTTTTGGTCCACGGTGACAATGCCGGCGGCATCCTGACCCCGATGTTGCAAGACGGTAAGGCCGTCATACAACGCCTGATTCACTGGATACTTACCTACGATACCAACAATACCACACATGGGATCTTTCCTCGTCAGAGCTTAAGTCTGTTGTAAAAAACTGGAGTTGTCTTTCAAGTAACTGAAAAACCACTCAATAATAAAATCGAAGTGCGGGATCAACACCGACGACTTCCACCAATCGGTGCTGGCAGACGTGGTGAATGAATCCAAAAAGAATAGCAGGGCTGCCACGACTAACACGCCGCGCAACGCGCCAAAAACGAGGCCCAACAGGCGATCGGTACCACTAAGGCCGGTCGACTCGACCAATTTGCCGACCAGATAATTGGCAAGTCCGCCAAGTAACAGACAGCAAATAAACAAAATGCCGATCGCGACGGCATTTTTAATCAGTGGACTGTCTATATTAGAGAAATATGGTGCGAGAAAAGGGTAATAATGGCTGGCAATAAAAAACGCCAGGATCCAGACGATCACTGAAATTGCTTCTTTCACGAAGCCGCGGATCAGACTAATGAGTGTCGATAACCCGATAATTGCCAAGATGGCATAATCAACCCAGACCATTTGCTACCAAAAGGATGCTTGATGACGGCGCGCATTCTAGCAAATGACACGCCGTTTCTTCCAGCTAATTTTCCAGCGGTTGGTAATTACTGACGCGCAAGTTGGCGGTATTGGAAATTTGTTGAATTTGCGGCAGCGCTTTTTCCAGTTTGTCTTTTTTCAGATCCGGTCCGACAAACACCGCAATCATGGTCACCCCTTGGCTATTGACCACTTTGCGTGTAAAGGTGGTCAAACCCGCCGCTTTTAACTTGGCAATCAATGCGTTTGCGTTTGCTTCTTTACCAAAAGCGCCGACTTTGACCATATACCCCGCTTTGGAAAGCGGCTTGTTGTTGCTCGCCTCACTAGCAAGCTCCGCTTCCGTTTGTTTTAACGGGTCTACCAAGGTTTTGCTCTTTTCAGCCGTGACAGCTGCTGCGTCAGGCTGTTTTGTGGCGGAGTCTGATGCCGTCGTCGCAGGTGAACCAGCGGTCGTTGCAGTGGGTGTTGTCGCTTGCGGCTGAGTCGACGGCTGTGTACTGACCTGTGAGGTCATCCCAGCAACTTCCAGCGGCTTTTCCATAGTCCCCACTTGCGGGCCATTTGGATCAACGGGCACCGGATCTGTGCCGCTATCCAGCGCTGGCTTGTTGTCCACTGGCAGCGCTGCCGCTTGCGTCGCCTCTGCTTGATGTTGCTCCGCATTAAACGTCTGCGGCGCTGTTACTTCGGCAAATTCTGGCCGCTCGGGCACGGCTTTAAAGTCGTCCTTACGCACTTGTTTTTGGCCATCTAACACATCGGGTAGGAACACGATCGCTGCGACGATCAAAATGGCACTACCGACTAAACGATTGGTTAAAACTGAACTCATTTTCCGTCCTGTGTCCACAGCTGGATAAACTCAGATACTGTGACAAATGATCCAAACACGACCCACAACTGGTCCGCAGTTGACGCCTTAATGGCGTCCAGTAACTGCGGCAGTTGGCTGACCAACGCAACCTGTTCACTTGCCGGCAACTGGCTAGCAAGCAACTCGGCAGGCGCGCCACGCACGCCCGGCAATGACAATAAATGCCACTGATAATTCGAGCCTTTGAAGCAACTAAGCGCCTGCGCTATATCTTTATCCTTTAACATACCTGCAATTAAATGGATTTGGCGATAGTTTCGTTGCAGTAATTGCAGCTGTTCGCTCAGATATTGAGCCGATTGCGGGTTGTGCGCGACGTCAAGCAGCACGGCCGGCGATTGACTCAGCCACTGCATACGTCCGGCAAGCGCCAATTGTGGCAGAGATTGCTGCAGCTGAGCTGCACTTGGTAGCTTCTGCAACAGCTCCAAACAAGCCAGCGCAGTCGCGACGTTTTGCACAGGCACGTGCGGCCGCGGCAAATTGTCAAAACGATGGCAGCCACTTGACCAGCTCCAACTGTCGCTATCAATAGCATACTGGTACTGCACGCCTATTTGCATAGTCTGACATTTGAGGGTATCCGCAGCCAAACACACTGACTGCGGCGCTGCCAAGTCGCCAATCACCACAGGCGTGTTCGCTCGAAATACGCCAGCTTTTTCACGCCCAATGGTTTCGCGGTCATGCCCTAGCCAATCTTGATGGTCTAGATCAATCGTGGTGATGACACTGATAGTCGGCGTGATGATGTTGGTGGCATCAAGCCTGCCGCCTAAACCGACTTCAATCAGACAGACGTCCGGCTGCTGCTGTTTCAGCACTGCAAACGCCGCCAGCGTAGTGAATTCAAAATAAGTCAGCGGCACCTCGCCACGCACCGCTTCGACGGCTTGCATGCCTTGCACCCAGGTCGCATCGTCGACATCCTGGCCGTTGAGCCGTAAGCGTTCGTTGAAGCGGATCAGATGCGGCGAGCTATACACACCAACGGAGAAACCTTGTGCTTGTAACAATAACTCCAGCGTACGTGCCGTGGTGCCTTTACCATTGGTGCCGGCGATTAATACCACAATACCCGGCAACTGCTGCAAGTCAGCGCGAGCGGCGACTTGTTGCACTCGTGCTAAACCCAGCTCAATTTTTTCAATGGGGTGAGATTGTTCGATATAAAAAAGCCAATCGTTGAGCGACTGGCTTTGCAAAGGAGGATGAGACATAACGCCCTTTAAGCGACGCGGTGCTCCTGACCAGGAGACGGCAACCGCATGAATTTTGCTACCAATCGGGCAATTGTATCGCGCATTTTCCGACGGTCAACAATCATGTCGATGGCGCCATGCTCTAACAAGAATTCACTGCGCTGGAAACCCTCCGGCAGCTTCTCGCGAACTGTTTGTTCGATAACCCGTGGTCCAGCAAAACCAATCAGTGCTTTTGGCTCACCGATGTTGATATCACCCAGCATTGCTAAGCTGGCTGAAACACCGCCCATTGTCGGGTCGGTCAGCACAGAAATGTACGGCAAACCGGCTTCGGATAATTTTGCCAACGCCGCCGACGTTTTGGCCATTTGCATCAAGGAGAACAGCGCTTCTTGCATCCGCGCCCCACCCGATGCTGAGAAACAAATAAATGGGATTTTGTGCTCCAGCGCAAATTCAACGCCTTTGACAAACTTAGCACCCACGACGGACGCCATTGAGCCGCCCATAAATTCGAATTCAAAACTTGCCGCAACGACTGGCATACCGCACAAAGAACCACGCATCACCACCATGGCGTCTTTTTCGTTGGTGTCTTTTTGCGCTTGAGTAATACGGTCTTTGTAACGTTTGCTGTCTTTGAACTTCAACACGTCTTGTGGTTCAAGATCTGCAGCCAATTCAACGCCAGTGTTAGCGTCGAGGAATTGTGTCAAACGAGCACGGGCGGTGATCCGCATATGATGATCACATTTTGGGCAGACGCCCAAATTGCGGTCCAGATCCGCTTTGTACAGGACTGCATCACACGATGTGCATTTAGTCCAAACGCCTTCAGGGATATTGCGACGCGCTGATGACGACGTACGTGGCAGGATTTTTTCTAACCAACTCATAAGGATTCCTTTATCACGCTGCGCTTATTTTCCGCGCAGTTCTGCTGAAATTATCAGAAATTCAGCGAAAATGAAGCAAACGGCGGCTATTAAAACACAAAGCAACCAGCTGGAATATCAAAAACTGGTCTAAGTTGTTGCCAGTAGCCTGCGTGAAACATCAGGTTGCAGCTGGCCAAAACCAAGCTGCACCGCGCGTTTCGACAGGCTGGCGTGGTGGAAAGTTCAGTCGTTGTAGCGATTTAATCAGGCAAAAACAAGGGCCCGAGCGGCAGTTGAGGAATATTAAAGTGTGCCGGGTAATCAACGCCAACCAGATACAAACCTTCCGCTTTGGCCGTCGCCGCGGCCAGCGTGCGGTCTTTCGCGTCTAGCAGTTGTTTAATCCATTGCGGTTGTTGCCGCCCCATGCCAACTTCCAATAAGCTTCCGGTGATGTTACGCACCATGTGATGTAAAAACGCATTGGCTTTGATGTCCAGCACTAGGTAATCGCCGAAGCGCTGAATGTCCAAATGCATGACATTACGAAATGGTGTATTGGATTGACATTGGATAGCGCGGAAACTAGTGAAATCCTGCTCACCTAACAGATAAGGTGCCGCCTGACGCATCAGCTCAACATCGAGATCTTGGTGGTAATGGCTCAGCCCGGTGCCAAGAATGGCCGGACGAAACTTGCGATTGTAGATGATGTAGCGATAACGCCGTGCCGTGGCGGAAAAGCGCGCGTGGAAGTCATCTGTGACCTGCTGCGCCCAACGCACCGCGATATCATCGGGCAGATTGGCATTGACACCCATGATCCATCCGCGCATATCACGCACGGCGTTGGTATCAAAATGAATGACTTGGCCTGTCGCGTTGACTCCTGCGTCGGTCCGTCCTGCACAAAAGGTTTCAATCGGTTCGTTGGCGACCTTGGCCAACGCGCGCTCTAGCTCGCCTTGGATACTGTTGACTTCGCGCTGCCGCTGCCAGCCGAAATAGCCGGTCCCGTTGTATTCAATACCTAATGCAATTCGCATGACGACTCCTCTTTCAAGCGGCGGAGTATATCAAAGCAGCCCCATTGCACCAACTCACTCTCCGTTTCAACAGGCGAACTTAGGGAAGTAGGCAACAAAAAAGCGCCCTCGGGCGCCTTTTTCTGGTTGCGATGGTTAGCTGTGTAGCGATTTAGCTTCCGCTTTCACATGCTCTGGTGCATCCGAACTGACGAGCTCTTTAATCAGCTGATCAGCACTTTCTTGATCACCGATTTCGATGTAAGCACGGACCAAATCAAGTCGGCTGGCAAAGCCATTATCTTGCAGATCTACATCACCTTGTTCGTCAGCGGTAATTAAATCTTCAAAATCAGCAAGTCCCACATCAATATTCAGCGGCCGTGGATCGTCGGCGTGAACTTGTTCTTCGGCTGCTGCAAGTAACTTGTCGATTTGCACATAATCAGGCAACAAGGCAGCATCATCAGAGTCGTCAGCTTGCTCATCGAGTAGCTCTGGCATCGATGCAAGCTCTTCAAGCGCTTTTGTTGTACTTTCAACGTCTTGCAGTTGTTCCGCATCGACAACTTCATCAGATAAATCCGCCAACAAGGCATCAAAATCCGTCTCATCGAGTTGTTCTAGCGTCGATGCAGTCTCGGTTTCGAGGGCAAACGCATCAAGTGGCTCGATATCCTCATGCAAATCATCAGGGAAAATAGAATCAAGGTCGGCGCCGTCTAAATCCAAATCAGGATAGGTTTCAAGCACTCGGCTAGGATTTTCCACGGACAGTTGCGCTCGGCTCGCCGGCAAGTCATCAGGTGCTTCAGCGACCGCCAAGTCAGGCATTTCTTGGTGTTCTTCCAGCTCAGCAAACTCGGTCAGATACTCGGTTTCCGCGTGAGCATGCGCCGACAACTCTAATTCATCATCTAAGGCAGCTGTGACTGGCAAGGCACTTTCCAGATCCGCCGTCATTGCATCAATGAGCGCGTCCATATCGTCAGACGGCGCCGATTCGCTTCGTTGCGATGTGAGCTCGTCAAAGTCAAGCTCGTGGGTCTCGTCAGCCGACACCTCCGCTAAGTCTTCAGCGTCAATCAGAGGGGCATCCGCGGAATCAACATTTTCATCCGACTCACGCAGCAGTGCGCCGACATCGTCCATAGACAATGGTGACTCGGCAAAGTCCTGTGTTGCTTGCTGCCAAGCTTCTTCCGGGATTTGCTCCGCTAACGGTTGTGCAGAGGCGGCCGATTGCGCGCGCAATTCAGCAACTTCGTTGAGAATGTCATCAAGTTCATCGATGGCAGCCATGTCTGGTTCATCGATAACATCAACGTCTAGTTCATCCAATGATTCAGAAGGCGCTGCAAATTTATCCGGAACCGTTTCTTCGACTAATGATTCGGCAAACGCATCCAGCTCGCTGGTGTCAACCGTTTCATCGACGACAACCGGCGGTTTAGGCTGCGAATTTGCAGCTAAAATAGCGTCGATGTCGGTGAGATCGTCGTCTTCAACGTCGTCCATAATGTCGGTTGGAGCAGGCGCTTTGGCATCAGTCGGCTGGTTGGCGTTCACCAGCGCATCGATATCGAACTCATCATCAGAAATCTCCAGTGGCGTTGGCTCGTCACCAGGCAACTCAAGTTCAATTTCTTCCAATAGTTCATCAGCAGCAATCGATTCAGACGCCGCCGATGCGATGGCATTTTCTGCCGGGCCGTTTTGCGCTAATAAAGCGTCAATATCTACATCATCGTCATCATCTGCCGGTGCGGCTGGAGCAGGAGCTGCCGTTGGCGCAGCAGCGACTTCCAACGGTAATTCATCGTCATCGGCTAGATTTTCGAACAGTGAAGACAGTTCGTTACCAGATAAAATGTTATTTGGATCAAATTCTTGCTTCGGAACAAACGACTCTTCCGCTTCGCTAAACAACGCGCTCAGGTCATCCCCGGATAAGATGTTGTTCGCATCAAATTCGGTCTTCGCGGTAAATGGCGTATCAAGCGGCTCGTCTAGCAGATCATCAAGATCCAACTCATCGGCGTTTTTGGTGGACGATGCTGGCAGCACCGGCTCATCAGGCAACTCAAGCGCATCATCCAGCAAATCATCTGCCGTGAAACTGTTACTGACGCTCTTGCTGCTGGGCATATCAAAGTCGTCGTCAAGACGAATGCCACCACCTTTTCGACTGTTGAGTAGTGAGTCGTCAAGGTTAATCAAGCTACTTTCGTCAAAGTCGAGGCTGTCATCCATTGGTGGCAATGGCGACTTATAGTTCGGATCCGTCAGTGGCGCGGCAGTTGCGGCGGTAACCACTGCGGCAGCTTTTTGCCCTTTGCGACGCATTATGCTGACAAACATAAACAGCAGCACTAATGCCGGTAGTGCAGCCGCTATCGCCCAGCCCATCGGGCTATTAGCAAGTTTTTGAAGAATATTGCCAAAACTTTCTTCTTCAGCTTTTTTAATCTGTTCAGTCTGTTTGGCGAGCATTTCTTGTTGTTGTGCCAGCAATTGCTGTAATTGCTGCTGAATTTCACTGTCTTTATCCAGCTGTTGCTTCACGTTCCCAAGCTGGCCGACCACAGTGTCGAGTTGCGTTTTCAACTCGCCGTTTTCTTTGACAATGCTTTCCACATTAGCCATCGACGCACTGAGCTTGTCGCGCAAATCACCGAGTTGTTCCGATTGCTCTGATTGCAGCTGCGCCAATTCTTCGCTGATCTCAGCGCGTGCCGCTTCTAAATCTTTTTGCTTGGCTGAGTGATCTTCAGGCTTGATTTGCGCGGCTAAGCGAATTTTCTCTGACCATTCGCGGTCATCATTTTCCGATTTGCGCTGCGCTTCCATCGCATCAATTGCCATGATCTCGCGCAGATTCGGCACATCGAGATAAGCACCGGGCTTTAAATGATTGAAATTGTTATCTAAAAATGAATCAGGGTTCTTTTGATACAACGCAAACATCACTTGATAGATGTTCACGCGTGGATCAGGACGAACTTGTGCAGCAAGGCGCCACAAGGTGTCATGCGCCGATAACGGGCCGAGGCGACTGACCGCCGGAGTATCAAACTCCTTCGGACCCCGAAGTTTGGCAGTTTGCTCGGCCATTGGCGCCGCCATCAAACTTATACCAACCAGCACTATGAGAAGTTGCAACCAACGCATGCAATTGTTCCTAACGGCACCGAGCCTGAGCAATAAGACTGGGTTGCCAAAAAGTTGGCGTTCCAGCCGGATCTATGCAGTTCCCCTGCAAGCACTGTTCCACACTTTGCAGGTGATATCTAAAAATTCTAAACCAGATTTAACCGAAACGGCAGGTCTACGTAGCTTATCTGCTGAGAAATCAAAAACTTTAAGTAAAGTTCTGCGGGAAAAGCGCGATCGCCCACTAATTGCGGACGATCGCTTATTGCTTACAAACAATCGCGAACTAGCAGTTCGGCAATTTGTACGGCGTTGGTAGCAGCACCTTTGCGCGCATTATCAGCCACGATCCACAGATTAAGGCCACATGGATGGGAAATATCTTGGCGAATACGTCCGACATACACAGCATCTTGGCCTTGGGCGTCACCAACTTGGGTTGGAAAGTCTGCGTCGTTTTCCATCAGCACCACACCTGGGGCATCACGCAACAAGTCTTTGACTTTCTCGACGCTGATTGGGCTGGCAGTTTCGATATGCACGGCTTCGGCGTGACCAAAAAACACCGGCACGCGCACGCACGTCGCATTGACCATAATGCTGTCATCGCCGAAGATTTTCCGAGTTTCCCACACCATTTTCATTTCTTCTTTGGTGTAGCCGTTGTCCATAAACACGTCGATTTGTGGGATCACGTTAAAGGCAATTTGCCGGTTGAATTTACCTGAACCTTCAATCGGACGGCCATTGAGCAAGGACGTAGTTTCGCGCGCTAACGCTTCGATACCTTGCTGGCCCGCACCACTCACTGATTGATAGGTCGCGACGTTGATCCTGGTAATGCCCACTGCATCATGAATCGGTTTTAACGCCACCACCATCTGAATGGTTGAGCAATTTGGGTTAGCAATGATGTTGCGCTTGTCATAATCGTCAATCGCCAGTGGGTTGACTTCCGGTACAATCAGTGGCACATCTTGGTCATAGCGAAAGTGCGAGGTGTTATCGATGACGATGCAACCTGCCGCCGCAGCTTTAGGCGCATATTCCGCCGACACACTACCACCCGCCGAGAACAAAGCAATTTGCACTTGGCTCCAATCAAAAGTAGCTGCATCCAGCACTTCCAGTTGCTTACCTTTGAACGTGACTGTACCGCCGGCACTGCGCGCACTGGCCAGCGGGTACAAATTTCCAACCGGAAATTCGCGCTCTGCCAATACATCTAAAAAATTTTGACCGACGAGGCCAGTAGCGCCCAAAATCGCCACGTTAAATAATTCCATGAGTTAGTCCTGTGTTGATGGCGTCAAAAAGCCTAATTGATTCAAAGATGGTGGCACCTGACCAAGCAAGGTCAGTGCGCTGAATTCGCGCCGCGCCGGATAATGTTTACGCAGCCAATCAAAACCTAAGCCGTCGAGATGTTGCCGAAACAGTCGATCGTCACGGCGCACGTCGTACAGCAGACGGCATAACGCGCTCAGATCTGCATCTTGATATTCTGGCGTCAGCGTCAGCGACGCGATTGCCGGTGTGGGCAGAAAATCCGCCAACTGGCGACTGGCTGGCTCACCGAGCAAGCCACACACGGCTTGATACAGCATCTCGGTACCACGCGCTTTGCCTTCGACGCTATGTCCTGCAATATGCGCGGTGGCGATTTGGCAATACGGCACTAATTCGCGCAGCGGCTGCGGCTCGCCCTCCCACACATCCAAGTACAAAGCACGGTAGCGGCCGGCGCGCTGTTCCTCAAGAAGGGCCTGGTTGTCCACCACTTCACCGCGACAGGCATTGATGATGGTCAGTTCAGGCGGCAAGCTTGCTAGCAATTCACGATGCAGCAGGTGCAAGGTTGCGTGCTGACCTTGGCGCACCAGCGGTACGTGTAATGAGACAATGTCCACTTGGGTTAACAAGCTGGATAGTTCAAGATGCGGAAAACTTGGCTCCAGCGCCGCGCGAGGCGGATCGCATTGCAATACAGTCACGTTCAATGCCCGCAGCGCTTTGACCAAACGAGTGCCAATTTGCCCAACCCCCACCACGCCAACTCGCAGCTGTTGCAGCGGCATTTGTCGGCGCTCGGCTTCTAACAGCAAACAACTGAGCACATATTCAACCACCGATTGTGCGTTGCAGCCGGCCGCATTGGTCCATGCAATGGCGCGCCGTTCAATTTCGGCGATATCTAAATGGTCAGTGCCAATGGTTGCTGTACCAATAAAACGTAGTTTTGATGCTTGCGCCAGTAACTCGGCGTTGACCTTGGTGATGCTGCGCACCAGTAAAATGTCGGCATCCGCCAGCGCCTCAGCTTGCATCGAACGACCGGGTAAGCGCCGAATGGTGCCTAGCGGCGCAAAAAACTGTTCGACCAACGGCATATTGTCATCTGCCACAATAATCATGCGAGGCTCCTTCAAGCAACAGCGCGGCGAAAGACGCGGATTGTAACGATTGCGCCTAGAACTAGCAAAGCGCTTCTGGCAAACAGAGCGTTTGCCTGCGCCGATAGCGCCAACAAAAAAGCCACCTCGCGGTGGCTTTTCTAACAAGCATCAGCGAGCGATTAGCCTTGATAACGCTTGATCACGAGCGTCGCATTGGTGCCGCCAAAACCGAAGCTGTTGGACATCACGGTGTTTAACACGGCAGGTTTAGCTTCGCGCACGATATCAAGGCCTGTGGCCGCAGCGTCTAATTCACTGATATTGATTGAAGGTGCAATAAAGTTATGCTCCATCATCAGCAATGAATAAATCGCTTCGTGCACGCCAGCCGCGCCAAGTGCGTGGCCTGTCATGGCTTTGGTGGCGCTGATGGCTGGGCTCTTACCGCCAAACACTTCTTGAATGGCGCCCAGCTCTTTGACGTCACCAACCGGTGTACTGGTGCCGTGCGTATTTAAGTAGTCAATCGGCGTATCGACGTTTTGCAGCGCCATTTGCATACAACGAATGGCACCCTCGCCGCTTGGCGCAACCATGTCATAGCCGTCACTGGTCGCGCCGTAACCGACGATTTCACCGTAGATTTTCGCGCCGCGAGCCAAGGCATGCTCTAACTCTTCAATGACTAAAATACCGCCACCGCCAGAGATCACAAAACCGTCGCGGTTCGCGTCATACGTCCGAGAAGCCAGTTCTGGAGTTTCGTTGTATTTGGTCGACAATGCGCCCATCGCGTCGAATTCCATGGCCAGCGTCCAATGCACTTCTTCACCGCCACCGGCGAAAATAATGTCTTGTTTGCCCAGCTGGATCAGTTCCACCGCATGGCCGATGCAATGCGCGCTGGTAGCACAAGCCGAACTAATCGAGTAGTTCACGCCTTTGATTTCAAACGGGGTAGCTAAACACGCTGAACAGGTCGACGACATAGTTTTTGGCACCGCGTAAGGACCAACCCGTTTGACGCCTTTTTCGCGCAGAATATCTGCCGCTTCGATTTGCGTCTTCGATGACGCGCCACCTGAACCAACCACTAAACCGGTGCGTACGTTAGATACATGCTCGTGCGACAAGCCTGCATCTTCAATCGCTTGTTGCATCGCGATGTACGCATATGCCGCAGCATCACCCATAAAGCGATACGCTTTGCGATCAATATGTTGTGATGGATCTAATTTGATGTTGCCCCAGACTTGAGAGCGCAAGCCCATGTCAGCAAATTCTTGGGCGGATGTAATGCCAGAACGGCCATTTTTTAATGAATCCAGCACTTCTGCTTGGTTGTTACCGATACTGGATACAATCCCTAACCCTGTAATGACCGCTCTTTTCATGAACACTCCGGACGTTAAATATGGTCAAAAATACGTAGACTGGCCCATTGTACGGACTTTTTCCACACAACTGGTCTAATTTCAGCGAACATATGTTCACTATTCGCTGTTGTGATGACAATCAGGTTAAAATCGAAATTTTTCTGCAGGACATGCCATGACGCCGATCCAAAGCGCCAGTATTCACTACAACGAACAAGGTACGCCGGTTTCCGACGTGTTTGACGATGTGTATTTTTCTAATGACAGTGGCCTGCACGAAACCTTGTACGTGTTTTTGACGCAAAACGGATTACCACAAGGGTTTTCCACTCATCCCAAGCGACAGTTTCATTTGATGGAAACTGGCTTTGGTACCGGCTTGAATTTCCTGGTGTTATGGCGCGCTTTTAGTCAATTTCGCAAGCAGGCTGCACATGCCGTTTGTCAGCAGCTGCATTTTTCTACCTTTGAAAAATTTCCATTACAAAAAGCTGATTTGGCGAGCGCTTTACACCAATGGCCAGAGCTCAAACCTTGGGCTGATGTGTTGCTTTCGCAATACCCAGAAGTGTTTGTACCCGGTTGCAATCGCTTGCACTTTGGCGATGTCACGCTCGATCTGTGGCTGGGTGACCTGCACGACAACCTGCCGCAAGTCGCAAATGGCAGTATGGTCGATGCTTGGTTCTTGGATGGTTTTGCGCCCAGCAAAAACCCCGACATGTGGCAAGATACGTTATGGCAAGGCCTCGCACGATTGAGCCGCATCGGTACGACGCTTGCGACCTTTACCAGTGCGGGCATAGTGCGGCGTGGCATCGAAAGTGCCGGTTTTTGCGTTAAAAAAGTCAAAGGGTTTGGTCGAAAACGCGAAATGGCGGTTGGTTATTTCGCCGGTGCACAGCCGCTGCCGACCGATTGGCCTTTTGCGGCAAGTCCAGCGGATCCGCTTTTACCAACATCAGGACAGGCGCTAGCAGAAACCTCAACGCAAGCGGCAAACATGGCTGGTGATCCCGATGCTTCTGCGCAAGCACGCTCGCCAATCCTCATTGTCGGCGGCGGCCTCGCGTCCGTGACCCTTGCGCTAAGTTTGCTTGAGCGCGGCCAAAGGGTGCATTTGGTGTGCAAAGACCCTGAACTTGGCTTGGGCGCATCGCACAATCGACAAGGCGCTTTGTATCCACAGCTACAGCACCGGCTGACGCCTATGTCGCTGTTGCATATCCACACGTTTTTGTTTGCAACACGCCGCTACCAGCAATTACATCAACGGTTTGCGTTCCCTTATCAGCGCTGCGGCGTGTTGCAACTGGCTTGCAATCAACAACTCACAGTACGCCAGCAAAAAATAGCGCAATGCGCGGAATTTCCGCAGGGTCTTTGGACTCAGCTTGACCCCAACGAGGCCAGCGCAGTAGCTGGTGTCGCGGTACCATTTGGCGGTTTGTTCTTTCCCGACGCCGGTTGGATAGCGCCACAAGCGTTTTGTCATGCCGCCCTCGCCTATTTACAACAACTAAACGGATTTCAGCTCACGCTAAATTGTGAAGTCACTGGCGCTTCGCGTGAAGGCGACGGATGGCTTGTGGAAACTTCGCAGCAGCAGTTGCGCACCACTCAACTTGTTTGGTGTGTTGGTAGCCTGTTACCAAGCTGGCCATTTGCGAGCCACCTGCCGATGAGTCAAGTACGTGGCCAAGTCAGTCACGTCAGTGCACAAGGCTTGGCCACGCTGCGGACGGTATTGTGCCATCAAGGGTACATCACGCCGTATGACAGTATTCGCGATGTCGCGCAAGCCTGTGTCGGCGCAAGCTTTGATCGAGACTCAGCCAAAGCCGAGTTAAAAGACCTGGACGATATCGAAAACCTCGCGCTGGTCAATCAAGTATTGCAACAGCCGTCGTGGTTTGCCGAAGCCAAGGTGCACAGCGCAAAAGCGGGTGTACGCAGCACGGTGCGCGATCATGTACCGGTAGTGGGTGAAATCGAAGACGGCATGTGGGTTTTTGGTGGTTTGGGAGCCCGCGGCTTGTTATTTGCGCCGCTGTTGGCAGAGCACTTGGCGGCGACACTCACTGGGCAAGTCTCGCCGCTCAGTGTACCGCTGCAGCAGCTGGTGCAGGTCCAACGATTTGACAGCTATCGACGTTAAAGCCTTTGCGGCAAGGAGCAGTCACTGCAATCGTCGGTGATGTGACTGCCCTTTGATTAACCCTGTGGCTATTGCAGCACGGGGGCTTCAGAGCGCACCAATTGTACGACAGCCCGGCGGTTAATAGCGCGGCCTTGCGTCGTATCGTTCGCGGCCACGTGACGTTTTTCACCAAACCCTTCAGTGTTAATCACGGTTGCGTCCACGCCAGCTTGGACAAAAAACTCTTTTAGCGTTTTTGCCCGTTTGCGAGACAATTCATCGTTGATCCAGCGCCCACCGTACGAGTCGGTGTAGGTATCGATTTCCACTCGGGCAATGGCCTTGTCATGCTTCAAATACTCAGCAATTTGGCTCAACCGTGCTTGCGACTCCCGTGTCAATGCATCGGAATTGCTCTCATAACTAAGCACCGTCATCGCGATATCTTCAAAACTGTAATGCAGTAAACTCGCTACACAATCGTTGAATTTGTAATAACTTTCCGAAAAACGCACCGGATTTAAACTGGCTTTAATTTGATCGTACGGGCTGTACCAATCGGCGAAATACAAGGTTGGACTGTAGCCCTGTTCAAGTTCGGTCAACATCAAAGATGCTTTGGCTTTGGGCAAATCACCGTTGAATTGTTTAAGTAGTTGCATGTCCGCAATAGGCCGCGCTTGCTCACCTGAGCGCCAATTCGGTGGCACAGACACAACCTGCGCCAAACCATAACCATCGGGTTGGCGGATCATTTGCATTTCAAAGCGCAGGCTCAAGTCTTTGCCCGCTTTGCTGACAAACACGGCTTGGCCAAAATGAGGGATCGCATGCACCAGTTTACATTCCAGCGCGGTGGCGTTTTTTAACTGCCAGGATGAGGAATCCAAATTCGCGCTATATTCGCGGATCGATGGCCGCGCGATACTTTGCACAGACGCCACGAGCAACAAGCTACTCATCAGGTACGTCAGTGGACGAATTGATTTGCCTAACATGAAAAACTCCCCATCTTACATCTGTGTCATGGACGACAGCATTCGCACCAGCGCAGTTTATTTGGGTCTGATATCCGCCAGCTTAGCAAATTTGTCTGCAAAGCGGATACCAACCAAGACGATCGGCCAAAAATTTGGCATACTGCGACCCCCAATTTGTGCTTGAGGTTTTTGCATGGCAGCCAGTTCGTCATTATTTGCGCAACGCTTTCGCGGTTATTACCCTGTGGTTATCGACGTCGAAACCGCAGGCTTTAATGCAAAAACCGATGCTTTGTTAGAAATTGCTGCTTGTACACTGAAAATGGATGAAAACGGCTTGTTGTCGATCGACCAAACCATGCATTTTCATGTCGAGCCGTTTGAAGGAGCTGTGTTAAATCCAAGTTCGTTGGCTTTTAACGGCATAGATCCATTCAACCCGCTACGCGGCGCCGTCTCTGAGCGCGAAGCATTGACAGAAATCTTTAAGATGGTGCGCAAAGGGCAAAAAGATGCCGACTGCCAGCGCAGCGTGATGGTGGCGCACAACGCCGCGTTTGACCAAAGTTTTTTAAATGCCGCCGTTGAGCGAAACCATATTAAACGCAGCCCATTTCATGCGTTTGTGTCGTTTGATACCACCACGCTTGCCGCGTTGGCGCTTGGGCAGACGGTGCTTGCTAAAGCGTGCTTAGCCGCTGGGATACCATTTGATCAAAAAGAAGCGCACAGCGCGTTGTACGATACCGAGCGCACCGCCGAATTGTTCTGCCATATCGTCAATCGCTGGCATGGCCTAGGGGGTTGGCCGCCACCACCTGGGATTGTGGATGATACTCCAAGTGAAGCGGTTGATACTGCAGAGCCTGCAGCCGAGTCATAGAACTCCGCAAGCAGATAGCTTTTTCAAATCACAGTTCGACAAACGAAAAAGGCAGCCAAGCTGCCTTTTTCGTTTACCGAGACGACGTCGTCCCGTTCGAGTGGGCTATTACAGCTTGTCGCTGTGTGAGCTCAAGTACGCCGCCACACCTTCGGCTGATGCCGTCATACCGGCATCACCTTGTTGCCAACCGGCTGGGCACACTTCGCCGTGTTGTTGGTGGAATGCTAACGCATCAACCATCCGGATCATTTCATCGACGTTACGGCCCAGTGGTAAATCGTTGACCACTTGGTGACGCACGTTGCCTTCTTCGTCAATCAAGAAGCTACCGCGGAACGCTACGCCTTCAGCTGGATGCTCAACGCCGTACGCTTGGCAGATTTCATGTTTGATATCAGCAACTAAGGTGTAACGAACAGGGCCGATACCGCCTTGGTTGACTGGCGTGTTGCGCCATGCTGCGTGCGTGAATTGTGAGTCGATTGACACACCAATCACTTCAACACCGCGTTTTTGGAATTCTTCAAAACGCTTGTCAAAAGCAATCAGCTCTGACGGGCAAACGAAAGTGAAATCCAGTGGGTAGAAAAATACCACGGCTTTTTTGCCTTTGATGGCAGTCGCCAGATTGTAGCTGTCAACGATTTCGCCTGAACCTAATACTGCGGCGGTGGTGAAATCCGGCGCCTGACGTCCAACTAATACACCCATAATAATCTCCTGCACTTGGTGGGGTTTGAATCGACAACAGATATGGGCGTCATTTGGCAAACAATCAAGGCTTGGCATGAAAAAAAACAGGCAGCCTAAGCTGCCTGTTTTTCTTTAACTATTTGAACTTATTCGGCTTGTTTGTATTTAGCCGCAGTTTCTTTGATCAGTGGTTGCAACTCGCCACGTTGAAACATTTCCAACATGATGTCACAGCCACCAATCAACTCGCCTTCAACCCATAGCTGTGGGAAAGTTGGCCAGTTGGCAAATTTTGGCAATTCGGCACGGATATCTGGGTTTTGCAGAATGTCCACAAAGGCAAACGGTTCACCACAGGCGATCAAGGCTTGGCTTGCTTGGGCAGAAAAGCCACAGCTTGGTAATTTTGGCGAGCCTTTCATGTAGATGATGATCGGATTGTCGGCCAGTTGTTGTTTGATTTTGTCGATTGTTTCCATAAAAAACCTCTGTCACCAGGACGCAAAAAAGAACGGCTATTTTTGCACAGTCGGGTCAGTTTGCCTTGTATTTTCACAATGCGCCCCAACACTTAGCCTGATGCTTTGCATCGCCTGTGCAACAACTACGCAACTGCTCAAAACCTCGAACGGCTGCGACAGTAAAACTTGAGTATTTTACTCGGGTTTTGTAGTCTACGCGATGCAGATTGACTAAACAACGCCGACGGAGAAATAGAATGGCTTTTGAATTACCAGCATTACCATATGCAAAAGATGCGTTAGTACCACACATTTCCGCTGAAACTTTAGAGTTCCACCACGGCAAACACCACAACGCTTACGTGGTTAAACTGAACCAACTGGTTGAAGGCACTGCATTTGCAGGCAAATCTTTAGAAGACATCATCAAAACTTCTGAAGGCCCGATTTTCAACAACGCGGCGCAAATTTGGAACCACACTTTCTACTGGCACTGCTTGTCACCACAAGGTGGCGGTGAGCCAACAGGCGCTTTAGCCGACGCTATCAACGCCAAATGGGGTTCATTTGCTGCGTTCCAAGCTGCATTCAATGACCGCGCGGTCAACAACTTCGGTTCAAGCTGGACTTGGTTGGTGAAAAAAGCTGATGGTTCATTAGATATCGTCAACACTTCAAACGCGGGCACACCGCTGACTGACAGCAGCGTCAAAGCACTGTTGACTGTTGACCTGTGGGAACACGCCTACTACATCGACTTCCGTAACGCTCGCCCAACTTACTTAAACGCCTTCTGGGCGCTGGTAAACTGGGAATTTGCCTCAGCAAACTTCGCTTAATCGCCCGTCGATTTAGCCTCCAATTGAAGCCCGGTTTTGCCGGGCTTTTTTCTGCGAATTCCACTAAAACGCTGCGTAAAAGTACTGAAAACTCAGTGTTTCCGCCCGCTTAAAAAGCTCACTGTAACGTTTGTTATCCAGCGCCCCGATGAAATCCATCAGTCGCAAATTTCTGAAAAACTTGTAAATTTCTTTCCCGCGTTGTGACTTCAGGTCTACTTTTAAAAAAGACGGCCGTTTTGCAAAAGACATTCTGCGGAGGTGCATCATGAGCATTTTTGAGCATTACAAGTCACGTTACGAAGCAGCACGCGAAGAAGAGTACAGTATCTCGGAGTTTCTCACGCTGTGTAAAAACGACAAAAGCTGTTACGCCAGCGCGGCAGAGCGCCTGCTAATGTCGATTGGTCAACCTGAATACATCGATACGGCGCAAGACTCTAAGTTATCCCGACTTTTTTCGAACCGAGTGATCGCGCGCTACCCTGCGTTCTCGGAGTTTTACGGCATGGAAGAAGCGATTGAACAAATCGTCTCTTACCTAAAACACTCTGCTCAAGGGCTGGAAGAGCGCAAACAAATTCTTTATCTATTAGGCCCAGTCGGCGGTGGTAAATCATCGTTGGCAGAAAAGCTGAAATACTTGATGCAACAGGTGCCGATTTATTACCTCAAAGGCTCGCCTGTATACGACCACCCACTTTGTTTGTTTGATGCACGCGAGGACGGTGGCATTTTGGAACAAGAATACGGCATTCCGAAACGCTACCTAAAAACCATTATGTCGCCATGGGCCAGCAAACGCTTGCATGAGTTCAACGGCGATATCAGCCAGTTCCGCGTGGTGAAAAAATATCCTTCAATTCTGGATCAAATCGCCATCGCCAAAACCGAACCCGGTGATGAGAACAACCAAGATATCGCGTCGTTGGTCGGTAAAGTCGATATCCGAATGCTCGAACACTTTGCGCAAAATGACCCTGATGCCTACAGCTACTCCGGTGCATTATGTCGCGCCAACCAAGGCTTAATGGAATTTGTGGAGATGTTCAAAGCGCCAATTAAGGTGCTGCATCCACTACTGACCGCCACGCAAGAAGGTAATTTTAACGGTACCGAAGGCCTTGCAGCCTTGCCGTTTGAAGGCATTATCTTGGCGCATAGCAACGAATCGGAATGGCAAACCTTCCGCAATAACAAAAACAACGAAGCCTTTTTGGACCGCGTCTATATCGTCAAAGTGCCCTATTGCTTACGGGTATCCGAAGAAGTTCGGATCTATGAAAAACTATTGGAACACAGTGAGCTAAAAGCCGCGCCTTGTGCGCCAGGAACCTTGACCAGTTTGGCGCAGTTTGCCGTGTTGTCACGAATGAAAAACCCAGACAACTCAAGCATTTACTCCAAAATGCGCGTTTACGACGGTGAAAGCTTAAAAGACACAGATCCCAAAGCAAAATCGTACCAAGAGTATCGTGATTACGCCGGCGTCGACGAAGGTATGACCGGCCTGTCAACGCGGTTTGCCTTTAAAATTCTGTCACGGGTGTTTAACTTCGACAGTACTGAAGTTGCGGCTAACCCAGTGCACTTGTTTTACGTGCTAGAGCAGCAAATTGAACGGGAGCAATTCCCGGCGGATGTCGCCGAGCGTTACCTCGAGCATCTGAAAGGCTATTTGATCCCCAAATACGTCGAACTGATTGGCAAAGAGATCCAAACCGCATATCTGGAATCGTATTCAGAATATGGGCAGAACATCTTCGATCGTTACGTGATCTACGCCGATTTCTGGATCCAAGACCAAGAATACCGCGACCCAGAAACGGGACAACTGTTTGACCGCGCAGCCCTGAACGCCGAACTGGAGAAAATTGAAAAACCTGCAGGCATCAGCAACCCCAAAGATTTCCGCAATGAAATCGTGAATTTTGTACTGCGGGCGCGGGCGAAGAACAACGGTGTAAATCCAACTTGGACTAGCTACGAAAAACTGCGCACTGTGATTGAGAAAAAAATGTTCTCGGGTACCGAAGAGCTGCTGCCGGTGATTTCGTTTAATACCAAAACCTCGACCGATGATCAGAAAAAACACGACGACTTTGTCAATCGGATGATGGCCAAAGGCTATACCCGAAAACAAGTTCGACTGTTATCTGAATGGTATTTGCGTGTACGGAAATCTCAGTAAATCCGCTGAGATGGAGGTTTTATGGCGCATTTTATTGACCGACGCCTCAATGGCAAAAACAAAAGCGCGGTGAACCGGCAACGGTTCATCCGCCGCTATAAAGCGCAAATTAAACAAGCGGTATCAGATGCTATCGCCAAACGCAGTGTGACTGATATCGATAAAGGAGAAAGCATCACTATCCCATCGCGGGACATTAGCGAGCCGTTTTTTCATCAAGGTTCAGGGGGCGCGCGGCAACGCGTACACCCAGGCAATGACCAATTCAGCCAAGGCGATCGGATCAAACGCCCATTAGGCGGACAGGGCGGTGGTTCTGGGCAAGGTGATGCCAGCGCGGACGGTGAAGGTGCTGATGAATTTGTGTTTTCAATTTCCAAAGATGAATATTTGGATTTGTTGTTTGAAGATTTAGAACTGCCCAATTTACAACGCAATCAACTCGATAAACTGGTGCAATACAAGACGGTGCGCGCTGGCTATCGCTCTGAAGGAGTTCCCAGCAACATCGACATCGTTCGCTCGTTGCAAGGTTCACTCGCCAGACGCGTCGCAATGACGGCAAGTAAACGCCGTGCGCTGCATGAGTTAGAACAACGCATCGAGCAATTAGAACAGCAACCAGTGCCAGATGAAGTGCTGTTAGCAGAACTTCGAGCTCAAGTCGCTGAACTCAAAACAAAAATTGCTGCAGTGCCCTTTATCGACAGTTTTGACCTGCGCTTTCGCAACTTCGCCAAACGCCCCGAACCTACCAGCAAAGCGGTGATGTTTTGCCTGATGGATGTGTCGGGTTCGATGGATCAAGCCACCAAAGATATGGCCAAACGCTTTTACATTTTGTTGTACCTGTTTTTGAGCCGAAGTTATAAAAATGTCGAAGTCGTCTACATCCGTCATCACACCCAAGCAAAAGAAGTCGATGAACACGAGTTCTTCTACTCGCAAGAAACTGGCGGCACTATTGTATCCAGTGCGTTGAAGCTGATGGATGAGATAGTCCGTGACCGCTACAACCCTGCCGAGTGGAACATCTACGCAGCACAAGCATCCGACGGCGATAACTGGGCTGACGACAGTCCACAATGTGCCTCGTTATTGCAAGAAAAAATCCTGCCGTTGGTGCGTTATTACGCCTATATCGAAATTACCCAGCGGCCCCACCAGAGTTTGTGGGTCGAATATGAAAAGCTGATGGCTCAATTTGAAAACTTTGCCATCCAGCCGATCCGCCAAGTCAGCGATATCTATCCAGTATTTCGCGAGCTGTTTAAGAAGCAAGCCGCCTAAGCGTCGCCACGGAGGAATGCATCATGCTTGAAACCGCCTCAATCACCCAGCCACTGTCCGACGGCCCGGATTGGACTTTTGATTTATTAAACGATTACCAACGAGAAATCGAACGAGTCGCTAAGTTTTACAAACTGGATTATTACCCAAACCAAATTGAAATTATTACCGCCGAACAAATGATGGATGCCTATTCCAGCGTCGGCATGCCGATTGGCTATAACCATTGGTCGTACGGCAAAAAATTTATTCAAACCGAACAAAACTACAAACGTGGCTACATGGGGCTCGCTTACGAGATTGTGATTAACTCAAACCCATGTATTTCGTATTTGATGGAAGAAAACACCATCACTATGCAAGCACTGGTGATGGCCCACGCCTGCTATGGACACAATTCATTTTTTAAAAACAATTACTTATTTCGAACATGGACCGATGCATCATCAATCATCGACTATCTAGTTTTTGCCAAAAAATACATCAGTGATTGTGAAGAACGTTATGGTCTTGATGCGGTTGAAGATATTTTAGATTCTTGTCATGCCTTGATGAATTACGGGGTTGATCGTTACAAACGGCCGCAAAAAATCTCGCTAGATGAAGAGCAGCGCCGGCAGCAGGACCGGGAAAAATACTTGCAAAGCCAAGTCAATCAACTGTGGCGCACCATTCCCAACAAAGAGGCATTGAACCTACCACAAGAGGTGCATTACCCGGCAGAGCCGCAAGAAAACATCTTGTATTTCATCGAAAAAAACGCGCCGCTGCTAAAACCTTGGCAGCGGGAAATCATCCGAATTGTGCGGAAAATTTCGCAATATTTTTACCCGCAAAAGCAAACTCAAGTGATGAACGAAGGCTGGGCAACATTCTGGCACTACACCATTTTGCAGCATCTCTACAGCGAAGGTCTGGTCAGCGACAAATTCATGTTAGAGGTGCTACACAGTCATACCAATGTGGTGTATCAGCCGCCTTACAACTCGAAATACTATTCAGGGATCAATCCCTATGCGTTGGGTTTTGCCATGTTCACGGATCTACGCCGGATCTGCGAGCAGCCCACGGACGAAGACAAAGAGTGGTTTCCTGATATTGCGGGGAGCAACTGGGTTGAGACGTTGCACTTTGCGATGCAGAACTTTAAAGACGAGAGTTTTATCAGCCAATACCTGTCGCCCAAAATCATTCGCGATTTTCATTTGTTTGCTATCGTCGACGACGACAAAGAATCATCGTTGGAGGTCGCGGCCATTCATAACGCCGAAGGCTATCAAAAAATTCGGCAAATGCTGTCGGCTCAGTACAATCTGAGCAATATTGAACCGAACATCCAAGTCTACAACGTCGACGTGACCGGGGATCGCTCGTTGACACTGCGCTTTGTGCCAAATAATCGAGTGCCGCTGGCTGACTCTTATAAAGACGTACTGCGACATTTACATCGCTTGTGGGGCTTTACCGTTCGATTAGAGCAAGAAAACGCCGACCATAGCGTCAAGGTATTGGGCATGTTACCTAGCGATTCATAGCGATTTGCTGCAGGTCTCGCACGCTAGGCGCGTTGTTGTTCGCCATGCACAACAAAAAAGGAGCCGAGGCTCCTTTTTTGTTGGTGCGATCCAACGTTAGTCGCCACCAAGTTCAGGGCTAAATATCGTTAGTTGATTTCGACCATTCGCTTTGGACGTGTATAACGCTTTATCGGCGTTCTCAATCCAATTGCGGTGTTCCACCATGCTTGGGTGATATTCAGCGATCCCTAAACTGATAGTGGCCCGCAATAACTGATTGTTGTATTCAATGGTTAGATTTTCGACCGTTTTGCGTAAACGTTCACCAAAATAGGCTGCTTGATCGGCGGTGGTATCCACCAGCAGCACGGCGAACTCTTCACCACCATAACGGCCTGCGATGTCGGTTTCGCGCAGATTTTTCTTCACTGCTTTGGCGACGGCTTGGATCACCGCATCACCTGCGGCATGACCGTAGGTGTCATTGACCCGTTTGAAATGGTCGATGTCACACATTAACAAGGCACCGCCGTGGTTACTGCGTTTAAGACGCTTAAACTCTTGGTGCAGTGACTCTTCCCAGGCGCCCCGATTGTGCAAGCCGGTCAAGAAGTCGGTTTTTGATAGTTGTTGCAACTGGCCATTCATCGACTCTAATTCCAGTCGACTTACTGCCACGTCCGTCACGTCATAGACAATCATACATAAATGGGTGACGTTGCCGCGTAAATCTGTGATTGGGAAAATAGTGCTGTTTTGATACATGTAGTCCGCAGAGCCGGTGATCGGGCGATAATTGCGGAATTTAAAAATATACGGCCGTTGTTCCCAAATGGTAAAAGCTCGGTTTTTCAATAGAATGACCGGATCACATTTGCGACGCAGCCACTCTTCATCAATTTCCGAGAATAAATCAAACAGATAGCGGTCACGAACTTGCCGCGGTGTTAAGCCGCTGTGGTTCTCCATGAAGCCGTTCCAGACCTGAATTTTATAGTCTGCCGTCAATACAACTAGCCCAACATCGACCGTTTGAAACATGTCGAGTAGCCAGTGGACTTCGGCGACATCTTGACTGAAATTTTCCATAGCTAATCTTCTAACAAGAATTCGACTTTATATTTCAACGTCTTAATGCTGTCTTCAGTAAAAAGCAGCAACAAGTCGCACTGGATATTGTGGTTCTCAATGCCATAGCTAATTTCGATGGCGAGTGTACGCTTCCATCGCCGGGCATTGGCTTTAATCATCTCAGACACCGGCGCGTGTTGACCTAAAACTACCGGATGGCCCTGCGAAAAACTCATGTCGATTTGTTCCGCCAAACCTTTGAGGACTGCACCGATCAGAATATTACCGACGTCCATCAGCAATTCGAGTTCAACTTTGGAATTTAGTCGACCTTCGTAGTGCATCAGCTGTGCGATATCGCTGAAACTAGAATCATTGAGGATCAGTAATGCTTCGCCTGAAACTCCACCACCAATAAACCCTTGGCACACCGCCGATGTTCGGGTTTTTTGCTCCACTGACGCAACGGCCATATGCAATTCGCTGACTTCAATGACGTTAACGTTCGGGATGGGTAACTTCACAAAGACATTCAGCAAGCGCGCCAGCAAATCACCGGCTTGGCCCATGGCGACGTTAGTCAACTCTTGGAACACGTCACGCAAAATAGCATCAAGCTGGAAATTGTTACTGAGCTGATTGGCGTTCATCGCCCGCTCGATCACTTTTTTGCTATCTTGCTCAGTGTGAACAGATAAAAACTGCTGCAGCACTTCTTGCAGTTTTTCGGCTGACACTGGTTTTTTGATGAAATCTAATGCGCCATAGCCAAGCACCCGTTCGCGAGCTTCTGGCTGGATATCACCTGACACGACCACGACTTTAACGGGAATATCTTGCTCTTGAATCGCTTGTAACACTTGATAGCCGTCAAAGATCGGCATATTCAAATCGAGGAATAACAGGTCGATGGGCTGACGTTTCAGTACTTCCATCGCTTCTTGGCCATGACCTGCGAACGATATCTTATCCTGCCAGTCCGCAGGCAGACTTTTTGCCATCTGCTTGCGTGCCAGATTCGAATCGTCACATATAAGAACAGCAGCTACCATTGATGCTCCGGATTTGGCAATGATAAAAACCAGTGTAGCGCCGTTGTTGGTATTATGCGAATAAATAAAAAACTGAAATGAAAGTTTTTTCGTAGTGTTAGTGTCTTGTATTCACTGATGTTTTTAATGCTCATAGGAGACTCCTCGTGACAAAGAATCTATTAACTGGCCTGATGGCTATGATATTGGCGGGCTCTGCACTGGCGGCGGACTTAACGGCGTCGCTGCCAAGCCGCATGTCTGAAATCAAAGCTGGCGAGCGTCCACTCGAACTGCTGGGCACTCCAGCACAATTACAACAACTGGCCCCCGAATTCAAAGTAGTTGATGCCGGCTTTAAAGCCGTGAAGTTGAGTGATTTCGCCGGCAAAACGGTTCTCATCAGTGTTGTGCCAAGTTTGGATACTGGCGTTTGTTCGATCCAAACCAAAAAATTCAACCAAGAAGTCGCCAATTTGCCCAAAGATGTGGTTCTGTTGACTATTTCCACCGACCTGCCGTTTGCCCAAAAACGCTTTTGCCAAAAAGAACAAGTCGACAAACTCATGGTGTTATCGGATGCGGTTTGGGGCGATTTTGGCAGCAATTATGGTCTGCGGATCAAAGACATGGGTATTTTAGCCCGCGCAGTCTTGATCATCGATCGCAGCGGCAAATTGGTTTATCAGCAGTTAGTGCCTGTGTTATCGCAAGAACCGGACTACACGGCGGCGCTGGCGATGGCCAAACAATTTGCCGCGAAAAAATCTTAATTTCTGCGCTTGAAAAGAAAAAACGTGGCTCATACATAGGGAGTAAGGGACGCCGAATGGGTCCTGAATTCGCTGAACCTGCTCATCTGAGAGGTTCGTAATTAACTGATTTGCTTAACAAAAGAAATTAGTGAGGCATGTATGGCTACGTTTGATTTTTCCCCATTTTATCGTTCATTTATTGGTTTTGATCATCTGGTCAACTTAATGGACGCCGCTGCGCGCAATGAGAAACAACCCGCATATCCACCGTACAATATTGAAGTGACTGGGGAAGACCAGTATCGCATCACCATGGCAGTTGCAGGGTTTGAGCCGCAAGAATTAAGTATCGAAACAGAGCACAACAATTTGGTCGTTCGTGGTCAAAAGGCTGATAAAACCGAGGGCCGCCGTTTTGTGCATCAAGGAATTGCAGAGCGTAATTTTGAACGCAAGTTCCAGCTCTCCGATTACATTAAAGTGACCGGCGCCAGCATTAACCATGGGTTGTTGCATATTGAGTTGGTGCGCGAAGTCCCGGAAGCATTAAAACCGCGCAAAATTGCCATCGCGCAAGGTGCAATTCCCGCTGCATTACCGCAGCAAGCTGCGGCCAACAGCGAACCTGTGACACTGACCCAACAAGCGGTTGGTTAATCAAAACGACTGGTTCTAAAACGACAAAGCCGCACTTAGTGCGGCTTTTTGCTGTCCATGCCAACCAAGTCGCATCTATTTAGCTAGTCAGATCCGCTGGACAATCTAGAAGTTAAAAACTGCATTAACGCTTGATTAATCGGCTCTGCATCGGTCACAGGCCCCATGTGACCACAATGAAAATTCATGCATTGCACGGCAGGCAACACGCCAGCCAACAACTGGACGATGCGCTGCGCGCTTTGCCGACTCTGCAGCCCTGAACCTAACCAAACCGGCATTGGCAAACGGTGCTGGTAGTCATGGAATGTCCATGGCGCGCCGGATAAGCCCTCAAAATCTAACGTGACTTTCCCGACTTGCGCTGCCAAGCCTTGTTGCATTTTGGTCGGTAGCGCTGCGAAATAACCGGCCTTTTGCCAATAGTCGATAAATCGCTCTGCGGCTTGCACGCTTGAAAGCTTGGGTAGCTCGTCAGCCAGTGCCGTCACTTCATGCCAAAGTGCAGGCTCGGCTTTTAGCAGATGAAACGCCACCGGTTCAAATAGCGCCAGCTGCCGCACGTCGAGCGCTTTACTGAGGGCCAGCTGCAGCGCCACCGCGCCGCCATACGAATGTCCAACGACACAAAACGGTTGGCGGCGTATTTCATCAGGCAAGCGCTCTAGTAAACACTGCACTTCATCGGCCAATGAAAAAGGCCGTGGCGCCTGTGGGCATGGCTCATCACCGTAGCCCATCAAGTCGGCGCTTATCACACAAAAACGCCCAGTAGCGACTAGTTTCGCTGCAAGTGCCGACCACTGCCGATGACTTGATAAACTGCTGTGTAACAGCAGGATAGGTGCGCCCTGCCCGCTTATTTTGATCGCCATCGCGGATTAACGTGTCGCTAAAAAGCCAGCCGACAATAACAAAGCACTGAACGTGCTAATCATGCCGAAGAAGCGTGGAATACTGGTGCCTGAACTGACCCATAAGCCAATGCAATGCAGCACACGGCCACCGAGAATCAATCCACCCAGCATATGCAGCTGCCAACTCGGTGCTTGTTGTTGCTCCACCATCCACAGCAGCAACAACATAAAAGGCACATATTCGGCAAAGTTGCCATGAATGCGAATAGCTTTGATCAGATCCGGTTGCTGGCCGTCACCAAGCCCTACCCGCAAACGAAACCGTTGGCGAATCACCCAAAACGCCAGCGCCACATACATCACGGCCAGTGCCGCTGCGTAATATCCAGTGAGCATCTAAAACCCTTGTAATTGTTGTTGAACTAAAAACTTAAACACCGCGATGTGACATGGCGCATCATTGAGTGCAGCTATGTATTGGTAGTCCTCGCCACCGGCGTGCAAAAATACTTCTTTGTTTTCTTCGGCGATTTCTTCGAGTGTCTCCAAACAATCGGCGGCAAACGCCGGACACAAGACCTGCAGACGTTTGATGCCTTGGCCGGGCAGACTTTCCAGCAGTTGATCGGTGTAAGGTTGTAGCCACTTTTCTTTGCCAACTCGCGATTGGAAGCTGACAAGCACTTGGTCGTCGGTCAACCCCAAATCAGCGGCTAGATTAGCTGCGGTCTCGCGGCAATGCCGTTCATACGGATCCCCAAGGCGCACAAAACGCTCCGGAATACCGTGAAACGACAACAACAATTTATCGGCTTGACCATGCTTGGCCCAATGCGCTTTCACCGAGCCGGCCAGTGCTTTGCGGTAAATCGCCGTATGGTGGTAATGCTTTACCAGGCGTAGCTCCGTTAAATCGCGTTGTTGCAACTGATAGTGCGCCAGTTGGTCGGCGATAGCGGCAGTAGTTGTAGCGCTGTATTGCGGGTACAAAGGCAATACCACAATTTTGTCTTTGCCTTGGGCGCGTAATTCATCCAGCACAGTGGCAATCGCCGGTTGGCCGTACGTCATGGCATAACGCACCGTGACCGGGGTGTCAGACAGCTGCAACGCTTTATCTAATGCCGCTGTTTGCCGCTGTGTGATGACGCGCAGCGGACTGCCTTCCGGCCACCAAATCGATTGGTACAACTTGGCGACGCGACGGCCACGAAACGGCAGAATGATGCCACGTAAAATCAATTGCCACAGCGGTTTTGGATAATCGACGACGCGTTGATCGGACAAAAACTGTTTCAGGTAACGGCGCACCGCAGGCACGGTGGGCTCGTCGGGTGTCCCCAAATTCACCAGCAGCACGGCATAACGAGACAACTCAGTAGATGATGGCCATGTCGACATGAAAACTCCTAGGCATCGCCGCAGTGGCGGCTTTGTCATAATGGGCCGAGTGTAGCACTGGCCATTCACTCAACCCAATGAAAAAAATCAACAATTGTCGCGGTGTGCTGGCTCTATCGCTCGCTTAAAAACACATGGGTAGCAAACGCATAGGCTCGATACAGTCGATTTGAGCCATAAAAAAAGGCCCTGGCGGGCCTTTTTAGTTGAGCTAGGTATTAACCCAACAACTCAACCAGCAACGCACTGACAGTTTCTACCGGCT
>DMYW01000025.1 GCA_003482455.1 Rheinheimera sp. | reverse complement strand
GGTCCATGTATTCACCTAACGTAGAAATGAGGGGCTTGCCGAAGCATAGCGTAGGCAAGTCCCAGTGGCCGCAGGCCACAACTCGATTGACATGTTAGAACTCTTCAACATGAACAAACAGCTCCCAGCCTAGGGGCAAAACACCATTTGGTTTTTCTGAGAACACTAGGCTGCCACCAATCTTATCCATGTTCTCTGCACGGCCTTTGTAATTAATTAACTCGAAAGCCACAACACCATCGGCCTCAAACTGCTCACCCGTTGGTGAAATAAACGCGCACTTCAAGCGCGTGCCAGATCTAAGTTTATGAGCTACCGACATGCCAAGAACATCAGGAATATGAAGCTTGCCCTTTATCGGGAACGCATCAGTTATGGAGTGCTTAATGAGCATGGTGAGTTCTAACGCCGAGTTCAGCGGCAGTTTTTAAGTTGTGGTTTTATGGAATACTTTTGCGCAGCAAAACCATAAAACCGCGACTTAAAAACTGTCCAAGGAGCGCAGCGACTGGTGCTGCAACGACTTGTTATGAGCTTTTTGCAGAAGCTAATGCCAAAGCAACCCATTTTGTTAATTCAACATGATTATATGGGAACAGAAACCAATTCATACCTAGATTTTTAGATTCTAATGCGCCGCTAGAAATAGCCTCTACACCGAACCTTGCCGGCAGTAACAAACCAATATGTTGCATTCCTGAGCCAAACGCGAAAATTGAATTTTCAACATACCAAAAACAATATTTAAAATTTTGCGGATCTGGACAAAAAAACTTAACTTCCTCTTCTCTTTTAAGAAGACCGTAAATTGGTTCAATAATGTCACCATGACAACTCAGCGGACTAAGAAATTCCAAAACGCTTTTGTTTTTATTGTTTTTAAGTTCAGAAGGTACTTCAATTTCCATTTTTGGTTCTCATAACTACCAAATTTAGCGCGGAAAGCCGCGCAGCGGGTTTACGTCGCAGCCCACGCGCAGCGTGGGCGATTAACATTTGCTTGTTATGTACGTTTGAAACAGCAAATTTTTTATTAAATTAGCCTTTGAAAGTTGGATTTATAAAAATATAAACACTAACACCAACTAAGATTGCAAAGGAAATAATGCCTAGACCCAAAGACATTAAGTAGTAAATAACAGTAGCGCCACCAGATGTAACCGAAAACATACCGCAATCATAACCGCATGTATTCATTCTGTATGAAGCTGCAACGAAGAGCGCAAACAACAAAACAAAAGTCAGTGCGCTTATTCGCTGAATTTTTTTTAATGCCCTCAGTTCCAACCTGTCGCACCTAGTACATAACGCAGAGCTAAACGGCGCTGCGCGTAGCGCAGCGTCCGAGCGACCGAAGGGAGCGCTTTGAGCGCCGAGTTAGGCGATTTTGCACTTTCCATGCTCACCTTCATTGGTGTTGAACTATTCATCTATCTTTCTAACAGAAATTCTAAGTATAGCGTCTTCACTTCGGATGAGTTCTACATCGATCGAGATCCCTTTGCGTACACCGGGAACCGCTACGCCATGATAGATAACGTGGACCAACTCTTCCATAAAACCAGTTGGAGCATGGCGCTGTTCACCACTCAAACAAAATAGAACTCTATTTAAATTGTCTTGAGGATACTCCGAAGAAGAATGCGCGCGAAGGTATCGACATAGAGCTTGCCCTTCTACTGACTCGTCATCTTTACACCCAGGCGCATACAACCCGCCTCCCCATCGGGTATTTAATTCAACAACTTTTTTGTTTGAACTGACATTCGAATTCGCAAATGACTGTAGGGTCGTGCATAAGTCATCTGCGCAGCTAGCATGAAATGAAATAGCCGTTATAAAAGCTACAGCAATAAAGTTGCGCATAGTGGTCTCAATCGCCTAACTACCAAATTTAGCGCGGGAAAACGCGCATGCGTTTTGCCGTCGCAGCCCATGCGAAGCGTGGGCGATAACATTTGTTTGTTAGGCTATTTAAATTGATCTGCAATTTCAAAGTAATAATTCCAACCACTACCATCAGCATTTTCAAACTCCAAAGGGTAAGGCTCACCTGTTTGGCTCATAGAATTTAATCTATCGAAAAAAACTTCGGAGTCTTTTACGCAGAATGTCCATTGCCGGTATCCATCCATAGTTAATACACTGACAAGGACGCCTGATAAATCCTTCTCAAGATTTTGAATGATATTATTTTCAAATTCCGCCATACGAACCAACACACTATTATCCGCTGGCATTCCATTTCGGTCAGCTTTGAAATCCCAGAATACATGTATGCCTTTTGGAAGCTGCGTAAAATCCATATCTGATGTAAAACTCTTGCGGAACCTAATGTACTGAATAGTATCTTCGGACTTTCTTTCGACAAGAGCCCAATGATCCTCTTTGACTACATCTGCTAACTTTGGAACTTTCACGCGTTGGTTTTCTCCATATGCACACGCGGAAAAAAGAATCCATAAAGCAATTATTTTTCGCATGTTGAGTCTCACTAAGCCTAACAATTTCATCAAAAGGGAAAACCACGCTTTAAAGCAGGGCTCGACCTTTCTATTTTTTTAACATTATGCGACGTTAACGTAAAAATATATAAATCTCAAGGCTTTAGCGGGAAGCGCTTTGTAGCGGGAAAAACAAAGCGCGGGGAAACCCGCCAAGTTCTTTTGCATCATCTATTTAACATTTTTGCATGTGAGGTATTGGCCACTCGATGTTGCTCAGGCATTCAAAATAGGCATAAAGCCAATATCCAACAATTCAGTCGTTGCGGTGACTGGGAGCGGCGATTTATTTGCCATACCTGGTAAGAGGCAGCTGACATCAGGCGGTACATTGAATGCAGTTCATCAGCCCTGATCGCATTTGATGATGCAAACCCAGCCTAACGAAGCTGATGTGTCGGATCTGGCTGTGCATGCAACACGCGGACAATTTCGACCTGATTGCCGGTGAGACGATAAAAATCAATTGGTGGTGTTAGGGGGACAACCGCACATTTGCCACTAAATCAGGACGCTCAACACCCTGCTAATGCCCCCCTGTCCCAACAGCTTAACTTTGTAAGGCTTTTAGGGCGTGAATGGGGTCGGCGTCGAGGATTTTTAGTAAGGCGCGGGCAGGTCCCGTGGGCTGACGGCGGCCTTGCTCCCAGTTTTCTAAGGTGCGTTGACTGACTCCAACAAGGTTGGCAAACCGCTGCTGGGTCAGGCCAGTTTTGGCTCGAATGGCTTTGACTTCGGGGTCCGCAACCACAGTGACGCGGCCTGCGGCTAATTTCTGCTGCTGGATGTCATCCGCTTGCTGGACACTTGCCAGCAGTTCGTTAAACAATTCATCTTTCATTTGGACCACCTTTGGACAATGGCTCGCAGTACATTGAGCTGCGCATGGGTCAAATTCTCTTGCTCGTTTTTTGGATAGGCCAGCAACATATACAGTTGCTCGTCTGCGTTCATCCAATAATAGATAACTCGCACCCCACCGCTTTTACCGCGGCCCTGCAGCGCCCAACGTAGTTTGCGCAAACCACCGCTGTTTTTAATCACAACACCCAGCTCGGGACGCATGATCAGAGCTTCTTGTAATGCGCGATACTCGTCATCACTCATGAGCTCAGTAATCAATTTGGTGAAGATCGGTGTTTCGATGATCATCATATGAATGCACTCTATACGCCAATGGCGTATTTTTCAAGTTGGAATTCGTTGACTAACCGCCTTACCTCAGCGGCACAAATAGCCTTGTGCTCATGCGTTCCATCACTAACAGGCCTATGCAGTGATTAGAGCGGCTGCTTTATGCATAGCTGACTGCAGTGAAAATAAACAATTAATTTACATTTAAATTGCTTTTAGAGGGTGCACACAAAGATAGAAAGGGAGCGCCTAAGCAATGACACGGCTGTTTCAAATATCCGTCAGGTTGATGTTTTTTAAGCAGATTTCTATATGAGAGTCCAAAGCGACTATCAACGGTAGGTCATCTCACAAAGGCTGTTCTTACGGCGGGTTTACGTACCGCTGAGCCTGCCAAAGATGAAGCTGAAACACACTTTGGCTGTGACTGACGGCTGGCCTTTCGGTTTTCTCCAAAACAAAAGGCACCGCAGTGCCTTTATGCCAGTGCCTTCTGTTGTTTGTACCAGTGCCGCCATCGCAGCGGCTAAAGGACTGCTTACAACTCCCGCACCCACAGGTTGCGAAAGCTGATCGGGTTGCCGTGGTCTTGCAGTTTCAGCGGCAGGCAGCCGTGGGCAGTGTAGCTAGGTGCGCCGATCCACTCGGTATTGCCAAGGATTTGCGTGTGGTTTTGCACTAGCACGCCGTTGTGCAGCACAGTGACAAAGCCTGGGCTGGTCAGCTTGTTGCCGTTAAAACGTGGCGCGTTGTAGATGATGTCGTAACTTTGCCACTCGCCTGGGGCGCGGCTGGCGTTTACCAGCGGGCTGGTTTGTTTGTAGACAGAACCGGCTTGGCCGTTGCTGTAGGTTGGGTTGTTATATGAATCAAGCACTTGCACTTCGTAGCGGCTTTGCAAAAACACGCCGCTGTTGTTGCGCTGCTGGCCGGTTTTGCCGGCGATATCGGTGGGCGTGCGCCATTCCATGTGCAGCTGCACGTCGCAAAATGCTTGTTTGCTTTCAATATCCCCGGCGCCCGGTTTGACCGTCAGCACGCCGTCTTTTAGCTCCCAGCCTGCGGGCGCTTTGCTGCCAACCGCTTGCCATTGGCTTAAATCCAGCAAGTTAATGGCATCGGACGGCGCCTTGCCAGCATCAGCCTTGACCACCGGCACCTGTTGCCACACTTCGGTGATGGCCGCGATTTTTTGCCGCTCTTCGTTACTTAATTTACTGTAATCAACCGCTTGCGCCAGCACGGCGCTGCTAGCAAGGCCCGCCAGCAACACAGATATGACTTGGACTAACACCTGCTTCATACGCTATCTCCGTGCAACGAGCCATCCGCCAGCCCGTCGTGTTGTTAAATTCTGTTCGTGTGCAATGCCTAGGGGTTGAGGCATGGTGTGGATTGCCGCCACTGTATCTAGTGCCACAGCTACGTTTGCGACCCACGCTACACTTGCTGCAAGCCGCCACTTGATGTCACAGCAGCACGTGTTACCACCTAAGCCTTGTGTGCGGCCAAACTAAGCGCGCTTGTTGTGACCGCCAGTTTCATCCAAACAACGCGCCAGAAAACCCAGCGCGCTCGTCGCTTACCGCCAACTGGCTTAGCCGCCAGTCGCCCAGGCCCGATCGCCTTTTTTATACGGCAAATCGCCGTTGTAATGCCCAGGTACGGCTTGGTAGCGCAGCACTTGGGTGCCCCCCACCTTGGAGGTAAAAAAGGTGAAGATCGACAGCTGTTTGAGCAGCACAAAATAATGCGGCGCGCCGTCACGTTGCTTGCGTTTACTGTCTGACAAGGAGCTATTACCTGCAGCGCCGCTGCTGGCGTTTTTCGATGCGGTATCCAGCGCTTGCAATAACGTCAGCTTTTGCGCGGCGGTTAGTGCTAGAAAGTCGTTGTTAAACTGATGTTTGGCCAAGGCGCGAATATCAACAAGGCCCGCTTTGACCAGCTGCTGCTGCGCTGGCTCGTAACAGTCGCGGATAAAGGTCGCCATCACGGCGCCACAACCGGCGGCTTTGGCGCCTGGCGTCTGAGTGGCCGGTAAAATGGTTTCGGCAATGTCATCGAGCAATTGCACGTCTTTAGCGCTAAAGTCGACACTCGCCTCGCTTGCAGCTGACGAAGCACCGCCAGCCGCCCACGCCTCTGCCCCGACAAACGCCACCCCGGTAGCGGCGGCGATCATTTTTAATAAGTCACGACGTTCCATCACAGCTCTCCTTTTTTCAAGGCTTCGACCGCAAAGTTAGCCGCCCGCGCCGTCAGCGCCATGTAAGTTAAGCTTGGGTTGACACACGACGCTGAGGTCATCGCCGCGCCATCGGTGACAAACACGTTGGGTGCATCCCACACTTGGTTGTTGCCGTTGAGCACCGACGACTTGGCGTCGCGGCCCATCCGCGCTGTGCCCATTTCGTGAATGCCCATGCCAGGGCCATATTCACCTTCGTACCCTTGCACGTTTTGCACGCCCGCCGCTTTGAGAATGTCAATCGCGTCTTGCTGCATGTCTTTGCGCATTTTCAGTTCGTTGGCTTTCAGTTCCACGTCCATCGCCAGCACCGGCAAGCCCCATTTGTCTTTGACGGTTTTGTCCAAGAAGATGCGGTTGCTGTGGTCCGGTAACATCTCGCCAAAGCCGCCCATGCCGATGGTCCAGCCGCCCGGCTCGGTTAAGGCGTCTTTTAAGTTGGCGCCGATGGCCAGTTCCGCCACATCGCGCCGCCAACCTTCGCGACTGGCCGAGCCTTGGTAACCAAAGCCGCGCACGTAGTCGCGTTTGTCATCGCCCCAGTTGCGAAAGCGTGGTACGTAAAAGCCCGATGGCCGGCGTCCCGAATAATATTTGTCGTCAAAGCCCTCGACTTGGCCCCAAGCGCCGACGTTTAAGTGATGGTCCATCACGTTATGGCCCAAGGCGCCGCTGCTGCTGCCAAGGCCGTCGGGCCAAATGTCGGTGGCCGAATTCATCAGCACCCAGGTCGAGTTAAACGCCGAGGCGTTTAGGAACACAATTTTGCTTTTGAATTCATAGGTTTGATTGGTTTCGCTGTCGATGATCTCAACGCCCGACGCTTTTTTGGTGTTTTTGTCATACAGCACCCGCGTCACAATCGAAAACGGCCGCACCGTCAAATTACCGGTTTTCAGCGCCACCGGCAGCGTGGCCGATTGGGTACTGAAATAGCCGCCAAACGGGCAGCCCAACCAACATTTGCTGCGATACTGACAACCGACGCGGTTTTGTTCCGGCTTGGGTTGGGTGATATTGGCGCAGCGGCCGTGGATCATCACACGCTTGCCGCCATAGGCCTTTTTGATCCGCGCCGCCACCGATTGTTCCACCACATTCAGCGGCACCGGCGGTAAATACTGGCCGTCTGGCAATACATCCAGCCCTTCCCGCGTGCCGGCGATGCCAGCAAACCGCTCGACATAGTCGTACCAAGGCGCTAAATCGCTGTAACGAATGGGCCAGTCGACCGCGATGCCGTCTTCCAAGTTGGCGGTAAAGTCGCGTTCGTTTAAGCGATAACTTTGCCGGCCCCACAGCAACGAGCGGCCGCCCATGTGATAACCACGGAACCAGTCAAAACGTTTTTTCTCGACGTACGGCGACTCTTTTTCGTTGGCCCACATGCCAAAGGTGCTTTCGTTGAGCGGGTAGTCGCGCGACAGCACCGGGTAGTCTTTTTTCATCCGCTGCGTTGGCGCATCGCGGTGCGGGTAATCCCAGGCTTCTTTAAACGCATTGGGGTAATCTTTGATATGTTCGATGTTGCGGCCGCGCTCGAGCAGCAACACTTTGAGGCCTTTTTCGGTCAGCTCTTTGGCCGCCCAACCGCCGCTGATGCCGGACCCTACCACGATTGCGTCAAAATAATTTGTTGTCATTGTGTCTACCTTTTGCGGGTGACGGGCCTTGCCCCATGCACCTGACTGTGGGCCCAAGGCCCCCCTGTTGCTTGTCGTGCTTGTAATGTTTTTATATGTCTTTGTTATAAAACGTTTTATAGCCTTTATTTACGCAAGCAATCAGACATCACAGATGGTGATCGCCTGCGCCAGCGCATTGGCGCGCGCCGCTTTATCCGCCCCGGTCGGAATAAATTCTTGTGCTAGATAGCCCTGAAAACCGCTGTCGGCGATGGCACGGGCGATCGCCGGGTAATACAGCTCTTGCGTATCATCGATTTCATGTCGCCCCGGCACGCCGGCGGTGTGGTAGTGGCCAAAATACTGGCCGTGCTGACGAATACTGGCGATGATGTCGCCTTCCATAATTTGCATATGGTAGATATCAAACAGCAGTTTGAAGTTTGGGCTGCCCAAGCGTTTGCACAGCTCAATGCCAAAAGCAGAGCTGTCGGCGGTGTAGTCCGGATGGTCGACCTTGCTGTTAAACAGTTCTAATTGAATGGTGACACCGCGTTTTTCGGCATGCGGCATAATGCGTGAAAGGCCTTTGACGGCGTTATCGAGCGCAGTCTGTTTGCTCATGCCACGCGCATTGCCGGTAAAACAAATCAAATTGCTGTACCCCGCATCAGCCACCAAATCGATGTGTTTTAAATAGCGCTCGACCAGCACCTCGTGAAATTCCGGATGGCTCCAGCCGTCTTTTAAATTCAGCTCAGCGCCGTTACACATCGAGCAGTGCACGCCATGTTTTTTCAAAATCGGCCACTCGTCGGGCCCGACCAAATCAATGGCATTAAAGCCAAGCGATTTAACCAGCAGGCACAGCTCATCCAGCGACAAGTCGCCGTAAGTCCAGCGCGCCACACCGTGCTGAATGCGGCCTTTGCGCGCAGGCACTGTACTCTTGGAAACGGCGTTCTCGGAAACGGCGCTTTGGGAATTCAGCGCTTCTGAGTCCAAATGACCATTAAAGTCGTGCGGCATGGCACTTGTTGCCGGGCCGCTACTGGCGCAGCCCGGCAGCGCCTGTGCCAACACAGCGCCGCTACCCAGCGCAGCCGCCATTTTTAACAGCTTGCGCCGGGTTGGCTCTGCGGTTTGAATTGGGGTTTGCCCCGTGGTTTGCATTGCGGTTTGCAGCTCGGCTGACGCCAGCCCTGCGCCCTTGGCGACTTGGGTATTCATGCCGCCTCCTTGCGCTCGCCTTTAAACAGCAGCACAAACAGCACTAACACAACGGCGGCAAAGCCTGCTGGGAATAACCATACCTGCTGCCAATCCACGCCACCGGCTTGGCTGTGACTGGCCGTAATGTGGCCGGCCACCGCAAAGCCAATCAGCATACCCACACCATAGGTGGCCAAGGTGATAAGGCCCTGCGCCTGCGATTTCACGGCGCTACCTGCTTTACTGTTGGTGTAAATCTGACCCGATACAAAAAAGAAGTCGTAACAGATGCCGTGCAGCACTATGCCTAAAATCAACAGCCAGACGCCGTCGCTGGCATCGCCAAACGCAAACAACACATACCGCAGCACCCAAGCCGCCATGCCAAGCGCCAGTGTCCAGCGAATGCCAAACCGGGCCAAAAACAGCGGTAACGCCAGCATAAACAACACTTCCGAGGCTTGGCCTAACGTCATTTTGCCGGTGGCGTTTTCCACACCAATGCCGGTTAAAAACGGATTGGCGTTTTGGTAATAAAAAGCCAGCGGGATGCAAATCAGAATTGATGCGACAAAAAACATCAAAAAGTTTTTGTCTTTCAACATCGTCAATGCATCCAACCCCAACAGTTCACGCGCACTGACCGACGTGCCACGTGCTGCCGGAGGTGTCGCCGGTAAGCTAAAACTATAAAGACCCAGCAGCAAGGACGCGCCGCCGGCTAACAAGAAGGTATTTTTCAGCGCACCTTGCGCCAGCGCGGCTTGCGCATCCCAGCCAAACAGATACGAAATGACTAAACCGGCGGCGATCCAACCGACCGTGCCCCACACTCGAATTTGGCCAAATTCTTGATCCGGTGCGCGCAACTGACCAAACGACACCGAGTTCACCAGCGCGAGCGTTGGCATGTACACCAACATATAAGCCAGCACCAGCGGATAGAAGCTTGCAAAATCAGTACTTTGCGCCATCGCCCACATCAAACCAGCACCGGCTAGATGCAAAATACCCAACAGCCGCTCGGCGTTAAAAAAGCGGTCGGCGATCAGCCCGACAAAAAACGGCGCGATAATGGCGCCCCAACTTTGCGTCGAAAAGGCTTGGCCAATTTCTGGGCCTTGCGCTTGCAGGTTGGCGCCTAAAAAGGTGCCCAAAGTGACAAACCAAGCGCCCCAGATAAAAAACTGTAAAAACATCATCAGGCTTAACCGCGCCTTGATGCCGCTGCTGGCAACCGTGTCGTTCATACTGTCCCCTGTTATCGTTGTTGTAAGTGATTGTCTGTACGAAGTATTTCTGGTTTTACTGGGGCTTTACTCCAAGCCCAAAATGCGTCGATTGCGCGACTCGCTCGCGGCGCCGCCGGCAAAATCATCAAAGGCTTTGCTGGCTTTTTGAATTAAATGGCGCTGGATAAAAGGCGCACCTTCCGCAGCGCCTTGGGCCGAGTCTTTTAAGCAACATTCCCATTCCAGCACCGCCCAGCCGTCAAAGCCGTATTGAGTTAACTTGCTGAAAATGCTCTTAAAGTCGACTTGGCCATCGCCAAGCGAACGAAACCGCCCCGGCCGGTCGACCCAATTTTGGTAACCGCCATACACGCCCGAACGGCCATTGGGCCGAAACTCTGCGTCTTTGACATGGAACATCTTGATGCGACTGTGGTAGCGGTCGATAAAGTCCAGATAATCCAGCTGTTGCAGCACAAAGTGGCTGGGATCAAACAAGATATTGGCGCGCGGATGGTTGTTGGTTGCCGCTAAAAAACGCTCAAAGGTAGCGCCATCGTGCAAGTCTTCGCCTGGGTGAATTTCGTAGCAGACGTCCACGCCCGCCTCGTCAAATGCATCTAAGATCGGCAGCCAACGCGCCGCCAATTCAGCAAAGCCTTGCTCGACCAACCCCGCCGGCCGCTGCGGCCAGGGGTACATCAAATGCCACAACAAGGCACCGGAGAAAGTCGCATGCGCTTTTAAACCAAGCCGCGCACTGGCCTTGGCCGCCAGTTTTAACTGCTGCACCGCCCACTCGGTGCGCGCTTTCGGATTGCCACGCAGCTGCGCCGGCGCGAAGTTATCAAACAGCTCGTCATACGCCGGATGCACAGCCACCAATTGGCCTTGCAAATGTGTCGATAACTCAGTGATTTGTATACCCGCCGCCGCACACACCGCCGCCATCTCATCGCAATAAGCTTGGCTAGCCGCGGCTTTTTCTAAATCAAAAAACGCCGGATCATTGGTCGGCACCTGCACGCCTTGGTAGCCTAAATCCGCCGCCCAACGCGCCATCGCCGCCAAACTATCAAAAGGCGCCGCACTGCCGACAAATTGCGCAAGGAAGATCGCCGGTCCTTTGATGCTCATACATGGCTCCTTTTTTTATTCACCTGTGTGTTTTTTGCTAAATCGTTTTTTGCCTTGCGGCAGGCGTGGTTTTTTTGGTTCGCACGCTGGTTGTGTTTTTTCTAAATCATTTTCGCCTTCGCGGCGGGCCGTTTTTGTTTGAGCTCGCAGGCTGGTTTTTTTAAATCGTTTTCGCCTTCGCGGCGCGCGATTTTGTTTTCAGCTCGCACGCTGGTTTTTTTATAAAAC
>DMYW01000069.1 GCA_003482455.1 Rheinheimera sp. | reverse complement strand
GGCAGGGATTTCGAGCGATCCCGGGGTCGCCTTTTCTTTGGTGACTTTCTTTGGGCGAAGCAAAAGAAAGTTACGCCTGCGGCAGGCAAAAGCGCCCGCCGCGCAGGCGAAAATGATTTAAAAACACAAACTCAGCGTGCGAAACCAAGCCCTCTGCAGGCAAACACGCTCGCCGCACGGGCGAAAATCATTCAAAAATCAAATAAAAACCAGCGTGCGAACTGACACCCGCCGCAGGCAAACGCGCTCGCCGCGCAGGCGAAAAACGATTTTACAAAGAACAACAAACCCAGCGTGCGAAACCCAATCACTTTTTCAAATCACCCCAACCCATATTAATCGTTAGAACAAATCACCCCAACCCCGTACCTTTACTCCTGTCCCCACGTGATGCCAAAAAAAACCTTGGCATTAAACGTACAAATAACCCTGCAGGCCGCACGCCGCAGGCGGGGTTGCGCCGGTGCACTAGACTGCTTTGGCAGCCTGTTTGTCGCTAACTCGGCAACAACGCGCTGGCGCCGCCCTGATGACTTTAACGCCAAGGAGCACTTTATGAGCGATATCAAACAATGCCCGTTTCACCACGGTTCTCGCACGTCACAAGGCACTCAAGCCACGGCCAATCATGACTGGTGGCCTAACCAATTGAATTTAAACATCCTGCATCAACACGCCCCGAAATCGAACCCGCTGGGCGAGGCGTTTGACTACGCAGCGGCCTTTCAAGCGTTGGATTTAGACGCCGTCAAAGCCGACTTAACGGCGCTGATGACCGACTCGCAAGACTGGTGGCCGGCGGATTATGGCCACTACGGGCCGCTGTTTATTCGGATGGCATGGCATAGCGCAGGCACTTATCGCACTGGCGATGGCCGTGGCGGTGCTGGCACGGGCAATCAACGTTTTGCACCACTGAACAGCTGGCCAGATAACGGCAACTTGGACAAAGCGCGCCGGCTGCTGTGGCCCATCAAACAAAAATACGGCAACAGCTTGTCGTGGGCCGACTTGATGATTTTGGCCGGCAACGTGGCGCTCGAATCGATGGGCTTTAAAACCTTCGGTTTTGCCGGTGGCCGCGAAGACATTTACCAACCGGAAGAAGACATCTACTGGGGCGGCGAAAAAACCTGGCTGGGCAACCAACGCTACAGCGGCGAGCGCGACTTGGAAAACCCATTAGCCGCCGTGCAAATGGGGCTGATTTACGTCAACCCAGAAGGCCCAGACGGCAAGCCTGATCCTATCGCTTCGGCACGCGATATCCGCGACACCTTCGCCCGTATGGCGATGGACGACGTTGAAACCGTGGCGCTGATCGCCGGTGGCCACACCTTTGGTAAAGCGCACGGTGCAGGTGACGCCAAGCACGTTGGGCCAGAGCCCGAAGCGGCATCGATGGAAGCCATGGGCTTGGGCTGGTTAAGTTCATACAAAAGCGGCAAAGGTAGCGACACCATCACCTCAGGCTTGGAAGGCGCTTGGACCGCCAACCCGATCCAATGGGACAACGGCTACTTCGAGGTGTTGTTTGGCTATGACTGGGAATTGCACTTAAGCCCAGCCGGCGCACAGCAATGGCGCGCCGTTGGTATCAAAGCCGAGCACATGGCGCCGGACGCCGAAGATGCCAGCAAAAAAGTGGGCCTGATGATGTCAACCGCCGACTTGGCGCTGAAATTTGACCCGGCCTATCGCGCCATCGCCGAGCGCTTTGCCGCCAACCCAGCCGAATTTGCCGACGCCTTTGCCCGCGCTTGGTTTAAGTTAACCCACCGCGATATGGGCCCGAAAGCGCGCTATTTAGGCAAAGACGTGCCGGCTGAAGAGCTGATTTGGCAAGATCCAGTGCCTGCTCTGACAGATCCACTGCCAAGCGCGGCGCAATTGGCGTTGTTAAAAGCGCAAATTCTGCAAAGTGGCCTTGCAAGCCACCAGCTGATTTACACGGCGTGGGCGTCTGCCTCGACCTTCCGTGGTTCGGACAAACGCGGCGGTGCCAATGGTGCGCGCATTCGTTTGGCGCCGCAAAACAGCTGGGACGTCAACCACCCGGCGGAACTAAGCAAAGTGCTGGCCGTGCTTGAACACATTCAGCAGCACTTTAATCGCCAAGGCGCCGCTAAAATATCGCTGGCCGATTTAATCGTGTTAGCCGGCAGCGCCGCCGTTGAACAAGCAGCCAAAGCTGCCGGTGTCGATGCCACAGTGCCTTTTGCCGCCGGTCGCACCGACGCCAGTGCCGCGCAAACTGACGCCGCGTCGTTTGACGTACTGCAGCCGCAAGCCGATGGCTTTAGAAACTATCTGCGCAGCAAATTTGCGGTGCCGGCCGAAGAGTTGTTGCTGGATAAAGCGCAGCTGTTGGGGTTAAGCGCGCCGCAAATGACGGTGCTGGTCGGCGGCCTTCGCGTGTTAAACGCCAATTACGGCCACAGCCAACACGGCGTGTTTACCAAAACGCCGGGCGTGCTGACTAACGACTTTTTTGTCGAGGTGCTGGACATTAATACCCAGTGGACCAGCCATAATGGCGAAACCTTTGAAGGCCGCGATCGCAGCAGCGGCGCGCTGAAATGGACCGCCAGCCGCGTCGACTTAGTGTTTGGTGCCAACTCGCAGCTGCGCGCCATCGCCGAAGTGTACGCCCAGCACGATGGCCGCGAAAAATTCGTCCGCGACTTTATCGCCGCGTGGGTGCAGGTGATGAACAACGACCGCTTTGATTTGAAAAAGTAGGCCGTCGCGACGTGCTCGCTGGGTGCTTTGCTAACGCCCGAGTTGAGTGACGTGCGCTGGGTGATTTTGGCGGCGATGTTAGCGGAGTGATGTTCACTCACCCAACGAACATTACCCAGCTTAGCGCCCACCCAGCGAAGCGAGCACCAACCGCGCCGCATAGCAACCGCTCAGCTAAACACACGTCAGAAAGACAAACGGCAGGGTTCACCTGCCGTTTTTATTTATTGGCGACCACTCGTCAGTGGTTCTAGTACATAAATTTGTCTCCCGTTACTAGGGCTTTACCTCAATCCATTCAGCACCGCTGGTATGTGCAATAACCGTTGGATCGTACAGGGCGTTCGCTTGTGCTATGCCTTGTTGGAAGCGACCGGCGGTTTTGATTTGCAGATAATACACCCAGCGACTTTGCCCAGCCGGAATTCGATCGGCGTAAAGCTCGACCAGTCGCGGTTGCACGGCGTTTAACGTAGCGGGAGCCTTCAGCTGCTGATAGTGAAACTCGTCTGCTTCGGTAAAACGCGCCGGTAATAACTCAGTACCGGGCAGTTGCCAATCTTGCAGCCGCATGTGCTGACGCGGGATAGGCGTATCCAGCGTTAATTCCACTTTGACCAAATCGCCTTGTTGCAGCTTGCTGGTCTGTTGCCAACGGCCTTGCACGCGTTTGTACCAGCGTTTGTGAAGCTGCAGACCAGCTTGTCGTGCAGGCACAGCAGCCAGCGGTAACTGATAACGCAGGTGCAACCATTGGTGTGGCGCTAACGAATGGCGCAGGTAGCCTGCGCGCTCCGTTGGCTCTAACATCAAGCTCGGTGCGGAAGATACGCTCGGTGTGGACTGCGCTTTGCCTGTCAGCGCCGCATCTGGCCGCTCTGCAGCTACAGCAGCCGCGGGCGCACTTGGCCGCGGCGTGGTCGCCAGCAACTCAAACGGTGCTCCGTTGGCTTGGAATACCAATGCACATAACAGATCGGTACTGGCACTGCCAAAATGACCGCTGGCCTGTTGCTCGCGTTGCAAACGTAGTTTTAACGCGGCAATACGTGGTTCCTGCCACGGCACTGCCTGCAATAACCAACAAGCGCTGGTATTGTCGAGCCCATGATACGAAGGGTCTTGCCATGGCGTATCAAGTAGCTGCTGTTGCCACGTCGCGAGCACAGCGTCGCGTTGGGCACTGGCTGGCAGTTGGCGCAGCGCCAATACAAACTGCGCTTGGCTGACGAGGTTTTGCGCCAAGCGCCGCTCAAGCCCTGCATTGCGACTGCTCGCGACCCTATCGTCCGACGCAGAACTTGTGGCAGATGTGCCCACCATTTGCACTTGTTGGCTGCGCGCCTGTAACAAGGCTTCAAGCTCAATCGATTGGTGACTTGCCAACAGCCACCAGCCTTGCGCCGAGATCTTGCGCTGCTTATCAAGCGCCTGCCGCCAGTCTTTGAGCAGCGCTTGCACCAACGGCGTTACGGCGGCGTCATGGCGAAGTGCTTGTAGCATCCAGCCATAGTCCTCGTCATCTGCCTCAATCATGCCATCAGCTGTGTTGGCTAAGCGCTGCAAGCCGTCGAATTGAATATAGGGCTGCAACAACGCACCAAGCCCAGACGCTCCCCATGGCGGCGTGTGGCCGGTAAGGCGTTGATACAACAACCATTGCGACAATAGCTGCAGCAGTTCATCCGGTTGTTGCGCGCGCAGTAGCGGCGTTATCGCCAACGCGCTGGTTGGCAGATGCTCGCCATGCAATTGCTCTGCAGCGGCTGGTACCTGCACTAAACCCGACGCATCGGTGTAGAAGCTTTGTTGCTGATCAACCACATGAGGCAGCACCTGCCACGCCTGCTGCTGTACCAGCGCATCAGGGCCATCGCCAAGCTGCAATTGCAGCTGGTGCGTGCCAACTGCCACGTCAGGCACGGTGATCGTTTGCGTCTGACGTTGCCCTGAGACTAGCTTGACCGCCCCTGCTTTGATGGTGTGTCCGTCCAGCGTTACGACAAATCGTTGCTGCTGCGTGGTTGCCGTTGGGTTGAACCACAACAGACTCAACGCAGGCACATCACCAAGGGTGCTACGAATAGGCCCTTGCATCACAGCTTGCAGTGAAGTCTGCACCAACAAGGACGCCGTTGCCTGCGCCACTTTCTGCCGCGCACTGGCATAGGCGATGAGTTTCCAACGGCCAGCGCTCTCGGGCGCTTGTAACGCAAGCGGTAATGGCTGGTTGGCGGAAAGTGTATGCACGCCAAGCCACAGCGCTACAGGTTTGCGGTTGGGTGATGGAGGAAGTGGCGAAATTCCCTGAAATCGAGAGCCATCGCTCAGCATCATCCTGCGGGACTCGACTAAACCGTCACCATGTATGGGATGGATCACCCATGGCTGCGACAGCAAACTGCTGCGCTGCGCAAGGTTGTCAGTTGGCACATAACCCGCCCAGTTATGCTCCCAGATATTTGTTGGATTACTTTGTTCAAACCACTGTTCGCCCGCCAAATAAAGCAACGAATCATCCACCCAATACAGCGCCACCTCGGCATCCTCGGCGGCCGTTAAAGTGGCGGTGACACGGCTGGCTGGTTGCACTGGAGCCGTACTGGATAGCTGCAAGCTGAGCGGCAATTGCAGGGCCGTACTCGCTAACTTGATGTCCGTACTGTCATGTAGCCATTGGCCCTGGCCGCCTGCTTGCAACACCCATACCGATACCGCCGGCGCCATCGAGTCAGCAAGCGCCAGCGTGATGCTATTCTTGCCGGCTGTTAATTGCAGCGCTTGTTGGCACATCGCTACCCCGCTTTTCACAATCAACGTCGCCGGGCCAGCCTGCTGCGCGTGAATAATAAGCGGCACCGCTTGCCATTGCGTCAGCGGTTTAACCGGCTCTATGGTCAGTGGCGATTGATTGAGATATGAAAATTGTTGCAGGGCAGCCGCCGTGTCGCGGTCGACTTGCCGTAGCCACTGTTTGGTCTGGCCATGTACCACGGCGGTTACATGCAAATACAAGGTGCTGTCGCTGGTGTCGGGTAATGCACAAGACACTGGCAGCGCTTGCGTTTTGGCACACACTGCAATGTCAGCGCCGCTGGCGTCACGTCGCCAAGTCGCCGCAATCACGCGGCCATTTGTTGGCTTGGCGTCATCTGCCGTCACCTGATAGGCATTGATCTGCAGCGTCGCGGCGCTGTGGCTTCTCGCTGTATCGCCAGTCGATTGCCAACGGCTACCCAGCAAATACGCCGAAGGTAATACTCGCACGTTGCGTTGTTGGCGCTGGCTTTCGCCAAGCAGATCGGTGGTTTCGACACTGATGGTTCCATCTAACACATCACACAACGGGGCTTGCTGTAGCTCAAGCCGCCCGGTCGCATCGCCGTGTTTATTGGTGGTGCCGCTCCATGTGTGTTCGGTGGGAACCCGACAAGGCGCATCGTTCGTCAGATCAACTTCATCTAAGGAGTGGCCATAATTCGATGCTTGTTGCCACTTCGCGTGCCAATGCACGGGCGTTGCCGCGAGCGTTTTGCCACTGAAACTTTCCAAATGCAGTGAATAAGGTACGGTGCGGCCAATCACCGAGTCCGCTGTTTTTAACGTCATTTCAAACAGCGGCAACTGGTAGCCTTGCACTAACACAGTGGTGCGCTCGACCTCACCGCTTGGTGCAACAAGCAGCACCTCATACCAGCTTTCTTTGGCAAGCAAAGACGCCGGGATATCCAGGCTATACAAACCATGGCGTGCGTGCGGCGCAGGCCATTCGCCAAGCAGCGTGCCGGCCGTGTCACGCAGCTGCCAACGCAGTGCTACGGAGCTTGGTGGTGGCTCAGCGCCATGCGCACCGCGCTGGCGTGCCACCGCCATTATGTGTGCGTCTTCGCCAAGCAAGTAGATAGGTTTGCTACTGGTCAGGTGCGCAATTATTTTGTTGGATAGATCGGCGACGCTCGGCGCACGGAACTCAATGGCGGCATGGCGCTCGGCGTGACTGACCCACAACCAACAGGCGGTTTGCGTTTGCGGTGCCGCCTTAAAACTTAATTGGCCTTTGGCATTGGTGTAGCCCACTGTTGTGGGGGCCTGTTGCGCTGGGCAGACCAACTCTACTTTGGCATTGGCGACTGGCTGCTGTTGCCAATCCGACACCTGTAACCAGGGCTCGGTGTTGCCAACGAGCAACAGCTCAAATGCCGCTTGTTGCACTATCCCCTGCACCGGTTGTTGCTCTACGCCCTGCACCTGTGCCGCTTTTAAGGTGGGTACTGACGGCGTGCTACTGACTTGGTACCACGCCAAATAAGGCCGTGCATCCTGCGCCAATACCGGCGTGACATGGTGTAAGCGACCTGCAACTTGCTGTGGCTGCAGCGGTTGGCGCTGCCAAAGGGCTACACTTCGCCAGGCGCTCGTGGGAATGCCAAGTTGTTGCGCCGGTGATGCTTCGTTTGTGGTGTGCCACCAGTCGTTCAGGCCTTGCTGCAACTCGCTGGCGCTATAAAAACGGCGTTGCCAGACAATTAACCCAAGCGCCTGTTCTTGTTGACTGAGTAGTTGTGGCATCGCCAATTGCCACGTAGCTAGCTCCGCGGGTGGCGTGATGCGTTGCTGCTCGGTTGCATCCCGTAGTAGCTGCTGCTCGCGTTGCTGCAGGGCTTGCTGTGGCCATGGCAGCACTAGGTGCTGCGTCTGCCCGTTGCTTGACACCTGAGGCAACTGCCACAGCGGTGCGGCTGGAGGGGCTTGAAAGCGGATATTGGCACTGACGCCATCGATGTCGCCAAGCAAAAATTGATACTGGTGGCCACCGGCCAATTGAAACTGCAACATAGGCCGGCCATCGGTTGGATGGCGCGTTTGGGCTGCAACAACCGGCAATTCAGGTGCGGTTTCATCACGGATAAACTGCTTGGGTGCCAGCAGGAAATCGCCTTGTGAGCCTTCGAATCCGATGTCCCTGCCGACAAAGTCCAACACCCACAGGTTCGACGCACAGGCATCATGGCGTGGATCTTTGGCCACAGTAGCCCAGCTATCCGACTCATCTTGGCAATACCAGTGTAAAAACCGCGATTTGGTATGCACTGTGCCACGCCACAATTCGCGTTCAGGCAATAACTGTCCGGCAGCACTTTCACGCGCCGGTTGGATCAGTTGATAAACTCCGGCACTGCCAAACGTCATCGGTACAGACGCACTCAACATGGTGCTGGCGTTGTTGCTGCCGCTGATACCGTAGCGCGTGACATCGGTTAGTTGCACCGGCTGCAATTGACCGTCGGGTAAGCGCCAACGTAAGGCGCTCAATTGCGCCTCCGTCCAATCGCCAGCCCGCACACTGCCATGCTGCGTATCGTTACTTGCCAGCTGCTCTCGTTCCATGCGCAGCGTAAATTCTTCACCGCCGGCATCAATACTAAATTGCTCCGCTTTTGCTAACGGCTGACCATTGGCGGCAAAAGTGGTCGCGATATTGACTTGATACCGCCCTTCCCCGAGCGTGTGCAGTTCACAGGCAAGGGTGTCAGGCGCGGCGTAACTCCAAAGGCATGGCAAGGCAGGCGTGGTTTGAATAGCGGCCAATTGCCCGGACGATACCGATTCGCCGGGCCGATACAGTGGCTGATTAAACCGAAGCAGCAATTGCCCATACGCCACGTCGTCGCTGCGCCTGGCTGGTTTTAACTGCCAATGCTCTAACCGCAGCGGCGTGTTGGCCGCTAGTGTTGGCGGCTTGTATACGGTTTCGGCAGGCTTTTGACAGCCCAGCAGCACAACTATTCCCAGCACGACCCAGTGCGGAGCTAGCATAAATTTCATAGCAGTCCTTCAAACAGTGGCAATGGCCTTTAGACGACTTGATACAGAAAAAGGGGTTAACTCAAACAGAAAACACGACGGAAAATGACCAAAAGATACAAGGATACCCGCTTAGCCGCTGCGCTACAGCAAAGATTTATGGGGTTCAGGTTGGTAACCCAGTGTGATAGACCAACTTGCAGAGTAGCAATCCGTTTGTCTAACGGGACTCATAAACAGCTCATCCCCGAGCAAAAACCATCTCTCACTAACACTAACCATCCTGACGATCACCGCACCCAAAACCCGAAACGCCGTCTTGAGATGGAGCGACACTTTGGTTGCTAAGATGTTAACAGTGCGGTAGTTTGGATGATACCTGAGCCCGCGGATTGTCAACGGCCAGTTCATCAAGGACGAGTATGCGTAACAAAATCTTATGGAGCTTAATGACCTTTTTGGCAGTTGCCGTCGCTTTGTATGCGATAGGGCTGCTGGTTAACCCTGATCTGAGACCGCCGTTTATCCAAAACTTGTTCGCGCATTTTCCTGCACTGACACCACTGCATTTTATCGGTGGTGCTATTGCCATCGTCAGTGGCGCTTTTCAGTTTGTCCCGGCGTTGCGGCGTAAGCACTTAGCGCTGCACCGACTCCTTGGCCGATTTTATGTGGTCGCAATCTTGTGTAGCGGATGCGCTGGCCTCGTCTTGGCCGTGAATTCGGTAGGAGGGCTGTACGTGCAGTTGGGGTTTGGTCTGATGGCCATTGTATGGCTTATTACCACACTCAAAGCTTACCTACTGATCAGACAACGGCAGGTACAAGCGCATCAACAATGGATGATCCGCAGCTACGCGGTCACGCTGGCGGGGGTCACGTTAAGGTTATATCTGGGCATCAGTGTGTTGCTTGGTGTGAAGTTTGTCGAGGCCTACCCGATATTAGCTTGGTTGTGCTGGGTACCCAATCTGATCATTGCAGAATTAATCGTTCGCTTGAACCACCGCGACAACAAACCCATCAGCCATGCAGGTTTGCCCGAAACACCATAGTGCTGGTCAGCACATGCTCAAATTGACTAGGTTTACCGCCACAACATAGTCACAAGAACGAACAAAAACGGCAGAGGATCTCTGCCGTTTTAAGTTGGGGTACCCAGCTGCCTATAGTTACTGCACGGCAATATATTGACGGCGCTAAGGCTTGACCTCAATCCATTCAGCGCCGCTGGTATGTGCAAGCACTGTGGGGTCGTACAGATTTTCTTTACGAGCCACGCCCAATTGATAGCGGCCGGCGCTTTTGAGCAGTGTGATGTAGTGCCACTGCGTCTGCCCAGCGCCGACAAATGGCAGTTGCACAATGACTTGTTGGTCTTGTTGTTCGACTTACAAAAATCTAAACCTGCCCCACGTGATCACTAGGCAAGTTGCCGATATCGATATCCAGCAACTGGCTGCCCCGCACGTGCGGGGCATTCCGAATTATCACAACTTTTGCACTAACTCGACGCGGCGGTTGAGTTGTTTGCCGGCGGCGCTGGTATTGTTGCTGGCTGGGGCGTACGGGCCGACGCCGTGGGCTTCTAAGCGCGTGGCGCTGATTTTATACTCGCCGGTTAAGGCGTTGACCACGGCTTTAGCGCGTTGCTCTGACAATTGTTGATTGGCTTGGCTGTTGCCGGTGTCGTCGGTGTGGCCGACCACATACAGTTTTAAGCTGGCGTTTTGTTGCAGCAGTTTGGCGATCTCGGTTAACGCAGCTTTGGATTCAGGTTTGACGTCCGCTTTGCCAGTGTCGAAATAAATGCCGTAAATCAACGCTTTACCGGCCGTTTCGAGTTGGCGTTTTAATTCGCTGGCATCGGCTTTGACTAAATCTGTTTGCACCGCTTTGGTGGAGATAATCACTTGTTGTACCCGCACCGCGCTTTCATAAGCGCCGATATACAAGGCGACATAATGATCTTGGCCACCGGCCGTCAGCTTGGACACTAAATAATACGGCTTGCTGTGATAGTTATAGACATCCTTGTGCAGCGCGACCGCATCCCCGACTTTTTGCATCGCCTCGTCATTGCCGCAGTCGGTTAACTTACAAACCACTTGCTCGGTAAAGCCGGCTTTTTGCAGTGCATGTTGATAGTTTTCAAACACTTTGAGTGTTGACACTTGTTTGATGTCGTAGCTGTGCTGCGCTAAATCACCTTGCAGCGACAGCGGCTGCTTGCCTGGCATCGGCAGCGTGAAGGTTTCAGTATCGATCTTTTGCTGACGCTCTAATTCGGCGCCTGGGTAACGCGACAGCAGCGGGTGGTCCAGCGCTAAGTCGTCGGCATCGGCTTGCGCTGTTGGTTCGTCGCTAGTTTTAAGTCCCGCCAAGTTCACTTGAATCAAATCGGTTTTCAGTGGTTTGCCCTGCACTATCACTTGGCTGACGCGCGTGTCGGTCTCATAAGTGCCAATGTACCAAGCCACGTAGACAGGGCCTTGCGGCGTGTCTTTTTTGCCAAGGAAATAATACGGCTTGCGGTGAAAGTTATAGACGCTGTCATGAATGGCCAACTGGTTGCCAATGGCTTCGCCGTCGCTATCGCCACAAGCCGCGCCTTCGCATTTGAAGACCCAACTAAAGCCAGCTTTTTCGGCGGCTTGTTGGTAGTTTTTGGCAATTTGTAGGCTGGAGGTTTCTTTGATGTCGTACGAATGGCGCGTCACTTCGCCTTGTACCGTAAGCTTGCTGACTTGGTCGTTTTTGCCGGCAGGGCCATTAGGCAGTTCAAACTGGTCGTAGTCGATGCGCTCGTAGCGCTCAATTTCGGCATTGGGGTAGCTTGCAAACAGCGGGTGGTCTGGGTACTCGGCGTGGGCATTACCCACCAAAGCAGCAAACAACAACGTAGACAGAACAGTCGGTTTAAACATGCGAATTCCTTGTGACATGAAATGGGAAAAGATTGACCTTGCCGCGTGGCAGATTAATTTTGCCTGAACAATGATACCGGCAGGTGAACGCATTGCAGATATAGGTTAACAAGGTAGTTGCGATATCATGCGCCGCTGGCTATTAAATCGCTGTCAGCCCATCGCCTTGGTATAAAAAAGCCAGTCGTCGACTGGCTCTTTTTTAGGATCACAGGCTATTAGGGCGATACTTTATGGGATCACGTTAAAATCCATCGTGCCCCAAACTTTACCGGTCAAATCGCGGATCGTCACTCGATACAGTCCAGGTTCCATATTTTCGGTTAACGTCAAACTGGTCGACAGTGGCGTTGAGGATTGAGCAAACAGAAAGCCCGAGTTCCACCGGATCGAGCGATCTTTGCTGACAATCTGTTGCCAATCATACACAAAGCCGGTTTGTGCATTTTTGTCATCTGATTCAAATTTGACTTCAACGGATAACTGAGCTTCTGCAGCAATAGAAGGTGCTGATTTTTTGGTTTTACCTTCCGCAGTCTCAAAGGTGACTTCAGAACTCAACTCAGCGGATTGCACTTTGCCTTTGGTTTCATAACGCTCGGTTAAAATCGCAGCCAAGTCCTGGGCTTGTGCTGGCGTCAACGTGCCGTGAGCATAAACATCAGCGATCACCGACCGCATGGCTTTCCAGCTGTCTAACTGCACGGCTTGTGTGCGTTTCGATAAAGGTAAAGCGCTGTATTTATTGAGATCTAGCAATTCCAAACAACGGTCCCACTGCTGTGGATTACCTTCACCGGTGCAATAGGAGTACGCCAAGCGCGGCCGCCAAGTGGCGTCTTTGCCATGTGTCACACCCACACTGTAATACTGAGCACTCAGCGTTTCATTGCGCTCAACGTATCTCCCTGCGTGATATAAGTGGCCTAACATCACGGCCGGATTGATTTGGTTTTCGGCCGCTGACGCTTTTAACATCTCAATAGCTTTGGCGGTATCTGTTGGGTTTTTCTTTTGCAACAGGTTGGCAGCCACAAAGCGAACCCCATCACCATTCCCCAGCTTGGCCGAGATTTCTGCTTTTTGCATGGCTAAAGGTAAATCTTCCGGCACCAACGATTCGCCTTGATAGGCATCTGCCCATAACCGATAGTCCGCGCCGAGTTGTTTAGCGTAATCAGAACCGGCAGGCACTGACGCCGTTTCATCCGGCAACCCTAAGGTACGACGAATAAAATCGTAGCGCGTCAGCAGTTCATGGATCTCCCAGAATCGGTTGTATGGACCGTGCCCGGTCTTTTGGTAATACACGGTTTCGACCGGTTGATTGGCGGCTTTTAACACGTAGGCTAGACGGCGCGTATGCTCTGGCTCTGCAGTTAAATCATCTAAACCGGCAATCAGTAATACTGGGACTTGCAACTTGGACGACAGATACACAGGCGAGAATTGCACCAAATCTTTACTGTTTTTACCGACGGTTTTTTGTGTCCGTTTTTGCCAATCTTCATCCGCTTTGTAGTTAGACGCGTTAAACAGCAGCGGCAAATCATAAACGCCATAAGCGCCGACTGCACATTGATATTGGGTAGGATGCAAAATCGCTAGCATCATCGCCGAATAACCACCATAGCTCGCGCCCATGGCACAACTTTTGTTGAAGCTGTAACGTTGTTTTACTTGCTCAACAGCAGCAGAAATGTCCTGCTCAATTTTTTGACCAAATTGGCCAACACCACTTTCCACAAACTTGCGACCAAAACCAGACGATCCGCGGAAATTCACCCGCAGTACTGAAAAACCACGGCTAGCAAAGTACTGCACTTCAGGATTAAACACGTTGTAATCGCGCACACCGACAGGACCACCGTGCGGCAACACCAATAACACCTTGTTGTCGTTGGCAGGTGCAGGACGCGTTAAATAGGCTTCTAACTGCACATCAGCAGCCGATTTCACATTCAACACTTCGGTTGGTAATAGTGCGTAATCTTTTAGGTTGACGTTGTTTTCAACCAATACCTGCGTTTGCGCAGTTTTTGGCCAGTACATCACCACTTTACCCGGATCGTCGTTGGCACTCACCGACAACAACTGCAATGAACCATCTGGAGAGCGATCAAATGCAGTGACGTTTTTCTTCGGGAATAGGCGCTGTAATGCAGCTGCTTCAGCAGAATTGCTTTCGTCAAAATAGCGGCGGCTGACTCGACCATCATCATAATAGGTCACAGATTGCAGCTGGTCGTTGGCATCAAACTGCGCATCAATTAGGTCAAAACGCGGATGTTCGAATATCTGCGCCCCTAATTTTTGAGCCTTCATATCGTATTTGTACAAGCCAATTTTGTCGTGATCTTGGTTACTCAAAACGTACAAAGTACCATCAGCTGCGATATGTGCAGGTTGGGTAAAACCCATGCCTTCGGTCGATGTTTGGCTAAACACCTGGGTCCAAGTTTTGTCATGCAGCAACCGCGTTTGGATCCGCAGGGTCTTTGTTGCTTTGTTGGCTTGAACGGCAAAAAAACGTTGTTGCGAGGCTTCGTAATAAAAACCGACAACCTCGTTCAGTGCGTCATCTACTAGGGTCTTTGGATTAATTTTCTGCTCAAACAACTGATCGAGTTTGACACGATAAAGTTGTTCACTGTCGCGGCCGTTGGGATCGGCTGATATAAACACAGTGCCATCTTCAAGCAAAGGGCTGACCAATTTGGCGTCAATTTGGACAGTTTTCGAGCTCGAGCGCACCTGGCCATTTTCAGTGGTTAAGGTCAATACGACTGCAGAATCAACCACCCGATTTTTCAGTTCAACATACAGATGGCGCTCGTCCATCCAAGTGTAATCGCCGACTCGCTGATAGCTATTTGCCATCGCCAGAATAGGCGTCAGTTGCCGATCTTTGGTGGTCATCGCCGACAACACATACCCCTCTTCCGAGTGCATTTCTTGGGCTGCCAACAAATCGCCACTTGGATTTAATGAGACATCCCACATCGCAGGAGTATCAAACAACGCAGTCGCTGGAATGGGTTTCGCTTGTGCGACGCTGATCGATACGAGCGCAAGGCTCAACCATAAAACACGGATCATGGTTTAGCTCCATTCGGTAGTTTTTGCGCATACGGGAAGAAATAATCGTCGCCGGCACCGCCATATTGCAACGCTCTGGCCTTCAAAATGTTCGGGTAATTTTTGTGCATGAATTCCAATGCATCGGCTGCACGGTTTTCCAAAATCAATTGTGGGCGTTTTGCTTCGCTTGCTGGGATCCACCAGTAACTCGCCGGGCGGTTGACGGTTAAGTTGCCGATGTAGTTGATTTTTCCTGCAACTACACGAAAGCGCCAAGCACCGTCTTTTAGCGTTGCGCCATTGCCATAGCCGTACATCACTTGAGTGAAGTCATATTCACCTTCTGGCACATCAACCAACAGATAATTTGTACCCGTTTTTAAGTCTTGTTGTGAAATGGACAACATGATGGGGCCATTGATGCTGATCATTTGCAAATCGGACGTCGTTTCGACAGACAACAACAAATATCCTATGTTGTCGCGAAGCTGGCGATCTTCATCAACCGTGAGTTTTTTGAGGTTGTTGACGCAACTAGTCAACAGTACTAGACAGCTCAGCAGCAAGCCGACCTTCATGAGCTTCATGGTTTAACTCCGTTAAAACTTCAGTGCTACCCGCAGTAGGACAAAAAAACTGGCGACGTTGTGACACGCCGCCATCGTGACATTCATGGATTAAGGTTGAATAGTAAAATCTTGGCTGGCCAATTTATTACCCGACAAGTCTGCCAATTCAATCCGATAGATCCCCGGTTTGTCAGCAGAGGTGAGTTGATAACGGATCCCCCAACCATCTTTACCGGTTCCCGCAATCATTTCGGACTTAATTAGTTGGAATTCGCCGTTGGCTTGTTGCAATGAGATGTAGACCAGTACGGCATTCGATTTCGATTGCATCAGCTTTTTCACGGCGAAGTTCAAGCCGAATACGCGTTCTTTTTCAAATTTGAAAACGCTTTGATTCTTCTGAAATTCCTGATCTTTGAAGTAGCCAGGCTCTAGGTCATCGACGGTAAAATCAACTGGGTAGATATTAAATTGTTCAGTCACCATGGCGTGAAATTGTGCCAACTGTTCCTGCGTGAATTTTGCGTCACGGATAATCATGGCCGTGGTCGTAAAAAACATCGGTGTCGTAGCATCAAGCGGATTTGGCCGTTTAATTTCCGGCACTGCTTGCAGCTTTTTCAAATCCATTAATTCGAGGCAGCGCTGCAGGTCTTGCGGAACACCGCGCCCCGTACAATACAGGTAGGCCTTGATAAGATGCCCACGAGCAGTACCGCCATTGGCGAGGGCTTGGTTGGCATAGTCCATGGCTTTGGTATAGTTTGGGGTGACTTGGTAACCAAAAGCGTAATAAAACGCTGCCGTATATTTAGCTTCCACGTTGCCCTGGGCGGCTGCTTGTTCTAACAACTCGACCCCTTGCTGAAAATTACCAAACTGATTGAGCTGCGTCAGGGCGCGCTGATAAACACCTTCGGTCGCCCCGAAAGTCGCACTGCGCGCAGTGTATGAATCAGCCAAAGTTGGATTTGCTTCGAGCATCCAACCATAGCCGTAACCTTCCCCTAACAAGGCTAAATCTTTCGCCACTTTTGCGCGTAAAGCCTTATCAGTTAACTCACTGCCATATTCTTTTAAATTGAGTGACTTACGAATAAACTCCGCACTGGCTGCTAGCTCGTGCGCCGCCCAATAATTATTGTAAGGACCGTGACCGGCTTTCTTGTAATAGATGGTTTCGACTGGACGTTTAAAGGCTTTAAGTGCCATTTCCATGCGGTAGGAATGTTCAATACGGGCCGTACTATCTTCACCACCGGCGAGTAACAACACAGGTGCTTTGACCTTATCGGCCAGATACACTGGCGACACGTCACGTAACCCTTTGTTGTATTTGCCGACAGCAGCCTCAACCGGCTTGCGAGCATCCGGCTCTTGCATAAATTGATCTTCAACAAACAGGTAAGGTAGGTCATAAATACCGTACTGGCCCACCACACATTGATATAAATCGGGATGTTGAATGGCCAACATCATCGACGAATAACCGCCGTAACTACCGCCCATGGCACAACTTTGGCTAAATTGGTGTTGTTTGCGCACTTGACTGACCACAGCACTGATATCCCGCTCAATCCGTTGACCAAATTGACCGACACCGCTGTCTTGGAATTTCTTACCAAAACCAGACGAACCACGGAAGTTCACGCGAAGCACGGCAAAGCCACGACTAGCCAAATATTGCACGTCAGGATTAAAGCTATTGTATTCCCGCACGCCAATCGGGCCCCCGTGTGGCATGACAATCAAGGCTTTGTTCGCTTGCTCAGGTGCAGGCAGAGTTAAGTAGGACTCCAGCTGCACGCCAGGCTCTACTTCAGTTTTGATGACTTGGCTTTGGTACATGCGGTATTGGTTAAGGTCAGGCAACACTTCTTCTAGCATGCTCGCCTTGCCGGTGTTTACATCAAGCAGGTAATAAGCGCCGGCATAATCTGCAGACGACACAAATAACAGCAACTGTTTCAGATCTTTCGATTCATCGAGAAGTTGCACAGATTTGTTAGGAAAGGTTTGTTGCAACATGGCCAATAAATTGGCTCGGTTCGTCTCAAAGTATTGAGTGGTTTGCACACCGTCACTGACATAACCGACACCGACCATTTTGCCTTGATTGTCCGTGATGACCTTGTTTACATCGTAGGCGGTGTTGCTGTAGAGCGTTTCTTTCACTTGCTGCGTCGTGATGTCGTAGCTTTGCACTGCTACCGTGTCATTGCTTTCATCACTGAGCACCATTAAGGTCGTTTTGTCGATGTAACGAACCGCCGTAAACTCACCTTTGTAATCCTTTTTACTAAATATCTTTGTCCAAGAGCGATCGCTAAGCTTTTTCGACGATACCGATACCACTGAATTTTCGCGGTCATGTTGAGTCGCAAAAAGGATTTTATTCAGGCTGTCGTACATATAGCTGGTGACATTAGGCAACGACGCATCCACCAAGGTGTCTGGCGGCAATTTCCAATCAAACAATTGGTCGACACGCACGCGGTGGACAGCAGCTTTGGCCACGTCACTAACCCGGTAGGCCACGAGAAATGTACCAGTACCTTCATCTGGACTTAACACTGTCAGCGCCAGCTTCAAGGGTTTGATGGTTGAGCGTAGCTTGCCGCCGCTGTTTTCAAGCACTAACACGACTTGCCGAAACCGGCCGTCTATCGTCAGATCCAACAATAAATTTTTGCTATCTAACCAAAGGTAGTCGGTCAAAAATTGATCTTTTTCTAAGCTAAACACCGGAGTATATGCCAGTGTCTGTGCGTCAATAATTCCCAGCGTGCGGTCTTCGTCGCTGACATGCATACGTGCTGCGATCCAATGACCGTCCGGCGAATACATAGGGCGGGCGATTAGACTCTCATGATGTAACTCTTGCGCCGGGATCGGCATAGTGACAGCGGTTGTCGCGCTTCCTGTGGCAGGTGACAAGGACCACAACATAGCGAATGTGCAAAGGATACGTTTCATGGTTTAGCTCCTTGCACCAGCGGCTGGATAAATGGGAAGAAAAAGTCATCACCCTGGCCGGCATAACGCATGCTGTGCCCCTTCAGGAGTTCAGGGAACTTCTCTTGCATAAATTTGAAGCCTTCGCTGCCTTTATTCGATAAGAACACAATACCGGCACTGCCATCGCTATAAATGGATTCGATCGACAAATGGCCGACGTAATTGATCTTGCCAGCCTCCACCGAGAACGCGACTTCGTCGTCGGTCATATCGCGACGATACATCCCGACAAAGTTGACTTCAGCAAAACTGTAATCGCCCGCCGGCGCGGCAACCAACAAGTAAGTAGAATTTGTTTTTAAATCGTCTTTGGTGAAAAACAACCGTTTTGGGCCGTTCACTGAAATAGAAGCCAGACCAATATTGGTGCTGACGGATAGCAGCACATAGCCTTCGTTTGGCGCTAAGTTTTGTAGAGCAGGAGCTTTGGGTGGTGAGTCAGAACTCGCGCAACCTGCAACAATGGCAAGGGCTAGCGCAAGCCAAATCCTTTTCAGCATAAAAAAATCCTTTTATAAGGGAATGTGTATAAACCTGTAATGAAACGTAACCGTGGATTGTACGAAAGTTGGCAACTATGGTGCAACTCATCGCATCGGCTATTTACTTAAACGCTTAATTTACATTTTTGCAACCTTTATGATTTTCAACCCAAAAAAAAAGAGCCAGTCAGTGACTGGCTCTTTCGAGAAATTCGGACCTGGTTGGGAACCCGGTGTTACATACCACCTTGCAGGGCAGCGATCCGTTTTTCTAGCGGTGGGTGGCTCATAAACAGCTCAGACATCGACGGTTTGCTGGCGATACCAAATGCCATCATCGAGCCTTGCAGTTGGCTTTCGTGGTTCATGCGCAGGCGCTCCAGTGCACTGACCATAGCGCGCGAACCGACCAGTTTTGCCGCACCGGCGTCGGCGCGGAATTCGCGTTGACGCGAGAACCAAGCCACGATAATGCTGGCCAAGATACCGAACAACATTTCCAGGATAAACACGATGATGAAGTACGCAAAACCTGGGCCTTGTGATTCTTCTTCATCACTGTTACCGCGAAGGGCAGAGTCAATGAAACCGCCAATCACCCGTGCCAAGAAGATCACGAAGGTGTTCACCACGCCTTGGATCAAGGTTAAGGTGATCATGTCGCCGTTGGCAACGTGAGAGACTTCGTGCGCCAGCACAGCTTCAACTTCTTCACGCGACATTTGCTGCAGCAAACCAGTGGACACGGCCACCAATGCGTCATTACGGTTAGCACCTGTGGCAAAGGCGTTCATTTCTGGCGAATCATAAATCGCCACTTCTGGCATACCGATGCCTGCTTGTTTGGCTTGACGACGTACGGTTTCGACTAACCACATTTCGGTGGCGTTGCGTGGTTGTTCAATGACCACAGCACCGGTGGATTTTTTCGCCATCCATTTCGACATCAACAGAGAAATGAAGGAGCCACCAAAACCAAAGATCGCCGCGAATATCAGCAAGCCGCCCATACTGCGGTTATCGATACCAAAGAATTTAAACAAAATGCTGGCGACGATACTGAGCACCAACATCACAGCTAGGTTGGTCAAAATAAATAACATTACACGTTTCATAGTACCTCCTACGGCAACTAACTCAGATTTTACCTGAAAATCAACAAGTAAAAATTCGAAATAAACTGATTAAAGATCAGCTGTCGGCTGACGTCATATGCAATCACCTAACACGGGATATGGGGCGCCACGCCTTATTTTACAAGGCTTGGCGGTCGCGACCACTGCCGTTTGCCGCATTTTCGCCTGTCGCAGTTGCGAAATGCCGGGTGTTTTCAGTATTTTATTTCAGAATTTTCTAATATTTATAAATTCCACACGGCTTGTCCCTGCAACTGCTTGTTCAGGCCAACGCTCTCCCCTACAGTAAATAACGAATTTGTCGCCTTAAAGGATCTCCGCATGAAAACCGCCCAACAATTAGTGCAAGAAGCCAAAGCCACAGTGCAAGAAATCAGCGTGCAGCAACTGCATGCAGCACTGACCAATCATCAAGCCGTGCTGATTGATGTCCGTGAACCTGACGAATTTGCCGCTGGGCATATTGACCGCTTTGTGAATTTCCCTCGCGGCGTGTTGGAAATGAAAATCCATCAGCATCCACACGTCAGTGCGCATTGCGAACCGATGGCGGCGCTGGAAGCTTTAGCGGCGCAGCCGATTTACTTGTTATGCCGCTCGGGCGCGCGCTCGGTATTGGCCGCGCAATCGTTGCAAGCGATGGGCTTTAGCCAAGTGTATTCGGTGATTGGAGGCTTCCAAGCCTGGCATGAGGCAGGTTTACCGGTGGAAAAATAATTGCCGTGATGCGGCTGCTTCACTGTGAGCAGCCGCTCAGTGCTACCAGCAACCTAACTTGCATATCTGCATACGTGGCGTTTGACGCAAAAATCTAAATATACTCAATCATTTACCGCTTCAGCACCTACCACACCCAGTAAACGCTGCTACACGATGGCCAGACAGAATTCCTCCAGCCAATAACCCTAGAAACAAAACTGCCTAATAGAAAGCCAATGCATTCGTATTCAACCTTTTGTTCCTATTTGTTTAATTTTTAATCAACAGATCTGTGGTTATTGTAATCGGCAGCGACCAACAAGAGTCGCACTGAACCAGTCACTGCTGGTTATCACATATGCAACACGACGAGGATAACAATGAAAAAGACCGTACTGGCCGCAGGCTTGATGCTCGCGGCTGCGCCGAGTTTTGCGGCGCAAAAAACCACATTTGTGCATTTGTTCGAATGGCAATGGGCCGACATTGCCACCGAATGTGAACAATATCTTGGGCCGCAAGGGTTTGCAGCCATTCAAGTGTCACCGCCCAACGAGCATATTCAAGGCTCGGCCTGGTGGACCCGTTACCAACCGGTGAGTTATTTGCTGCAAAGTCGCTCCGGTGACCGCGCGGCTTTTATCAACATGGTGCAGCGCTGCAAAGCCGTTGGCGTGGATATTTATGTCGATGCCGTGATTAACCACATGGCCAGTGGCGGTGGGGTTGGCGTGGCCGGTTCTAACTATGGCAATCGACAATATCCGATCTATTCGGCACCCGATTTCCACGCCAGCTGCACCATCAATGGCAGCGATTACGCCAATGACCGCTGGCGCGTGCAAAACTGCGAGCTGGTTAGCCTGCCCGACCTCAACACCGGCACGCCATACGTGCAAAACACCTTAGCTGGCTATATGAACGACTTGCTGGCAATTGGCGTGAAAGGCTTTCGGATCGACGCGGCCAAACATATGGCAGTTGCGGACCTCGCAGCGATCAAAGGCAAACTGACCCAAGCACCGCTAATTTACCAAGAAGTGATCGACCAAGGTGGCGAAGCGATCAAAGCCAGCGAATACACAGGGGTTGGCTTAGTGACCGAATTCAAATACTCGGTGCAACTAGGCAATGTATTTAAAACCGGCCGCTTAGCCAGCCTGAGTAACTTTGGTGAAGCCTGGGGCTTTTTGCCCAGTAGCCAAGCCGTGGTGTTTGTCGACAACCACGACAACCAACGCGGCCACGGCGGCGCCGGTAACGTCGTCACTTACAAAGACGGCCGCCTGTACGACTTAGCCAACGTCTTTATGTTGGCCTACCCGTACGGCTACACGCAGGTGATGTCGAGTTATCAATTCACCGATCCAGACCAAGGCCCACCGGGCAGCCGCGTGCACAACAACGGCAGCCTGAACTGCTTTGGCAGTGATTGGAAATGTGAACACCGCTGGAGCTACATCGCCGGTGCCGTGCAATTTCGCAATAACACGGTGGAAGAATGGCGCACCACCAACTGGTGGGACAATGGCAATAACCAAATTGCCTTTGGTCGCGGCAGTTTAGGTTTTGTCGCCATTAACAAAGAAAGTTATGCGCTGAACCAAAGCTTGGCCACCAGCATGGCGCCGGGCCAGTATTGCAACGTGCTTAAGGGTAGTTTGTCGGCGGACAAAACCAGCTGTAGCGGCGAAGTCATCACGGTTGGCAGCGACGGTCGCATTCAAGCGAATGTCGCTTCGTGGGATGCATTTGCCATTCACCACCAAGCCAAGATCGGCACTGTGGTGCAACCGAGCACCTATCAACGCACCGTGGTGTTTATCCAAGCGCAAACCCAATCGGGCCAAGACATGTTTATTCGTGGTGGTTTAGACCACACCACGGCGGCCAGTCGGTTGGGGCTTAATTGCACCAGCAGCAACTACCTGTGCGCCATGCCTATTCGCCATCGCAACCTGAAAAACGCCACCACAGCGCCTTGGAAAGCCAACGATGTCTACTTGGATTGGTACGGTCGTGAAGCGAACCAAAGCACCAGCGCCGAAGGCACTGCCTTGGATTGGACCACCAACAGTTGGCCGGCCAGCTGGGGCACCACGCGCACGGTTGCCGTCGATGGTTATGGTGTGGAAGCACTGAACCGCTTTGGCGCGCATTATTGGATGCTGGACGTCGATATGGACTGCAGCAAAACCATCAATGGCTGGTTCGAACTGAAAGCCTTTGTCAAAAACGGCCAAGGTTGGGAAGCCAATATCAGCCAAACGGGCACGCCGTACGCCAGTCAAAACCATATGGCGCAATGCGGCAAACTAAACGTGTTTACCTTTGGGCAAAGCACGGCGCTGATTGAAGCGCTGCCGTAACGCAGGCTGTGTAAGCAGATGCCGCAAGGCGCCGCATCTGCTTTTTCAACGCGGCGACCCTACACAACATGACACGCTTTACCACTTTGTTCCCTAAGGTGCCACTTCGCAACAATATTATTCACTGCACTGTCTGGCGACTCAGCCACAAACTACCGGACTACGCCACATTGATCCCGAAAGTGCCACTGGCGGCTCAAGCTGGTTGGTGACATTAGCGCAGCAGACCCAGTTGTGCTCGGCGACTTGCAGTGCCATTCTTCGCCAATTTAGGTGCATTGACCCCACAAGCATTGGGCGGTTAGCCTTTTCTAGTTATGCTGCCAAAAGCGAGGCCAGCACCAAGGAGCAGACATGAGTTGGTTGTATTTAGTTGCCGCCGGATTATTTGAAATTGGCTGGCCGGTGGGCCTGAAAATGGCGCAACAAGAACAGACGCGCTGGCTCGGCATCCTGATGGCAGTGGCGTTTATGGCCTGCAGCGGTTTTTTGTTGTGGCTGGCGCAACGCGATATTCCGATGGGCACAGCGTACGCCGTGTGGACAGGCATCGGCGCTGCCGGCACCTTTTTAGTCGGCGCTTGGTTTTATGGTGATGCCACGTCCTTGGCACGCTATTTTGGGGTGTTGCTAATTATCGGTGGCGTGATCGTGCTGAAAATGGCGCCTTAGATCCTTTGCACACTTTTTGATTTAGCACATGCTGATATACATGCGCTTGACCTACTCTAAGCGGTACGACGTCAAAACATATTCATCAATCGAGGAGTTCTTATGTCCGACCAACCACAATTTGCGGTGCAGTTGAAATTACTGGAAGGCTATCGTTTTGAAATCGATTTTGGCGACATGGGTCAGATCTTCAGTGATGAAACCCCGCCACTGGGCGACGCATCAGGCCCAAATCCATCCAGGTTGTTAGCTGCTTCGGTTGCCAACTGTTTAGCCGCCAGTCTGTTATTTGCCATCCGCAAATTTAAAGAAGACCCAGGCCAAGTCAGCGCCACAGTGCGCGGGGAACTCGAGCGACAAGACGGCCGCTGGCGCATCGGCCAACTCGCCGTAGAGCTACAACTGGGCGTCGACGCACAAAGTATCGAACACCTCGAGCGAGTGCTGGCGCAGTTTGAAAACTTCTGTGTCGTCACTCAAAGCGTGCGCCAAGGCATCAGAGTTGAAGTCGCGGTGAAAGACGCTGCGGGCACTTTGGTGCATCAAAGCTAACATCAGCATGCAGGGCACACTCGATAATCGCCCCTGTTGGCATACCAGCTCCCCGCCTACGTGCACGACAATTTCGCATGTCCAGCGGGGGGTAGTCACAGGGCGGCGGCCTGAGCAATCACGACACTTCAAACGACCATCAAGGAGGACCTAGTTAAACTAACACCGGCAACACTCCCCACTCAGCCTTGTTCTCTACGGCCTGCCAAAGTTTTTATTCACTTATGGAATAAACATTCGTTTTTCGTTCCTTTGCAGTTATCAAAAGCTGGTTTAGCATCTGATCATCAAGATGTTTAGACGTCTAAACAACACACTGCTACACAAGGAGCTTTTATGAAACTGTTACCACTTGCAACCGCCCTGCCTCGCTTGTTATGGGTTGCGCTGGGCACTTGTTTGCTCGCTGGCAGCGTGCATGCCAAAGATGTCACTTTGTTAAACGTGTCGTACGACCCAACTCGCGAGTTATATCGCGACTACAACCAAGCATTCGCCACCTACTACAAAGCAAAAACCGGTGACAACGTCAAAGTGGAACAGTCGCATGGTGGCTCGGGCAGTCAATCTCGCGCGGTGATCGATGGCCTTCGTGCCGACGTGGTGACGCTCGCTCTGGCTGCGGATATCGACCCCATCGCACGCAAAGCAAAACGTTTGCCGGAAAATTGGGCCAGTTTATTGCCAAACAACAGCACACCGTTTAGCTCCACCATTGTGTTTTTGGTGCGTAAAGGCAACCCGAAAAACATCAAGGATTGGGGTGATTTGGTCAAAGACGGCGTGGAGGTGATCACGCCAAACCCGAAAACCTCTGGCGGTGCGCGCTGGAACTACCTAGCCGCGTGGGCTTGGGCAAAAGACCAGCAAGGTTCAGATGCCGCCGCCAAAGAATTCGTGACCAAACTCTACCAACACGTGCCTGTGCTTGACTCAGGCGCACGCGGCGCCACCACCACTTTTGTGCAACGCGGCATTGGTGATGTGTTGCTCAGCTGGGAAAACGAAGCCTTTTTAGCGGTCAATGAGCTAGGCGCTGATCAAGTCGAGATTGTCGTGCCCAGCATTTCAGTGTTGGCAGAGCCGCCGGTAGCAGTGGTCAAGAAAAACACCGACGCCAAAGGCACCACTGCCGTGGCGACCGAATATTTGAACTACTTGTACAGCCCTGCAGGCCAAGAAATTGCGGCTAAACATTATTTCCGGCCACGTGACCCGGCGGTGGCCGCAAAACACAAGGGTCAATTCCCAGAGTTAAAACTGGTGGATATTCAAGCCTTTGGCGGTTGGGATCTGGTGCAAAAACAACACTTCGCCAGTGGCGGGATCTTCGACCAGATCTACCAGCGCTAAACCATTGCCATGAAACCGCCTACGGGCGGTTTTTTGTTTTTCCTGCACACATCCAGCCAACGGCACCTTCCTGTTCCCATTTATCGCAAAATTCGCACACTTGGGCTGTTGCAGCCGCCTACCGATTTCTAACCTGCGTAGCCGTTGATATAACAATCATTCGCCTTTCGACCTTGTGACGCAAAATACTAGGAATTCGCATGACAGAGCCTCGCAAAACCGCGGCGGATTATTCGCCTGAAACGCTGCAGTTATTTGACCAATATGTACACGGCGACATCAGCCGGCGTGATTTTTTAAGCAAAGCCGCACGCTACGCCACCGCAGGCGTGACGGCTCTCGCCATTTTGCAATCACTACAACCCAACTATGCGATGGGCCAGCAAGTAGCGCCTGAGGACGCACGACTGTCGGCACAGTTTCAGCAGTTTGCATCGCCGCAAGGGTATGGAGCAGCTCTTGGGTATTTAGTCGGCCCAGCTGACTATCAAACGTCAGGGAAAAAATACCCGCTAGTGTTAGTGGTGCATGAAAACCGAGGCTTAAACCCTCATATTCAAGATGTGGCGCGCAGGCTCGCACTCGAAGGCTTTATTGCTTTTGCACCGGATGCACTGTTCCCGCTTGGGGGATATCCTGGCGATGAAGACAAAGCGCGTGAGCTGTTTGGCACCTTAGATCAAACCAAGTCACGCCAAGATTTTATCGCTGCCGCTAAGTTTCTGCAGGCGCTGCCGCAAGGCAATGGTCACTTGGGGGTAACCGGCTTTTGTTACGGCGGTGGGATCGCGAATTTCTTAGCAACCCAGCTACCTGATTTAAAAGCTGCGGTGCCTTTTTATGGTAGACAAGCAGAAGCAGCGCAAATTGCGGCGATCCAAGCACCATTGTTGATCCACTACGCCAGCAATGACGAGCGTGTTAACGCAGGCGCGAAAGCTTACGATGAGGCGCTTAAAGCGGCGGGGAAAAACGCTGTCAGCTACACCTACCCCAATACCCAGCATGGCTTTCATAATGACACCACACCGCGTTATGACAAAGCGGCCGCTGCGCTAGCTTGGCAACGTACCATCGCGTTTTTTAAGCAACATTTGCAATAAAATCGCAGTCTGAACTTTGCGGTGATGCTGCAAAGTTCTGACCGCAAGCAAGACGTAATTAGTCGCTGACAAGCGCCAGTCATACCGGTGGATCCGTGACTGACGCTCCTGCTTGAAAAAAGCCACAACAGCCTACAGTCGAATCCATATGAACTTGGCGATGTCGACGCATCAGCCAACCCAGTAACGTGAACTGACCGTGCGCGTTATCGTCTTCAGCGCAAAACTAAGGCTGACACGCCGGCAATTGCGACGCGGCCTCGGTGGGCACTGCCTGACCGGCGCGGCTTAGCGCGGCGCTGGCCACTTCAATTAGCTGTTGGTGCATGGCATTGGGCCACTGCTGTTGGTTGTAACGGGCTTGGCGCACAGCGTTTGCCAGCTGGCCTTGATAATACAAAGCAAAGAAATAACCGTGCTGCGCCGCTTCATTCGGGGTAGTTGGAGTGACGCACTGCGCGTTGGCAAACAGTTGCGCCGCGGTCGGGGCATTTTGTGGGGAGCTATTGACCAGCAACTGACCAAACCCTAATAAACCATCGACATGCTTTGGCTTGATGGCAAGCAGATGCTGGTAGTCTTGCGCGGCGCCGTCAAACGCGTCAGCGACATCCATATTGTGGCCAAGTTGCTGCAATTCTGCGCGAAGCAGCAGCAGGTTCGGCTCATCGGGCTGTTTACTGAGCAAAGTATCCAGCTGTTTTTTCAACACGCCGTAGCGTTTTTGCGTCGTGACCAGCTCGGCTTCGTTTTGAAATTTTGGCGGGTAGCTATCAAGTAGCGGTTTGAGTTCATCGACTTGCGCCGCGAGATCTGGATAAGCGGTTGGCGGGGTGTTGTGGGCGTGCAATGGCGTCGACATCGCAGCAAGCCAAACGCCGCAACCAAGCAGCAGAGCGCTGACGCGCGCACGGCGCAACAACCTGCGCTGGTGCCTCGCAAGATTGCCATGTCCGCCGGTCGGTATTTCACCACATTGAGCTTGAAAATTAAGCCTGTTCATCCTTGTTCTCCTGTGTTGGAAATGCAGCGCAATCCGCCGTGCTGTGGCAATTTGCCGCAGTATATAGCAGCAGATTTTTGATTTTTATCAACATTTGCCTAATCAACGATAGCGACAATACTGTTAGTTGTGCGACAACAAGCACAACCCGGATGGGTTATGCGCTTCCCCCGAAACGCATTCTCTGCGCCAAATGACCGACTCTTGATGTCTATCAAGTTTTGCTGCCATCTAACGCTCGCCGCATATGACCTGCAGGCGTAGAGTTTAATCCGGTTATATAAGAACTTCCTTAACTAACAGGAGACGTTTATGGACGTCGTCGAGCTCTCGCGGTTGCAGTTTGCCTTAACGGCAATGTATCACTTCCTCTTTGTGCCTCTTACGCTGGGCATGACCTTTATCCTTGCCATCATGGAATCTGTGTACGTGATGACCGGCAAGGAGATTTATCGGGACATGACCAAGTTTTGGGGCAAGCTATTTGGCATTAACTTCGCACTAGGGGTCACCACGGGTTTAACCATGGAATTCCAGTTCGGCACCAACTGGTCGTATTATTCGCACTATGTTGGTGACATCTTCGGCGCACCGCTGGCGATTGAAGGCTTGATGGCGTTCTTCTTAGAATCCACCTTAGTTGGCATGTTCTTCTTTGGCTGGGATCGCTTAAGCAAAGTGCAGCATTTGACTGTCACTTGGCTGACCGCACTTGGTACCAACTTATCGGCGCTGTGGATTTTAATCGCCAACGGTTGGATGCAAAACCCAGTCGGCGCTGAGTTCAACTACGTCACCATGCGCATGGAAATGAGCAGCTTCACTGACGTGCTGTTTAACCCAGTGGCGCAAGTCAAATTCGTACACACTGTGTCTGCCGGTTACACCACGGGCGCGATGTTTGTGCTGGCCATTTCCGCTTGGTACATGCTCAAGGGCCGCGATTTAGCCTTTGCTCGGCGCAGTTTCGCCATTGCCGCAGCCTTTGGTTTGGCGTCGGCGGCGTCCGTGATTGTACTGGGTGATGAATCGGGTTATGAGCTTGGTGATGTGCAACGCGTCAAATTAGCCGCCGTCGAGTCTGAGTGGGAAACCCACCCGGCACCAGCCGCTTTTACTGTGTTTGGCATTCCCGACAGTGACCGCCAAGTAACTGATTACGCGGTAAAAATTCCGTACGCACTGGGCCTTGTGGCAACGCGTTCGCTCGACACGCCAGTGCTTGGCTTAAAAGATCTCAAAGAACAGCATCGGGTGCGCATCGTCAACGGTATGCAAGCCTATGCGCTGCTGCAAAAACTGCGCGCGGGTGACACGTCGGACGAAACCAAACAAGCCTTTGATGCGGTGAAAAAAGACTTAGGTTATGGCTTGTTGTTAACTGCCGTCACCAAAGACCCTGCCAACGCCACGCCCGAGCAAATTCAACAAGCGGTCGATATGAGTATTCCACGCGTTGGCCCAATGTTTTGGGTGTTCCGGGTGATGGTCGCCTGCGGTTTTGCCATGTTGGTGATTTTTGCCATGGCGTTCTACTTCTCGGCCAAACGATTAGAGCAAAAACCGACTTGGTTCTTGCGCGCCGCCTTTTTGGCACTGCCGCTGCCTTGGATCGCCTGTGAAGCCGGCTGGTTTATCGCCGAATACGGTCGTCAACCTTGGGCTGTCGGTGAAGTGTTACCGACTCATATCGCCGCGTCTGGGTTAACCGTCGAACAAGTCTGGACCAGTATGTTGCTGATCACTGGACTGTACAGCGTGTTCTTAGTGATTGAAGTGTGGTTGATGCAACACTTCGCCCGCAAAGGCCCGTCAGCGCTGCATTTAGGCAAATACGATCTCGAAACTGGCCGCGTGTCGGAGGTGTAACATGGATTATGAATTTTTAAGATTTATCTGGTGGTTACTGGTTGGCGTGTTGCTGATTGGTTTTGCTATCACCGACGGTTTTGATATGGGTGTTGGTTCGCTGCTGAAAATCGTCGGTAAAACCGACGACGAACGGCGCGTGATGATCAACAGCGTCGCCCCGCATTGGGACGGCAACCAAGTGTGGCTGATCACCGCTGGTGGCGCGATTTTCGCGGCCTGGCCACCAGTCTACGCCACGTCCTTTAGCGGCTTTTATTTTGCGATGATTTTAACTTTAGCGGCGCTGTACCTGCGGCCGATTGGCTTTGACTATCGCTCGAAACTGGAAAGCCCAGCGTGGCGCAGTAACTGGGATTGGGCCTTAACAGTGGGTTCTACCGTACCGCCGATTATCTTTGGTGTGGCCTTTGGTAATTTGCTGCAAGGCGTACCGTTTCAATTTGATGAGCTGCTGCGCGTCAGCTACACAGGCTCGTTTTTTGCACTGCTGAACCCATTTGCCTTGTTAGTCGGCGTATTGAGTTTGTTGATGTTCGTCACTCAAGGTGCCGCGTATTTGCAAATGAAAACCGAAGGCGCTGTGCTCAAACGTAGCCAACACATAGGTCTGTTAACTGGCCTTGGCGCCGCGCTGTTGTTTGTGCTGGCGGGCGTGTGGCTGCACAGCAGCATCGCGGGGTACGTGGTGACTAGCACACTTGATAGCAATGCCGTGAACAATGTGGTCAACAAGACAGTGGAACTACGCGCTGGCGCTTGGCTGCAGAACTTCAACAACCATCCGTTGCTGTGGGTCTTCCCTGCACTCGGTGTGGCCGCGTTTGCGCTGGCAGGTATTTGCAGTAAAGCCGGCAAAGGTGCGCTGGCCTTTATCAGCAGTTCATTGGGTCAAGCCGGTGTGATCATGACGTGCGGCGTGGCGATGTTCCCGTTTGTGATGCCATCCAGTAGCATGCCGAACCACAGCTTAACCATGTGGGACGCCACCTCCAGCGAACTGACGTTAAAAATCATGTTCTTTGTCGCCTGCGTGTTTGTACCCATTGTGCTTGGCTACACCATCTGGTGTTATGTGAAGATGTTTGGTCGCTTAAACGAGCAACATATTCAAGCCAACAAACATTCATTGTATTAAGGAGCAACACTATGTGGTATTTCGCCTGGATCTTAGGGGTGTTGTTGGCTTGCTCGTTTGGCATCATCAACGCCATGTGGCTGGAACTCAACGGCTACGCTGGGGAAGAAACTGACGGGGCCAATGGAGGCAACCGCGCTGAATAAGTCCCGTCTGTTGTTGAACGAATGGCTGCGACCTTACAGGTCGCAGCTGACGCAGGCGGTACTCGCCGCCTGCATGTCAGTTCCTTGCTTGTTAGTCGCTATGCTGGCCTTGTCGATGCTGGCAGAGCAATGGTTATTATCGCAAACCTTTTCCTGGCTATGGCTGGCGTTGTGTTTAGCTGCGCTTGGTTGTCGTCATGCCTTATTGCTTTACAAAGAATGGCGCTGCGCCGCAGTCAGCCGCAATTTACGCGCCAGCCTGCGTCAGCAACTGCTGGCGAAACTGCTGCCACTTGGCCCTGCCCGCAACCAAATTGCAGGCGACGGCGCGCTCACGGTGCAGCTGACCGAAACCGTGGATGCGCTGGATGGCTATGTCAGCCGGTATGTGCCGCAACTGTCGCTGGTCGTTGTCACCCCGCTACTAATCAGCGCAGCGGTGGCGTATTACAGCCCACTAGCGGGAGGTTTGTTGTTATTGACCGCGCCTTTGGTGCCGTTTTTTATGATCCTAGTCGGCCGTGAAGCCAGTAGAGCCAGCAGTGCGCAATTGCAGCTGCAAAGTCGCTTAGGCGGGCGTTTGGCGGACTTTTTACAGCATCTGCCGGTGCTCAAACGCCTCGATGCCACTGGCATAGCCAGCGACTCGTTGCAGGCGGCGTCTGAGCGCTATCGGCAAAGCACTATGCAGGTGCTGCGGATGGCGTTTTTATCCACCGCCGTGCTGGAACTGTTTACCGCGCTAGCGATTGCGTTAGTGGCGCTGTATTTAGGCCTTGGGTTATTAAAAGAATTGCCGTGGGCCAAAGGCGTGGTGCCGGTGGCGTTTCAACCGGCGCTGTTTATTTTGTTGCTCGCGCCCGAGTTTTATCAGCCGCTGCGCCAACTGGGCAATGATTACCACGCCAAAGCGCATGCCGAAGCAGCCGCATTGCAGCTGCAAACCTTGTGGCAACATCCCAGCGAGCCGCTGCCGAGCAGTCCAGAATCATATGACGAGTCCTTCGCAGCGCCTAGCGCGTTGCAGTGGCCGCTTGGCCAACCCATTTTGCAGTTACGCCAGATCGAAGTGGCTGGCTCGGCGCAGCCGCGACTGCAAGTTCCACAGTTACAGATAAAGCATGGCGAACGTTGGTTGTTAACAGGCCCAAGCGGCAGTGGCAAATCGACCTTGTTGCAGCTACTGGCTGGGTTTGTGCCTGCCACCAGCTCGAGCGCCAACGGCGAATATCTATGCGCCGGCCACCTCATAAACACAGCGCAGCGGCCTTGGCTTTGGCAACAAATCGCCTATCTGACACAACAGGCGGAATTGCTGCCGGCAAGCATTCGGGCCAACCTGCAATTAGCGCGCAGCGACTTAAGCGACACCGACTGCATCGAGGTGCTTGGCGCCGTTGGTTTGTGGCAAGAACTGATGCAACAAGGCATGTCGCTGGACACTGTTCTAGGTGAACAAGGACTGGGTTTGTCCGGTGGGCAGCAGCAACGTTTGGCGCTGGCGCGGGTGTTGTTACTCGACAGAGCCATCTGGTTGTTTGATGAGCCCTTTGCCGAACTCGATGCTGACAATCAACAGCAGCTGGCGCAGCTGATTGAACATCTCAGCCGTGGCAAAACCTTAGTCATCGCGTCGCATCAAACGGACTATTTGGGGTTTGTCGACCAGCAGTTGCAGCTCGACGCGGGCCGCATTCAGCAAATCGCAAGGCCCGATCCCACCGAGCCGCAAACCATCTGCAACTCCATCACCAAGGAGCCGACATGAAACCGCTGCGGCTGCGCCAACTGTGGCTTGCCCAAACCGCACATTGGAGCGGTAGTTTTATTTTGGGCTTGTGCACCTTGCTGGCTTCGGTTGCGTTATTGGCGTTTTCTGGCTGGTTTATCAGTGCCAGCGCCTTAGCAGGCCTTACCGCCATCTGGGCCGGTAACTTTGACTTCTTGCGCCCCGGCGCGCTCATTCGCTTGCTAGCGATTGTTCGCACCACGGGCCGCTATTTTGAACGACTGACTTCGCATGCGTTAGTACTGAAGTTGCTGTCGCAGCTGCGTGTCGACAGCTTTAAAGCCTTGGCCCAACAGCCCTTTCACCAAGTACAACAAGGCTTTACCGGCGATAAACTGCAGCGCCTGCTGGCAGATATCGACCTGTTGGATCAATTCCCGCTGCAGCTGGTGAATCGCCTCGGCTGGGCAGTTGCGCTCAGCCTCATCTACAGTCTGGCGCTCGCTTGGTGGTTGCCCGCAGCCTTGCCGCTGATACTGGCGCTGCTGGCGATCATGCTATTGCTGCCACTGCTGGCCCAAAAGTACGCCTACCAAGAGGCAGGTCAGTTGGTGCAGCTACAAGCCAAACGCCGCCAGCACTTGCTGCAAAGCTTGACGCTGCTAACGCCGTATTTGCTGCTCAATCGCGCTGGCCACATGCAAAGTGAACAACAGCAACAGGACCTGCGTTTATATCAGCTGGAACGGCAAATTCAGCGCCGGCAATTACTGCTGCAAGCGGCGATGTGGCTGCTGTTGCTGCTTGGTATCCTGTTGTTGGTGCTATCCGCTGTGCCTGAACTGCAACAGAGCCAACAACTAGCACAGCCACTGCTTGCTGCTGCGACAAGCACTGAGCTTGTGGCAGCTCCGACCGACAGCTCGCTGCTTAATGGGCCGCTGCTTGAAAACCTAGGTCAAGCACCCAGCCTACCCTATCAACATCATGCGCCTGTGCTAATTGCACTATTGTTGGGCTGGCTTGGCCTTGCCGAAGTGCTGTTGCCGCTGGTGTTTGTACCCGCCGTGCTTGGGCAAAGTCGCCAAGCACGGGATCGCCTCAACCAACTATGTCAAACAGCCAGTGCGGCCAGCGGGGTTGAGCGGTTGGACGATAGTCAGCTGCAACTACAGCTGCGCGATGTGCAATGGGGCTATCAGCACGCATTGCCTGTGCCTGCACTGACCGCCACCCTAAACGCCGGTAGCTGCGTCTTGCTGCAAGGGCCATCTGGCGTAGGCAAATCGGCGCTTCTGCAAACCATAGCGCGGGAGATCCCGGCGCTGGCAGGCGAGCTACGTTTGAACAACAGGCCCATCAGTGCTTTCACGGAAACGAGCTTGCGGCAAGCTTGCTGCTATGTCGGGCAACGCGCGCAAGTGTTTGGTTTAACCATCGCGGCCGATTTACGCTTGGCTGACCCCAAGGCTAGTGATGAAGAGTTACAACAAGTGCTAGCACTGGTTGGTTTGGATAGTTGGCTGGCGCGTCAACCGCAAGGTTTATTCACCATACTTGGCCAATACGGCGTTGGCCTGTCAGGTGGGGAACTGCGCCGCTTTGCCTTAGCGCGCAGCTTATTGCGCAAAGCGCCGGTGCTGCTACTGGATGAACCTTTTGCTGGGCTCGATGCCACAACTGCCGAAACCTTGTTACAGAACATAGCGGCGTACCAACGCCACGGTATTTTAGTGATTGCCAGCCATCAACAGCTGCAATCCCCTGTGTTTAACCAACATTGGACGCTGACTCGGTTCGAGCACTAAGTCCAACTACTTTCGAGGAAATGATGATGCAAGCAAACGTCGGTGGAATTGATAAAACATTACGGATCATTGCCGGTGTCGTGCTCGTCGGCTTGGCCGCGACTGGTGTCATTGGCTGGTGGGGCTGGCTGGGTGTGGTGCCCCTGTTAACCGGCAGCTTGAACTTCTGCCCGCTGTATCCGCTGCTGGGCATTAGCACCTGCAAAGTAAAATCCGAATAGTCGCTTGATCTAGCACTTTCGATGTAGCTTTGTCGCCGATAAAAAAGCCGCGAATTGCCCGCAAAACAATTCGCGACTTACAGCGGACCTATCGCTGCTTGCCACAAGCGTTCTTCAACTCTAGTCCCTAAAATTGCTGTTTGTGACAACAAGGCGACACAAAGCTGCAATTCTCTTCCTCCACAACTCATAAAACCAAGGGATTGCGCCATTGGCGCCCCGCTCTCGGATTACAAATTTTCAGAATTGATTACAAATGTACACTTTTGTACAGCATGGCTTGGCCGCAGCGGTTATAAAACAACCATCAGAACCGCTGGAACACTCTGGCACTTCTGGTGAGACACCCATGTGTTGCTTTTCATTCAGCGGCGCCGGCAGCCAAATGCGTGAGTTCCAATGCAGACTAGGGAACTTGCCGCAGTCCGTGCAACGCTGAAACGGGAAATTACCTGCCGCCTGTCCGCAGGCGGTTTTTTTCAGTTCAGGTTCGATTGCAGAGAATAGCCGTGTTAGCTCAACAGTCTTCAATTCAGCACCATCAAAGTTACGTCCAACGTCAAGTGCCGACGATGCGAGTCCAGCTGTTAACTGGCCTGGCCGAGTTGGTGCAAGAATTGACCGAATTACCAGTTTCGGCACTGAGCTCCGCCTTGAATTTTCCGCTGGAAAGTATTGCCACCACCGAGGGCTTTTTGCCGATGTCGCAAATCAGCGCCTTGTTGGATGAATGCGCGCGGCTGACTGGGGTTGACCACCTCGGCGCTTTGCTGGCGCGCCGGCAAGGACCACAAGTGCTTGGCATGATGTTCTTGGCCGGTCGCAATGCGCATTTTTTGCAAGAAGCCATTGCGGCGATGGTCAAGCAAAGTGCTTGGTTGGGGCACGGCTGGCAGTGCCAAATGTTGCAACAAGCCGATGTGGCCTTGTTGGTGTTACCCACATTACCCAAACAATTGCAGTTATGGTTAGCCTGCCACTGGGCATGGGTGTTCCGGCAGTTAAGCGCGGGTCGCATTCGACCCAACCGGCTGTTCGTCACGCATTCTAGCAGTGCCCAAGCGTCACAACTTCGGCAACTGTTAGAAGTTCCAGTGCAATATCAAGCTGATTTTAATGGCTTTTTATGTAGCGAAGAACAAATGCAATTGGCCTTGCGCCAAGGTGATCGGCAGCTATTTGAATTAGTCCAACATTATCTGGAATTAACCGGTCAACAGCCGCGCCAATCTCGTCTAGAGCAAATTCGCGGCATCATGCGCGAACAGTTGGTGATCCAGCAGCAATGCAATTTGACCACCCTTGCCAATGCGTTGCATCAAAGCCCGCGCACAGTGCAGTACTATTTGCAGCATCAAGGTTTGAGTTTCCAGCAATTGCTGGATGAAACCCGCGAGCAACAAGCGGTACGCTTGCTCAAAGACAGTGAATTGAGTATCTCGCGGATCGCCGAGCAACTAGGTTTTGCTGATATTTCAGTATTTTCACGTCGCTTTCGCGTGTGGACTGGCCAAAGCCCGCGTCAATATCGCCAGCATCATCGCGCTTGTCGTTAACGGCAGCCACCGCTAACGACAGCGGCTCACGATGGCGACATCGATTTAGCGCTGTCCGCCAGCTGCTGCGGTAATAACAAACGACAACAGGCACCACCAAATACCGAAGTGGCAAATTGCAGCTCACCTTGATGCTTTTCAGCAACGCGGCGCACAATCGACAGGCCCAAGCCATGGTGTTCAATATCATCTTGCACTGGCTGGCCTTGCCATCCAGGACCATCGTCGCTGACACAAAAACAAATCTGTGCTTGCTGTAGACGCACGTCTAACGCCACTTGTTGCTTGGCAAAACGTAAGGCGTTACTTAATAAATTGTTTAATGCTCGGCTCAATAGGGTGCGGTCAACCACCAGCTGCTCGGGCACCTCATCGGCGATATGTAATTGCAGCGGGATCTCACTGTTGGTTTGAAAATGATCGATCAACTGCTCGCAATAACTACGCAATTTCACCGACTGCAAACTCAAACCCTGCTCTGTGTAGTCGTTCTGCGCCAATCGCAGATAATCATAGACGTTATCTTCAATTTCATTGATGTTCGCCAATATTTGCTGACGGCTTTGCTCAATCTGCTCTGGTTTTAATAAATGGCTAATAAACTTCAACCGCGCGAGCGGCGTTTTGATGTCATGGCAGACGGTTTCCGCCATTTCGGCTTGAAACCGATTGAGTTGTTCAATGCGACTGGTCATGTTTTTTAATGACTGCGCCAGCGGTGTTAAATAAGAACGGGAACTCAACCTAAAGTCTGGAAACTTGCCGTGGCGGATCTCAGACAACGCGCTGTCGCGCAAAATAGTGACATCCCGAAACAGGTTGCGGCTGACCACAAACAAGGCTAACAACAGCAGCAGATAAAACACATAGGCTAATTCCAGCCGCCAGCCTTCCACTTGCGGCCAATTCAACTGATTGATACACAGCAGCTCGCCGCTACGCTCCATGCTACACAGCAGCACTTGCCCTGCCGCATCACGCAGCGGCACCACTTCACCAATCGGGAAATCTTGCACGCCTTGCCAATAACCCGGCGGATACACCACAAACAAGGCATCCTCACAGCTGGAGCTGGCGTCCAGTGCACAACTGAGTGGTTTTTGATGCTGGCGCAACTGCTGCACTGTATCGAGCACCAAACGAGCATCCACAGACGGGCTTGGTTTGTCACTGAGCAGGTTATACAGCTGGTTTAAACTGACAGCCAGCAACACGACCGTGATAACAATCGCCAAATAGAATCGAAGGAGCGGCGTTGCGACCGTAGAAAATTTCACGAATTGGCGCCTTGTTCCGGCCGAGCGCCGTCAAAGGACAAGTAATAGCCCTCGCCCCATGCGGTGACTACATTCCAACGTAAATCAATGGCTTGTAGTTTTTTACGTAGGCGTGAAGCGCGGCCATCCATAGTCCGATCCACGCCATCATAGGCACGGCCGAGTTGTTGTTGGAACAACCAATCGCGGCTGACCACTTTGCCAAATTGCGCCATGAGTGCGGCCAATAATTTGAACTCAGCCGAGGTCAGATCCAGCACCTGACCTTGCAGCGTGGCCGTTTTGTTGGTGCTATCTAAGGTTAAATTGTGCTGACTAAACGAAGTCGCGACGTCATTGACCACTTGCGCTTTGGGTAAAAACACCTTCACTTTGGCGAGCAACAGGCGCGGGTCCACCGGCTTTACCAAGTAGTCCTGTGCACCGAGTTCCAAGCCATGCAATTGATGCTGCAATTTGGTTTGCGCCGTCATAAACAGCACAGGCCCACGAAAATCAGCACGTATTTGACTGACAAAATCAAAGCCATTCATGCCTGGCAACATCACGTCACAAAGCACTAAATCGACTTGTTGTTCGTTGAGCAGTTGCCGAGCACGCAGTGCATTGCTGCACCAGCTCACGGCGTATCCTTCTTGTTGCAATAAATCGACGGTCAGACGCGCTAAGGCCGCGTCGTCTTCCAATAACAAAATGTGATGACTCATTTAGAACAGACTCCAACTGAGGCGGCGTTGTTGCAGCACACTGTCATTTTCTACACGCTGCAGCAGGCGAACGACACGTTGCTGGAACAGTTTCTGGTCACTTTGCCGTCGCCATTCCAACACTAAATTTGCAGTCATCTGAATTGACAATTGACTGGACACAGTGGCGCCGCAAAGCAGCGGCTGCTGTGTTTGCTGATCGATCAAACACATTACGTCCGCTTGTTGCCATTGCACCTGCAATGTCAACGGGCAAGGACCATCTTGCTTGGCGATGCATGCTCCGGGCGTTAGTTGTAAAGCTGTAGGTTCGGCCTGTGCCGACCAACTCCACAGCATTGCAACCAAGCACCGGCGCCTTGTCACCATGTATAGACGACCCCCGTAAACCAAATATCTTGAGTTAAGCGGCGGAAAAACAAACTACGTTCGTAGACATCCGGGAAGTATTCCCGTTTCCAATTGGCGATCAGCGACCACTGGTCGTTGATCGGATAATGCAACGACAACTTGGTTGCCGGGATCCACTGCGCGCCCGGTTTAAACATGTAGAGTTTTTTGATGGTGTCCGCTTCCCACACGCCAAAATAATAATTGCTATAGGCCGTATCGACACGACGGACAATCGCGCTGGCCCCAATTTGCAGGCCTTGCCATTCGCTGCGCACCGCCAGTTCGTTGTACCACTCAGTGCCTTCATGCACGCCGCTGATGTCCGTGTGCCAAGCCGTGCTCAGTTGCACATTGTCGGTGCGGTAATAAGCGGTGACGCCGCCGAGGTAACTGAGTTGACGGCGCTGAATAGTTAATAACGTAGTGATGTCAGTGTCCCAAGGAATGCCAATCGGTGTTGGCAGCACAGCAGTTGCTAACCCTTTGACAAAAGAATCACGCAAGCCACCGGTGCGAGTAAGCACAGCGTCAAAACTTTGTTTGGTGGTGAGATCGATAGACCAGCTTGGCTTTTCGACAAGGTTAAACCCGAGATCCAGATTTTCGATATAAAAGCGGTCTTTGTAATACTGCCAACGCGGCACCAAATACATGTTGTTGTCGGTGTCGCCGTGCAACAAGGTCTCGTAACGGCCAACCCCCATCCCGAGCATAAAACGTGACTGTGCTTCTTCCGCGGCAAGCGGCTGCAACCAAATGCATGTGACTAATGCTACGACCCAATGCGGTGCTTTCATGACGACCTTCGCGACAAATACTGTAGATGCCGTGCTGTATATCAAAGCCTTTTCCAACATACCATCAAAGCCAGCCAAACTGCACATATTTGTACAGATTGCCAAACCGCTGCAGACTTACCGATAAAAACTGAAAATTATCTTTATTATTCATGCATTTATAGAAATAAACTTCCACAAAAACTCAGTTTAAATGCCAATCTTTCCGCACACCCAGCTTACTACTGCGCGATTTATCAAATTATTAGCGCATATTGCCAATGTTTGCGCGGCAAAAATGCCTACATTGCCCTGCAGCAGCCCAACCGTTGGTTGCAACACTTTGCAGCAACTTGTGATGTCGCCCGGAACAGCGATCAACAAGATGTCCCCAGCTAGGGCAACCTGCAACCGAGCAAGTCGCCGCTGAACAGCATGGCACACTCGCTACCCTCGCTGACTGGTAAGGTTGTCACCTATCGCTTCAGCCGGCCTGATTCAATCCGTCAATTCTGCGCAGCCTTTTTGCGGTCAAACCGCAAGTCCAGCCAGCAGCAACAAATCCAACCTTGCCTTGTTATGCATGGATAACAACCACCATAAACTACATATAAAACATTGTTTTTAATATAGAAATTGAAATCACCTTTCTGAAATTCCACACACTTTTGTACAGATTTTCTGCAACCAGCAGGTGTATAACAGCGGGGTTCCGGGCACATCGATAAAAAAATCACCACGTTTAGCGTGGCCCGGAGGATATGTGAAACTAACGCCATTAACCCTAGCAATGCTCAGCGCCTTCAGCGCTGCCAGCATGGCTCCCGTCCAAGCGACCACCACACCTGCAACTGCCGCGAAAGTGCAGCCCATGCAGTTACCATCCGCCGAAAGCCGCACTAGCCTGCAAAAAGGCAAACAAGCACGCCAATTAGCGGTGCGTGACCAAGGTGGGAAAAACTTAACCTTAAATCGCCGCGCGCCAGCGGATAAGTATGTGGCTGAAGCCAACCTCAGCGGTAAACACAGCTATATCGTTGAATTATTTGGCGACGCCGTAGTTAGTCAGCAACTGCAACAAGCCAGCAGCAGCGGAAAAACCACGGTTGCAGGCATGGCGTTACAATCGCCAACCGCCGCAGCACAAGCCTATAAAATCGAGCAACAACAAGACAAAGTGCTGAACGACATCGCCAGCACACTCGGCCGCACGATCGAAACGTCCGCCCGTTACAACACAGTGTTCAACGGCTTTAGTACCGAATTAACCCAAGACGAAGTGCGCGAACTGGCCAATCTTGGCAGCGTGAAAAAAATCACCCGCGTCAAAACCTACCAATTACAGACCGACGAAGGCCCGCAGCATATTGGTGCCGACAAAGTCTGGACCGGCGAAACGAGCAGCGGCGGCGCTTTTAAAGGCGAAGGCATGGTCGTCGGTATCGTTGATACCGGTATTAACACCGACCATCCATCCTTCCAAGCGACCGGCGGCGACGGCTACTCTGTGGTCAATCCACTCGGTTCAGGCAACTATTTAGGCGATTGCCGCAGCGCCGAATTTGCCAGTCGTTGTAACGATAAATTGATCGGCGTGTATAGCTACAAAAAAATCACCGATTCTTATAAAGCCGACGAATTCCAAGATCCAAACAAACCATGGTGGGAGCCGAATTTGGTGATCCGCCCAGCCTTTGGTGAAGACTACAATGGCCACGGCTCGCACACCGCCAGCACAGCGGCAGGTAACGTATTAACCAACGTACCGCTGCAAAGTAGTTCAGGCGCGCAAGGCGATGGCGTCAATACCGGCTTTAACTTCGCCAAAATCAGCGGCGTTGCACCTCACGCCAACATAGTGGCGTTCCAAGTCTGCTGGCCTGGTGGCTCAGGTGATGCGTGGGCAGGCTGTCCGGGTGACGTGCTGGTGCAAGCCATTGAAGACGCCGTCAAAGCCGGCGTTGATGTAATTAACTTCTCCATTGGTGGCTCAGAAGACTCGCCATGGGAATCGCCGCTGGAACAAGCCTTTTTAGCCGCGCATGCCGCCGGTATCAACGTTGCGGTTGCTGCCGGTAACTCAGGCACCGATGGCAACGGTGAATTGATGGGATATGCCGACCACAGCTCGCCATGGCTGATGAACGTCGCCGCCGCCACGCATGGTCGCAGCATTGATATCACTGGTAAAACCTTAAGCAACTTTAGCGGTGGCGACAGCACGCCAGAGACCATCACAGGCGCCAGTATTTCCGGTGAAGTCACAGGGCCTGTCGTGAACGCCGCCGATTTTGGCGATGCGCAATGTCTCAATAGCTTTGCGGAAAATACCTTTACGCATGGCGAAATCGTATTGTGCCAACGTGGCACCAATGGTCGAGTCGCCAAAGCTGAAAACGTCAAAGCCGGCGGCGCTGCCGGTTTTATCCTGTACAACACCGACTACGACAGCAGCACGGCAACCGGTATGACCTTTAATGACGTCTACCCCTTGCCGGGCATCCACGTGGACGCGGCGGCGGGTTACACCTTGCAGCAATGGTTAGCCAGTGGCGCTAATCACAGCGCAACCATCACAGCCGCCACCATCGAACGATCCGTTAATGCCGCGAATGCCGACAAGCTGGCTAACTTCTCGTCACGCGGTCCAAGCACCTATGCCAAAGAACATTTGATCCCGATGGTGTCTGCACCTGGCGTCGATATTTTTGCCGCCAACTCAGACGACCAACCTTTCTCTGGCGCACCTAACTCCAGCGACTTCACCATGATGAGCGGCACCTCAATGGCATCACCGCATGTGGCAGGTGCTTTGACCTTAGTGAAACAAGCGCATCCAGAATGGTCACCGGCTGAAGTGCAAAGCGCCCTGCAAATGACCTCGTTGCAAACGCTGAAGTTCAAACCCAACAGCTGGAGCGATGAACAAGACGCCGGCATTTACCGTGGCGGCTCAGGTCGGATCGATGTCCAGCGCGCCGTCAACGCCGGTTTAGTCATGCACGAAACCGAAGACAACTTCCGCGCAGCCGATCCCGCCAACGGTGGCGCCGTGCGGCAGCTGAACATGCCGGAATTGGTCAATATGCAATGCCGTGAAAGCTGCACTTGGGTGCGCACTTTTACCGCAACCCGCGACGGCGATTGGAAAGTTGAAACCGAAACTGGCGAAGTGTCCTTTACCATCGAAGCGACGCCGCAACGCTTTAGCTTGAAAAAAGGCGAACAGCAAACCGTTGTATTTAAAGCCAATATTTTGGACAGCCAATCCAATTCACATAACTCAGAACAAGAAGTGCACGGTGCGGTACGCTTGACGGCCGATCAGCCGAACCTGCCTGCGGTATTTATGCCGGTGGCCGTCAAATACAGCCATGGCAGCTTGCCCGAAAACTTGCCAGTGACGATCAATCGTAACGACGGCAAACATCAGTTCAACGGCTGGGCCTTGCCAGAATTAAAGAGCGGTACTTACAGCGCCGCCAGTCCGGTCAAAGCCGACACGCGTTTGGTGACCTTACCGCAAGACGTCGACTTCTGTGGCTTTGCTTGTGATCACGTGATCAGTGATTCCGAAGACGTGCAACTGATTGACGTGCCTGCAAATACCGACCGCTTGATTGTCGAAGTGCTAAAACGCACCGCCAGCACGGCTGAAAAAGATGAACCTTGGAACGCCGGTGACGCCGACGTGTACATCGGTATGGACCTCAATGGTGACGGCATTCCGCAATGGGATGAAGAAGCCATTTGTATGTCGATCTCGGAAGAAGTGGGCGATTATTGCAACATCAACAAACCTGCCGCCGGTAAGTATTGGGTGGTGGTGCATAACTTTATCCATGGCACCTTAACGCGCGTCAGCGACACCTACCAAGTTGCCACGGCAATAGTCCCAGCCCAAAGCTCCAATGCTCTGTCAGTGCAAGGACCGGCAGTCCATGATGGCATGACACCGGCGACGGTTGCGCTGCATTGGAACCTGCCAGAAGCTCGTCAAGGTGATGTCTATTACAGCATGTTGCACATCGGCACCAGCAGCAATCAGCCGGATAACGTGGCCGCAGTGCCTGTCAAGCTGATGCGTGGTGAAGACGAACTGAGCTTAACGGGTTCACAAACGGCCGCACGGCCGGGTCAAGTGGTCGAGCTGAACTTGCACGTGCTGCCCAACCTAGATGGTTACGATCGTCAATTTACGTTGCAGTCACAATTGCCTGCCAATGTCAGCTTAATTGAAGGTTCGGTGAAAGTACCGGCGGCGATGCAAGCAGGCCTGCAACAACAAGCCAACGGCTTTACCTTGACCACGACGCATCAAAATACCTTGGGCAAAGCACGTGAATATGTGCTGAGCACCAACGCCACGGACGCCAGCTGTAAAGTGCCAGAGTTTGGGCAAAATGATCCAGGATATGTCGACTTGGCGGCCTTTGGTTTCGAGCCACAATGGGGTGGTCAATGGAACGACAACTTGGCGGTCAATCTGGAATGGTACTACGGCGAGGGCGTCAAAACCGCGTTGTTCAATAACTTTGACAACGCGTCGAGCAATACGCTGACATTAAGTCCGATGGGTTATCTGCAAGTGGACAGCATGCCGCTGTTTTTCCCACAACACCAAAAAATGCCATTCCAAAACTTCCCAGATCAAATGGTGGCACCGCTGTGGCGTGGCGTCGGCATCAATGACGCCGGTGGCGACTGGGCGACTTTGTACACCCCGTACAATGTGGACTGGTGGAACCCAAGCAATAACTCGGGTTTGAGCATGGGCTTTACCGCCGATGGCCAGTTGATTGTCGAATGGGACAACGCGCGCAGTACCGAACAAAGTTACGACTGGGAAGCAGGTGAAACCGTCAATATCGATCGCAGCGACAGCTATGACTTTGAAGTGATTTACAACCTGAACTATCGCTTTGGTGATGGCGAGCACGAAGTGGTGATGGCCTACAACAACATCAACTTCGGCGATGAATACGGCTTTGGTTCCATAGGTATTCAAGGGTATGACGGCTTCCGTGGCTCGTTTGGTCCAGCAAGCGGCTGGATTGGCACCTCGTTTGCGGCAGACGATCTGAAAGCCAAACTGCACAACAAGCTGGTGGTTTGTTATGACTATCAAGGCCCTGAAAGCAGCCAATTTGATGTGAGTTTCAAAGTCCGTGTCAATGCCGACGCTGCGGGGACGACTCAACCGATCGCGCTGCAAATTGCTCGTGATGGTCTGCCCACAGAGCTGGTGCGTCATAACCTCGCGATCCGTGGCGATCTGAAAATCGGTGCGATGAAAGATTTAACCGTGGCGGAAGACAGCTCGATTAACGACATCTTAGTGGCCTATTCTGACGAAAACAGCGTTGCCAACGTGGTGTCGGTAAGTGGTGCGCATATCAGCGCCGTGGTGCATGGCCATGAACCAGGTGACACGTTCGACTTAACGCCTGCCAAAGATTTCAGCGGTGACACGCTGGTCACAGTGCAAGTGGCTGACAGTCAAACGCCATCTGATCTGGTTAGCACCAGCTTCACATTGCATGTCACGCCGACTCAAGATGCACCAATGGCGGCAGTTGCGCAAAGCAACATCAGTGTGACAACTGGTCAAACTGTGACTCTCGATGCGAGCCCATCGAAAGACGTGGATGGCGATGCACTAACGTACAGCTGGAGCGGCAGTGGCACGTTAAGCGGCGCCAATTCAGCCAAAGCAACAGTCACAGGCTTAAGCGCAGGCACTTACACTTACACAGTCACGGTCAGCGATGGTGTCGACCAAAGCAGCAGCACCGTCAAAGTGACAGTGACAGATCCGGTGAGTGAAGTGAAACCAACCGGCAGCAACAAAGGCGGTAGCATGGGCTGGTTTAGCTTGTTGTTGTTGCCACTGGCCGTGTGGCGTCGTCGCAACTAATGCCGCTTAATCCTCTATAAAACGCCAAGCGACCTTTCGAGGTCGCTTTTTTTTCGCCAAAAACTTTATGTTTTCTTTACGAGCGCCCCCCTGAGCAACCAGTAAAATAATCGCCCTACTGCCATCAAAACTATTCTGCATTTATGTCGCTGTTAACTCCCCACACCCGCAGTCGCTATATGATTTATAAAACGCTCGGCTATCTCATCGTGTTGATGGGGGCGGTGCATTTTTCTGGCGCGCTGGTGTCCATTGCCTACGACGAAACTGGGTTTTGGGTGTTTCTAGGCACCACGGCGCTGTCACTATTGGTTGGTTATTGGTTGGTCTACCTTGGCCGCAAAGCGCAAGGTGTAAAAAGCCGCCAGCTGTTTTTGCTCACTACGCTCAGTTGGATCACCATTTGTGTCAGTGGCACCTTGCCGCTGTATTGGTTAATCCCCGACTCTAGCTTTACCAATGCGTGGTTTGAATCCGTGTCGGGCCTGACCACCACAGGTTCGACTGTCTATGCCGGTTTAGATAACATGCCCAAAGGCGTGTTGTATTGGCGCGCCGTGCTAAATGGCATCGGCGGGGTTGGTATTATTGTGATGGCCATCGCCATTTTACCGGCGCTAAAAATTGGTGGTATGCGCTTGTTTAAAACGGAAAGCTCAGACATCGGCGAAAAAATCCTGCCAAAAAGCTCCAATGTTTCCAGTGCGATTGGTTTGGTGTACTTGCTGCTAGTTATTGCCTGCGCTTTAAGTTATTACCTTGGCGGCATGAACGGTTTTGATGCGGTGACCCATGCCATGAGTACCATCGCTACTGGCGGTTTTTCCAACTACGACGCCTCGTTTGGCGCCTTTAAAGACCAGCCTTGGCTGTTATGGCTCAGTAGCTTTTTTATGTTACTCGGCGGTTTGCCACTGCTGCTGTTTGTGGCGATGGCCAAAGGTCAAAAACGTGCCATGTTCAACGACCCACAAGTGCGGTTCTTCTTGTTGCTTGTTGGCCTATGCACAGCAGTTCTGACGTTTTACCAAGTCGAACATAATCATCGTGACGCGTTTGAGGCATTAACCCACAGTTTGTTTAACGTCATTTCAATTATCACCACCTGCGGCTATGCATCCGAGGACTACACCTTGTGGGGTAACTTGGCGATCATGATGTTTTTCTACATCACCTTTGCGGGCGCTTGTTCCGGTTCCACGTCAGGCGGTTTAAAAATCTTCCGTATACAGTTGTCGGCGCTGATGTTAGTCAAACAATTGCACTTGTTAGTACATCCCAATGCGGTGTGGACCCCAAAATATGGCGGCCGGTCGATTGATGACTCGATGCTTGGCAGCATTTTGGCCTTTAGTTTTGTTTATTTCGCCACAATTGGCTTGCTGGCACTGAGTTTATCCTTTTACGATTTAGACTTAGTCACAGCGCTGACCGGTGCCGCGACCGCGGTCGCCAACGTCGGTCCCGGTTTAGGGCCAATTATCGGTCCTGCCGGCAATTTTTCGACCCTGCCTGATGGGGCCAAATGGTTATTAAGTTTGGGCATGCTGCTGGGGCGTTTAGAGATCTTAACTATGCTGGTGTTATTCAGCCCTGCCTATTGGCGCTATTGAGGACACAATGTCAGAACAATCGGCTCCTCATTCATTGCAGCCTACCCCGCCCAGCCGCATGTTGGTGCTAGTCTCCAGCCGATATGACGACCGCTATTTGGTGGAGCACGCGGCGCGTTTATGCCAAGACCAAGCCGGCGGATTTGTGGTGTTGTGGATTGATACGGGCCGAGTGCGCGATACTGCATCGATGGCACAACTTGAACGCACCTTCGCGCTAGCACACCAATTTGGTGGCGAAACACTCGTGTTGCAGGGGCCATCGGCGATCCGCGTCGTCAACGACTACATTGCCGTGCATCAGCCGCGCACCGTGGTACTCGGCAGTCCGGTCGGTCGACATTGGCCATGGCGCCGCCCGCTATCGCAACAGCTGTTGCAAAGCCAATTGCCGCTGGAAATATCCGTGCATACGCGACCCGACACCAGCATGTTCGCCCCGCCACCGGCCACTCATTTATGGTTGGGCATGCGTACCGGTTATATCGCCGGCATACTGGCGATGGCGCTAGCCGGATTGATTGGCGTAACTTTGCATCAAATTCTCGAAAACGGTTCATTGGTAGTGCTGTACGTGCTGACGGTGGCCTTGATTGGCTTGAGTTACGGCACTCGCCCTGCGATTTTTACCGCGTTATTGTCGTATTTTGCGTTTAACTTTTTACACACAGAACCGCTGTTTAGTTTGGATGTGCATAAAGGCACCGATCTGCGCACGTTAATTTTTATGGTGGTGACGGGCCTGATTTGTGGCCCAGTCGCCTCGCGTGCCCGTCAACAATTTGAATTGCTAAAAGCCGCCAACCGCGCCGCCGAAATGCAACGCGATTTTGCCAATGAGCTGAGTAGTCTCGACAACGAACACGCAGTATGGACGCTCACCGCTCAACGCTTTCAGAGCCTGTTACAACGCCCCGTCTATATCTTAAAAGCCAATCAACAGTGGGTTGATGACGTCGCGGCGCCGCTACAAACCGGCGCCATGCAGCGCCTGCAGCACTTATGGCCGCATGACCAGCCCTATCCGTTTGAGCAATGGTGGGCCCAACCCATTTATTTTAATCAACAAACACATGCGTTATTGCTGGTGCCGCAACAGGGTAACTTGTTGCGACCAGAGCAACGTGAACAATTGCGACAACTAAGCCAACAGCTAGTCTTGGTGCTGCAACGCATTGTCTATTCAGCGCAAGCTGAATCAAGCCGCATTCGGGCCGAAATGGAGCAGCTGCGCTCGGCGCTATTGGCGTCGGTGTCGCATGATTTACGCTCGCCACTGGCGGCCATGATGGGCTCAGCGGAAAGCCTGTTGGTGCTGGAACAGCAGCTCAGCACCGACAATAAACGCGAACTGCTCAGCACCATTTTGAGCGAAAGCCAACGCCTCGATCGCTATATTCAAAACCTACTCGACATGACACGGCTTGGCCACGGTGGCTTAAAACTAGAGCGTGACTGGGTGCCGCTGGGCGATATTTTGGGCAGCGTGCTGGCTCGCGTGCGCAAGTACTTTCCCGAGTTGGCTCTGGACGTACAAATTCCGCCGCACCCACCGATGTTGTTTGTACATGGAGCCTTGATTGAACAAGCCTTGTTTAACATCCTAGAAAACGCCGCGCGTTATAACCCACCCGATGGCACTGTCAGCATTGAAGTGACCCAAGATGAACAGCAGATCCACCTCGCCATCGAAGACCAAGGCACAGGTATTGCCAAAGATAAACGCGAGCAGGTGTTTGATATGTTTTATGTGGTGGCCGATGGCGATCACAAACGCCACAACACCGGCATGGGGCTGGCGATTTGCCGCGGTATGATCAACGCCCACGGCGGCAGCGTGCACATTGTTGATGCACTGCATGGCCATGGCGCCCGTGTTGTCGTCAGTTTGCCGCTGCCAGATGCATTTTCCAAAGGAGCTGTATAATGCCCCAAGCCGCCCGAATTCTGTTGGTGGAAGACGAACAACAGATCCGCAAAATGTTACGCATCGCACTGACCAGTATCGGCTATCAAGTGCTTGAAGCCGGCTCCCGCTTGCAAGGGTTAAAACAGTTTCTAGCCGAACAACCCCATTTAGTGATCCTAGATTTAGGCCTGCCTGATGGCGATGGCATGCAGCTGCTCAAGGATATTCGCCAGCAAGCAGGCACGCCGGGGCGCACGCCCGTGCTGGTATTGTCGGTGCGAAATAGCGATACCGACAAGGTACAAGCGCTGGATTTGGGCGCGCAAGACTACGTCAGCAAGCCATTTAGCATCGAAGAGTTACTCGCTCGCGTGCGGGCGCAACTGCGTGACCATGCCCGTCCGGAGACCTTAGAGCAGGTCAGTGACGGCCGTTTGTCGATTGACTTAACCACACGGCGGGTCACTGTCGCGGAACAATTAGTTGACCTCACACCTAAAGAATTCAAAGTGTTAGCGCTACTGACGCAACAACTGAACAGTGTGATCACTTCGCAGCAACTACTAGAACAAGTCTGGGGGCCGACGCACAAAGACGACAGTCATTATTTGCGCATCGTGGTCAGCCACTTACGGCAAAAATTGGGCGATGACCCCACCGAACCCAAGTACCTGCGCACCGAGCCAGGCATTGGCTATCGTTTGTTATTAACCCCGCAAAAACACGCTTAAATAGCCAGCTGCGCTCTATGACATGCCGTTGCAATAAACGCCTGAAATAATCACTTTGTCGCACATACTGCGGATCTGTTGCCAATTAGCTGGCATCCGTCGTTATAATGGCGACAACAGGCGCAACGTGCCGTTCCTTCTGTCCACTGGAATTCCATATGTCATTAAAAAAACTTAGCCAGCTGTCGCTGCTGCTGGCGTCATTGGTTGTCTCTGAACAAGCCTTAGCCTGGGGGGCGATGGGCCATCGCGTCACCGGCGATATCGCCGAACATTTATTAAGTGCCGACGCCAAAAAGCAAGTCGAAGCGATTTTGGGTGTCGAAAGTCTGGCCGAAGCTGCGACTTACCCAGACGATATGCGTTCATCACCCGATGAGTTTTGGCAAAAAACCGCCAATCCTTGGCATTACGTCACGTTAAAACACCCACACGATTACCACAGTGACGACGCGCCGCAACAAGGCGATGCGATGACTGCATTGGCGAAGTTCAGCGCGACACTGCAAGATCCCAAAGCCAGCAAAGCCGACAAACAACTAGCGCTGCGGTTCATCGTGCACATCATCGGCGATTTGCATCAGCCGCTGCACGTCTCTGATGCTGCGCGCAATGACAAAGGTGGTAACACCATCAAACTGAAATACTTCGGCCACGATTCCAACCTGCACAAGGTGTGGGACAGCGAAATGCTCGATGGCACCGATTTATCCTTTAGTGAATTGTCAGGCTGGCTGCGCAAATACATCACCGCTGATGAATTAAAAGCTTGGTCCTCGCTCGAGCCCAAAGACTGGATCCGTGAAAGTTCTGAATTGCGCGAAAAGTCATATCCAACCGGCGATGAAGTCTCTTGGGACTACAGTTTCCAACAAATGCCGGTGGTAAAAAAGCGCCTGCAAATGGGCGGCGTTCGGATTGCAAACTACTTAAACGCCTTGTTTGCCAAATAGTTACCTGTGATTTGACTTTCCAGATAAAACACCAGCCGCCGGCTGGTGTTTTTTTATCCTTGGCAAGCCATTCACCGACTGTTAGCATCTTCACAAACTTTTACATCTACCATCGACAGGATGTCGTGTCTGCGCATCGGATAGCCCCTTGCTCACGCCATCGTCGTCACTAACCTAGAGACAGATCGTGACCACACAAACTCCTTCGTTTAAAAGCATCGGCTTAGCCATCCTTGGCTTGTTGTTTATATTGTTTAGTACCGCAATCACCACCTATTTTTTCCTCAGTGGCGGCGAATCTGTGCAGGCACTCGGTTTTTGGATGTGTGTGCTCAGCTTTACCTTTTGGTTTGGTTTTTATGCATTGGGGATGCGCCGTTTGCCGATCCAGTACAGCATCGGCACCACTGCGGTGCTGATAGTCACCATCTTTGTGTTTGCCAAACGCGTCATTGACGACAATGTGCTGCAAAGCAAAGTGGTCGCGACTGAAATCACCCTGATGAGCAAGTCTTTAGCTGAACGTTTTGAGCACCCTGAACAACTAAAACCACTGGCGCCAAGCGAACTTCAACCAGCAGCCCATGGCACACGTGGTGTATTCGAAAGTGAAATGAAAAAGACGCTGGCTGATTTATATCACTTGCAATTGAATCAATATTTATTGGACCAACAGTTGTACAACCAACTGATTGTACTAAACAACTTAGAAAACGAAGCAAGCTTTAAACAAGCGCAAGCTGACCTTGCCAAGCTGACCTCGTTAACGGAAGACACTAAAACTAAGTTGGCAAACCTGACCAATGACGCTCAAGCCAAGTTAACGGCACATGACATACCAGATTCAGCGATCCTAGACCTACTAAACAGTTTCCTGCGAGGCTTGGATGTTCGCCAACAACAATTAATTGAAAGCTTGGATTACCAACTGAAGGTCTATTACACGATAGCCGCGATGCATCGAGAGCTGCTGAAATATCGCAAGGACTGGACCATCGTCAATGGTCAACTCCGCTTTAAAGCTGAATTGGCCTACCGAGATTTCTACACAGCCCAGCTGGAACATATGCAAGCAGTGGAAGATCTAACGCGCTATAGAAACGCGGTAGCGATACAAAAAAGACGAGCGCAAGCACGCTAACCAAGTGCATAAAAAGCCCGCAGTGACAGCGGGCTTTTTGTTGGAACTGTGGTCAGATCACGGTTGATTCAACCGCAAGTTATCCACGGCGCCAAACCGTCCACTGCCTTGCCCATCGGGCAATTGTTGCCAGCGGATCTCCACTTGATACACCTCAATTAAATCGAGATTGGCCGTGGTAAACGCACGCTCTGCCGGCAGATTGACGGTAGTTTCATGCACATATCCATCAGCACCTGAACTTTTAATGATGGCGCTTTGCGCGGCGTCACTGGCTAAATCGACAGACTTCAAATCAAACGGCTGGCCGTCAGCGCGTTTGAGCACAATACGCCCGCCCCAATATTGGCTATGCAGCACCGGCGATGGCCATGGCACATACCAGCCCAAATCCGGGAACACATGCTCGACCAGCAAACCGGCGTTGCCTGTCGAGCTAAACTGGTACTGCTGCGACTCGGCAGAGGCAGGGTCGACCAGCGGCTCTGCCACCGCTTGGCCAAAGCCAAGTAGTGGCACTGCGTTAAAATCCAACGTCACTGCCGGTAAATTAGAACGGGCAATGGTACGCAGCACAAATACCCGCCAGGCGCGGTCACCGTCGGCATCAGCTACGCGCAGGTACAAGTAACTCGTACCACGCGCTTGCGGCGTGCCACTGAGCCGTACGCCACCTTTGGTAATTTCTGCAGTTAATCCCGGCACCAGCACGCTGCCAATAATTTCATAGCTTAACGCGGAATCACCGCCGTCGGCTTGCATGTAACGATCGACCTCTTCGTTAAGCAAGGACGCCGGCAATTCGGCGTCGGTGACAAAGGCAGGCACAGTGCCTTTGGGCGCCGTCAGCGGCGTAAAGGTCGGCTCTTGTTGCCACCACTGCAGTATGGTTTGGTACTTCACTTGGCTAGTTGGGTCGACCGCCAACGAGCGCAAATGCCCCCACTGCCCGTACTTGCCCCAGGCGCCGCTTAACGTAAACGGATTATGCTGTTGCAAGCCTTTGCTGGCAGCTTGATTTAGATGAATACGGTACAGCTCCTGTACACCGGCAAGGGTATTGAGGTCGGTCATAAAATGGGTGATGCCGTCATCGCGTTCATCGCCACCGTCGAGATAGTCGGTGTAGACAGACGGCCCGCCTTCGTACGACACCAACGGGATCTCTTTGCCAAAGGCCGCCCGCGAATGCGCGCGCACCCACAATTCAAAGCCACCGCTGTAGCCAGTGGCATCCGGCCCGCCGCCTTCGGCGGCATTGCCGGACAATAAGCGCCGCTTCCACTCGGTCAGCGCTGTTTGCAACTGCGTTTGGTAACGCTCACTTTGCCAATAGGCATCGCTGGCCGGCAAGGACACATAACGCGATTCACCACCGGCAGCAAAAGTTTCATTGCGATAAAACCATGGCGATGCGGTACCGGCTGCCGCGATCGCTTGTTGCTGCACATAACCTTGAATGTCATTGCCAAAATAAGTCGTGACCGCCAGCACATCCGGCGCTTTGAGCGCCGGATTGAGTGTCGGGCAGTAGCTGGCTACTTCAGTTTGCAGCTGCGCATCGTACTCACTGTTGGCGGTAAAGGTGGCGAGCACTTTGACGACCCGCTCGCTACCCAGCTGTTTGACCATACGATCCCAGCTGCGGCAAAACTGCCGCGCATTCCACTGCGCTTTGCTGATGCCCTGTGCATCGGCCATCACTTGCGCATAATCGCCTTGCGCAAAAGCGCCGCCATTGGCCCAAATCTCATTGGAAAACTCAATCCACACCCGCAGTTGCGGATCCAGTGGCGCATGGATTGGGCTTGCCACCTGACTGGCATACGGCGTTTGGCCATCTGAACCGTTTTTCAGTAGCAGTGCCAACTGGTCGATAAAGTCGTCGCTAGCCAGGTGCGGAATGTTCAGCCACAAGTCTTGCCGTGTTTGGTTGGCCAAAGCGACCAAGTGTTCGTACGCCACGCCGGTTTGCCGATCGCCCGGCACTGGGCCGCCGTCCCAGTTTTTAGCGCCTGGCGCGGGCGAACGAGGATTGATCACGCCCACTTGCCGCGCATCAGTCGGCAGACGCCGATCCGCCCAGTCACGCTGCGGATTGGCATTGGTGGTGGTTAAATCCATGGTGCGCAGCACTGAGCCCGGGAAATCGTTGATCCGCGCCAGCAAGTTCGGGTGCCACAACTGGTTTTCCAGCGTCTTGTTGCTAGGGTCGCTTGGGTCCGACAACCAGACATGCAAACTAGTAATTGGCGCTGCGGCGTCAATGGCGCGGATCTCCATCACACCGACGTTGCGATCGGCGCCATACTGATAGACGCGCCGACCGTTACTCACACTACCGGTTTCGGCGCCGTTAGATTCGGCCGCCACAAACTGAGCGCCATCGACCAGTCGAATGTCTGCTGTGCCTTGCCACGTCAACACCACGCGGCCGCGATGCAAGCGAGCATCTTCGGTATGCAGCCCACTGAGCAGCACCCGCAAGAACTTGCCTTCATTGAGATACTTCGGCAGACCCTTGGCACTAAACTGTGGGTTTTGATAAGTCGAGACGCCCTCGCCCCACTGAAATTCAGCAAATTCCAGCCACTCGGCAGTTGCCATCGCGTCGGCCATCGACGGGCTTTCCCAATAGGCTAAACCACCGGGGTGCACCCCCAGCACCGGCAAAGTTCGGTTGGTGTCAGGTTTGGGTTGATTGGAGCGATCACCGCTGACGCTCACGGTCACTTCGGCGCTTTGCCGGCTGCCTTGCTGCAGGCGGTAACTGAAGCGGTCCACTTGTTGAAACTGGCTGCTGGTTTGGTAACTAAAACTCCCATCGGCTTGCACTGAGACCGTGCCCGCAGCAGGTGGCACCGTTAGCTGCAGTTGCACAGCGCCGGTGTAACTGTCATTGCCTAACAGCCCCGGCGCAGCAACTTGCAACAGGGCTTGATTCGGCGCCAGTACATAACTATCGGCACTGGCGCTCAGCGCCGGCTCGACCGGCGGTTCGGTGGGAGCGTCAGACGAGCCACCACCACAACTGCTTAATAAACCAAGGCCAAGCAGGGAACCAAGCAGCTGGCTGCGTCGCCACTTGGTCGCAGTTTCGCTGGCTAAACAAAGCTGGTGTTGCTGGTGGGAAATCGCCGTCAGTGGCGTTGGCTGCTGTTGCATCCGAGTGTTCCTCTACTGCGCAATTTGAGCTGACTATTACGCAACTATGGCCTGTCAGCGCGCAAGGTCAAGCCGGGTGAATTCGCTTCATGTACTGGAGGCGCAGCAACAGCGCTGGCTAAACCTGGTTTTTATTGGCTTCAAGCGTGCTCTGAGCGGCCAACAGTGCGACGTCCGTGAGCTTTATGTCATGCCGATGGCCGTACAACCAATCTACACCAGCACGCCAAGTTGCCCACATTGCTCGAGCAACTGAGCAATGCCTTGCGCGAGCTGATCCACCGCCAGCTGCGGCACCAGCGGCGCTAGCTGCGCTTGCAGTTGCTCAAGGGTTTGTGGTTGCGCTTGTAGCAATTGCAACACTGCCATGCTGAGCGCTGTGAGCTGCATAAACTGCACCTGCCCCTCGCGGTCCCGATACAAGGCCAAAAAGGTTGGCTCGGCTGGTGGTTCCTGCCACTGCTGCGCCGCGCTTAATTGATGCACCGGAAACCGACTAGCAACCAGTTCAACACAAGCGGCGAGCTGCCAGACTTTGCTTGCAATCGCCTTGGCATCAAGCGGCTCGCTCGCTGCTAGCAAGGGGCCTGGTCGCCGGTACACATCCAGCTCTAGCCATTCGTAATAGGCAAGCTCTGCTGCAAACGGCGGCAGATCGTCGGTGTGCTCAAGCAACCAATCGTAAAAAGCCTTCGGAATATCAATAAAATACGGGCTATGCATGGCGGTTTGTTGCACAAACAAGCCGATTTTGGCATCCCACAGCTCATCGCCAACAATCGAGCGCAGCACAGGAAAAGCGCTGCGAACAAAACTGCGGATATTATTGAGGACCAATTCGCGATACACAGCTAGCCGCGATTCCGCCATGCCGGCAGGGGCTGGTTGTGTCGGATAACGCACGGCATCGGCGACACTTTGCAACAGTTGTTGCAGCGGCACATTTGTCTGTGTCATACGCCCTCCCGCACTTGCTGTTGTAGGTGTTGCAGCTGGTTGAGTTCCTGTAATAGCAAAGGCAGCGGCGGCAAATTAAAATCGCGCTCCAGCAAAGTTGGAAACACGCCATGGCGCTGATAAGTGTATTTGAGCAATTGCCATACCTCGTCACAGACGTCGCTGCCGTGGGTATCAATCAATAGATCCGGCGCTTGTTGGTAGTGCCCTGCAATATGACCGTAGCGGATCTGCGCTGTCGGCAAGGCATCGATAAAGGCTTTAGCGTCATAGCCATGATTGATCGAATTGACGTACACATTGTTGACGTCGAGCAATAAGCCGCAGCCGCTTTGTTTAAGGACCTCGAGCAAAAACTCCAGCTCCGTCATCTCAGGCGCGACTGGGCTGTAAAACGAGATGTTCTCCAGCACTAAAGGCCGCTGCAAGGCGTCTTGCACTTGCTGAATTCGCGACACCACATGCGTGACCGCATCCTGGCGAAATGGCAGCGGCAACAAGTCATACAGCTGGCCACCTGCCGCGGTGTAACTTAAATGCTCGCTGTAGATCTGCACCGGATAGCGGTCGAAAAACTGTTTTAAGTCGCGCAAAAACTGCACATTGATCGGGTCAACGCCGCCAATATTCAGCGACAAACCATGGCAAACCAGCGGGAAACGCTCGGCGATCGCCGCGATGCGTTGCTGCAATATGCCACCAAACGGCAACCAATTCTCTGGCGCAAATTCTAAAAAACCCAGCGCCGCTACGTCGCTGTCGGTCAGCGCCAGCAAATCTGTGACATGCTCACGGCGCAGCCCTAAGCCGGTTGGGGCAAGTTCGCTTGGCGTTAACGACGGACGGTTGGACATGGTTGACTCCGCAGATCACCGCTTGGGGTACCAAGCTTGGCTTTGCCAGAAAAACTTCGCCGTACGCCTGCTACTCGTAGCATGTACACATTTTTGCGAGAAGGTTTTCGCTGCAAAGCACGGGATATTCAATGAAAAAGATGGCCACAGACGTTGCTGTGGCCATGGTGCATCAGGCGGCTCGCCGGCACCGTTGTCGTGTGGCGAGCGCTGGATGCCGCTCGCTTACATAGCGCCGCCGCAGCTGCCTTCGCTGGCTTTTTTGTGCTCAGCGCCGCATTTGGCTTCTTTGGTTTTGGCGTCAGCTGCTTTGGCATCGGCTTTGCCCATGTTTTCGCCGCACTTGCCTTCACCGCACTTGCCTTCACCACATTTGCCTTCGGCCGCTTTGTCGGTTGTTGCAGCGGCTTTTTTCTTGTCGCCACCGCATTTGCCTTCACCACATTTGCCTTCGTGGTCTTTTTTCGCGCCGTCCGTTTTCACGGCGTCTTTGCTGTCTGCGTTACCGCCACACGCCGCTTCTGCTGCGACAATTTGATAGCCGTGAGTCAGCGACGTCGCTGCAAATGGATTGGCTTGCGCGGTAGCGCCTGCCAAGGATGCCAACACTAAACCTGTCACTGCGATTGATTTTGAATGGTTCATTTTTCTGTCCTGTTTGATGGGGAGTATCAACACACTCTGCGTTGATTCTGCCGATATAGACCCGACGACTCCACCGTTACTTTCAAAAAATTTGCAAAAATATTTTTCACCCGCGCTGAAAGTTTTGTCGCCACCACGAGGTCTTGCCTTGCAGCATCCACTTATTACCCGAAGGAATACCGCCCAATGCGCGCCATGATCAGCCAACTTTACCGCCAAACCTTAGCCCTAGCCCAGCAATGCGATGGGCTGCCACCTTTGCTCGTTCGTTGTTATTTAGCGCCTGTGTTGCTGCAAGCGGGCTGGCAAAAATATGCGTATTTTGCCGATACAGTCGCATGGTTTGGCGCGGATGGCTTGAATTTACCTTGGCCTTGGTTGATGGCGTTGCTGGCCACCACCACTGAATTGGTCGGCGGCGTGTTGATTCTCATCGGCCTCGCCACGCGCTTGGCTGCTCTGCCGCTGGCGATCACTATGCTGGTCGCCATCGTCACAGTGCACGCTGAACACGGTTGGCTGGCGATTGCCGACAGCCATAGTTGGCTCGCCAATGGTACTTTGTGGCGCGACGATTCTGTGCTGGCAAGCGCCGAAAAACTCCAGCGTGCCCAAAGCATCCTGCAACAACACGGCAATTACGACTGGTTGACGTCCAGCGGCAACTTGGTGATTTTAAATAACGGCGCCGAATTTGCCGCTACCTACTTATTGATGTTATTGATGTTGCTGGTCACTGGCGGCGGCCGCTGGACCAGCTTGGATCATTGGTTAAGCCGGTACAGCCAGCAAAGCTCCTGAGCAAGCCCTGTCAGGCCATGATTGATCCAGTCGCCATGGTTAGGGCGTACCAAAACCGCCTGTCATAACTAGAATTTGAGGTCCAGATGATGTTTTTCCGCTTCGCGGCAGTTGCCGCACTTTGCTCGGCCAGTCTGTCTTTGATGGCACAAACAGCCGCTACTGTGACCACAGTGCCGGTCGCAGGTCCTGTCTATATGCTAGAAGGCAGCGGCGGCAATATGGCCGTAGTGGTCGGTGACGATGGTTTTGTGTTGATTGACGCCAAATACGCTAACGCCGCTGACGCGGTAAAACAGCAGCTAGCGCAACTCAAAGCGGGAGCCAAGGTGAATAGCCTGATCAACACCCACTTTCATGGCGACCATGTCAGCGGCAATGCGGCACTGGCGGCCGGTGTGCCGATCATTGCCAGCGACAACACCGGCAAACGCCTAGCTCAAGACAGCAAATTTGACCGCAAAGGCTTGCCCACCGACACCTTTAGCGGCGAAAAAACCTGGCAACGCAACGGCGTGACCATGCAGCTGATTACCCAAGCGCCAAGTCACACTGACACCGACTTAGTGGTGTGGTTTAAAGACTTGAACACAGTGCATTTGGGCGATTTGTTTTTTGTCGACCGCTTCCCGTTTATCGATTTAAAAAGCGGCGGTTCAGTTGCTGGATATATCAACAATATCAAAGCATTACTAAGTAAGATGGATGATAAAACGCAGATAATCCCCGGCCATGGCGCCCTCAGTGATAAAGCAGACTTGCAGCGCTTTTTGGCGATGATCGAACAAACCCAAGCGCAAGTGCTGTTGATGAAACAACAAGGCCTGAGCGAAGACCAAGCGGTGCAGAAAGGCCTCGGCAAGACTTGGCAAAGCTGGAGCTGGCAGTTTATCAACGAAGAGAAATGGATCCGCACCTTGTACCAAGGCAGCCACTAACCCCAAGAAGCTGCAGTTGGCGCGCCGCCGTGCTGCAGCGTTTTTAGAGCCTTGCGATGGGCCAACCGCGCTTGATCCATCGCCATTTATCACGCCGACACGCCTTCAACAGATCGACTATCTCAGCTCACCAGTCTCAGCCCGTCAATCACCGCGATTGCGGCCTAACGCGTTGGCGCAGACAAACCAAACTTGCGGCTTAAAATCCAAGACAATAGCGGCCATGGCAGCCAGCGTTTTAACCAAGGCAACAGCCGAGCACCGCGGCCGACGTACAGCGGCGATCGCGTCGGCGGTCGCTGCAGCTGTTTGACCAAGGCTTTCGCATACGCGGCCGCCGACGTTGGAAAGTCTTGCGAAGCATTGGCGCGACGGGTGATGCCATCGCGAAACCGCCACCACGGCGATTGCTCGGACAACCACTGCAACTCCGCACTAGCGCGCGCAGCAAAACCGGTGTCGACCGCACCTGTCACTACCCACTGCACCGCTACGCCCAGCGGCGCGAGTTCCATTTGCATCGCTTCGCTGATGGCATGCAGCGCTGCTTTCGACGCGCAATAAGCCCCAGCAAATGGCGTGACTAAACTGGCACTGACACTACCGATATTCAGCACTCGCCCTTGCGCCGCTTCAAGCAGCGGCAACAGTTCTTTGGTCACCAGCGCCACCGCAAACAGGTTCGTCGCAAACTGGGCTTGCCATTGCTGCTCGGTGAAATCGAGTACAGGCCCCATAGCGCCAAAACCGGCGTTGTTAACGAGCAAATCGACCGACAATCCACGCGCTTGCAGCGCCTGCCGTAGCGCTTGGCGCGACTTTGTATCGTTGACATCCAGCGGTAATGCCAAGAAACCCGCCGCTGCAAGCTTTGCTACTGCATCATCGCGCCGCGCCGTCGCGATCACTTGATAGCCTTGTTGCTGCAACTCAGTGGCAAGGGCGAGTCCAATGCCACTGTTGGCGCCGGTAATTAAGGCGGTGCGAGGTGCTGACATGCGTTGTTCCTAACTCTGCTTTTTGTTTATGCTAACTGACTTTTCAGCCCCGAGCTATGCTAGGCCTTGGCCGCGCCGCTTGTTGACCCAGGAACATCACCAAGGAACATCTATGTACAGCTACCCGCTCCAACCGCGCTTTAATGAAACCGACGCGCTCGGCCATATCAACAACACAGTGCTGGCCACTTGGTTTGAAGGCGCACGCGACAAGGTCTTTCAAGTGTTTACTGCCAACTTAGCCCCTAGCGACTGGCGGCTGATCTTGGCGAAATTCAGCATCGAATTTCATGCCGAGCTGTTTTATGGCGATGCGGTGGAGATCCGCACTTGGGTTAGCCGCATCGGCGGTTCGTCGTTTGATGTGACGCAAGAAGCCTGGCAACAAGGCCGGCGCTGCGCCAGTGGTGTCGCTGTGTTGGTGCATTATGATTTCGCCAGCAAGCAAAGTGTGCCACTGAGCGAAGAGCAAAAACAGCAGCTGCAGCAGCTATAACCTGCAGACCAGACCGTGCGCCGGCCTTGGACGCAACGTTAGGTTGCGTCTGTTGGCTAACTAGTTGATTTATCGCGCAAGGTTGACGCTTGGCGCGACATCTTACACACTGGGCGCTTGATGCAGCAGCGGCACGAGGCTGCGCAAGGTGGCACACAAGGACGTCTGGACACACAACGTTGGAATTTGTTGGTTATGTCAGATGTGTTAAAGGCGAAAATTGCTGAGTTGTCGCAGAACTATCGAGCGCGACTACCGCAGCAATGCAGCCAAGTTGAAGAGATCTTCTACAAGTTACAGCAACGCTGGAACGCCTATGGCTACCATGAGTTAGTGAGCCGCCTGCATGTGCTCAAGGGCTCCAGTGGCACCTTTGGCTTACCAGCCATTTCAGATTGCGCCGAACACTTACTGGAATTACTTCGCACAGATGCCCACGACGCTGATGGCTTTGCCTGCGTGCAACCGCTATTACTCCAGCAAATGCAGCAGCTAAAGTTGGCGATTGAGCAAAGCCAGCAGTTATCCAGTGTCGATGTGCCACTGCAAGTAGTGCCAAGCGCCACCCTGCCCGCTTTAGTCGAACGAATTTTGTTGCTGGAAGACAGCGAGAGCCACGGCTTTGTGCTGAAAACCAACTTGTTTGAATTTGGTTTTGCGGTGGACTGGGTGAAGAGTCTGGCGGAAGCCAAAGAGCACTTGTTGCAACAGACGCCGGCTATCGCCATTGTCGATCTGAATGTGCCTGATGCCAGTCGCGACGAAGTGTTTACCTTTGTCGCTGAGCTACACCGTCGCCGCAGCAAAGCCATCATTATGACCAGCGAGAATAATTTTGAAGTGCGGATGCAAGCCGTGCGCAATCTCGCGGCAGCGTTTTTTAATAAGCCTCCGAAAATCAACGAGTTGGTGGCAAAAATTCGCAGTTTGCTGGACATGGGAAATGAGCGCCCATATCGGGTATTGATGGTTGACGATCAAGATTCCATTCTGACCTATTACAAAAACATCTTGGAACATGACGGCTTTGAATTTCGCGGCGTTACCCGCCCCGCTGATTTGCTGTTTGCACTGGATGGCTACAACCCCGATTTGTTCATTCTGGATTATCACCTGCCAGATTATAACGGCGCTGAATTGGCGCGGTTGATTCGACAGATCCCCGAATACGAAGCGGTGCCGATTTTGTTTATGACGGCCGAGCAAAGCGCCTTGATTAAAGACGACTTGGTCGAGCTGGGTTCTGACGATGTGATCCCAAAAGATTTGAGCATCGAGTCGTTACTCAGTCAGCTCAATGCACGGGTCAAACGTGGCCGCAAACTGCGCCAACTGATGAAACAAGACAGTCTGACACGTTTGCATAACCACGGTTATATCCAAGAATTGGCGCAACAACTGTTTGCCATCGCCAAACGCAAACAGCAGCCGTGCAGCATGATTATGTTGGACATCGACCATTTTAAATCGGTGAACGATCGCTTTGGCCACGCCGTTGGCGATCGGGTGATTGTGTCGCTGTCGCAGCTGCTGTTGCAGCGACTGCGTAAAAGCGATGCGATTGGCCGCTACGGCGGCGAAGAGTTTTTAGTCCTGCTGCCCGACACGACCCCGGAGGATGCGCTTAGCGTGATGCAACAAATCTTGTCGCAGTTTAGCCAAATTGCCTTTAACGAAGACAAGCAGATGTTTTCGGTGACCTTTAGTGCCGGCGTCGCCAGTAGCATCGACTTTGAGTCGGCCCAAGCGGCGCTTGATGCCGCCGACAAAACCTTGTATTTGGCCAAAGCAGCAGGTCGCAACCGCGTGTTGCGCGCCACCTAACGCCAGCAGGACGAACCATGGCACGCCCGATCCAACTCTGTGCGCCATCAACGCTCTGGCCGGCGCAATTTACCACCGAACAACGTCGGATCGAACAAGCGCTGTGGGCGCAGCTGCCAGCCCCGGTTGCCGCATCCTATCAGCTGTGGCATATCGGCAGCACGGCTGTGCCTGGACTTTGGGCTAAACCCATCATCGACATGCTGCTGTGCGTGCCAGACCAAGCGGCACTCGATGCCTGTGTTGCGTTATTGCAAGGACTGGGTTACCAGCACAAAGGAGCTAACGGCATCGTCGGTCGGCAGTACTTTGTATTGCCTGCCGGTATCGCACAACCCTGGTTAGCCGCCCCCACCGACGGCCAAGACCGGACACATCACTTGCATGCGTTTGTGCAGGGTCACCCAGCCAGTGACAGCCACTTGGCGCTGCGCGATTTTTTGCGTGCTCACCCACAAGCCGTCACGGACTACAACCAAGTCAAACAACAGGCTTTTGCGCAAAGCCAAGGCCAATCCGATCGCTACGCCAACGCCAAAGACGCCTTTGTCAGCGAACTGGTGCAGCAGGCGCTGCAGTGGCAACGCGAAACCCACTAGCGACCGCTTTCACATCATAGTCACAGTGCGTGTCCTTATACTCACAGCAACTGCGTGTTGGCTGAGCCCAAGTGGGGCAACGCTCTAGTAGCGCACCGCTGATTGCACTTGAGCTGATGTTTCACGGTATACTCGAGGTCTTTGTCCGTTTTGACCGCTGTTTTGTCGTCCGTGGTGGCCGGCATCACTGCGGACTCGACCTATCAAGGCTTCAATGCGAATGCGCTGCTGAACTTTGTTGTTGAAGGGAAACTATGAAAAAACTAATGGCTGTTTTATATCTGCTCGGGGCCATCCTGTGGTGCTTGTTGATGATGCCCATCATGGTATTCGGCACGGTTGTTAAAACATGTGTGCATTTGCCAGCCGCTGTGATGTCAGGAATTCCTAGCAATATCGCGGTTGAATTGTGTTTTGTCCTAGTTACTGGCGCTTTAACTTATTTAACCTTTACTTTTGGCAGTTCCTTGGTGCGTTCCGCAGTGCTGCGTGTAAAAGGACAACATCCACCAAGCATGTTGGACACCATTCGCCAACGTCGATTAGCAAAAAACCTGCAATAAAAGAGATTTTCTATGACTTTTAATGATTTACATAAAACATTCGCCATAGCACTCACCATGGCTCTACTGGCCGGTTGTGGTGACATGCACGACTCGCATGCGGAACATGCTACTGGCCAGCCACACGCAGAAGCGGCGACCACGCAGCTGCAACTGAATCATGGCGCTAAGTGGCGTTTGGATGAGCACACCCGGACACAATTCCAGATCATGCATGAGCGCGTCAGCTCGGCTGCAGCAAGCAAAGAGCTAGGCAGCAAGCTGCAACAAGACGTGGATCAACTTATTGCAGGTTGCACTATGACAGGCGAAGCCCACCAACAACTGCATCTATTTCTGGCGCAACTGCTGCCAGCAGTCACGGCACTAAAAGAAACCGGCGATGCGGCGGCAGCCTCGCAAGTCCAAGCCTTGCTGGTGCAATTTCCACAATATTTTGAATAACCTACAGTAGTTTGCATAACCTAGAATGCGAGTGTATTGCGCCCTAGCGAATGCACACCCAAACACCAGATGCCGCTTAGCGAAGGACAGCCATTTCTTATGCCCAACATATCGCAGAAAATTTCTCGAATTCAACTGGATGCTCAAGCATGGCTTGGTTCGCGGTGGGCTTGGTGGCGTCGTGTCGCGACAGTCGCTGGGTTGGTCCTTCTGCACATAATGCCGGCACAAGCGACGACGTTGAACGTCCAGCAACTGGCGGTCGGCGAGGTTAAAACTCTGTATTGGCGCGGCCGGCCCGTGCTGGTATACAAGCGCACGGCTGCGCAAATCGCAGAGCTTAACCAAGCATCGCCCACGCAGCTGCCACCTTGGGCTAAGCTCGATCTGTATCGGGCCCAAGCGCGCACATCTGGCAATGCGTTCGCTTCGCTATTGCTCGCCGGCACAGACCCGTTAGACGGCACTAAGCTGCGTAGTCAAAGGCCCGATGTGCTGGTGGTGCTAGGTGTGTCCACTAATTTTGGCTGCGCTATTCAATGGCAAGCCGACTCGCAGCAGTTTATCGATCCATGTTCTGGTACGCGTTACGGTGTTGATGGGCGGATCATTCAAGCGACCGATCGTGAAAGCTTCAACTTGCTGATCCCCGTGCATCGGTTTGCAGGCGATCTGCTGACCGTTGGCGAAGCCGCCGAACAAAGTGTGACCATCCATGACTTTGCGCCAAATATCCTGCAGTTAACTATCCCCAACGGTGAAAAGTTACTGCAGGCTATCGAGTGGCAAAAACCTGACCTGATCAGCGAGCTACTACAAGACCCAACAGTCCTGGACTATCACACCGTGACCGGGGCCACCGCTATCCACCTTGCCGCATTTAAGGGCGACTCCAGTTTGCTGACACAACTACACCAAGCCGGTTTCCGGCTGGATGTTACAACCCAAAAAGGCGTGACACCGCTGATGATGGCGCTGCTGGCAATGAAAGCCGACAACGCCCGTTGGTTAGTCGAGCATGGTGCAAGTACGTTATGCCAGTGCGATAACAAACCTTGCAGTGCAAGCGAGTATCTGCAACAAGTGCATGGCCACTTGGAAGGCACTAGCCTACAAACGTTTTTGCACCAAGCAGGCCTTGCCAAGCCGCACTAGTCGGCGTTTTGTAGCAACTTCCAGACCCGCTCCATCCCTGCTAAAATGCAACATCAATTACACATCTTAACCATTTGCCTAACAAAATTTGGTTAAGGTGTGCCGCGTTGTCATTGTTGTCATAAATCCTGCGTAAGTTTTATCACCGATTGACTCCCCCTCGTTGACGTTTAAGTTGTGTTGGAATTGCACCGTGTTAATAAATGAAGCCGATTTTGTGGTGGACTTAGCCACCCTCAACAGCCCAAAAAAGCCAGGCATTAGCGCCTTGATGCGCATTAAAAATGGCGCGGAGTTTTTACGGCTCAGTATTGAATCGCATTTGCCGTACTTTGATGAAATTGTCGCTTGTTATAACGACTGCAGCGATGAAACCGAAGCGATCCTGCTGGAATTGCAGCAAGAACATCCGGATAAAATTAAGTTGTACCACTATCTGCCCAAGGTGCATCCACCGCTCAGTGAAGGCAACAAACAAGCCGATACGCACTGCGTGCATAGTCTGGCTAATTATTACAATTACACCTTATCCAAAGCGCAATATTGCGTGGCCACCAAACTCGATGATGACCATTTAGCCATCACCCCCAACCTCGCCAAAGTCGTGGCGAAAGTGCGACAAGACATAGCCCGCGGCGTTCGCAAAATCTACACCTTTTCGGGTGTGAACTTGCTTGGCAAACCGCAAGAGCAATTAAAGGTCTATGGCAACTTGCCGTTTGTCGGTACCGGCGATCACATGTTTTTCCCAGTGTGCAGCAATATTTATTTCCGCCAAACCGAAAAATACGAAGCCTTTGTGTTTGATAAACCCCGCTTTGAAAAAGAGTACCAAGGCATTTTGTACTTCCATCTAAAGCATGTGAAAAAAGACTTGGGCTTTGCCAACCTGGATTTAGCGACGCAAACCGCCAGCAACCAACAGTTTCTGGCCACCTTGCGCGGCTGGACTTTGCCTGAGTTTTACCAGCAAGTATTGGTGCAAGAGCTAGATAGCTTTGGCAAGCGGCTGGAATTTACAGTTCGCAGTGTCCCAGGCTTAGCGGCGCTGCTGTATCGCTTAACTGGCAAACATACGCCGCTGCGCATCGCCCGCTTGCAGCAGTTTCAGCAGGACTTGTCGTGCATTGATTTTGAACGCGACGTGGTGCAAGTGATCCGCGACTTTGCCGCCCAACCGCTGCTACGCCACCAAACCGCTACTGCGCCGCAGGTAAGCGAGTCATGTTAACTGGGAAATTGTAACTGGGTAAATCCTGTACTTTTTTGAAAATGGCGAAGCCTTGGTGTGACGCAGCAGCGTACCAGCAACAGCGCCTTGACCAGCTCTGATATAGAGTGCTCTGGTAAAGAGCGCTCTGGTTATCAGCGTGCTCTGGTTAGAAGTGTGCAGGCGTAGATCATGCGAACCAAGGCCACCACCATGCTGACATACGCAGCAACCCCGCACGTTATTAGCGAATAGCCAACACTTCGGCATATTTGGGCGCCGCCATCACAGGCACAAATTCGGTGATGCTGTAGCTAACGGCACCGCTTTGCATAAAAGGGTCAGCTGCCAGCATCGCCACTAACTCAGCTTTGTCTTGGTGCAGTGACAACAAAATGCCGCCGGTACGCGGCACTTTGCGCCCACCGAACATCAGTTGGTTGTTTTGGTACTGCGCCGCCAAATAAGCTCGGTGCGCGTCGGTGAGTTCCGGGGTAATTTTTTCTAGGTCTGTAAACTGCATATCGACTAAAAACATAGGTGCCTCGCTTTTGGCTCGCATCCAGGCTAGGATGCTACTTATTTCGTAGCAAAAACTCTATCACGCTACGTTTTCCGTAGCAATGAATTCCGCTACTTTTTTAGAAGCGCATTTAGAAGCATAAAACGATGACTAAAACGACCACTCCATTACCCACGCGCGCCGTGCGCGGCTCGACCAGCGGCGTCGCCATCATGGCGGTATTTGACCTGTTAGGTCGCAAATGGAATATGCGTATTTTGTGGGAACTCAGCCAACAGCCGCTGAGCTTTCGCGCCCTGCAAGAACGCTGCGACGGCATGTCGCCGTCCGTGTTAAACGATCGCGTCAAACAACTCAGCGACGCCAAGCTGTTGGCATCAACCGCCAGCGGCTATCAGTTGACCGAGCTTGGCCTGTCGTTAATGCATACGTTAGACCCGCTGCGCGCCTGGGCGGCCGACTGGGAAAGTGCCTGTGGCCAGGTGTAAATCCACAAGGCTGCGTTGTTGAACGCCCATCAACAACGGATGCTTTAAGGTATAACCTCAGCGCAAACCATTGATAAAATTGGCGATATCACAATCTTTGACCAAGCGTTTTAGCCGTTGCTGCAGATCGGTGGCTTCCAATTGCAACTCATAGCGCGGCGGCCGGTTTTGCCAAATCGCGGCCAGACGGTTGGGCTTGCCTGTAACATTGTATTGGTAATACCCGACGTTGCCTTTGCTGGTTAAATTGCTGTTGTCATCATAGGCGTAGCTTTCTGACAGCGTGACACTTCCGCTCACATTGGCAAAGGTGTTCACCTTGCGCGACAGCACTCGGTGCAAATTGTCGTAGGTAAAGCTTTCCGTCAGGTTGCGGAATAACGTAAGGGGTCAAAAATGCGTCCAATTAAAATGCTAACCGAGTTGGTACTTTTTGTGACGATGCTTTCTTCGCATGCTGCCTATGCTGTTAACGAAGACGTCAATGGCGGTTCGTTGATTGTCTCAATGAATCAAGGTGAGTTTGAGATCTTCAAAGCCAGCGATTGCCATTGGGATAACCCAAAGGATCCGGCAAGCAACTTTGAGTGCCGAAAAGGTAGCCGTTTACCAAGGGATAAAGCCGGCGAATTGAGCATGGTGAATTTGAACAGTCGTTGTCTGTTTATCATGAACGGAACAGTTTCGGAATGCCCAAGAAGTGCACGGCGATTGGTCAGGTTGGAAACCATTCCAGGCTTCAAATCGAATGAAAAGAACGTATTGGCTATTGTCGATTACTGGTACGAGAAGCGTTAGTCAGAGTGGGACATAGCTCAGGGTGAGAGCATGAATGTTCGTTTTTTTACTCAGGTTGTTTAGCAATCTATCTGGCTCGTGTGAAAGGCGATTCTAAACATGCCTTATTCGTTCAAAAAGTGCATAGATATTGTTGATTGCCAAAATGGTTGTAAATTGGACAGGCCTACAGGCTGCAAATTTGCAGCCCCAAAACCTAGATGGTGACAAGATAGTTCAAAATAAATATGTTTTTTCTCTTTTCTGGAAAGCGAGTAAGCTGCTGATAAATCGAAGGTCACTAGGTTTATCAATTAGTTAGCAAAATAGCTAGCTGATTTTTAGATTTATTTTGTCCATTTAGGACTATTTTGTAATCCCACAGATATTGAGCTAAATATGTTCAATAAACGTTCATGATCTTACCCTGGAACTTATCTCTAGCGAATTGTAGTTGATCAGAACATTCCATGGTGTAAAGAGATTACTACCTTTCTCTATTTGGGGAATTACTGTTTTCTGTAAATTAAACATAAAATGTACTGCGGAGAACCCGTCGAAACATCAGGTTTATGCCGTGCTCACAGCACAGCTCAGGTACTGGAATAACAGCAGGGACTTTCTTGGGAAATTCGATCTGCTGGTAGCAATCTGACATCGCAGATGTCGATTCACTTCGAAGATCGGCTAAATGATCATATTTACCCATGAATATCTTAAAGTAAAAATAAAGACCCAGCGATATTAAGATTTTTCATAAGTGGAATATTGAAAATAAACGGCTAACTTGTTTTAAACCCGTTTTTATTCAATATGAATTTAATATAGTTCAAAATCAGACTTTCTTCAAAAGGGGCATTTTCTAACCGGCGTGTTGTATCACCGCAAATAATGCCTTCCCTTAAAATACATGAAAAACCATCAATTATTCGGAAGTTCTCTGTTGAAACAGTGATTTTATAATAATTTTTGTTCAATTCCGATATTATTAGAGAGAGGTTTCCTCTCGCACGAGCAGGATTGTTATCAATTGTTGCGCTTGGAGTAAATGCCTCATAAGTGTAAATTAGATCAAAAACAATAGTGGTTTTAAAGTTTTCCTTTTTTATCCCTATTAGTTGTTTGAAGTAGTCTTCTTTTACTTCATATATTGCGATTTTCGTTAGGCTGAAATTTGAATTTACAAGATCAAATTCTTTTTTAATATCAGTTCCAATCTTGGAATTATAAAACTCGTCGATGTCATTTTTTGAAAATACATTCAACACAGGTGTTATTTTATCTATTTCCCCGACTACATTTAGCACGTTAATTCCGTGCGACGGTTTTCTATCCGAAATATAAATATCCTTCCTTCCAAAAGAGCCGCAACCAAATAAAAAATAAGTAATGCATAGCAAGAATAATGCAAACCTCATGGCTTCCACACCCCTCTCATGTTTTCAATTATATAATTGTACTGAGGTTGAATAACACTTCTAGTACCTTCTAATGAAGTTGGTAGTGGTCCGTGTTTATAAAATTGTGTGATGTCCCAATGTTGATTTTGGCCCATGTGTGCTGGTGAATACTGATCCATTACAGTATGAAGGCCCTCACCAATTTTGAAATATGCAGCGATGTTTCCTCGAACGGTTCCATCTATATTCTTAACTCCTTCGTTGACTTGTTGGGAAACCCATTTGTCCCTTCTACTTTCCATAGCAGCGACATTTGGATTTTTATCTGAAGTCATTGAATGCTTATACGAGTTCTCATCGTCTTGATTCTCCATTCGATCTGTATAACGACTTCCAGCCTCCATTGCAGCAAGTTCGATATCGCTCATTTCATTACCGTACGCTTTTCGAATAAGGTAGTTATGTGCTTTTGTAGCCCAATTCAGAGAGTATTGAAAAGCGCTTGTTACGGCACCATTTGCGAACTTACCTCCAGATATAACTGATGCTGTTCCACCAACGAGTGCAGATTTAATTGCGTTGGTAAATGATATCTCATCTGTAACGAAGCTACCCATTGCACCTTTTGTTACACCAGCAGAAAAGAAACCATTCCCAAATTTTCCGCCTTGTAGTTTAGAAATTATCCCTCCAGAGACTGCATGAGCTGCTACCACCGCAGATATTTGACCACTAGTTAGATAATTTCCACCATAGTTACTCAATTTTCCGAGCAAATCCCAGTTTCCGTCCACAGCCATTTCTTTGAAGTTTCCATAGCTCATCTCTCCAGCCCAATCAGATATCGCTCCAAACATTGCACCGCTAAATGCACCAACCATTGCTCCTCGTAGCGATCCTGTGACAACTGCACCAGCAACAAATCCGGTGACAGCCCCACCTACAATCGCACTATTAAAATATCCAGCGGCCCAAGGTCCCATATAAAATGATATTGCTATAGAGGCTAATGGTTTTAACCAACTATCTCTAAATTTAGTCCACCAACTATAACCACTTGGATCGATAAGTGTAAGCGGGTTATTTCGAACATATGCATACCTGTTGTAGCTTTGTAAATCTGTTGGAGCTTGTATAATAGGGTCCGCCTGCATAAACCGACCAATCACTGGGTTGTAGGTACGCCCGCCCATGTGAATGACATCAAAGTCATTGACCATCTCATGGCCGGTGTAGCCTTTGGTGGTGGCATCGGAGCTGTAGGCCAGCATCAAGTTTGTGTTGCTAAAGACGTTGTACTGCTTGCCCCATGGGTCGTAGATAAACTGCTGTAGCACAACGCCTTGGTCGGTGAGCACTGCTATGGTGCTGCCTAAATGGTCTTTGAGCAGGTATTTCACCGACAGTGCATCGCCCGCGACATTGTATTGGTAATACCCAGGTTTCCTCTGCTGGTTAAATTGCCATTGTCATCATAGGCATAGCTCTCGGAGAGGGTGACGCTGCCGCTGACATTGGCAAAGGTGTTCACCGTGCGCGACAATACTCGGTGCAAATTGTCGTAGGGAGTTGGTGAGCCTCGGTGCTCAAAGCCTCGCCAGATACCAAAATTAGGTATTTATTGGTATTCAGGACCCCAACATGACTAAGCACACCAGTATCGCGCTTGGAGCACACTTTGAAGACTTTATTGCCAGCCAGATCCAAAGTGGTCGGTATGACTCGGCAAGCGAAGTCATTCGCAGCGCACTGCGCTTACTCGAAAACAAAGAAACCAAATGGCAATCGCTTCGCCAACTTCTAGTCGAAGGTGAACAACGCGGTGACGCCGATTATGATCTTGAACACTTTATCCACGCGCTTGATAGTGACAACGCGCGATGAGGTCGTTTGACTTTACGCTTGCTGCAAAAGCTGATTCACGAGAGTCCGCATTGTTTACGCAACTGTGCGGGGGGAAAGAGCCATGAAATATCTATTTAAAACAGATAGACGAGTCATTTTGACTGCTTGCAGAAAATCCCGATATCGGTAGACCATGTGATGAAATCTAGCTGGTTATCGAACATTCCCGCAGGGTTGTCAGGTCATTTTCTATCAACAGATTGACAGTCATCACATGAAAGTCATCCGTATTTTGCACAAGAGTATCGACGTAAACCCGACCTTTTGCGCCTAACCGCCACCGACCAAGCCGCCTACCCTGCGTTTTGCCATGCGAAGACATCCCTTGATCTTAGCAACGCCAAATCCCGGTTCTTTCATCTTCTGTTGTGGCCTAAAGCGCCAGCGATTGCGTACTCTTTATTGTCAGTACAAGGAGCCATGATGTCTGCAAACAAACCCAACCACTCTCCAAGCAGTCAGCACCAGCCAAGCGGTCAAAAAGTGCCAACGGGTCGCTTGGCGCGGCTTGGCCATTTAGCGAGTTTGGCCGGCAAAATTGCCGGTGGCGTGCTGGCCGAAGGCGCCAAGCAGCTGGCGCAAGGCCAAAAGCCAGCGCTGCAGCAACTGCTGTTGACGCCCGCCAATGCCAAACATCTGGCGAACCAACTGTCGCAAATGCGGGGCGCGGCGATGAAGCTAGGCCAATTGCTGTCGATGGACGCGGGCGACGTGTTGCCCGAAGCACTGACCAGCATCTTGGCGCAGCTGCGTGCCAACGCCAGCCCAATGTTGCCGTCGCAATTGGCTACTGTACTGCGCACCGAATGGGGCGCCGATTGGCAACAGCAATTTAGTCATTTTGCCTTTGCACCTATCGCCGCCGCGTCGATTGGCCAAGTGCACCAGGCTAATCATGACAAGGGCCAGCCGCTGGCCGTCAAAGTGCAATACCCAGGGATCAGCACCAGCATCGACAGCGATGTGGATAATGTCGCAAGCCTACTGCGCATCAGTGGCTTGTTGCCCGCTGACCTTGACTTGGCGCCGCTGCTGGCTGAAGCCAAACGCCAGCTGCACAAGGAAGCCGATTACCTGCAAGAAGCTGCCTATTTAGCCCGTTATCGCCAGCATATCGCCGACGATCAACGCTTTTTAATCCCAACGCTTTACCCTGAACTGTGCACAGCGCATATTCTGACCATGGGCTTTGTCGAGGGTGTGCCGGTTGAGAGTTTGCAGCATCTGCCGCAAGCGCAACGCGACCATTTGATGAGTTTGCTATTTGAGTTGCTGTTCAAAGAATTGTTTGTGTTTGGCTTGGTGCAAACCGACCCGAATTACGCCAATTACCGCTACAACGAACAGACGCAGCAACTGGTGCTGCTGGATTTTGGCGCTTGTCGTGACTACGGCAGCAGCATTGTCGATGGCTATCGCCAGTTGTTTCGAGCCTTGTTGGCGCAGCACCACACGGCCCAGGACAACGCGACCCAAGACTTCACGGCACAAAACAGCACTGCTCAAAACAACACAGCGCTGCTGGCTGCCCTTCGGCAAATCGGCTATTTCAGTGCCGACATCAACCCCGCGCAACAACAAGCGGTGCTCGCGCTGGTGGCGCTGGCTGGCGATACCCTTGCCAGCGACCGCTATGATTTTGCCAGCTCTGACTTGCCGCTACGCATGCGCGACGCCGGTTTGCAATTGTCGATGCGCCATAACTACTGGCACACGCCGCCGGTCGATGCGTTATTTTTGCACCGCAAAATGGCCGGGATGTTTTTGCTGGCCAAAACGCTCAAAGCCAAGGTGCCGCTGCGAGCGCTGCTGCAGCCGTATGTGTAGGGGGCTGCTCAAGGGCAGTTGTTTAACTGACAGGCGCCGTTTCGCCGTCGCCCGTGAGACCTAGGGCACAACAAATCTGTGCCCTAGCTCGCATGGTTACTCCACCAAACTCACTTCCGCTATCTCCAGCGCCACGTCTTGCGTCGGCAAGCTCGGCAGCCACCATTGCACGCCTTGGCTATACCGTGCATCGAACGGCCGACGCGTGGCCGATTGCAGCTGGGCGGGTAAGAAAGTTGGATAGGCTTCGCTTAGCAGTGTCGGCAGCGGTTGTAAGCTGGCTACCGGCACTTGCAGCACTTGCCACTGCGCGCTTACTGGCAGTTCGCTGCCCCACGCTAAGCCATCTGGGTCGAGCAGCGCCACACCGACGGTCAACGGCTCGTTACCATCGCCTCGGCGCACCACCCGCACTTTCAGCCGCAACTTTAACGCCGCATCTGGCAAGAGCTGCGAAGCGGTACCCGTGGCATTGGCGTACGCCAGTTGCTGCTGGCGTTGCAGTTGTGTGCGCAGCAGTGGCACCACGCCATCCACCAGCCAAGTGCCGGTTTTATTGACACTGACGCGCAGCACTGGCTCATCGGCTAAGCGCCAATCCAGCGTGGTTTTGGCATCTTTCGGGTAGACCAAAGCGCCAGCTAAGTTACTGCTGTCCTCACCGCTAAACAGCAGCAGTGGCGCTTTGGCGGCTTGCACTTTGGCAACATAGGCGCGGCCATCGTCGGCAAAGTCCCAGTCGTCCGGTTTGCCGACCAGCCAAGCGCTTTGCCAGACCAAACTAGAACCGCTAGCACTGGTGGTCAGCCAGCGCGCTGGTGCATTGCTGCTGACCGATGCGCTGCTGGCACTTGGTGCAACGCCTGTATTTGCCGCGTCAGTGCTGGTAGCAGCCCGCAGCGTCGCTTCGACCAAACTTGGCGCTTCCACGGCAAAGCGGTATTGCAACACACCGCTGCGGGTAAGCTGCGCCGCTGGCACGCTGGCACAATACTGGCCTTGACCGGCATCCGTCGCCGTTTGATACGCCTGCCACTTGTCACCGGCGAAGCGGTGATACAAGCGCACCGACAGCACGGCCGCGCGCGGCGCTGTGATATCGACGCAAAGCGGCAAAGCTTGCTGTTGCTGCCAGCGATCCGGCCCTTGGTGCGTCGCCAATAACCCTGTAGGCGTTTTGTTTGCGCTAGTAAGTGCACTCGGCAAGTGATAACTCGGTGTTTTGCCTTGATAGGCCGGCGCATTGGCGGTGGCCAATCGATACACCCCAGGCAGCAGCTGCAAAGTCTTCAGCGTTTGTGGCTTTAACGCCAAGGCAGGGCCTGCCAGTGGCGTGGCGACGGCGCTGTCAGTAAGGCCTGGCAGCTTCAACTGCATCGGCTGTTGGTTCAGCTGCAGCACAGACGCTTGGCGCGCTAGACTCGACGCCTGATAGGGGTCTTGCAGCATGGCAACGTCCGGATACAGCTCCAGCAGATAACTGCCATCGGCTTGGCGGTCAATAAAATAGGCACCAGTGCCGCCGTACTGCACCAGCGCAGAACTGCCAACACCCGCGATCTGGCTTACATCCTTGCTACGTGGGGTGACCGTAGTGCTGCCGCTGTAATAAAAGGCGCGGGCACTTTGATACACCGCCACCCCGCTCTCCGCTGCGCTGGCTGTGCTTGCAGCTGCATTGCTCGCTTGGCTGAATGCGGCGCGCGGCGGTGTTAACTGGGTTTGGCTTTGTGGCGTTTCAATCAGGTTCGACGCCGGATAATTCTCCACCAGAGGTTGTTTCGACGCTTGGCTATTGGCCTTGGCGTCACCACGCGGCAACTCGCTAAACACCTGGCCTGCGATCAATAAACTGATGGCTTTGCTTGGCGTGTACAGCAAGTTCAAATGGTGAGTATTGTATTCGGCGTTGCTACCAGCCAATTCGGCGCTGTCGTAGGCAAATTGGGTCGCCCACTGAAAGCCCGCTTGGCGAAAACTACGCGCCATCGCTGGGTACATCACAGGCGCAGCGACGTCGGCCGCATCAAACTCATACACCATACGCGCTTTGCTAGCGCAGCCATCAAGCGCGGCAAACGGCTCACTGTAGCGCGCGACACTGCCAAGCCAGTTGCCGTGGCGCCCGCTCATATGCAATAAGCCCGTGGGGTACCACTGATACGACACACCATCGATAGGCGTTTGACACAAGGCGCTGGCAAATTCTGGCCAGTTGCCTTGCTCAGAGGTGTTATAAAACAGTGGCTTACGAACGCCGGCGTCACGCAGCAGCTTGACCAAGTCGCTGACATAAGCCGCGCTCTTGGCAGGATCTTGGCGATGCTTAGGTTCGTTAAAGAGTTCAAACGCCAGAATATTCGGGTCATCGGCGTAGCGATAACCAGCCTTGTTGACGTGCGCCATCAGCTGACGCAGGTAGGTATGCGTGGCCTTGATGGCGTCCGACTTTTCGTTCATGTCGTTTTTACTGTACAAGGCGCTAAAGCCAGGCTCGGTTGGATCGGGCGCTGGATAGCCACTGCCCCACCAACCAATGGGCGTGATCACCACCCGAATGCCGGCTTCGCGCAGCATTTCTAGCAACTCGTCAAACAAGGCTAAATACTCGTTATTCAACAAGTTACCATCGCGATCGCTCAGTAGCCGGTCCCACAAATGCACGCGATACGCTCGCACCCCCAACCGCTTTAAGTGCGCCACGTCCATCGCCATCACGTCGCGGTGCGACAGCCCTTTGGCTGCTAACGCCCGATAACCAAAGGCAAACGGCTGAGCATAATTGACGCCAAACAGCGCCACTTCATGGCCTTGTTCATCGAGCCAGACGCCGTTGGCGACACGGCTGACCGGCGCAGTGCCAGTCGCCGCAGGGCTGTTCTGCTCAGTTGCCGCAAGGCTAGTTCTCTCAATCGCCGCATGGCTTTGCGACACAGCGGCGGCGCCAAGCGCCACCCAAAGCCAAGATGTTGGAAAAAAGGTGCGAGCTTTCATTGCGTTACCACCAAATGCTATAGAACACCACGAGAATTAAACAGACCATGGCAAAGGCAAAATTAAAGCCACGGCTAGTGCTAAAGTCGATGTCTTTGATTTCCACCGCCCCTGCATGCGCCGGCGCTTTCGCCAGTAAAGTGGTGGCTACGGCAAACACGGCACATAACACACCGACATAACCGACGCGGTCCATAAATGGCAGTTCAGGCCAGAACTGTTTAAGCGCCAGCGATAACACCAGCGAACCGACCGCCGACACCAACGCCGCCAGCGCCGTGGTGCGTTTCCAGAACATACCTAATAAGAACAGCACCACAATACCGGGCGTAAAGAAGCCGGTGAATTCTTGGATAAACTGGAAGGCCTGGTCAAATTCACCCAGCAGCGGCTTGGCGGTTAACAAGGCCACCACTAAGGCCACCAAACTGCTGACGCGCCCCACCGTCACATAATGCTTTTGACTTTGGTTAGGCTTGAGCTGCGCGTACACATCCATAGTAAACAAGGTGGCAATCGAGTTAGTCATCGACGCCAAGCTCGACAAAATCGCCGCCACTAAGGCCGCAAAAATTAAGCCTTTTAAGCCAACTGGCATTAAGGTCATCAGCTGCGGGTAGGCTTGGTCAGGCTTGGCCAAGTCTGGCAGGATCAGCACAGCTGCAATGCCTGGCAGCACCACGATCAACGGCATTAACAGCTTTAAAAAGGCGGCGAAGGCGATACCTTTTTGTGCTTCCTGCAGGCTCTGCGCCGCTAACGCACGTTGGATAATGTATTGGTTAAAACCCCAATAACTTAAGTTCATAAACCACAAACCACCGACCAGCACCGCAATGCCCGGCAAGTCTTTGTAGTAAGGGTTGTCCGGCGTTAAGATCATGTCGAACTTCTGCGGCGCTTTTTCCAGCAGCAGGTTAAAACCTGCAAGCACGCCGGTATCGCCGCTGATCATATTCAGTGCGAGATACGACATAAAAATACCGCCAAACACCAACAGTACCACTTGCAAAATATCCGTGTAAGCCACCGCTTTTAGGCCACCGTACAAGGAATACGCCACCGAAAACAGCGCCAATAACAACATACTGGTGGTCAGCTCATAGCCGGTCATCGCATTGACCGCCAGCGCGCCTAACCACAGCACCGCTGTTAAATTCACAAACACGTACACCGCCAACCAAAACAGCGCCAAGGTGGTGCGCACCCGGTTGTCAAAGCGTTGCTGCAAGAACTGCGGCATGGTGTAGATTTTGCGTTTTAAGAAAATCGGCAGCAGGTATTTACCGACCAGCATCAGCGTCAGCGCCGCCATCCATTCGTACGAGGCGATGCCAAGACCAATGGCATAACCAGAGCCGGACATACCAATAATCTGTTCTGCCGAGATATTGGCGGCGATCAGCGAGGCGCCAATCGCCCACCACGGCAAGCTATTGCCCGCCAAGAAGTAGTCGTTGGTGTCTTTTTGATGGCTTTGGTCATCGCGCGAAACCCAATACGCGATAAACAACAAGCCTACGAGGTAGATCACAAAGATGATCTGGTCGAGCGTTGCAAGTGTCATAGTTTGCCCTGTGCTAGTTATGTTTTTACCGCCGTTGCGGCGGCCTTTTGTTTTTAAAACGAACTCTGTATCGAATGGCCCATCGCGCGTGAAGGCTGCGTGGGCCGGTAAAACGGGCGCTCGCTACTTTAGAGCCTGCACCTCATCAAAAATCGCGTCAGCAAAAAACTGTCTGATCAAAAAACCGCCTGATCAAAAAACCGATAGTCGATTTGCTGCACATACCACTGCCCCGCCTCGAGCCAGCTAGCCGGAAAATCCGCGCGATTCGGTGCATCCGGGAAATTCTGCGCTTCTAAACACACCGCCTGATAGGGCGCAAAGGGCACGCTTAAATAGTTACCGCGATACACCTGCAGCCCCGGCTGACTGGAATACACCTCCAGCACGCGCTGCCGCGAAGGCCCGCTAGACGATGTGTTCGACGCAGTTAGCTGAGCGTCAGACAACGGCGCCGTCAGTCGCGCTTGCAGCGGCAGTGGCGCGGACAAATCGGCTTGTACTGCTGGTTTGTAGGAAGGCGTGTGCTTTGCAGCGCCAAGCGTGGTCGCGCTTGCTTCTGCACCGGTGATAAAACAATGGTCCAAGCCATGGGTTAGCAGCGCTTGTGGGCTGTGATCGACGCGAGCAAACCGGCCATCCAGCGGCGTAGGCTTACGCAAATCAAATAACGACGCCAAGGCGGCACTTGTTGCTGGCGCTGTGCCTTGTGCAGATGAACCTGGCGCAGATGAACCTGGCGCAGATGCAGCCGGCGGCGCAGCAGTCGGCGTTGCTACCGCCAGCGGATTGAGTGCCTGCGCTGCCAGCTCAGCAGTTGTGGATAGCGCAGCAGTGATGGAGCGCGCAGCTACAGGCGCCAAACGCAGCGGTTCGGCGGTTGGAATACCGCTGTCATCGACCAACAACACCGCATCGGCGTCAACCTGCAGCTGATGCCGACTGACATCGGCGTCGCCATTTAAATTGAAATAACAATGGTTGGTCAGGTTCACCACCGTCAGCGCATCGCTGATGGCATGAAAGCGCTGGCACAGTCGCTCGCCCGTCAGCCACAGCTGCAAAAACACCTGTAATTGCCCCGGAAACCCTTGATCGCCCGCTGGGCTGTCCAGGTACAGCAGCAAAAAATCGTCGCGTTGCTCGAGCACCTGCCAAATCTTTTTACCAAAGCCTTGCCGCCCACCATGCAAACAATGCGGCGGCTGACTGGCATCCAGCTGATGCGTCTGCCCGCTAGGGTCTGTGTAACGCGCCCCGGCAATGCGATTGGCAAACCGCCCAACCGTCACGCCCAGCGCAAACGGGTCCTGCAAATACTGCAGTGGCGAGTCATACGCCAGCGTCAACGGCTGAAAACTGCTGGCATCTGCCGGATCTGTTTGCAGCTCAATTTGCATGACAGTCGCACCATACGGCAACACCGACACCCGCCTAACGCCGTGCACTAACGTCAGCGGCTGCAGCGCCTGCGCCATCGTCAACGCCTGCGCGTCGGCCTGCCGGTTTTCTAGCAACGTCAGCAGGTGCTCGGGGCTGTGAAAGGCCATGTGTGTTCCTTTTGAGTTTTTAACCAGGGCGGGGTTAATTCTGCTCGCACGCTGGTTTTGTTTTTTCTAAATCGTTTTTCGCCTTCGCAGCGGGCGCGTTTTGTTTCTGCTCGCA